>JASGIU010000003.1:0-714757 GCA_047601605.1 Niabella sp.
AATTAACCTTTAGCGAAGTGATCTCCTTAAAAGCTATAGGCATCATCAATACCAAAATGCCGGATGGCTCAAAAGGCTTTGCTCTGCTGATCATTATCACTGCTGAGTTTGGGACCGGTATCCAGTTAGGGTTTGGCTTTGTACTGTTAGGAGTAGGCGGTCTGTTAGGGTTGAACCGCAGCATGAAATTAGATGCGCTGGCAGAGGCATGTATAGGCGGTATTAACAGCGTCATGTTCCCTCAAAATATTATTGAAAATGCGCCGCGTATCATCAGCGATTTCGTGCTCTTCTTTCCTATTGAAGAGGGGAAGTTTTTGATAGGACCCATGGCAAAAATTGGTTGGGGAACGCCGGCCCTTATTTCTGTTGCACTGGGTATTATTATCGAAATTCCGGGAAACATAGCCATTGTCGGCGTTTTAAAAATTGTATTACCCACCGAAGAAGCGGCCATCCTTAAACTACAGGTAAACTTTATAGGCGCTATCGAGTTCGATAAAAGCCGGATGTGGTTTTATGCCGTGCTGTTCGATTCACGCACTCCTGTTTATGACCATTGAAGGAGGCATGGGATTATTAATTGCCTGGGGCGATGATGCCAATTTTGTAGTAAGTATAGGGGGTTCCATCCCGCTCAGCAAACCACCGCCATTGCCCTTCCCGGCGCCTGACCGGATTCCTCTCTGTAAACATTATCGATACCCCTGTTGCTAAAATAAGGGTGCTGGGCTATTTTGCGGTCACTTCCAATACAGTGCAATTCGGTGCCAGGGCAGAGCTCTACTTTGGATTCAGCGCCTGCAACATAAAAGGGCATATTGGTTTTGATGCGCTTTTCCAGTTCTCTCCTTTCTATTTTATTGTACAGGTTTCAGCTTCCCTGTCTGTAAAAGTATTGGTATCGGCCTGTTCAGCGTAAGTGTAAGAATGTCGCTCGAGGGGCCAACACCATATCGTGCTAAGGGAACAGGAACTATTTCGATATTGTTCTTTGATTTTGATGTGGACTTTGATGAAACCTGGGGTGAATCAGAAATACCACCCTCCCTCCCATCGAAATAATGCCAAAGGTTACAGAAGAGTTTAATAAACTTGAAAACTGGAAAGCAAAATTACCCGCCGGTAGTAATATTTCTCGTTGCCTTAAGAGAAATAAGACAGACAGCGCTGATCCCATCCATTAGGCACACTTCAGGTTAGTCAGCGTTATATTCCGCTTGAACTGACCCTTGATAAAGTAGGTACCCAAAAAACGGCGGACGCAAAAAAGTGGCTGTTTCCGTTGATACCGGTTCTACCGGATTGCAAAAAACGGGCGTATCCCGAACAGTTTTTCGCCATGGCCCAGTACCAGGAAATGAAGAATGAGGCCAAACTATCACGTTCCTTCATTGAAAAAGAAAAAAGTGGCGTAGAGCTGTCTGTAGCGGGGCAGCAGGTAACTACCGGCAGAGCTGTACGACGCGTAGTTCGTTATGAGCTGATAGTCATTGATAATAATTTCAAACGTTTTATCTGCTGTTTCATGGCTTCATCAGTAAATCCTGTTCACCCACTTCCTGCACAACAATGCTGTGCACGTCTTGTATTGTCAAAGCAGTACAAAACAAAGCTTTCTCCTTACACCGAAAAAATTGTTGCGGGGCAGGCCGGGTATTATGTGGCTGATAATACCAATAATAAAGCGTATGGAAGAGGCACTTCTTTTACTAGCGAGGCTCAGGCCCGTGAGTTTATGAACCAGCAAATAGCTGCCGATCCAAGCTTAAGGATTCGCTACATGTAATTTCCCAATTGGAAATAAATACAGCGGCATGAGTTACACAATTGCGAATCATACCTTCTCACCCTGGCTGCGGCAAGGCCTCGCCAATAAAATTACCAACGTCGATGGAGACACTATGGTAAACGTAAGAGCCAAAGTAAAAGTGGCGTTTTCCCTCAAAACAGAAAAAACAGATGGAAGTGAAGCCATTGTTCCTTTTTCAAAAGATGTTGAGCTTTATGGCCCGGGTGATATCATAGGTATTGATTCAAAAGTGGTCATAAAGCAGGAACCAAAGAACTGGATCACCAATTTTGAGCCAAACTACCTGCCTTACATTGAGTTTTACGATGGGAGTTTTCCCTGGCGATACACTCCGGCAGCGCCCACCAACGACAGGTTGCGTCCCTGGATCACATTAGTGATATTAAAGGAAGGTGATTTCCAGGAAGCTAAAAATATGCTTGGCCGTCCATTATCTTATATAACTGTGCCCAATGCCGGTACCAAATTTCCTCCGGCAGATTAGTTATGGGCCTGGGCGCATGTGCATATCAGCCAGAGTATTATGGACGGTGAAAAGCAAATTGTTGAAACTGATACCATAAAGAATGCCAATAGGTTCCAATCGGTGATCAATGCCAATCCTGACCTGGCCAGTTCACGTATTCTTTGCCCCATGAAACTGGAAAAGAATACCGCTTACCATGCGTCTCCTGATCCCGACTTTTGAAACCGGGCGGCTTGCCGGCCTGGGGCTCGACCCCGCTGCGCCAACCGTTCCGCACGCCACTTTTTCAGCCTGGGAAACCTATGGAAACCGGCCCGAGCCTGATAACTACCCGGTGTACCATCGCTGGTTTTTCCGTACAGGCGATGTAGGCGACTTTGAGTACCTCGTTCGTTTATTAAAGCCACAGCCCATTGATAAACGCGTTGGCCGAAGGGATATGGATGTACAATATCCCGGCAGCAATATCAGTGGTATTACAAACCCTGAATTAGGTGGTATTTTAAAATTAGGCGGCGCTTTAAAAGTTCCGTTCATCACTATGAGTGATGCTGACAAGCAGGAAGTACTGAAATATGAGAACTGGGATCAGAACGGCTATCCGCACCCCTTTCAGAAGGACCTGGCAGCTTTTATAAATCTTGCTGATGATTATTCCCAAAAAACAGCAGAAGAAGCAAATACCAAAGCTGGTATCAGCGATAATCCCGATCCAATCATTACTGCTCCTTTATATGGAAGATGGCATGCGCTTACCGAACGCCTGCTTACCAAACGTGATGGAACAGATGCATACAACAATAAAAATTGGGTGCACCAGCTAAACCTGGACCCCCGCTGGCGTGTAACGGCAGCCTACGGCACCAAAGTGGTGCAGGATAACCAGGAAAGTTATATGGAAACAGCCTGGGAGCAGGTTGGCGAAATACTGGAAGCAAACCGTAAGCTTCGTTTTGCACAGTTTGCAAGGTTAGTATCTTTAAGCTGGTACCATAAGCAAATTACACCATTAATACAGGCATCCGCAGAAAAAACCTTGTTCTTTACAGCCCCCGTGCAAAGCAGGATATTGAACAAAGCCACCGGCATCACCATTTCTCACGAAGTGGCACAAAGTGTTATTACACGCTCTGTGGTTTCACCATCCATGCGCAAGATCATTCGCCCTGGAGGAAGGGTCATAAAAAAGTCATTATTTGAGGGGGCTGCCTCACCCGGAAATCTGATTGCACGTATCAATGAAGGAGAGATTGTAATAGCTCCTCCGAAAGTAGTTCCCGAAACGCTACCTACAGTTGACCAGGTGGCAGATAGCATGATGCCGAAAGACACACCCCCTTTTATTCTTAATCTGTTAAGAAAATATCCAAAGCTGCGGCTTTGGCTGATCATTGCCATCGTCATTTGTTTGCTGCTGGCATTTCTGACCGGATTTACACTTGTTGGTGGAATGTTCTTTGGGCTGATAGCGGCAGCATTGGCAGCCTTTCTTTTTTATATTTCCAAATGGGAAAAAACAGTCCGGCACGGTGACTCTCTTTCCGAAGAAAACCAAACGCCGGAGTCGGTAGATCAAATGCCCCTGAGCCCCAATTTCAGGGTTACAATGCCGGGTGATAACTTCACGCCGGCTCATGGCAATGCCGACAGTGAAGAGGCCATAAGATTTAAAGGATCTCTTAAAGAATCATTACTTATTATACAAACAGCAAAAGAACTGGGCAAAATTGTGCCGCGTCCAAAATTAAATATTACGGTCACCGCAGATATCACTTATAAAGCAATTGATCCGGCAGTTACCATACCTAAAATGGTTTTCAGCGGTTTATTTATACCGGCCCGGATAAAGCAATTGCTGATAGACAATTTTGTGCAGGTAATGGAATATCCAAAGATTGATCTGCCCATGTATGAACCGCTGAAGAACATCTCTAAAGAGTATTTTTTGCCGAACCTTAATTATATCAGCCAAAATACGATTTCCTTAATGGAAACTAACCAAAAGTTCATCGAATCTTATATGGTGGGGCTGAATCATGAATTTTCGAGAGAACTGTTATGGCGGGAATATCCAACCGATCAGCGGGGCAGCTATTTTCGCCAGTTCTGGGATACTACCACCTATTTCGATACCAAAGGCCGTAGCGCTGAACAGTTAAAAGAAGACCTCAAAGATATTCCACCTATTCACAAATGGAGAAAAACCTCAGAGCTTGGAGATCATGATAACAGGGAGGCCGCCGGAGATAAGGAAGAAGAAGTAGTACTGGTAATACGTGGGGATTTGTTGAAAAAATATCCTAATGCCGTGATTATGCTCAAAAAGCAAAATGGTCAATGAAAGACGGACATATCAACAACAAAGTGGAAAGGGAACTGGTAGATTTGACCAATACCAATACACCACCACCCGATCAGCTTAAAACACCTTTGTATGAAGCAAGAGTAGAACCGGATATTTACTTTTTTGGCTTTGACCTTACAGTAGAAGAAGCTTTAGGAGGTACCGGCGAAACCGATGCTGATATAAACAAACCCGGCTGGTTCTTCTGCATTAAAGAAAGGCCCGGAGAGCCAAGGTATGGCCTGGATATAGACCAGGACAATGAATCGCCCGAAGTATGGAACGATTTATCCTGGGATGATGTAACCCCGGATAACTCACCTGCAGGCACGTTCATACCAGTAGGCAATGCCACCATTACCCAGAATTTGGATAACAATACATTAGAATACCCTGATGATAAAGAAAAGGAAGACCAGCGTGCCGATGATATACAGGTATCCTGGAATAAAGATATGAACGCAGCCGACATCGCTTACATGTTATACCAGGTACCGGTGCTTATGGCTGTACATGCAGGTGAAATGCTACCCAAACAATAGTTGTAAACCTCTTAAACAATCAAAATGCCCGAATTTCAAGATACGATACAACAGCTGGAAGAAGCGAGACAGCAATATGCTTCAGCCCACTCCGGTTATTTGCAAAGCAGGGAACAGCTTAATAAAGTACGCAACCAAAAAGAGGCGTTGCTACGAAAAGTAAGCCCCAACTATGATGCTTATCAAAAGGAGCTGAGCAGGCTGGAGGCGCTTGAAAAAAATGCCAGTGCCGCTTTTGAAAAGAACCAATATGCTTTTGATGATGCAAAGAAAAGATTCGGAAGTATCTATACCGATTTTGCGCTTCGTACTGATCCGCGCAAGGAGATCGCGCAGAAAAACGACCAGATACCTTTTTTGCTTTTCCCGGTACGCATAGAAACCCGGTTTAAAAAAATAACCCGGGGCAATAGTGTTTCCGATGAGCTTTGGATACGCATTTACCCCGACGATTGCCTGGTTGATACATTTGAAGAAATGCTTTCCGAAACCGAAGTAAAGAATGCCGCTATTTATTGGCAACAACACTGGGAAGCCGGCGGCGATGAAAATATGGAAAGAGGGGCATGGCGCATGCTGGCCGGCAATCATGGTTCAGGGCGTGCTTCCTACATCATTGAGCAATATACCCCCCTAAACAGCGATGATGCGCCCAAAAAGGCCGACAAAAAGGATGTGGTGCTTGTAATCGCTTCATCGCAATTGCCATCCGATGCTGAGAAAACAGCACTGGAAACCTATTGGACAACCATCTGGAAAATAATGGGCAATGCAGGGAAGGAACAACAAGCCTTTGCTCAGTTGACAGCTGATACCGGCAGCAGCGAAGCCGCTGAAAATTTAATTACGGCTTATACTCCTTTTAATCTTTCAGCAACGCCACCGGCACCCTACAAAAAAGAAGAAGTAGCCGTTTCCCTGGCTTTTTTACAACTTCCCGATGCAGCCTCCATCATTACCAAATCACAATCCTGGTCGCAAGCTCCTTCGGTAAACAGTTTGCCGGAGCAGTTTGTAGTAGTAGGATACGAAGGCGATACTATAGCTTTCGAAAAATTATTAGATCCCATTCCATCACCATTATTCGTGGCTCCCGATCCGGGGCTCAAAGACGAAGACCAGTTTTCGAAAGATGAGAATGGTGATATCATCCTTCCGCAGGAATTAAGATGGATGACAGATTTTAACGTTGCCATTCAAAATGGTTTGGGCGTTAAAATACCGGTAACGGCAGCACAGGCAAGAACAGGATTTACAAGGCTGGTAGTATTAGGTATAAGATTAAGCGCCGATGAAGAAAAAGGCAAAACCATGGTTGAAAATTTATTCGATCATCATCGTAAAAGCCGTAAGGGCCTTGCCCTGTTGCAACAGGGTACTCCCACAAACAACACGGAGTCTGAAAGCTCCGGCTATAACTTTTTTGACGACCCCGATGAAAGTTTTGCAGCCCTGAAAAAAGGTAAGCTATTTGAGATAGAAACCGACTGGAAAAAAAAGAAAGACGGCCAGTGGTTAGCAGAATGTTTAGGCATTAGCTACGATGCTGTAAATAAGATAAGCAACAGCGACCTGAGCGACCAGGCAGAAGCACGTATGATGAATACCGTATTATGGCCTGCCACACAGGGATACATGATGGAAACACTGATGCAGCCTGTTTTTAAAGAACCCGATATCACCAATACACGCAATTTTTTTAATGAATATGTAAATGGCCGGGGACGTATACCTGCAATTAAAATAGGCAAACAGCCCTACGGCATTTTACCAACAACTGATTTTGGAAACATAAAATGGCTGAATCCAAGGCCGCAATTGCGCGATACAGGGATCGGCTATCTGCAAAAACTATTTGCGTTATTAAAACAGATGGATGAGGACTGGAAACCTTTATTAAGCAAAGTTTCCTATATCGGGAAGCCTGGCGATGCGCACCAGATATTACTGGACGCATTGGGCTTAACCCCCGTATCCATCGAATTCTACCAGCGTACGGCAGAGAGCAAAGAAGATATTTTTAACCGGTATAACTTGCTGGGCCTGGGTGGTACTATTATTGCGCTGTTTTTAAGCGCCGGTTATGTACAAAGCGGCGTCAGTCTGCTGCAAAAATTTGGCTACACTGATGCAGATATCCCGGACATCCTCAACAAGTTCTTTTTAACCAGTCAGAATTTATTGAAAGGAGCGCTGATAGACGACCGGCCACTTTCAGAAACCGATAAGATAAGAAGTTATACGGCAGATGATAAAAACTATATTCAGTGGTTAATAGAAGCCGCCCAAACCTCACACGATGCGCTGCGTAAACAACAGGGCTTTACCGATAGTAAGATACCTACGGCGCTATTATACCTGGTAATGCACCATGCCTTAGACCTGAGCTATATTGAAGTAAGTCTGCGCCTTTTTGAAAAAGTGAACCTGCTCACCAACCAGCAGGTGGCTTCGGCCAAACTGGAGCCTGCATTTTTGCACATCCAGACAACTGCAAAAACCAGCGAAAGCAAATGGAACTACCTCTACCAAAAACAACCGGCTATTACCGGCAATACCGACCTGCTGGTAGGCGATTATATTCCCAGGATCATTAAAACCGAAGTGGCTTCTCAATACATGAAAGAACAGCTGGAAGCCATGGAATATCTGAAAGACCTGCCCACGGCCAGATTAGAACGGCTATTTGCTGAGCACCTGGACTGCTGCTCGTACCGGTTAGATGCGTGGAAGTCCGGGTTGATAAATTATCAGCTCGCAGGTATGCGGGGCATGTTAAATAATAATAATGATACCAGAGAAAGCTCAACCCGCAGTGGTATTTATATTGGCGCTTTCGGCTGGGTGGAGCATGTAAAATCAGAAAACAAAGTGTTAACGCCGGTCGAGCTGGAGGACGAGGGGCTGCGTAAAATGTTTATTGAAGGTCAGGAGATTCCCCTGATGCGGGATAGTAAAAATGGCGGGCATATTACAGCACCTTCCCTGGACCATGCATTAACAGCTGCCATACTGCGTAACGGCTATACTTCAAATGGCAATCCTGATGCGTTACGTGTAAATCTTTCTTCAGAACGCGTGAGAAAAGCGCTATCGGCTATTGAAGGCATCCGCCAGGGGCAAACCCTCGGCGCCCTGCTGGGTTATTATTTTGAAAGAGGTTTACACGAAGGTTACCCGGGCGTAGAGCTGGATTATTACATTTACCAGCTAAGAAAGGCATTTCCATTAACAGTAAACCGGATCAAAGACACAGCGGTTGATGATACTGACAGCGATTCGGTTGAGACCATTGAAGCCAGAAATGTGATCGACGGGCTTTCATTGATCGATCACGTAACAAAAACCGGTATTACTACCTATCCGTTTGGCAAAGCCAACCTTCCACCATTGGATCACCCCTCTGCACAAAGCCCCGCTATTAGCAAGGAATTAGACAAGATCAGGGACATTAACGACGCCGTAGCCGACCTGGCTATTTCTGAAAGTGTGTACCAGGCAGTGCTGGCAAATTATGAAAGAAGCAATGCTACTCTGGACACGTTCAGCAAAGGTAATTTCCCGGCTACGCCCGAAGTTATTCAAACTCCGCGGAGCGGCACAAACCTTACACACAGGGTGGGCCTGCATTTTAAACCCGGCTTAACGGGCAATACCTCCTTTACGCCACGGGCAAATGCAGAGCCGGCTATCAATGACTGGTTACAAACCATGCTGCCATCAACCAACAATATTGTTTGCACGGTTAGTTACGGAACCATCGCAGACGAAGAAGTTCCGGCATCAGCTTTAGGTGTACAGCCTATCGACCTTTTATACCTTATTAACACCGACAGCGACCAGGCACTAAAAGAAATAGACGACCGCGTATTGAAGTTTGTAATGGATAAACCCGGTGTAAGACCAGATGTAACAGTATCCATCAATTATATGAAGCAGGTTACCGGGAAATACAGCTTCTTTGAAATAGCATCTTACATACATAGCCTGCAGGCAATACTATTACGTTCCCGCCCCCTTACACCCAATGATGTGAGCATCGCTATTGAGGCTAAAGCACAGGAAGACACTGCTGTATTTTCTGATATAAACAAAATAAGATTAGACAATGCCTGCACCACACTGAAAGCCGTACTGGACAATGAGCTTACCAATTACATTACGCCTTTAACGTCTTTAATGGATGATGTTGAAACCAACCATGATGCGATAATCGCTGCCCTGGATGTAAATATTATCGCTCCCCTATTACCTATATTAGATAAATTGAGTTTATACGGCCTTCCACAAACAGGCTTTGGTTTCATCTACCAAACCAAAAAGGAAATATATAAGGGATTGCTTGACAAGGTGGCTGCGCTTACTGCAAAATGGAAGAACAGCCTCGCCGGCTTCGACCAGGCCATTGCCGATTATGACCTGCTTCCTCCGGCCACCACCGATGAAGAAAAGATACAGTTGTTGCAGGCCGCAGAATTGTTTATTTCACCTGTGGTACGGACTACCGTCCCTGCTATTCCGAACGACTACCGGGATCTGCTGGTTACCACAACGCGGGCAAATTTTGTGAACACTGTCAACAATTTCAAAGCTGTTGCAACTACCGCAAACCCTACCCTGTATGGCTTATTGATGGAAATAAAAACGTTGGAAGCAAGCATTGCAGATATAGACGCTGATACATTTTCTTTAGCCGACAATGAAACTCAATTCATTGTTTTTGCAGAAGACCTGTACACAAAAGCAACACTGCTTTCCAATGACCTGAAGAGCCGCCTGGAAAGCGCAAAAACGAGATCCGACAGTTTTGACACTATAAGTGAAAACGCAAAGAAAGTATCGCTTATGAATGATATAGTGAAGCTGTTGTTTCATGAGGACTTTAAGATCATCCCCGAGTTTGAATTAACAACTGCAGCCGGTATGGAATGGAACAATGCCTATGGCGACACCAGCCAGTTGCTCACTTATGCCACACAGCCCAACGCGGAGGGCGTTACGCTTTATGATTTTCCTGTTGATGACTGGCTGTATGGCGTAGCCCGCGTAAGAGAAAAACTACACCACTGGGAAAATATTACCTTATTGGCTGATGCGTTCAAGAAAAACGCCCCCGAGCTACATCCGCTTCAATTACCGTATAAAACAGGAGACAGCTGGCTGGCTTTGGAATATCCCGCCGATTACGACACCACAGGCGACCGTTTGTTATATACAGCCCATTATGCAATGCCCTTCAATAAGGATGCCAGGCAATGTGGTATATTGATAGATGAATGGACCGAGATCATTCCCTCAAAGGAAGAAGACATTGGTGTTACATTTCATTACGACCGGCCTAATGCGGAACCACCACAGGTAATACTGTTAGCGATGCCTACCGGATTTACGGGTTCCTGGCAATGGCAAGACCTGTTGAACACGGTAAATGAAACCCTGAACATGGCCAAACGCAGGGCCATTGAACCCGCACATGTTGATACCACATCTTATGCACGTTTTTTGCCGGCGCTCGTATCATCCATGACGGTGCATCCTCTTACCGCATCGCTGAACTTTGCTTTCAATAATAACCTTCATGAAATATTAAACCAGAAATCATGAACAAATATGTAGCGGTTGAAAATATTATACAGGAGCTATCGCTTAAGAAATTAAGAAGCATCACACTCTGGAACCGGCTGGAACCACGGCCCCGCACCGATAATTTCGACCGGGCTTTAAAGGCTGAAATAAGAGATCCGCTATGGATGCTAACCAAGCAGTGGCAGATGGGCGAATTCCTCGGAGACGATGCCGGGTCGCCGGTACATGCCCGGATGTATATGGGAAAAACAAAACTGACCAAATACGCCCCCGGCAATAATTCAGTTGAAGTATTTGATGATACTATTCCGCTGGAAGCCAAAGTAGAAAAAAGAAAGATCCCCTTCAAAACAGGCCATACGAATATCTCGCTGGACATACGCCTGCTGATGGGACGCCACTGGCTCAAACTGATCAAACCCTACGGAAGTGCTATTATTAATGAATTTATTAGTGCCTATGAAATAGCTCCTGTAGATGCCGGCAATAAAGACGATGTTCCCCTAACAGCGCATAAGGAATCCTGGCAACAATTAAACGCCGTAGCCGGGAGGTTGATGGATGGTGCCCGGCTTTATTTTGCTTTGAAAACAGGAGGTAATGCCTATGACGGCATTGCATCTGTTAACGCCGCAGATCACCCTGCTTTCAGTGCTTTGGGAGAAAAGTTTATAGCATGGTTTGAAAAACTTTTTTATCAACCTGTAAACGATGGAAAAGATGCCTGGCAGCCGCAGCAATTAGAGTATAAATTCGGTTGTGCTGCTCCTTCGGGCGATACGGAAAAGGTATTCACAGCAGATGAATACTACCAGGGGCATCTTGACTGGTATAACCTGGACATTGACCCACAACAACAAACATTAGGTGATACGGGCGCTCCTGCTGCCGAAAATATTGAAGACGCGCTTAAATTAAATTTCATTCCAGCACCTATTTCATTCGATGGCATGCCCAATACACGCTGGTGGGCTTTTGAGGACGGCCGAACCAATTTTGGAAATATTAAACCTACTACAACCGATATCGGCAAACTGCTCTTCATTGAATACGCCATGGTATATGCCAACGACTGGTTCTTATTGCCCGTTACCTTACCTGCGGGTAGCATCGCCCGCGTAAAAGGACTTGCTGTAACCAATGTGTTCGGAGAGCGTACCTGGATAGAACCCGCAGGAAAAGGTCTTGATGATGCCTGGAATAAATGGTCGATGTTTACTGTAAACACCAAAGGGAACAACGGGGAAATAGCCGACACAAGTTTGCTGGTGCTGCCCACAGTATCGAAAATACAGGAAGGCAAACCACTTGAGGAAGTGCATTTGATACGGGATGAAATGGCCAATATGGTTTGGGGCATTGAACGTATCGTTCCCCTGGCTACAGGCTGGGACAAAAAAGGCGGCGAAGCGGCCACTGAACTAAAAATGCGTTACCAGCAATTAGTGGACAAAGGTATTGAAGAAGGCTCCATTACACCCGCTGCCATTACTTATAAAGCCGACCTGCACTATGAGGTAATGAATACCGTTCCTGAAAACTGGATACCGTTCATCCCTGTGAGAATGGATAAAAGTATCCGCGCTATACGATTACAGCGTGCCGCCATGCCACGTATATTAAATGGGGATGCCGAAAAGCCAGCAAAGGTTGAGCCCCGTACCAGCCTGTTGCGCGAAGGGCTGGATGAAGACCAGAAAACCACCTATTTTATTAATGAAGAGGAAGTAACCCGGGCAGGAACAGTGATATATCAATCCTATCAGCGCACCCGCTGGTACAATGGTAAAGTAGTGAACTGGCTGGGCATAAGAAAACAAAGCGGGCGGGGAGAAGGTTCTTCTAATCTCACATTCGATCAGGCTAAGGTAACGGATGAGAAACAGAAGCAATCGTAGGCCAGGGAATGGGTTTTGTTTTAGATGATTTATTATTTGTGGTTTTAATGAATTACTTACCGATACAAAAAATGCAATCCCTTATCCAATAAGGCTTTGCCGATTTATGGCAACAACTGGGCAACAAAATCCGCATCAGTAAAGGAAATTAGGTGACAAAGAAAAGAAAATAACTTGTTCGCCATAGAGTGCAACAACCCTAATCATCGGCGAAGCTAAGATTAGGTTTACTATCGCAGTTGCTTTAATACTGCTTCGGGTTGCAAACCCATATATAGGCAAAACTCATCAACTGTAACAACCTGGTGTTGCTCCTTGCTAAAGTATTCTTTAATCTTCTTGATGAGGTTTCTACCATACCTGTCGCTTCTGCCTGTGATTACCATAATATCCTTAGGGTATATGCACAGTCTGTTCATTATTTACAATTCTTCATACACTATCCATACTGCATTTATGCTTTTGATATGGATGCGATAGGGCAAAGATAATCAATAAAGCAAGGCTACAATTTGGTGTTTGTTGGAATAATATGGAAATATCGGAACGGACGACTTGTCGCATTTGTCAGGGATATAAAGGCTAAATAATTTTGCTCTGAAATTGTTTTGTAACCTCTTAAATTCTTTATACAATGGCACAGCAAAAAGGCATAATCAAACTGGATGGTACTATCGGAGGTATCACCTTCTACAAATCTAAAGACGGCTACCTTGCCCGTGAAAAAGGCGGTGTATCCGGTGAACGAATAGCCAACGACCCTAACTTTCAACGTACACGTGAAAACGGTGCGGAATTTGGCAGAGCAGGTAAAGCCGGTAAAGTGTTGCGTACTTCTCTCCGTGCATTGCTTCAAAACGCTTCTGATAGCCGTGTAGTAAGCCGATTAACAACCGAAATGGTAAAGGTTATTCAGGCAGATGCTACTAACCCTCGTGGGCAACGTAATGTGATTGATGGCGAAGCTGAATTGCTGCAAGGCTTTGAGTTCAACATCAATGGTAAATTGGGCAATACTTTGTATGCGCCTTTTACTTCCAACATTGACCGTCCTTCCGGTGCGTTGACTGTTGATATTCCGGCTTATGTCCCTATCAATATGATAGCAGCACCTGGTGGAACAACACACTACAAAATCATTTCCGCAGGTGTGGAAATTGATTTTGAAAATGAAACCTACACAGTGGCTGATGACAGTTCTGCAATCCTTCCGTGGGATGCTACTGCAACCGCTGCTCTTAACCTTTCCAACGCTGTAACTGCCGCAAGTACAAAACCTTTGTTCCTTGTATTAGGTGTAGAGTTTTATCAGGAAGTGAATGCGCAAATGTACCCTTTGAAAAATGGTGCGTTTAATGCTCTTGCCCTGGTAAAAGTTGATGGCGGCGTGTAATCAATCTTCTTTCTTTCAGTTAAATAAATTGCCCTGCATTCTTGCGGGGCTTTTTGTTTATCAGCAATGCCCTAAAAGGGCAAAGCTGAAAGCTGGCGGCGACCCGAAGGGAAACACCAAACGAACCAACCCGAAGCCAAGCGATAAACGCAAACACCCGGCGCAGGACGATAATAAACAGGCTGCCTACGGAAATGCCTGCCAAACACTGACTGAGGCACAACAGGCACAGGAAAACAAGAACTGCTGAAAGGGCACACCGACAAATGCCGAACGCCAAGAATACGAAGCTGCTTTTTCATAATAAAAAATTTATGTGCATTCTTCGACGTAGGCGGCGCAGTCCAACCAAAAGGAAACGGAATAAATGATAGCCTTTGTGCGTTGGCTTTGTGTTTATGCCGTAGTCTTTTTGTTGGCTGCATTGGGCTTTGTGCGTTAGCCCGCCGAAGTACCTTGCACACAAATTATTTTATTATGGCAGCGAAGTTTGACGGCAATCTGTTTGTGAACCTAACGGCTGCGCAAATGGCGGTAAATGATGGCTTTTCTAAGGTCTGCTAATAATGCTGCTGTTTGTAAATATTGCAATTGTAGTTTTTCATAATTGGCTGCCTTTGATACATCTTTTGCAAAGGCTTCTTTATTGCCTTCCAAACGCTTTGCAGCATCAAAAACAAATTGCTTAAAATCATTGATGCGGATAAACTCAATAACCGAACCCACCAATATTTGATGAAATGCTTTTGAAAACCATAAACCAAACAACAACGATTTGTAAAATTCTTTTTCTTCTGCATTGCGGCAAAGAATAGCAAAGCAATTGGCACAAGGTTTATCAAGTGGCTTACCACTATTCAAGCCTTTGCAAAGTGCAAACAATGTAAACGCTGCATAATCATTTTTAGGGCTGTACTGCTGAACTTTTGGGGCAACCATCGCTATCATTTTTAAGGTTACTTTTCCACTGCTGCCATAAATATTTTTCAAAAGAAAAAAGGGAAAAAAGAAAGCAGTTTTGAAAGGTGGCGTGGCAAAAAGCCAAAAGGAAACGGAATAAGTGCCGCAGGCTGGCAAGGCAAAATAATTATGCAGCGAAGCACCTTAAATGCCTTGCCATTATGCCGTAGTCTTTTGGCTTTTTATTGATTAGCCTTGTGATAGCCGCCTATTTTTGCGACCTTTTTTTCCTGCATTTTGTTTTGTTGAAAAAACAAATTCATCAATCATTGTACATTGGATTGGGGCAAAATGCCGCAGAAAAAATAAAGCATACCATCATTGAAGCGTGGGGTTTTAAAGGCAAGGATATGAGGAACGAAATATGCTTGCTGTGCGGTGCTACAAATAAGGGGTGCAATGAATGAAGCGAAATGGAATGCAGGCAAATTTGCGATAGCTGCCGGAATGAAATGCAGCGGAATGAATAAACACTTTATGTAGCACATTGTATTTCTAAAAACAAATGCTTTATTTTTTTCTGCACCATTGAAATGGGTGGTGGGGCGAGTGGGCAAGGAAGCGTTGGCTATAAAACACGGCTTCCGCTGGTGTGTTGGCTTTGTGTGGTGGCAACAGCGGGTTATGGCATTGGATACTTAACATAATGTGCTTATAGGACAGCCATTGTATAGCATACCGAAGGTATAAGCAAGGGTTGGCTGTGCGTAGCGAACCTATAAGACCACATTATGTTTAAGTAGCTTCCGCCGATTTACATACTGGCATAAGCGAAGTGGTGGTGGTGGTTGGAACGAAGCGTCTATTTGTTGCTATGCATTTTTTGGCTTGGCTCTTTGACTGTGCAGCGAAGCAAACAGGCAATGTGCCAATTGTATAGCTGCATAGCCACAAATAGTATGACAGTTGTAAACGGCGGCAATGGCATAGAAGGCAGGCGAAGGGTAGGGTTTGTTTGTTTGCGCCTGACTAAAGCCGTGTTTTTTTGTGCGGTGGATTTACTTTTTTTCTTGAACAATGCTTTCATTCTTCGCTGTCATTAAAAGCCAATTCGTTAATGCAACACGACAAAGCTGCATTGCACTTAGATGAATTTGCCACTGCTCGCCTCTAATCTTATCATTCCCCCAACTAAAAATATTATCTGCCAATAATAGTTCACCTGCGTGGGCAATCTTTGACCTTAAATTATATATCTCATTTAGTTGTTTTTTAGTTTCAGGGGCAGTAGAAACATATTTAAAAATAAAGTTCCTAAACTTACCCATTACCCGATATTGGGTAGTTCCGCAGCATTCGCATTTTTTTACTTCTTCATTCTTAAACTCAAAATCAACCAGTGTTTCAATGCTTGAAATAAAGGAAATGTAAGATAGGCTGTTCATCGAACCTCTTAGTGCGATACCATTATTAATTAGTGAGGATGTTGCTTCGATAACCGGCTTTATTTGTTCCGGCAAAGCATAGTAATTATGAAGCGCTATAGAAATGTGTTCAGGAAAAACAATTTCCTCATTTTCATCCAATGTTATATTTCTAAAATAATCAGGATGGCTTTTAAAGCTTATTAAAGGAAAATCTACAGTTGAAAAATCCTCTATTTGTCTTTCTTTAAAACTTTCTGGATACCAATATGTATTTAACCCTGCTACACTTTTTTGATTATTCATTTTCTCTTTATCCTCATCACCAAAAATTTCACAAAACCATTGCCATTTTATTTGAGGCACATAAAATCTATAGTTAGATAACGAAGTTAGAAGAGATAAAATTTTAGTTTGTGGCAGCATTGATGTTACTGTTTGCAAATAAAAACCCTCAATACCTTCAAACAGTTCAGGCACTTCCACGTCTACATCCTCATCTACCCAATATTCCAAAGCAATTGGATATAACTTTATCTTATCGCTTTGTGGTGCATTTGGCGAAGCGTATGGATAAATCTGAAATTTATCTTCAAATCTAAATTGAGTAGTTAAAGGGTTATCTGAAAAGATAATAACCTTATAGAATTTTATTTTCATAGTACTTGTCTTACAAAAACCACAAATTCCTTTCTGCAAATGCAGATAGTTTGGGTTCTTTAAAATGAGGAAATATTTCTGCTACCATTTCGGGATAAATTGTGGTTACCGGCATATTTTGCTGGCTGATGCTTTTCCAATACATACGGCTGAACTGATAAACCTGGTCTATCAATTGCCCGATAACAGCAAGTGTCAATAAATCTGGATGGGTGGATTTGAAAGACAGCTTAATTGGAAAGTGATAATCTTTTGCATTCAATGCACTATCTTCTTTATACCGCACATTGTTGAATAATAAAAACTTGTTCCACCCCACACTGATATATGTGCCGCTTATAGGCATTTTGCCTACACTGTTCAAGTCGAAACCGAGAAATTCCCTACTCTCCGTTTTGTTGATAGTTACAATGATAACAGGAACATCGCCGTGTCCTATGCTATCCAACATTTTTAGGATTGGCTGTAATTCCAAAGGATTGGAAATTTCTTTATAGAAATGCAAAACTATACGTTCGGCTGTTTTGTGCTCTTCAATATATTTTTCCACTGCATCTTTTATAGAACCTGCCAATATGCTTGTTTCTGTACTGCGGAAACACTTAAAGCCTTCAAAGCTGCCATTGTTCTGAAAACAAAATGCACTGCCTACAAATCTTTCTTCGGCATCGGCAGGTTTAAACGCACCAACACCAATTACCAATTCGTTTCTTCTACTCCGTGCAAGCAACCAAGGAACACCACCCATTTTTGCCAAAAGTGCAACATAGATATTTGGCAGAAAATAAAAGAAGTCTGGCTTATCAATATGTTCTCTATAGATAACCTGTGAGGTAATGCCTTTCTCTAACAAATGCTCTTTGATTTTATAATAAGCACCGTGCTGAGGATGTGTTTTATCATCCTTTTTTATTGGGCTGATGTATAAAGCAACGTAAGTAACATTAGGGTCTATCGAGAAATTGTCTAATTGCTTACTTACTTCTTCATAAATAGTTTCATCGTTTTCAAATGGCGTTTGCTTATCAATATCAAATGTGAAAGGTTGATTGATGTAAGTAATTAATGGCGCACTATCCTTTTGTTTGCCACCTACTAAGCCGTGCCACCCTTCCATCATAAACTTGTACATATGCCCTTTCACAAAATCACCATCGGATTTTTTATAAATAAAAAACAGTTTCAATGCCTTTTCCGTATATGCTTTGTAGGGCTTATGCGTTAGCACACCCAAAAACGGATTTATATGTATTCCGTTCTTAAATTGCAGGCTATTGTTTCCGCTACCTACTATGTTTATTTTATCGTCAGGGACTATGAAAAACCCATTCGGGTCGAGCTGAATAAGTTGATTAAATTCTGTTGTATTGAGATAGGTGTTATAAAAATGAGTTTGTAGCTTTAAGTATTCAGGGTAACGATTGGTTTTCTTTAGCTCCGTCCACAGGTCGTATTGCTTGGTGATTTCATAGTTTAATACCGGATATACATTTTCTAACTCTTCTTTACATTCTTCCGGTAATGTATGCTCGTAGTGATACACTCTGTTTTTATGCAAAACCCTTGTGTAAGCACTTCTTTCAAGGTCTGTAATATCTAAAACTGATTTGTGCAGTACTTTAGAAACACCATTGTAGGATAATAAAATATTAAATTGCTTGTATGCAGCACCGCTATACTGCACATTCAACGTATAGCGTTCGTATTCCTGATAAACAGGTTTATTTCCCCCGTCTTTTTTAAACCACACCTCTACATCGCCAACAAAATTGGGAAACACAACAGCATTGGGATTGGCACTGAAATATTGATGAATGAGATAGCTAAAATAATGACAGGCAAAAGATGTGGCACTCTTTAATTCAATTTCTTTTTCTATTGCTCCTTCTTTTGCAGGCTGAAAATCTGTATAATAATATTGGTTGGCTTTGTCTCTGTCTTCGGGAAATTCTTCAAACAATTTTTTCCAATGAATAGGTGCCATACCTTTTTGCTTCTCCGGGTAGAAAGCAAATGTTAGCTTATCTTCAATAGGTGTGAAAGAAATGATATTGAGTTGAATAGTCTGAGACATGTAATTTAATAAATTATTTTTCAATTTAGGGCGAAATTATAAAGAAAAAAGATAGAAAAATGATGGATGGCTTACTTTTATTTGTTTTTAATGATATTTTTTCTATTTTTGTTTTATGAAAATAAAGTTTTTCAACCCAAATAGTCTTGACAGAAACCTAAAAGCAACTATACACAAAAGCGGAAAGCTTGGGTTTACGGTTGATGCTGCCAATAAGATGGAATTAAAATCCAGCATAAGCGCTTCTGTGGGTATGAATGAAGATGATGAAAAAGATAAATCATTGTATATCATGCTTCATGATGAAATTATTGATGACACTTTTAGAGTAGCAAAGGCTGGCGACTATTATTACCTTAACCTAAAAAGCCTCTTCGATACACTTAGGGTTAATTATAAGGAACAGTCGATAATTTATGATATTACTGAAGAAGTAATTGACGGAAAGAAGCTTTATAAGCTAACTCAAAGAGAGAACGGAAAGAAAAATAAAAACGAAATAGCAGAATCAAATTTGTAAACAAGGTTTTGCATAGAAAGTGCAGCTAAAAATGATAGAATAATATAGGCAGAATGATAGAGTATAGATTGGAAATAAACAGATGCCGCTCATTGAAAATGCAAGTGGTTAATCTTATTTTTGCAGCAACATGCTTACCCCCCTTCCCATTAGAACAGGGCGCTCAGGGTAAGCTTTTTTCATTTTAGGAAATGGCGAAGATTCCTTATACAAAACCAGCCATCACCTATCAGCAACAGCTTCAAAAATTAAAAGACCGGGGATTGGCAATAGGAGATGAAGATAAAGCTCTTCATCTTCTTGAAAACATCAGCTATTACAGGTTGAGCGGCTATTGGTATCCATTTTTGGCAGATAAGGCAAATCATCAATTTAAGAAAGGAGCCACATTAGATGCTGCCTTTAAACTGTACTGCTTTGATAAAGAGCTACGAAAATTGGTAATTTCTGAATTGGAGAAAATAGAAGTAGCAATTAGATCTAAAATGATTTATGTGCTTTCTCTAACACACGGTACTTTCTGGTTTGGAAATCCGCAATTGTTTGTTGATCCGGTAAAACATGCTAATACTTTAGCAAAAATTGGTGAAGAATATAATAGAAGTGATGAAGAGTTCATAAAAGCATTCCGGGGAAAGTATTCTGATCCATTGCCGCCCGCATGGATGATGATGGAAATAACGTCTTTCGGGTCACTTTCTGTTCTCTATAAAAATTTAAAACCGGGACGAGACAAAAGAGCTATAGCAAAGCATTTTGGAATTTCTGATAGTGTAATGGAAACCTGGCTGCACAGCATAGTTTATTTGCGTAACCTATGTGCACACCACTCCCGATTATGGAACAGAGTACTTAGCATCAGACCCCAGTTCCCAAACAATCCCGGCAAGATATGGCTGAACTCCAATTCCGCTTCAAATAAGCGTAGTTATTTTATGCTCAGTATTATTAAATATTTTTTGCAAACTGTAAACCCTAACAGCTCTTTCAAAACCAAATTAAAAAAGCTGTTTACACAATACCCAAACGTTGATATTTCTGCAATGGGCTTTCCTGCTAATTGGGAAGAAGAGGAATTGTGGAAGCTGTAATTAGTTTTTTAGAGCGTTATTGATAGTATGAGAGGATGTTTTATTTATAATTGCCCACCTACTCCTTTAAACTTCTCTACAAACGAAACTAACTTCTGAAAAACACTCTGCTTTTTAGTCAAATACTGAGGATTTAAAGGGCTCATTTTCGGTAAAAGAGCATTCAATTCTGTTCCATTCTCACTTGCAAATTCACGTTTTAAAGAAGCTGTTATATATCGTTTTGCTTCTTCTTCATTTAAATTTTCTTCTGCGATTAATTCTGAAGCTTCCGTTTTTTGTTTGCTTTGAGCAAACGCAAAGAATGAATCTATAACATTAGCTTTGTCGTGAAGGGTATCAAGGTCGGTTTCATTAATAAAATCAACCACCAAACTTTCCTTTGCCCTGTTACCAACACTTGCACGAATAACTCTGCGTATTTCTTCAATTAAAGTGGCTTTGTCCTTTGTCTTTTTGTTGTGTTCAAAAATTAATTCGAGAATATAATCAAGGTTTATCTCTTGCGATTTGAGTAAGTCCACTTCAAACACCACATCATCCCAATCAACTGTTGAAGCCTCGGGTGCTTCACCATTCTTTTGGCGCCTCAACCAATCCCGTATATCATTGTAAGTAGAGCGGTAGTCCTGAATAGTACGCTCTTTCAGCAATTCAATGTTTTGCATTGCAGCAATGTCCTCATCCGTTACAAAATGTTCCTTTTTAAAAGCTTCAATAGCGTCAGCATTATTTATGTCTATTTCTTGAAATGCTTTGAGATGATTAAATTCATCGTAATTCTGGAGAATGTTTTCTACTCTCAAATACTCTCCGAATAGTTTTGCAAATTCCTTTTTGTCTTTCTCTTTTACGATTTCGTCAGGGTTAGGGAATTTATCATTTAACTCTTTAACTACTTCAACGTAACCTCTACGTGCTTCACCTGTAACAATATCTGTAAAACCCTCTAAATATTCTTTATAACTCTTTTCAAGAACCACATTTTTCGTATTGCTATCTCCGAAAAGAGTAATTGCGTCAATAGTTGCTTTTTCTAAATCTCTGAAAGTTACAATATTGCCAAAAGTCTTTGTAGCATCATAAATACGATTTGTTCGTGAAAAGGCTTGAATCAAGCCATGATAACGCAAATTCTTATCAACAAACAATGTATTGAGTGTAGGAGCATCAAATCCGGTTAGGAACATTCCAACAACAATAATTAGGTCAACCTCTTTGTTTTTTACACGTTTTGCAAGGTCACGATAATAATTCTGAAACTCATTGTTGTCAACTCCGTAACTGGTTTTAAACATGGCATTGTAGTCATTGATAGCTTTAGTCAAGAACTCTTTGGCGCTGCTATCCATTGCAGAGGGTTCAAAACTTTCATCCACTATTTCACCGATTGCACTTTGCTCTTCATTGGCTGCAAAGGAAAAGATTGTCGCAATCCTTAAAGGTTTATCGCTACCCTTTTGCAAGTTGTTTAACTCCTCATAATAACATTTGGCTGCATCAACACTGCTTACGGCAAACATGGCATTAAAGCCTTTGTTACTTCCTTGATTCCTGTGCGTTTTTATCCTGAAATTCTGTAAGATGTATTGAGATATTTCTTTAATTCGGGCAGGGTGAAGTAAAGCCTTTTTATTTTCTGCTGCATTTAACTTCTTCTCATCTTGTTCAGTTTCTATACTTTTAAATTGTGGTCGAACATCATTATAGTCAACTTTGAATTTCAGAACTTTTTCATCTCTAATGGCATCGGTAATAACATAAGAATGTAATTCACGTCCAAAAACACTTGCTGTTGTTTCCGCACCTAAAGCATTTTGAGGGAATATCGGTGTTCCTGTAAAACCGAATTGATAGAACTTTTTAAACTTTCTGTTCAGGTTCTTTTGTGCTTCACCAAATTGCGAACGGTGTGCTTCATCAAAAATGAACACGACTTGTTTTTGATAAATGGCTAAATCACCCTCACTTTTCATGAGGTTATTTAGTTTCTGTATGGTGGTTACAATAATCTTATTATCGTCCTTTTCGATATTCCGTTTTAAACCTGCTGTACTATCAGAGCCATTTACGCTATCAGGAGAGAAACGCTGATATTCTTTCATCGTTTGAAAGTCCAGGTCTTTACGGTCAACTACAAAGAATACTTTATCAATGAAATCAAGTTGTGTGGCTAAACGTGCCGCTTTGAAACTGGTAAGCGTTTTACCTGAACCTGTGGTGTGCCAAACATAACCACCACCGTCTGTTGTTGACCACTTCTTTGCTTCATAGGAACTTTTTATTTTCCATAACATGCGTTCTGTTGCTGCAATCTGATAAGGGCGCATAACAAGCAGTGTATCACTCGTGTCAAAAACAGAATAGGTAAGCAATACATTTAATAAAGTATGTTTTTGGAAAAATGTTGCCGTAAAGTCTTTTAAGTCTTTGATTAATGTATTATCAGCCTTTGCCCAGTTCATGGTAAAGTCAAAGCTGTTTTTATCCCGCTTTACAGTGTTAGCAAAATAACGGCTATCAGTACCGTTTGAAATAACAAAAAGCTGAATGTACTTAAAGAGTGAGTTATTGCTATTAAAACTTTCTTTGGAGTAACGATGTACCTGATTAAAAGCCTCTCGTATTGCAACCCCTCGCTTTTTAAGCTCTACTTGCACCAGTGGTAAGCCATTAACTAATATGGTAACATCATAACGATTGGCATGTGTACCTTTTTGTTCAAATTGTTTGATGACCTGCACTTTATTACGAACAATATTCTTTTTGTCAACTAAGTAGATGTTTTGGATATGACCGTCATCAAAAACGAAATCGTAAATATAATTGTCGTGTATTTTCCTTGTTTTTTCAACAAGGTTATCACTTGGTTTATCTAAATATTCTTCTACAAAGCGAGTCCATTCAGCATCAGTAAATGTTACATCGTTTAGCGATTGCAATTGCACTCTTACATTCGCCAACATCGCTTCCTGCGTATTTAAGTTTAAAGGGTTTTCATAACCTTGATAGATTAGGTCTTGAATAAATTCATGCTCCAGTGCCGACTCTGTTTGGTAGACCGCAGGCGGCTCATTTACAACTGAATCCTTGATGTAGTTATCCAGTACAATGAAATTGTTTGACTCTGCTATGGTTTTATACTGTGACATTTTGTACTTCTTTCCAATAATTATAATTGTCTGTAAGATGCTTTAATAAAAAAGCTACAGTTTGCTTCTCTGGTTCTGTTGGTTCTGCGACTACCTCATTTGATAAGGTGGAATGACTTGTAAACTGAATTACACGATTGTAATATGTTTGCTTGTCATCGGGCAATAATTCTGACCATCTTGGATGACCTAAGAAATTTGCAGTCTTCTCATACAGATTTCTGAGAAGTGTAAAGTGATACTTCTGAATTGCATTATTGTCTATGGCTTCCTGAATAGTTTGTTTTAGGAAAAGGTGATATGAAAAACTTTTATTTGAGTCACCTTTCTTTTCAATTAGGTCAAAAGTTCCGTCATTGAGTTTATTAAGGATATACCCAGCCTTTAGCCCTAATTCATTATAGAGAACATTGTAGAAAAGTGGGCTATGTGTTGAAATGATAAATTTCAAGCCAGTAGATTTCTTAATGATTAGAGCTAAGTTAACAGCTAGTTCAATCAAATGATTGTCGTCCAATGAACTTACAGGGTCGTCAATAAAAACATACTTTAAATCATTGAACTTGTCTGTTGAACGATTCTCAGGTTCAGGAATATTTAATTGCTCAACTACCTGTTCAAGCAAACTATAAAATACACACCAAATAAGGTTGCTTTCTTCTGCCTTGGAAATCTTTATGTTATCAATTGTTTCATCATTTCCTGCCTCAATAGAAAATGTTATTTCGGAATATGCCTTAATTACCTTATCGTTATTGTTTTCATCCTTAACGATATATTCTTCATTGAATCGTGGAGTTACCTTGTCACTTGTAAAGTGCTGAAAATTCGAAACGATATTTCCATCTAAACCTTGGTCTTTTAAGAACTCAAGAACCATGTTTGTAAATCCATTAGGACGAATAAGTAGTTTTCTGGTTTGGTCAGCATCTAAATCATTGTCCCAATAGAAAAGATCTTGTGTAAATGCGTTGTAGTAGAAAACTTTAATTCCCGTATCTTCTGCATCTTCTGCATCTTTTGGAGCAACCAAAAGTCTAAACTCACGTGACAACCTGGTTTTACCTGTGCCATTAAATGCATAGATTAGCTGTACTTTTTTATCAGCGTCTTTAAGTGTTTGTGCTATTTCAATTAATGACTGTCCCATACTATGATTCTATGTTATTCTTTGGAAAGGTTAGTAATAAATCCCGGTAATACTCATACTGCTTTTTCCTTAACTCAATCTCTTTTGGCAAGCCTTCACTTATTGAGGTGGTGAGTATGTCGAATTTATCGAGGATGTTAACAATGTGTTGTTGTTCTTCTGGGGATGGAACTGGTATCAAAACCTTCTCTAAACCTCTTGCATTAATAGCAGAAATTTTACCCGAGGAAATGTGCTTTTTAATTTGGTCGTGGAATTGTTTAGTACGTGTAAAATAGGCAACATATTTAGGGTTTAAAGGGCTTCTGTAAGAAAAGCAAGCATCGTGTATTACTACACCTTCATTGCCTAACCAAGCCGTTCCCATTCCAATATCTTCAACAGTTTCTCCTGCAGCTACAATTACCACATCACCATTTTCAGCTATCCTTAGATTTTTTCTTTCTACTAACTCCTCACTAAGAAATGATTTACTTTCTTTTGCCCAAGTTCCATAATAAGTGTACATCTCCCCGTAATGAATACAAGGAACTCCCTCTGAAATCATATCGTCTTTTACGAAGCGTTTGCCTCTTTGAAATTTACCTAACTCACTCATAGTTAACCATTTATACCCCCCCCATTTAAGTTATTGAAATTCAACAGTTTATCACGATAGTGTTCATACTGTCGTTTACGAGCTGTAAGCTCTGCTGTAAGCTCTGCTGTAAGCTCTGTGAACTTATCGAGAATACGAACAATTTCTTTTTGAACTTCTAATGGTGGGATGGGGATTTGAAAACGTGCTACATCTTTTGCATATACATGAGGTACACCACCACCAGATTTTAAGTCATGAATTTTGTCTTGAATATTTAATAAAAAATGATAAATGTATCGTGGCAAAACTTTCGATTCATCGGCTTTAATTGAAAAGGCATCACTAACGAAAATCGGTTCATTCCAATACATTACAAAACCTGCATAGGCTCCACTACCAGCAACAGTAATGGTTTCTCCGTCTCTATTGAATTCTCCATTATAATATGCAGGTTTTTGACCTCCACTAATTACAGGAATATTGCCACCGGTTTTACTTTTTGCAGTAATAGTTGTGCCTCTTTTTAATTCCGCCACTTCCCCAAGCGTTTTCCACTGCACTTCCTCGCTGCCTTGTAATAATTTATCTAAATAGCTCATGCTTCAATCTCATTTATAATTTTATCAATATCTGCACGCAGTGCATTAATTTTCTCCACCGTTTTAGCAACGGCTGCATTCAACACCGTTATATCCACTTGCTCCCGATTGTCCTTAGCTTCGATATACGAACTAACAGATAGATTATAATCGTTTTCGGCAATTTTGTTGTTATCTATGGAAACCGCTATGTGTGCCACATCATCTTTGGTATCGAAGATTTCCATAATCTTGTTAATATGCTTTTCTTCAAGGATGTTGTTATTGGTCACTTTTTTGAAAAAATCTTCTCCACTTGCATCTATAAACTGAGTTTTGTTATCAGTCTTATGTTTAGAAAGAACGAGGATATTTACGGCTATGGTAGTGCCATAAAATAAGTTAGGGGCTAAAGAAATTATGGTTTCTACAAAGTTGTTATCCACTAAATACTTTCTGATTTTCTGTTCTGCACCACCACGGTAAAAGATACCAGGAAAGCAAACAATGGCTGCCCTGCCTTTACTGGAAAGATAACTTAGAGCATGTAATACAAAGGCAAAATCTGCTTTTGATTTAGGAGCTAATACACCGGCAGGTGCAAAACGGTCATCATTGATTAGCGTAGGGTCATCGTCACCAATCCATTTTATAGAATAAGGAGGATTAGAAACGATTGCATCAAATGGTTTCTCATCGCCATAATGTGGGTAAATGAGTGTATTGCCAAGGGCAATGTTAAACTTGTCGTAGTTGATGTTGTGCAAAAACATGTTCATACGGGCAAGGTTGTACGTTGTGTGGTTTACTTCCTGCCCATAAAAACCATCTTCAATAATATGATTGTCGAAATGTTTTTTTGCTTGTAACAATAATGAGCCTGAACCTGCCGCAGGGTCATATATCTTGTTTACCTTGTCTTGCTTGTGCATTGCCAATTGGGCAATGAGTTTTGATACATGCTGTGGCGTAAAAAACTCACCACCCGATTTTCCTGCATTGGCGGCATAATTAGAAATCAAAAACTCATAAGCATCACCAAAAAGGTCAATATGGTTATCTTCAAAATTCCCAAAATTCAGTTCTTCGACACCTTTCAGAACAGATGCTAAACGGCTGTTTTTGGCTTCAACGGTATTACCAAGCCGTGTGCTTGTTGTGTCAAAGTCAGCAAACAATCCTTTTATATCCGGTTCGGATGGATAACCATTTGCAGAACTTTCAATGGCGTCAAAAATGGTTTTTAGTTCTGTATTAAGGTTGGGGTTGGTATTGGCAGTCTTGGCGACATTCACAAAAAGTTGACTTGGATAAATGAAGTAGCCTTTTGTTTTAATGGCATCATCTTTTATTTCAGGTGTTATTACCGTATCTGATAATGTTGCATAGTTAACGCTATCATCACCACCTTCAATATAATTGGTGAAGTTTTCACTAATGAAACGATAGAACAGCGTTCCTAATACAAACTGTTTAAAGTCCCATCCATCAACAGAGCCACGTACATCGTTGGCTAT
Source organism: Niabella sp. (assembly GCA_047601605.1). Taxonomy (GTDB): domain Bacteria; phylum Bacteroidota; class Bacteroidia; order Chitinophagales; family Chitinophagaceae; genus Niabella. The sequence continues at coordinate 27,689 of JASGIU010000003.1, forward strand.
TCTCCATATTTTAGCTTGCAGTTCTTGTCTTTGTGCTATGCTTGTCATTTTTTCTCTTTTAATAATTCTTGTGGCTTCACTCGCAATATCATTTATCAAACGCTTGATGCGTTTACTTTTTTTTCTTAATTTTCTTTGAAACTGATTTTAATGCTTCGTCTGCCGTTGGTTCATCTTTTACCAGCTGCATTAATTGGTCGGCAAGCCAAAGTGTTTCTAACTCTACCTTATCGGTTTTAAGTATTTCAGCCAATAGAGGGATTTGTTCTTTCTTCAACTGGCGTAGCCCTTTTTCAATTTTACTCAACTGGGCTGTGTCCATATCAAGCAGTGGAGCTACCTGCCGCAAGTACAAGTTCTGTGATTCCCTTAGCGTTCTTATTCTTTCACCAAATTGGCTTTCCATCGTCTTAATTTTGACTTGTCAAATATTGGCAAATATAAGAAAATAAAAGAAAGAGGTTGCTAAAATGAATAGCAAAGATTTAAACAGGCTGTAACGGGGATTAGTCAGGCAATACCCTGACTTTAGGAATAATAAGTAAGGCAATAGCCTGACTGAATAGGCTTAACTGCAAACCTTGCAAAGTCTGCAAAGTTTGCAAGCGGTTAGGATTTGCGGTATAGACCCGCCTTTAATTTGGTGAGGGAAACTCCGGTAGCCGTTTTCAGGATTTCATCAACCGAACGGGCTGAAAGTTTGAATTGTGAGCCTAACACTGTTGCCTGTTTCCGGGTGAACTCTTCCGGCAGGGCTTCAAAGAATTTGCGTTTGCTGTCGCCTGATTGGAAACTCATTACTTCGTTCTGCTTCGGCAGGTTGTTAAACATGAGTAGGCTGTGTTGCAGGTAAGTTTGTGCAATGGCAAGAGCTGTATTAAAATCTTCATCGGTGCAAAAAACTGTGTCCGTAACTTCTCCGTTCTCAAACTTTCGGAGTGCTGAAAATATCATGCAAAGCCTGAACATAATTAAGCCTAAACGGTACACAATGCCCGAAGCCTCCTCGCTGGTGAAAATGGTTACTTCCGAAAGGATGCCTGAAAAGGTTGTATTCAATACCTGCCATTGCTCTGGCTGTAATTGCACTACTGTTGGCGACTGTTCCAGAAAACCAATCATGTCTAACACTGATTGAGAAAGTGCATCAAAGTGGTCATTGTAAACAATGGTGTGGCTTTGTGGTGAAGGGTCTTGCCAAACAATTTCATTTTTGGGTGAGAAATAGTTGAATAATGTTACTCCAATTCTCTAATAACCATTTTCCAATGGAATTAAAAACATTGCAAAGCTTTAATGATAATTTTAACCTCTTATTACGTTGTAACCAATCGTCCAATTCTTCACGTTTGAAATACAATTTTTTACCCTGTGGGCAGAAATGGGGAATTTGCTTGGTGCTGGTGAGTTTGTATAAGTGGCTTTCACTTATATCCAAATACTTACAGGTTTCGCCGAAGTTCAGTACTGTCTTTTTCAGTAAATTCTGCTCTTCGAGTTTGCTGGCGATTTCGGTGAGTTTGTCGAGAATTAAATTTTCATTTGCCATTTTTGCTCCAACCCTGTTTTGTCAAGATTTGAAGGCAAATTGGGTTTAGTGGAAAGTGAAAAGGTTCAGGTATTCATACCTGAATATGCAGGCTGAATAAAGTGAATGTTTTTTATTGCAGTTGTTGGAAAATACTGTCAATAGTTGCTTTTAGTTTTGGGTCGTGCGACTTTGCTTTTGAAAAATCATTGGAAGTAAAAATTTTTCCTTTCTTAGTATAGAAACTTTGTGAATGCTCAATATTGATAAAGGTTAAGTTATCGAAATGCGGTATCAGCTTTTCAATCACATATCTGAAATTCTTATTGTCGCAATTGGTTTGAATTTTCTTTACACCCGGTTTAATATCTCTTGAAAAAAGCAGGTCGAGTAATTCATCAGCCGGGGAAATATCCTCATTTAGCAAATCAATTTCATCACAGAGCTGATTTATTATTGGTCTCAATTTTTCCTTTTTTAAATTGCAGCCAAACGTCAGTTTTGTTATTTGCGATTTTCCTGTTTTGGTATCGGGTTTTGTTTTGACTGTTGGATATATATATCTGATTTGAGATTTTTTTTCGTTTAAAATGGTCAGGTATAAATAGTTGACATCAATGTTTTCAATCAGCTTATCTTTATGTAGTTCCTGAATACTGAAATAAAGATTGATTAACTGGTATTTCAAATAATAGAGTACGAACGGAATTAAGGGCAAATCCTTTTGTTCAACCGAAGTAAAATCTAACTCCTGAATTTTTTCGGTAGCCCTAATGAGAAATCTTTTTATATCCCGCAATAGCATTTCTGTCCGGTAATTGATAATATCTACATCAGTCCATTGCTTTGCTTCGGTTGAGTAGATATTGAAAATTCTTAGTGCTTCAAGGTTTATCAGGTCTGTATAATATTTGGTGATGCCATCGCTGTATTGGGGCAATTCAGACGTAAATAACAAAGACTCTATTCCAATCTCTTTTGCTGAAAGCTGCGATTGCAGCCAGGCAACCATATCAGGATGATTTGCTAAAAGACTTTGCAGCTTGTGGGTAAGCTCTTTAACATCCGCAACATCATTATCATTCGTTTTCTTCAAATTGGCAAGCATTACCCTTTCATTTGCAGAATTTATAAGCCACGGCATAAGGCTGTCAAATAATATGCGTTGAAATATTTTTAGCTCCATCGGTTATATTCCTATTTTGATTTTATTAGCTGCAAGGGTTTTCCTTTCGTCAATCACATTGGCATAAATCTGTGTTGTTTTCAAATGCCTGTGCCCGAGCAATTTTGATACGGTGAAAATATCCGTACCTAATGTAAGCTGCAATGTGGCGTAGGTGTGCCTGGCACAATGGAAAGTAATGTGCTTGTCAATACCTGCCCTTGCAAACCAACGGTACAAAGTATGATTTCGGCTATCGGAGTAAATCATATTCGGAAATACATTTTCTTCAGGCAAACCTTTTTCACCCCCCAAACTAAATGCTTCATCAGAAATAGGTAATGTTTCAGAACCTTTTGTTTTCTTCTGTATGAAACGGATGTAATGCCCAAGCTCCGTTGAGTGTTGCAATTCGCTCCACTTTAATTTTTGAATATCACTGAAACGTAAACCTGTAAGGCAGCTAAATAGAAAAGCCCGCTTCATCAAATCATTTCCGCACTCTGTTTTTGCCAATGCTTTCACTTCATCCAATGTTAGAAATTCACGTACTGGTTCACCTTGTGGTAACCCTTCAATTGTTTCAGCCGGATTGCGGTTTATGATGCCGTCTTTAACCGCTTGTTTTAATGCTGCCCTGAATTTATTGAAGTAACTGTTTTTTGTATTGATGGAAATTTGCGCCCCTGTTTTGGTAATGGCTTTCTTTACCAAGTATTCTTTAAAGCCTTCCACAAATTGCTTGTTCAACTGATTAAACTGAATATCACGAGGGCAATATTTTTTGAGGTGTTTAATAGTGCTATCCCAATTGCCATAATTGCCCATACTGTCCTTACGCTTTTCTGCAAGGGCTTCCATGTAAGAAATAAAATATTTCTTCAGCTTTTCTTTATCGTGCAGGTCGTAGGTGTTGGATTGTATTTCCAAATGCCTTTTGCTACGGATGGTTTCCGCTAAAGCGATTATTTTTTTGTTCTCGTCTTTTTGTGCTGTGGTTAGCTTGCCCTTTGGAGGTTCCGGCGTGAGATACAAATTCAGGTATTCATACTGGCGTTTGCCATTGCCGTAATACTCCAAATAGAGACTTGTTTTATTGCCTTTAAGGCGTTGGCGTAATGTTACTTTCATCTTCTTTCAGTTATAAAAGTTCCTAAAAATCCCAAATAAAACATCGGGCAACAAATCCAAATCTGGGCAACAATATATTATTTTGGGCAACAATCAGGCAACAAATATAGTTAAATAAGTGCAATTTGGCAACAAAAAAGAGAAGAATATTTGTTCATAAAGTCAATAAAAACAGGAACTTAACAAACAAAAGAAAGTAATTTACTTACCGATACAAAACTTCCCGAATATCGTTCCGAGTATATCACGGTCAACTTCTACCTGTCCTGTTATTTCCCCTAAGTAATGCAGTGCCCGGCGTATGTCAATCGTCAGCAGGTCACCGCTGAGATTATTTGCCATGCCCATTTCAATGGCATTCAGGCTTTCCATTATTTTTTGTAATGCCTCGTGGTGGCGGGCGTTGGTCACAATGGAGCTTTCCGTATCTATCTCTTTACCGATGGCTTTTGCATAAACTTCTTCTTTCACGCGTTCAACCCCTTCGCCATCTTTGGCAGAGATATAAATGCCGGCAGCAAGGTCAACTACTTTGTTTTTGGGGTGCCATTTATCAAACTTGTTATGAACGGTAATGGTTTTACCAGTATAAGCTTTCAACCATTCAAATTCGTGCACATCTTCATCCGTCATATCTTTCAAATGGATGATGATGTCGGCCTTTTCGGCATTTTGTTTGCTGCGCTCGATGCCCAGTTTTTCTATATGGTCTTTGCTATGGTCGCGTATGCCAGCCGTGTCAATCAGCCGGAACAAAACGCCCTTGATGTTGAGTGTTTCCTCGATGGTGTCGCGGGTGGTGCCTGCAATATCGCTCACAATGGCACGTTCTTCATTTAGCAGTGCATTTAGCAGCGTAGATTTTCCTGCGTTCGGCTTGCCGATGATGGCCACACTGATGCCGTTCTTGATAGCATTGCCCAACTTAAAGGACTCCAAAAGGCCAAAGGTATGCCTCTTGAGTTTGGTTATCAGTGCCGTGAATTTTTCCCGGTCAGCAAACTCCACATCTTCCTCGCTGAAATCAAGTTCCAGTTCTATCAATGCAGCAAAATTGATGAGTTCATCGCGCAGCATTTTTAAATCATTAGAAAAACCGCCTCGCAACTGATTGAGTGCGGTGCGTTGTGCTGCTTTACTGTTGGCGGAAATCAAATCGGCCACGGCTTCTGCTTGTGCAAGGTCAAGTTTGCCGTTTAAAAATGCCCGTTGGGTAAACTCGCCGGGTTTGGCTAATCGCGCCCCGGCAGCTATACATGCCTCAATTATTTTTTGTAAAATATAGGGTGAACCATGTCCGCTTATTTCCACGACATTTTCCCCGGTATAGCTTTTAGGTGCTTTATAAATGGTCGCTACCACTTCGTCAATTTCCTCTCCCTGACTTGTTTGGGTGGAAGGAGATATGATATGTCCAAAATGAACGGTGTGGCTTTGCTGATTGCTTAATTTTTTGCCTGTAAAAATAGTGTCGGCAATGGTAAGCGCATCAGTGCCGCTTAGCCTGATGATGCCAATAGCGCCTACGCCGGGCGGTGTGGCCAAGGCCACTATCGTATCTGCGTTGAATGATTCCATAGCGCAAAAGTATTTAGTATTTACCAGATAAGAGGTTTATAAAAACAGGCAGTTCCTTGTTGCTCTTCATCGACTATGGTAATTATATAAACGAAGTTTAGCAGGAAAAAATCCGATGCAGATGGTGCCGTGGTTTAACGCTTATGCGAACATTTCTTCCGCAGGTACTACACTTTCTGGCTTGCCAACATCTATCCATTTATAACCTTGCTGTTCCTGTCCGAGTATAGCGTGATTTTTTGCCAGGTCAAGGTATAAATCAATCAGCGAAAATTTTCCGCTAAGGTGAAAATGATTGAAAACATCGTATTCGAAAACAGCGATGCCATTGTAAGCCTTGGGTATTGGGTTTTCCACTGCCCGCGAAATACGCTCTTCACCTGTATTATTGTTGCGCCATCCGCTCAGGTGCACGTTTTCGTCAAACAATAAATTGCGGGACGTTTTGCGATTGCTTACGGCTAATGAAATCAATGGATGATTTGCCTCGTGCAAGGCGAGCATCTCATTTATATTCCAATCGGTGAGGATATCCGCATTGCAGGTGATGAATCGCTGGTTTTTGGGAAAATATTTTTGGGCAAACAACAGCCCGCCGCCTGTTTCCAGTACGGCATCCGTTTCATCGCTGATGGTGATATGACTTCCCCAGCCATTGTTTTGACGAACGGCATCTATAATCTGCCCTGCAAAATGATGCACGTTAACGATGACATTGGTGATGCCAAACCGTTGCAGGTATTCCACGTTTCGCTGCAGCAAACTTTTGCCATTGATAACGGCCAAAGCCTTGGGATGCTTGTCTGTCCAGGGTTTAAAGCGGGTTCCTAATCCCGCGCAAAAAATAAGTGCTGTTATATTGTTCGTCATGCTGATGTATAAATTAAAAAACTCAGGTGCGTAGAACTTCTATTTCCCCTGCTTTCCATCTCACGATTGCCGAAGGTGCGTGCGGGGTGTTGTCTGCTTGGCGATACTGCACCACATAGTCTACTTTGTTTTTGATGTTTTCGGAAATGTCCCTAAAGCAGGACGGTGCGGGCATCCCGGAGATGTTTGCTGAGGTGGAAACAATCGGTTTGCTAAACTTGTTTAACAACTGTTGGCAAAACGGTTCTTCACATAGCCTGATGGCAATGCTGCCGTCATCTGCCAACAGGTTTTTTGCAAGACTGTATGCCTGTTCATAAATCACCGTTGTCGGTTTGGGCACTTGTTGCAGGAACTGAATCAGTTTTTCATCCACGTTTAGTGCGTATTGTTTAACCTGCCCCATATCTGCTGCCAGTACAATCAGTGCCTTGCTGTCGCTGCGTTGCTTTATGCGGTAGATCTTCGCAACGGCCTCTTCGTTGGTCGCATCACAGCCCAATCCCCATACCGTATCAGTGGGGTAAAGGATAACGCCACCATGACGCAAGACCTGCAATGATTTTTCAATATCCTGTTCCATATATCTGGCCGTGAAAATAGGATAATTTAAGAATGTGAAAATATAGAAACGTGAAAAATATGGAAATGCACTTGCACAGCCTTCCTGTTTTTTTGTATAAGAAATCGCAAAGGATGCTTATGACCTTGGGTAGTTGGTACGAGATTCCGTATTTTTACAAATATTTTAATTGCTTCTTTATGACAAATTATGTGGAATGGGTAGGATATGTGGCAATGGCATTGCTGGTACTATCCTTTATCCCCAAAAAGCTTCGTTTAATTAGGTTCATCAATTTCTTCGGGTGCCTGTTTTTTGTGACGTATGGTATTTTGTTGGGGTGGAAATGGCCTATCATTATCTCCAACGGGTTGATTGCTGTTATCCAGGTTTATTATTTGGTGATTAGGGATAGACAGACTGCGGAAGTATAAACCGCATTAAAAAAGACCGTTTATAACGGTCTTTTTTAAATATCTATAAAATAAGCTTATCCTAATTGCAATTTGAAAGGAACTTTTTTGGGCGGCAGACATTTTGAATCGTCACAGGTTTGATATTCTACCGTTCCGGACAAAGTGGTTTTTGCTTTTGTTTTCAGTGTGATCTTTTGTACAAATGTCACCGTGTTTGCGTATTGGTGTGCGGTAGAACCCAATGCCGGGTCTTTCACCTTTTGAAGCTTGCCTACTTCTTTCACCGCCCCGCTCATCGTGACGAGCGGGTTTTTGGCAAATTCAAATTCCGTGGGGAGTGCAATGGCGTCCTTGGGCTGTATTTGCGAGTAAAGGTGCCAGCCGGGTTTCAGCGTGGCGGTCATCACGGCTTCGTAAACATTGTCCGATATTTTTTTGGTAGAAAATTTCCAGCTCACCGGGTCTAACTGCGCATGTGCCAGGCCGATACTCATCACAGTGCAAAGAAGAAGAAATACTTTTTTTATCATGTTGTCCAAATTTTTATAAGTTTTTTAAAAGACGTTCATCATATAAAACAGGTTGTAAGCCTGATTTATTGAGATACGATAGCGTAACAAATTAACAAGTCCCAAAGATAACTAATTCTTCCAAAGCCCGAAAAAGCCGTTGTTAATACAGATATAATTTTATGCGTTCACTTTCCTATTTCTTCCAAAAAGGAAAATCTTTTTCTTCGGTACGCGCCGTTCGCATGATGTCTGCAATGCGGGCCACTACGTCGGGGTGCGCGGATGCTACATTATGTTGCTCAGTACTGTCGCTGCTTAAATCATATAATTCTACGGGACTATTGGGGTTTACCGAGGCGTTGTTCCTGACACCTTTCCAATTACCGATGCGAACGGCCTGCCTGCCGCCGTTTTCATGAAATTCCCAGTATAAATATTCATGTTGTTGTTGAGCCTTCTTGCCTAACAGTGTTGGTAAAAAGGAGATGCCGTCAATATAAGCTGGTGGTTTTAGCCCCGCAACAGCAGCCATTGTGGGGAATAAGTCCCAAAAAGCCCCTGTATATGAAGATGTGGTATTCTCCTGTATCTTTCCCGGCCAGCGAGCAATGAGCGGTGTGCGAATGCCGCCTTCGTACAAGTCTCTTTTGATGCCTTTGAAACCCGCATTACTGTTAAAAAATGCGACGTCGTTCCCTCCCTCCCTGTGCGGGCCGTTGTCACTGGCAAACAGGACAATAGTGTTTTTGTCAATGTTCAACTGTTGCAATTGTTGCATGACTTCGCCCGCGTAGGCGTCCAATCTGTCCACCATGGCGGCATAAGCTGCAAGGGGATAAGCCTGTGGTTGATATCCTTTGCCATTCCATTGTGCTGGTACTGTTTTTGGCTTTTCGTTGAACTTCTTTTTATAATATTCAAAGCGTTTGTCCCCGTTGGGCAATTGTAAGGCCGCGTGTGGTAACGTATATGACAGGAATAGAAAGAACGGCTGATTAGCATGTTGCTTGATAAAGTTCATAGCCTGACGCTGAATAAGGTCTGCGGAATAAATATGCTGCGATGCAGGGGAGTTGTTTAGGGTTATTTTTTTATCGTTGTCCCAAAGATGGTCAGGAAAATAATCATGGGCAAGTGCCTGGCAATTATATCCAAAAAAACGATCAAACCCTTGTTTTAGCGGGTCTCCTTCTGAGCCGACCGGGCCAAGTCCCCATTTGCCAAAACAGCCGTTGACATAACCTGCCTGTTTCAAAAATTCGGCAATAGTGACTGCCTCACTGCGCAACGGCCATTGGCCTTCCGGTTCCACTTCCCTGTTGCCCCGTATAGGCGTGTGACCCGTGTGTTGGCCTGTTATAAATGAAGAGCGTGATGGGGCGCAAACCGATGTCCCGGCATAAAATTGCGTAAACCGCATACCCTCGGCGGCCATCCTGTCAAGATTGGGCGTTTCTATCTTTTGTTGTCCAAAAACACCCACATCGCCGTATCCCAAATCATCCGCCAGTATAAAAATAATATTTGGTTTGGCGTTGTCTTGACGAGCTTGTGCCGTTCGTGAATGGCAGGCACAAAAAGTGATACTTATGGTCACTAAAATTGTAACAGTAAATTGTCGCGATATATTCATGATAATCAAAATTAGGATATTGACAATGAAATGAGCTGATTTGTGAATGATGATTGGGGTTTGCTAAGTGAATAAGCTATAAGTAATAGTGTATATCGCTAATGACTTATGAAGACTTTTATAGCTATTCTTTTAATTCTTTAAAACCAAGGTGTCTGTTTTATCATTTCGTATTTTCGCCTATAAAAGTAAATCATGCCGGTTAACGTTGAATTTAAAGCGAAAGCTTCTGACATCAAAGGGTTAGAAGTCAAGCTATCATCCTTGTCGCCAACATTTATAGGCGAAGACCATCAAATAGACACTTATTTCAACGTGCCGAAAGGACGATTGAAATTGCGTGAAGGGAACATCGAAAATGCTTTGATTTATTACGAGCGGGAGGACACTAACGAGGCTAAGCAGTCGAATGTTCTGTTATATAGACATAGCCCTGACGCGGCATTAAAAGAAATGCTTATAAAGGTTCATGGCACCAAGACCATTGTGGATAAACGGCGCAGGATTTATTTCGTGGATAACGTAAAGATACATTTCGATGAAGTAAAAGGGCTTGGCACTTTTATAGAAGTGGAAGCCATTTCACAATCAGATGAAAAGAGCCTGAGCGAACTTCGCGCGCAATGCGATAAATTTTCTTTGCTTTTTCAAATCAGTAAGGAAGATTATATTTCCTGTTCTTACAGTGATATGTTGCCTAAAAAGAGATAAACTTATGTAGCTATACTCAACTGCCTAACTCCTCTCATCAATTTTCACGGTCGTTTTCGCTCTCGTCTTTTTTATCCTGACCTTTTTTCTTTCCGAAGAGTTTCTTTAGCAGCCCCTGCTTCTTCTTAGGTTCTTCCTGAACAGCAGCAGGTCTTTCCTTCACCTCTTTCTTGGACGTATCCTTCACGGGCTTTTTCTCACCTTCGTCAATGGGTTTGGATTCAGGTGCGATATATTCATTATTAAGCATATAATCGCTCTCTGTGCCCACGCCTGCATCGGCGCCTTCAGCCGTAGGCTCGGGGTCAGATTCGGTCACATACAAAGATGCGTCGGCACTGATAATCTCGTTACCTATGTTTGCCGGTTCGGCAAATTTTTCGTTTTTATCTATCCCCAAAGAATTATCCGCATATACTTTTTTGAAAAATGCTTCCCAAATCGGACGGGCTGCCTCGCCTCCAAATCCTCCAGAACCTTCGTTGCGTATAAACCGGTCATCACAACCCACCCAAACACCGCCAAGCAATTGGGGAACAAATCCCATAAACCAGGCATCGCTGTTATCGTTGGTCGTACCCGTTTTACCAGCCATCTCGGCAGCACCCAAACGCGCGCGCAGACCTTTGGCCGTGCCCTTGTCCACAACCCCCTGCATCATTTTGGTCATGATGTAGGCCGTGGATTCACTGATAGCTTCCTTGCGGTTGGCACTAAAATCAAAACGTTTAATCACGTTTCCGTTACGGTCTTCTATCCTGCTGATAAAATATGGCTTGGTCGAAAAACCCCTGCCACCGAAAATGGTATATCCCCAAAGCATTTCAAAAAGCGACAACTCGCAGGAGCCCAACGCAATGGACGGGAACGGCGCCACTTTGGTGGGGATATTAATACGTCTTAAAAAATCAGAGAACTGAGCAGGGCCAACCTGTTTCATGATATAAGCCGTCGCACAGTTTTTAGACCATGCCAACGCATTGGCCATCGTCATCGTGCCGCCACGGCAAGCCTTTCCGGCAGGAACCCAGCCGTTGCCGGGGAAAAACTGGGCAGCATCCTGCACAGGTGTTTCAGGCCCCATACCTCTTTCTTCCACCGCCTGTGCATACAGCAAAGGCTTGATGGTGGAACCCACCTGCCGCTTGGTTCGCAGGTTCACGTGGTCATACTTGAATGTTTTGAAATCAACGCCGCCTACCCAGGCTCTTACTTCGCCTGTCACCGGATCCATCACCATAAAGCCTGCCTGCACAATCTCCCGATGATATTTGATGGAATCGTAAGGCGTCATAACGGTGTCCACGCTCTTGTCCTTGTTCCACGCAAAAACGCGCATCGGCACTTTTTGGTGAAAGCTTGCCTTTATTTCCTTATCACTAAAACCGTCATCAGCCATATTGTGCCAACGGTCGCTTTCCTTCATCGCCCGCTCCAACACATTATCCCGCCCGTTCCATACGGCACCGCTCCTGATAAACTGCTGGCGCAACAGCGCGCGTTGCAGGTTGGGCATTTGTGCATATACGGCTTCTTCGGCATACATCTGCATGACAGGATTGATTGTGGTATATATCTTCAGTCCATCTTCATAAATATTATAAGATGAACCGTCCACTTTTTTAATATCCTTGACGATGTTTTTCACCTCGTCGCGCAACACTTCCCTGAAATATGGCGCAAAGCCCGTGTTCTCATCCAATTTTTTATAATTAAGCTTGATAGGCATGGCCATGTAGCGCTCGCCTTCCGCTGCGGATAGCGAACCGGCCTCAACCATGCGCGTCAGCACCAGGTTGCGCCTGTCCATGGACGCTTTGGGGTTGCGACGCGGATTGTAAATGCCGGGGCCGTTTATCTGCCCCACGAGCAGTGCGGCCTCGTCCATATTGAGCCTGTCAGGTTCTTTTTGAAAAAATGTCTTAGCTGCATTGCGGATACCATAAACATTATCGCTAAAAGATACCGCATTCAAATACAGGGCAACGATTTCTTCTTTTGTAAAATTCCTTTCAAGTTTGACGGATATAATCCATTCCTTTAACTTTTGGATGACACGCGTGGCCTTGTTTGAGGCGCGTTGGTTAAACAATGCAAGTGCAAGCTGCTGCGTAATGGTACTGCCCCCGCCCTCGCTACCGAGCAACAGCACGGCACGCAAAGTGCCTTTAATATCAATACCTGAATGGTCGTAAAACCTTTTGTCCTCCGTTGCTATCAGTGCATTTATTACATAGGGTGAAATATCCTTGTACTTCACCACCGTGCGGTTACCATTGGGCAGATAATACTTACCCATGAGCGTACCGTCGCTGGCCAACACTTCGGACGCCTGCATGATAGTGGGATTTTCAAGCTCCGCCATGGTCGGCATTTTACCAAAAGCCCCGAAGTTTGCGAGCAGCACAATGGCCACCACAACGATTAACCCGCCAAAAAATATCCGCCAAAAGATACGAACCGATTTTTTCATGTGCATCTAAATTATTTTCAACGCGATGTTGTACATAATACCCTATCGCCGCCTTTAATTCTTTCTTGTTTTAGGATTTCGGAAACCAAAGTAAATATTTCTACCCGAAACCACAAATTTAGCAGAAAAGAAAAGTGCCGATATGTTAATTTATGCAATAGTACATTTTTCATTCTTATGCCCTTACACTATTATTCTCCCTCATTTTAAGGCTGGCACATAAGTTCTTACGTTATTTTTGTTTTTGCAAAAACTTTCCACTTACATTTGTGTTTATTCTATTTTAAAACGCGGCAGGGCCGTTATTTGGATATGATAAAAAACTGGTGGAAAATAATTTGCGTAATACTGCTCGTTTATACGGTGATAGGCGGGTTGCTTGTCAAGATTCCACATTTACCGGTGCTCGGCCAAACCATACGTAATTTATTCTTCCATGTTTCTATGTGGATGGGTATGATGGTGCTTTTTACCTGCTCCGTGGTAAACGCAATCCGCTATCTGCGCACCATGGATTTGAAGTTTGACATATATTCCCGCGAACAGGCAGCTGTGGGTATCGTGTTCGGGCTGTTGGGTTATATTACTGGAGCTATTTGGGCAAGCTATACCTGGGCTGACCCCAATAACCCCGCATTTGACTCGTTTGGCGCTCTCGCGCGCGAACCAAAACTTATCGGCACTGCCGTGGCCTTGCTGATTTACCTTGCCTACCTCATCCTCCGCGATTCTATCCCCGATATTGATAAAAAGGCGCGTATCAGCGCCGTGTATAATATTTTTGCTTTTGCCATGCTGTTTCCTACCATCTGGATAGTGCCACGGCTGCTGCCAAGCCTGCACCCCGGCCAGGAAGGAAACCCTGCATTGAATTTTAAAGATGTGGACGACAACATGCGCCTTATCGAATATCCGGCTTTTATCGGTTGGGCGTTGCTCGGCGTATGGATTGCCTCCGTAAAAATCAAAATTAGTATGATTCAAAAAAAACAATTTTTAAAATGATACCCCTTGTCAAAAAATCCCTGTTCTTTTTACTGCTTATCCTGATGACAAGCAGTGCATTTGCCCAAAATGCCAACAATAGTATTATGATGAGCAATGACAGGCTTTTTGTCGTGATAGCCGTTATCCTTGTCATACTCTTTGGATTTATCATTTATTTGATGCGCATCGAAAAAAAAGTGAACAGACTAAGAAAACGCGACAATACCTAAAACATCATTCTTGCTTGCTATGATTCAACTGACAGAAATGCTTATGGCATCTTTGTTACAGCATGTTTATCCTAAATGTACACGCTGTTAAACTTTAAAAAATACCATAAGACCCGTAAGTTGAAAAATCAGCAGGAAAGCTAAACATCAAAAATCCATCTTCGAATCACAAATCATCATTCATAAATCTTTTTAGGATTAACTTTATTGTTATTACCTTTTTTTCAGCATATTAAAATCTTAAAATATGTCAGACAACACTTACAATTTTTTTGAGGCCGTAGAAAAAAGCTTTAACAAAGCAGCCGCCTTCACGAATTGGGACAAAGGATTATTGGAACAGATACGCGCCTGCAACGCCGTTTTCAGGATGCGTTTCCCGCTTAAAAGAGAAGACGGTAGCATCGAGGTGATAGAAGCCTACCGAGCGCAGCACTCCCATCACAAATCACCGTGCAAGGGAGGTATCCGCTTTGCAATGTCGGTAAACCAGGACGAAGTAATGGCACTTTCCGCTCTCATGACATACAAATGCGCCTTGGTTGACGTTCCCTTTGGCGGTGCAAAAGGCGGCATCAAAATAGACCCTAAAAAATACACGCTTTACGAACTGGAAAAAATAACCCGTCGCTATACATCCGAACTGGTAAAGAAAAATTTCATCGGCCCAGCAACGGACGTTCCCGCTCCGGACTATGGTACAGGTGAACGCGAAATGGCATGGATTGTGGACACGTTCATCGCCATGCACCCCGAAAACATTGACGGCACAGGTTGCGTAACGGGAAAACCCGTAAGTCAGGGTGGTGTACACGGCAGACGCGAGGCCACCGGGCTTGGCGTATTCTACGGCCTGAAACAAATCTGCAATATGCCTGAAGTGATGGAGCAAAGAGGTTTAGCAACAGGCGTAAAAGGCAAGCGCATCGTCATTCAGGGATTGGGCAATGTGGGTTTCCATACGGCAAAATTCTTTTATGAAGCGGGCGCCATCATTATTGGCATTGCCGAGTACGAAGGCTCTATTTACAAAGAAGATGGCATTGACATCTTCAAATTAATGGAACACCGCAAGGCCACAGGATCTATTCTTGATTCTGACGGAGCAACAAACCTTGAACACAACGCTGCCGCATTGGAACTCGAATGCGACATCCTTATACCCGCTGCGTTGGAAAACGTAATCAACAAAGACAATGCTGCAAGCATCAAAGCCAAGATAGTTGGCGAAGCCGCCAATGGCCCGCTCTCACCAGAAGCCGATGAAATATTGAACGAAAAAGGCATATTGGTCGTGCCGGACATGTACCTCAACGCCGGAGGTGTTACCGTTTCTTACTTTGAATGGTTAAAAAACCTGAACCACGTCCGTTATGGCCGCATGGAAAAAAGGTTTAACGAAAACATGAACGCACAAATCGTGTCACAGCTTGAAAAGCTGACAGGAAAAGAAGTGGATGCCCCGTACAAAAAACTTATCAATCACGGTGCCGATGAAATTGACCTGGTGTATAGCGGGCTGGAAGAAACCATGATAAACGCCACAAACGAGATAATGCAAACGTGGAAATCCAACCCTGCCATACCGGACATGCGCACCGCGGCATACGTGGTAGCTATCAACAAGGTAGCCCAAAGCTATGCCGAGCTGGGTATTTTCCCATAATAATCAAAATTATCATCATACAAACAAAAGTCCCTGTTATGCAGGGATTTTTTTGTTTGGCGAACGACCTGACGCCTTCGCCGACAATCAGGGACGTTTTACCGAATAATATATTTTGATGCTTTTTATAATAAATTAATGTACATACATTTGTTTCATAAAACTTAAAACTTTAAAAAATGAAAGGATTAACATTAGTAATTGTCGTTCTCCTGCTCATTCTGGGATTTGTTGGCTGCAATGGCTATAACAGTCTGGTAAAGGAAGATGAATCCGTGAAAAAAGCATGGAACAACGTGCAAAGCGAGTATCAAAAACGTAACGACCTTGTGGGCAACCTTGTGAACACCGTGAAAGGCGCCGCCAAATTTGAACAAGAAACCCTCACAAAGGTTATCGAGGCCCGTTCAAAAGCGACTTCGGTAAATGTAGATGCTGAAAACCTGACCCCGGAAGCATTGGCCAAGTTCCAAGCTGCACAAGGCGAAATGAGCAGTGCTCTTAGCCGTTTGCTGGCTGTTGTGGAAAATTATCCCGACCTGAAGGCCACGCAAAACTTCCAGCAATTGCAAGGACAACTGGAAGGTATCGAAAACGATATCCGCGCCTCCCGTCAAACGTTTAATACCGCGATAAATGCGTACAACACCAAGGTGCGTTCATTCCCGATGAACATATTGGGCGGTTTGTTTGGCTTCAAGGCCAAAGAGGGCTTCAAGGCAGACCCGGGTGCAGAAACTGCGCCCAAGGTTGAGTTCTAAAAAACTTTTTCTTTAACAAGATGGTTGTTGCTGCAAAATCAGCGGCGGCCATCCTGTTAAAATTGTACATGCCATTGATTCCTGAATTATTCATCCTTAATCACTCATCATCCCTGTGCCTCAAAAAAGATTTGCCGGATATTTGGTAGGAGCCGCCGTTGTGCTGCTCGGGCTTTACATCATGATCGCCTATAATTCTCTTGTAAAAAAAGAGGAAAAAGTGCAACAGACGTGGAGCGAGGTGCAAGCTACTTATCAGCGCAGGCTCGACCTTACGCCCAACCTCGTTAACGTGGTCAAAGGTGTTGCAAACTTTGAGCAAACCACCCTTGTAGAAATTGCGGAAGCACGTCAAAAAGCTATTTCCGCTACAGGAGGTGATTTGAACGCGGCCAATTATCAGCAGCAAAGCCGCTTGCAGGATAATCTGGCAGCAGCCACAAACCGGCTTATCATCTCCATAGAAAAATATCCTGTATTGAAAGGGACTGATGCCTACCGTGCTTTGCAAACCCAATTGGAAGGAAACGAACGCCGCATCAAAGTGGCACGAAACGACTTCAACAAGGCCGTGGCGGACTACAATCAGGCGGCGAGGAGCTTTCCCAAGAATATGGTCGCGGGCATGTTCGGTTTTAAAGTTAAAGAAGGATTTCAGGCGGATGCCGGTTCGGAAAAAAATGTTGAAATAAAATTTTAAAAGAGTGCCGTTTTCATTATTCCCACAAAAGAAAATCTTGTCCGACACGGACAAAGAGCGTATCGTGCAGGCCATCCGCGAAGCGGAAAACCGCACCAGCGGCGAGATTCGGGTGTTTATGGAGCAGCATTGCAAAGCTACCAACCCTGTGGAACGCGCCGCCGAATTGTTCTTTTCCCTGCAAATGGAAAAAACAGTTGACCGCAATGCCGTACTACTCTACGTAGCACTAAAAGACCATAAGTTGGCAGTATTTGGAGATGAGGGCATACATCAAAAAACGGGTGAAATATATTGGCAGGAACTGATAAGCCATGTGTTGCGCCATTTTAATAAAAAAGATATTGCCGCGGGCATCAGCCAATACGTGCAGGAAATCGGCGAGGGACTTAGCCACCATTTTCCCTACGATCGGGCTACCGACCATAATGAGTTGCCCGATGATATTGTTTTTGGGGACGACTAAATTTAGTAACGTGGAAATGACTCGTACATACAAAATATTACGGATGAAGAATTTTTTATCCATTGTTTTCCTTTTCCTGAGCCTCACGGCAATGGCGCAGATAGAAAGCGTTATCCCCGCCGTGCCCAACCCGCCTAGGTTGGTGAACGATTTCAGCGGTGATTTTATCACCAGTGAACAACGCCAGATGCTGGAGGATAAACTGGTAGCTTATGACGACAGCACTTCTAATCAGATTGCCATCGTTATTGTGAATGATTTGGGCGGTTATCCGATTGACGAGTACGCCGTGGCACTTGGTCGAAAATGGGGCGTGGGCGGCCAAAAGCAATTTAACAACGGCGTGGTGATTTTGGTTAACGCCGCTAAAACAGGTGGAAAGCGCGGGGTGTTTATCGCCACAGGTTATGGTATAGAAGGCGCCGTGAGTGATTTGATAGCCGGAGAAATTGTACAAAATAACCTGTTGCCCAACTTCAGGGCGGGGAACAATTATCAGGGGCTTGACGAAGCAGTGGATAATATCATCAACGCAGCAGCGGGACGATATACCGCACCGGAAGATTACCACCAAACAGGAAAAGGCCCCAACCTATTCACCGTACTGATTCTAATTGCCATTGTATTTTTTGTACTATTAGTCCTTTCCAACAAAGGTGGTAACGGTGGCGGTGGTTATGTTTCCCGTAGGGGCTATACCGACCCGTGGGCGCGTCGCAGCAGTGGCGGTGGATGGATTATACCCGGCGGTGGCGGTTGGTCTGGCGGCGGAAGCAGTGGAGGTGGCGGTGGTTTTGGCGGCTTCGGTGGCGGCAGCTTTGGAGGTGGCGGCGCAGGCGGTAGCTGGTAAGAGTGATTAAAAAATTATTAGTTATCCGTATTTATTTCATCCAGACCAAGGCAATAATCTCCAGCAAACAAAACAACAACAAGTTGCGCGAGGAATAGGCCAGCATAATATTTAAGGTGCGGCCTTTAGCAATACGGCGCATAGTTTTCCAAGCCTGCATGTGAAGTGGCAGGAACAACCAAGCTAAAAGCCCCCACCAGGCATTGCCCAACAAAGCAAAAAACCACAGGTTCAACAAACAAGCCACGATACCCGTGAACAGGTAGCATCGCTCCCCAAACGCAAGCCCAAACATGACAATGGACGTATTTTTTCCCGTGGCTTTGTCTGTATAATAATCCCGATAATTATTGGATATAAGGATATTGGTAGATAAAATGCCTATGATGCACCCCAACAAAAAGGACGCTGTTGAAAATTGACCTGACTGCACATAATACGTAAACAGAACAGGGACAATACCAAAAAATACCAATACAAAAACATCGCCCATGCCATACCGCGAGAGCGGACTATATAACAAACAAAACACAACGCAAGCCGCACCTACCCACCAAAGTTGAGAACCGCCGTAAGGTATGAGCAGCGCTCCACAGGCAACAGCAAGCGCTAATGTCAAGATACTGACCAACAACATGGCAGAAGGCCTCACCCATCCGGCAGCCACCGCACGCACAGGGCCTAACCTGTCTGCCGTATCCGTGCCACTTTTGTAATCGAGATAATCGTTGATGTAATTCGCCGCTATTTGCGCCAACAGGGCAAAACCCAAACAGTAAAATGCAGGTTTGAGCAGAAAGGCATCATCATGCCATGCGAGGGCTGTCGCGGCAAAAACGGGTGCCAGTGCGGCGGGCAGCGTTTTAGGTCTGGCGGCATGAAGCCATATTTTTATCGGAGCAGGTTTCCCGGAAATCATGTTTGTATAATTGATTGATGATTGCAAAATAGGCAGTGCAATCTATATTATTCTTGATAAATTATTAGACGGAGAATCACTTTGCCATTTCTGTGGCCGCGATAAATCCGGTTGTCCACGCATTTTGAAAATTAAACCCGCCTGTGATGCCGTCCACGTCCATCACCTCGCCTGCAAAATACAAACCGGGAACTTTCCGGCTCATCATCGTATGCGCGTCTATCTCGCTTAGGTTTATTCCCCCGGCGGTAACAAATTCCTCCTTAAAAGTGGTCTTGCCTTTTACCTCGCATTCAAAGGCCGATAAATTCTTTATCAAAAGGTTTTGCTGCTTGGCGGGCAAGTCAGCCCAACGTGTTTCTTCACGCACATCAGCCGTGTCAAGTAAATAACCCCATAGCCTTTGCGGCAGACCAAAAGGGTTTTTATGATGAACCTTCTGCCCTTTCAATGAAAGCCTGAACGCCGCAAAAGCATCCCGAAGCGCCGTTTCGTTATATGCCGACAACCACTGAATCAAAGCGGTAAAATGCCAGTTTTTTGAAGCCAATTCCCGCGCGCCCCAGGCACTTAATTTCAGTACGCAAGGCCCGCTCAATCCCCAATGGGTGATGAGCAAAGGCCCTTGCTGCACGAGTTTTGTCCCCGCAATCTTTACTGTGGCATCCGGCACGCTAACGCCCATCAATGTGGTAATATCGTGGTTGGGCAGGTTGAAGGTAAATAATGATGGAACAGGCGCGGCAATAGAGTGTCCCATTTGCTTCATCCAATCGAACATATTCTCCTTGGGAAAACCTCCTGATGCGATGCACACATTGTCTGCTCTCAGTTTCTCTCCATTTTGGATAGTCAGTTCAAAACTGTTGGAAGTATGTTCAATGGCCGTGACTGCCGCGTGCAGACGTATTTCCACGCCATATCTGGCGGCCTCGTCAAACAGGCAATTCATGATGGTTTGAGAATTATCCGTTACCGGAAACATCCTGCCATCGGCTTCTGTCTTTAACTTTACGCCACGCTTTTCAAACCACTCAATGGTATCTTTTGTATAAAACCGATGAAAGGCTTTCCGCACAAAATTTTTACCGCGCGGGTATCGCTGTGCCAGTTCCTCTATATCAAAACAGGCATGGGTGACGTTGCACCGTCCGCCACCGCTCACTTTTACCTTGGACAACAGTTTACCGGATTTTTCCAAAATCAGCACGCGCAGCGACGGGTTCAACCTTGCCGCGTTGACGGCACAAAAAAAGCCGGCCGCCCCTCCCCCAATGATGGCTATCGTCTTGGACATATCTATCCTTTTATGTGCAAAAATGAGGATTTATGATTTGAATGTCGAATTGGTTTTCAATATCCCCGCGTTACATCAATTGACCACCGAAACACCTCAGTCCATCAACATTTCAAGCCCGTTATTTTTATTAAGAAAATTTTAAGAATTTATCACCCGCTCCTATTTTGCCACAACGATTTGTTTCGTATTTTAGCGCGCCCTTTTTACCACGAAACACTTCGTGGCAGAAAGATGACGGAAACAGAGCTATTATTTGTTAATGAATTAATTTTTATTAATGCTATGTTAGCGAAACAAAAAACGCGTATGGGATGCAGCCCGCTGCTGCACGGCGCATGGTATTCTTTGCTGCTTGTTCTTGGTTTGTCATTCTCTTATTTTGCATCGGCACAAAAACCTCCTTCGGGAAAAACGACGTTTACAGCAAGACTCGTCAATCTGGAAGCTGCCGCCAATGAAGTGTTCCGGTACAACATTACGTTACAGAACGGTTACAGGCAGTCCCTTACTTACGACCTTAATGCCCAAATGCCCACGGGCTGGAGCGTATCCTTTAAAGTGGACGGGAGTCAGGTAACTTCGTATCGGCTGGACTCCAACGGCACAAAGGACATTTCTGTAGAAATAACGCCGGGGCCGTTTGAAAAACCGGGAAAGTTCAAAATTCCCGTTAAAGCCATCAGTAACACCGACACGTCAACCGTGGAGCTTGAAGCAGTCGTGAAAGGCTCTTACAAAGTGGAGCTAAGCACGCAGACCGGCAGGCTGAGCGATGAGGTTACAGAAGGGTCAACCAAGGAGATTCACCTCGTGATAAAGAACGCTGGTTCCATTGACCTAACCAATCTGGAACTATCTGCCCAAAGCCCGCAACAGTGGGAAGCAAACTTTGAACCGTCCAAAATAGATAAACTGGAGGCTGGCAGAAGCCAGGACGTGGTTGTCAAATTAAAAGTGCCGGGCAAGACGATAGTCGGGGATTATGTGACCACCTTCAAGATTAAAGAAAACAATGCCAACGCGGAGATTAGTTACCGCATGACCGTGACCACCTCGTTCTTATCAGGCTGGGTAGGTATTTTGGCCATATTGTTGGCCATTGGTATTATTTATTATCTCATTCGCAAATACGGAAGAAGGTAAGGTATTATGGAAAGTCCTGTCATAGAATTGAAAGGCCTGACCAAGTTTTATGGCTCCCTCAAAGCCGTGGACGACCTGAACCTTAACATCGGTGCAGGCGAAATCTTTGGTTTGCTGGGGCCTAACGGGGCGGGTAAGTCCACCACGATACTGATGATGCTCGGGCTGACCGAACCCTCGGCAGGCCAGGCACAAATATGCGGTTTCAATGCCACCAAAAATCCTATCGCAGTAAAGAAAAAAGTGGGTTACATGCCCGACAGCGTTGGCTTTTACGGGAACATGACCGCTTTGGAAAATCTTATGTATGTGGGTCGTCTCAATGGCATTTCCGAAAGCGAGATAAAGCCCCGTGCCTTAGAAATGCTGGAAAACGTGGGATTGTTCGATGCCGTTCACAAAAAAGCAGGGGTCTTTTCCCGTGGGATGAAGCAACGCCTCGGCCTTGCCGATGTGCTCATCAAACAACCGGACGTCATCATTTTGGACGAGCCTACATTGGGCATTGACCCCAGCGGCGTAAAAGACTTTCTGACCCTGATTCACCAATTGAGCCGGCAGCAAGGTTTAACCGTGTTGCTGTCCTCGCACCATTTGCATCAGGTACAACAGGTTTGCGACCGGGTGGGCATTTTCGTGGGAGGCCGTTTATTGGCACAAGGTGCTATTGACACGCTGGCCAAAAACCTGTTTGCCAAAGAGCCTTATGTGGTCAACATTTCGGTACGCAACGGCAATCCAAAAGATTTGCTGGATGCGTTTCAAAACATCCCGGATATCACCTCGACCGTTTTTCAGGACTCCGCGGTGGAGATTTCCTGCACCCGGGACATTACGCCCGAACTGGTGCGCCTATTCGTGCAAAGGGGGATGGATGTGATTGGTGTACACCAGAGGTCTTATGGCCTTGATGAGATTTATCAACGTTATTTTGAAAATAATTTAAACGAAAATATGCCCAATGAAAAATCCAGTGGTTTATTTCAACGGTCTTTTTTCAAAAAGCGCAACAAGTAGCTACCCCGCGGCAAGTCCGTTTGCCGTGATGGTAAAAAAAGAAGTAGCCGACCACATCAGGAGTTGGCGGTTTATCATTTTGCTCCTGATAGTCGTGCTTACTTTTTTCGGCACCATGTATGTGTCGCTAAACAATATTTCTAAAGCGGTCGGCAATATTGAAGACCCCGACAGGTTTTTCCTTTACCTCAAGCTGCTCACGGCCACGGGAACGTCCGGGTCGCTGCCACCCTTTCATGTGTTCATCGGTTTTCTCGGCCCGCTGTTGGGTATCGGTCTTGGTTTTGACGCGATTAACGCAGAACATAACAACGGCACCTTGACACGTCTCCTCGCCCAGCCTGTTTATCGCGACAACCTGCTGCTGGCAAAATACACGGGCGCGCTCATTGTAATAAGTGCATTGTTCCTGTCATTGATGTTCCTGATGATTGGTGGGGGCATGTTGGCTACCGGCGTGCGCATGGAACCTGAGGAGTTTTTGCGCATCCTCGCCTTTGTGTTTCTCACGATTATATATATTGGTTTTTGGCTAAACCTGTCCATCCTTCTGTCCGTTGTGTTCAAACAGGCCGCCACTTCGGCCATTACGGCGATAGGGATATGGTTGTTCTTTACCATCTTTTACCAGATTATACTCAACCTGGTGGTTAGCACCTTCCTGCCAGATCCTGCCTTTCTCGGCCCGGATGAAATCGCCCATTATCAAGGCATCATCGCAACGCTGATGCGGTTTATGCCCAGCCAACTTTATGCAGATGCCACCACCACCTTGCTGATGCCTTCCGTGCGGAGTTTAAGTCCGCTGACCATGGAACAGATGTCTGGCGCCATCCCCTCTCCTCTTTCGTTGAAAGACAGTTTGATGGTAGTATGGCCACAGGTATGCGGGCTGCTGGCGGCCACTTTATTATGCTTTGCTTTATCCTACTATCTTTTCATGCGCCGGGAAATCAGGAATTAGTTTTGGTGTAATCTCGCTGATATGATTATGAATATTTATCCGCCTTTGGCGGATTTTTTATTGAACGGGAATTTTGGTTATCAGTTCCTGACAATAGGTATCATTATCTTTTTCGTTTTCTTACAAAATATCAAACATAGATTTTTCGGATAGCTCTTGTGGAATTGTTGTGAGTTCCGGAAATTGAACGGTATGCTTTATTTGATGATTGAGAGGCATAAATAACAATTCTATGAGTATTAGGAAGTTTCTAAACTTTATGTAATCACTTTATTTCTAAAAGTTCAGATTTTTCAAAAAATACTTATGTGCACGATTTAAACCTGCTATTCAAACCATTCTTTTAAAAATGGTTGAAATTGAATAGGGTTAAATTCTTTTATCGTTTCAAAATGCATCATTTTTGCTTTAGTAAATGGCTCGTCTAAAAGAATTTGTTGCAATTCTTCTAAAGTTTCAGCTCGTGCGACCAAAAAACCTCCCATTTTTGAGGTTTGAGGTCCCGATAATAAAAAAAATCCTTTCACATAACCTTTCTGTAAAAAGTTACGATGCTCTTTTATTTTTTCTTCTGGAAATGTTTCAAATGGAACTAAATAGCATCCTTCTAAAATAAAATGTTTCATTACTTTTGATTTTATATTATTAAATAATAAAAATACTTTGAACGATAAAAATATGTTTGCATATACAAATATTAGGGTAAAAAAATTATTCTTTCAATTTGCCAATCGTATTACAGATGTCTTTTAACAACTTTTTACTCTCCTCTATCCCTAATATTTTTTGATAGCTGGCATTAAAGTTTTCTACACATTGATATAATATAGAAGATATTTTTTTTGCATTTGCTGTTGGATAAATATTCGTTGCTTTGCTCTCAAATATTCTTACAAGTAATTTCCGCTTTTCCAATTTTTCAATTAAGCGTGTGATGGTACTTGGTGTTAACTGTAACTGCTCAGAAACCCTACCCGGTTGAATGCCGGGATTTTCAATTGCCAATATTAATAATAATGCAAGGCTTGGATTAAGTTCTACTGGTTTAAAGCTCTCAATAGCCATTCCTTCCATTTTACGAGCCAAAGCATTTGAAGTAAAATAGAGACAATTAGAGTATCTGTATTCTGAAAGTTTCATAATTAATGCAAAGAAAGCAAATATATTTGTATATACAAATATATTTGCCCACAATCATTTTGACGGGGGCTTCAACTAAATTCCCAATTTTATGTTATAATTTAACAGAAAAAAGATTTCAAGTTGCCTCTATACTAAAAATTTTAGATAGTGTTTAAATTCATTTGAAATATGTTATTTTTAATGTTCTTGAATTTTCAAGAATATCTTATTTAATGTACCTATCTACTGCATTATCCAATTCCTTTGAAACGGTTTTTGCATACCTCTGTGTATACTGAATGCCAGAATGACCAAGTAACTTGCTCACAAACTCAATCCGCATTCCATTGTTTGAAGTATTGATAGCAGATATGACGGTTTAAATGGAAATGAGGTTAAAAGGTAACATCATTACACGCATCGCGAAGCAAATAACAAAAGAGATAACGCAACATTATCAAGAAACAGGCACACATAAAAAAGCCCGCCTTAAAAAGCGGGTCTTTTCTTAGTTGAAAAGTATGGATTAAAAATCAAATTTCAATCTGATACCGGAACCTGTATAATTCAGGTTGTTCTCTGTATTATTCTTGATAGGAATCTTTACAAACGGCTCGATAGATACCGAATTCTTCTTAGACACTTTTTGTTTATATCCCAAAGAAAGATTATAAAATCCCAATACCGCGTCCTTGGAAGTTTGTTGCACACCGGGCAGCCTGTTCGTAGTGGTATACGTAACATTCACCATTTGCGTGGCATCCTCAATAATCTCGCCGCTGCTGTTCCGCAACGCCACCCGCTCGTTTTTGCGCTCGGCGAGCGTATATTCCGGACGGTTATCATTCAATACAATCAAAGTGGAAACGCCTGCCGCACCATAAAGTTTTTTACTAAAGTTATAATTCAGTTCCACAGGGATATCTATGCCCGCCACCGTGCCTTTTGCACTTTCCACGGTGGTCGTCGTGGCCGGGCTGCTATACGCCGCGGCTGACATCAGCCCCCGACTGCTACTACTTGCCACCGCCATCGTCCCGGCAGAAGGCCTGTTATTCCCATCATAATTTTGCGTAGCGGACAGTTTGGTATGCGCCACGCCCGAGCGGATACTTATTTTATTATTCACGGCATAAGCCACGCTAACACCATATCCCATGTTGACACCTACCTCATCAAAAATCGGCGACACGTACACGCTGGACTGCCATTTCTTTAATGACTTGTCCGGCTTATGCTGCGCCATTTCCCGTCCGATAGCCCCGTTATCAGGTTTCATTACCGGAGTCTGTGGTTTATGGTCAGCTCCATTATTATCTACAATCCTGTTTTCATAAAAAGGTTTCTGACTATTCTGCGGTTGTTGTTGCGGTTGACCGGATTGAACATCCTGTCCATTTCCGGGTACTGCGGGCGTAACCGCTTCCTCCGTCCGGGGCTTTGGAACAAAGGCTATGGGCAAATCAGGATAAGTACCCAAGACGGTTTTAGGATTTACGCCGGAAGGAATATCGTTCACCTCGGCATGAACAGCTCCCCCGGGTGTTGTTTCTATAGGAGAAAGAGAAACTTCCCCGCCCGTGATGGGACTATCGCTAGGCGTTGTTTTTACGATACCCGGCGTTGCCGGATTGTCATCTCCCGTCTTTTTGCTGCTAAATACATTTATGAGCAGCACCGTCCCGATCACCACGGCCGCAGCCGCGGCAGCCCACCGCCACCAAGGGATTTTTCTGACGGGCGCAGCAGGAAGCCCATGCTGAACAAAACGCTCCCAGGCACCCTCCTCATAGGGTTCCTGGTGGTCTTGCAGCACCTGCCGGACACGGTTTAAAAAATCATCTTCTTTCATCTAATTCAATATTTTTTTAAAATACAAATCTTTTAATTTCTGTTTTGCCCTTGACAGATAGGAACGGCTCACGCTTTGCCTGATGGAAAGCATCCTTGAGATTTCATCATGCGAAAACCCTTCTATCTCGTACAAGTTGAAAATCATCTTTTGCAAATCGGTCAGCTCATCCAGCAATTTCATGATGTCGCGCGCGTCGCTTGCATACATAGGTTCCGTCGGCGCCACGGCAGGCAGGGAAGCGTCATTGATTTCCGCATCCACAAAGCTGATTTTTTTCTTCCGCAAAAAATCAATCGCGGTACGCGAGGCTATACGCGCCACCCAGCTTCTAAAAGACTTCACTAAATCGGTCTGGCCATTATTGTTGGCGGCATTGAAGCTGGAAATGTTATTGAATATCTTTACAAAACTATCGTTCACCAGTTCCTCCACACTTTGATAATCCTGAACATACCTGAGTATGACGCCTTTTAAATAGCCATAATAGCCTTTATAAAGCATCTCCTTATGCTTTACCGAATCGGACTTGCATCCTTTCAGCACCCCGTCCAGGTCAGAGATATTTGCTCCCAATACTTCCAATTACCAAAATATTCAATTCCCTTGCGAAACCACCCGGTCGGGGCTGTTTCATTTCAATTTTAAAACTTAATGCACTACATTACCCACTACCAACTGGCTTTTTTCATCCCTTTGCGATAAATAACCTGAAACCAGTATGGTATTGTACGTGCCTCTGTCCATCTCTACTGCTCCCGAAACGGCAACTTCCTTCCCTGATTTCTTTACCACATACACCGTCTTACCTGTATTTTTTACACTAAAAAAGGGAGAACCTTGTTTGTAATCAATTCCCGTGACCAACGGTACCTCATCGTCCTGTACATACAAGTCGAGCACGCCCGCATCCGGGCTCATGTTCACAAAACGTAATTTGACCGAATCCACGCCCGGCGAATACCCCGGATCGTCCAAAAGGCTCACCGCATCCAACCTGCTTGCCGTATCGGTTATAAAAACCGAATAATATTTACCTGATTTAAAATCAATTGTTTTGGAAAGCATGGGCGTTGCAGAACCATACGAGAAAACCTTAAAAACATTATTGCCCGGCGTAACGGCAATATAATTGGCCATATAGGTACGATAGGAAAAAAAGTCGGAATTAATCCTGTCCTGGTCAAACCCAAGGTTTATAGCCGGCAATTTGGGCGAGGCATGTATGACCTTCACCCTTGATTCAGGAAAATTTCCACCAAAAGGAGGAGATTGCGGGTCAGAAGATGAATCTATGCCCGCTTTGGAACAAGAAACCATCGCCACCAGCAACCACGCGATGCAACTCACACGGAAGATACACAAAAACAAATATTTTGAACTTTTAAACATAACTGCACAAAATTACCACTCTCCTTTTATAACGAGAGAAATGGTCAAAACGCAACAGTCAGGCAATAAAAAAGTTAAACAATCTTAACCTTATCCTGAAAAAGGCAAAACAACAGGCAAGCAGTGCCCTACAAAAAAGAAAAATCGTAAAATAAATTCCCTGCTACGCGGAAAACCAACAATTTCTATGCTCCTTCCAACGCTTTGCGCAAAGCCCTTACGTCATCGGGATTTATAGAGGAGTGCTCGTAACTTTCAGCATCGTCCTTAAATGCCGGGGAAACATAGTGCATTTTGGAAGCCACCATCTTGCGCAAAGAGGTATGAAACTCGCCGCACCCGGTATCCTTTGCCAACTGTAGGATGTTTGTACTGCGCACCCCACTGCCCGGCATGATGATGATACGGCCTTTGGCCATTTTGTTCAATTCCCCGATAAGCGATGCGCCCTCGGGCGCCGTTGGCTGCTGCCCACTGGTCAGGATGCGGCTGCACCCGCAGGAAATAATATCTTCCAACGCGGCAAAAGGATCTTTACAGCGGTCAAAGGCACGATGAAAAGTCACTTGAAGCGGATAAACGGCTTCTACAAGGCGTTCTGTGCGTTCCACATCAATGCCCCCATCCCGCTTTAAAAAGCCGATTACAATACCGTCGCATTCCAACTCTTTACATTTTAGTGCATCGTACAACATACAGTCAAACTCCTCATCGGTATATAAAAAATCACCGCCCCGCACGCGGATAATCGGAAAAATCTGAGTATCAAACCTATCCCGGCATTTTTTGATGACACCAAACGATTGGGTGGTGCCGCCCTCGCCCAGATTGGCACAAAGCTCTATCCTGTCCGCCCCGCCTTCCACGGCGTTTTTTGTTGATTCAAAATCAGTTGTAGCTATTTCTATAATCATTGAATAAATTTATAAAATGTGAAAGTCCGAGACATTATCGCTCCATTCTCCGCTTTTTAAAACCAGCTCTTTGCCTCGATAAGTGTTTCTGCCGTGTTGCTCTTGAGCGCATAGGTAAACCCCTTGTGAATGGCGCAAGCCGCCGCCACGCCGTGTTTGTTCAGCGCAAGAAAAGCCACCTGTATTTTTTGCGCATCGTCCTTTTTTATTTTCACGATACGCTCAATCACTTTTTGACAGGCCATGTCAGGGCCATAGCCTTGCCGCATCAACTCCACTACACTGTGCGCCCCGGCCACACGAATCACATCCTCGCCCTGTCCGGTAGCCGTACACGCGCCCACTTCGTTATCCACATAAAGTCCCGCACCGATGATAGGCGAATCGCCCAAGCGCCCACGCATTTTGAAACCCATGCCGCTGGTAGTGCAACTGCCGCTCAAATTCCCCGATGCGTCCATTGCCACCATGCCGATGGTATCGTGGTTCCAGGAGCCGTCATCAAACCGTGCGGGGGCAAACGGCCCGTGACCTTTACTTTTGTTTTCTTTATTCTCCCGATTGATAGCGGGTTCGTACTTAGAATTTTTCAACCATTCTTTATATGCTTTTTCCGCATCGGGCGAAAGCACCTGCGGCTCCAGCGGAAAACCTTCTGCCACGGCAAACTGCTGCGCGCCGCTGCCCACGAGCATTACGTGCGGGGTTTTTTCCATCACGCGGCGCGCCACGGAAATGGGGTGTTTAATCCTTTCCAAAAATGCCACACTGCCGCAATTAAATTGATGATCCATGATGCTGGCATCAAGGGTCACAAAACCGTCCCGGTCAGGGTTGGCACCAAGCCCCACGCAACAATTCTGCGAGGCTTCCGTGACCATCACGCCTTTTTCCACCGCGTCCAACGCACTGCCGCCTTTGCCCAGCACTTCCCAGGCGCCTTTGTTGGCCGCCAGTCCCGCATCCCAGGTAGATACCACAATCGGCCCGCCATCACCCCGTACCGCAGCCGATGTATGTTTGGAAAATAGGCTCGCCAGACCTGAAAGCCCTGCAAGATGTATAAAATTCTTTCTGTTCATGTCGCGTTGTTTGACGGCTAAATTAAGACATCGGCGGTATATATAAAGCATAAATTCAAAAGCCTGATCTAAAAAATTATTGGGATTTGAAATCTTTGGTCAGCTATTATTTTCATTTTTCCTCCTTGCAATTTTTTCATAAATCAGTACAACTTAATCAACAAATGCTTTACTTCGTATGTTATATCAATCTTTAAAGAAATATGAAAATAGAAATAATATCAGGTAGTCCGCGCCAAGAAAGCCTGACGGTGCGCGTGGCATACGCCCTGCAAACATGGCTTACAGAAAAAACAACACACGAAATCGGTCTAATTGATTGCCGGGAACACGAATTGCCGCCTTTACAGGCCGTGTTCAAATCGGTAGATACCACCCCCGACCCTTTTAAACCTTTGGCAGCACGTATGTTTGCCGCCGATGCTTTCATTTGGGTTTCGCCTGAATATAACGGCAGTTATTCCCCGACATTTAAAAACCTGCTCGACCACTTTCCCAAGCAGTTGCACAAGCCTGTCGGTATTGTCACGGCATCTAACGGCAACCTTGGCGGTATGCGCGCAGCACAACAATTGATTTTATTATCTGCCGGGCTGTTTTGCATTGCATGCCCGCAACTGCTCATCGTGCCGGCGGTGGACAAAAAGTTTGATGCAGAGGGCAACATCACGGACGCGGCTTTTGAGCAAAGCATCCACAATTTTATTTCCGAATTTTTGTGGTTGGCTGAAAAAATCAATCCTTAATAGAAATAAAAAATGGCGGTTGAGTTATAATATTTCATTTTTGTAGGGGAGTTTTGGGAGCTACGTGCTTCCACTCCGGGGAATGCTGCGGTATCTCTGGGCTCCAAATCATTTAAGAGGTGGTACATAACCATCTCTTATTTTTTATCCTTTACGGTTTTGGCAAAGCGTTATCTCCGCTACCGAAATTAGCTAAACGGACAGCATATTTTTTCATGGCTCGTTTTTTCATGGTTCCTGTCCAACCAAACAGCACGCCGGTAACGCCATGTACTTTTGCCAACCACGTACTCAGGCGATAGGCATCGCTGTACTCCGTGATTTTGCCATCTATCACCCGCAAAAAAGATTTAATGGGCATAACAACCCTGCTGCCGGTATCGGCATGACAATAATCCACAACCCAGGAACAGGTAAGATATTCATCGTCCAGCTCCTCAACCTGTTGTACTTTTAGCTTAAAATCCTTTAAGCGCGCGCATTTCATCCGGTTCAGGTTGCTCACGTCATCGCCCTGCAAAATGCCGAATAAGGGCTCGCTGAACATCACCTCACTGCTCAGACAATTATTCATTTCTTCATGGTCAAGCCTTGCAAAAGCATTAAAAAAATGTGCGATAAGTTCTTTGTTATCCATGTGGGCAAATAGATTTGAAAAAAGCCAATCTGCCAAATATCAGGCAATGCTTTTTATCAGGTGACAAAAGTTTATTTCCTTTCCCAAGTTTCAAAAGCATAGTCATACAGATGCTTTGCATCCGCCTTGTTGGAGATGCGGCTAACGAGCTTCCATTTTTTTTCGTCAATAACCGGAAAAACGGTATCACCTTCCAGCGCAACATCCACGCGCGTGAGATAAATGCGCGTGGCCTTTGAAAAATATAACTGATAAATTTCCCCGCCACCAATTACCATCAGTTCTTTTATATCCATTTCCTTGAGCAGAAATTCCACGTCCTTGATGGTGTTCAGCACCAACGCGCCCTCAATTTTCAAACCCTTTTGTGTGCTGAGGACAATATTTTTCCTGCCGGGCAACGGCTTTTTGAAACTTTCAAAAGTTTTGCGCCCCATCACGATGGGCATGCCCCACGTAACGTTTTTGAAATGGCGCATGTCATTGGGCAGCGACCAAAGCAGGGCATTGTCTTTTCCGATAACATTATTATTTGATGCTGCAACAACCAGAGAAATCTGCATAAAATATTTTTGCATCAAACGTACATGAAATTTTTCATTCGAGAAATATATGAAGAATGGATATAAAACTTATCACTCAAAAAGAAGTGGGGCTACTGATCAAAACTTAAAATTCCAGGAAACGGAAGGCACGAAACGGAAGAGGGAGGTTTGCACTACCTCGGTGACTTTATCCAGCGTTTCGTTTTGCCGAAAAGTAATCAGATATGGGTTCTGCCTGCCGTAAACATTGAATACACTGAACGCCAGTTCGGAGGATTTGAACCTTTTGGTTTTTAGCTGACAGGTTGCACCGATGTCCAACCGATAATAGTCTGGCATACGGCCTGCATTGCGCTTGGTATAGTAATATGCTACCTGACTGTCTATGATATATTTTCCAGCAGGCAATGTGACAGCATCCCCTGTATAATAAATCCAGTTTGCCGATAGATTCCATCGCTTGTTTAACTGATAATTGACCACAATGGCAAAATCGTGCGTGCGATCCTGACGTGCGGGATACCATGCCCCATCGTTCACCCCGTCTATTTGTCGTTCGGTCTTTGACCATGTATAACTTATCCACCCTGTAAGCTCGCCGTATTTCTTTTTCAGGAGCATCTCCAATCCATAAGCCCTCCCCTTACCAAACAACAACTGCGACTCTATGGCGTCGTTGCTGTATACATCTGCACCGGGACGATAATCTATTCTGGTTTTGCATATCCTTATAATAACTTTCAAGTGTCAATTCGTAAGTATTATCCAAAAGGTTTTTATACCATCCGATAGAATATATATCCGCTGTTTCCGGTTTGATGATATTGGTACTGGGAATCCATTTATCCGTTGGCCCGCTGGCGGTGGTATTGGAAATAAGGTGCATGTTCTGCACATTTCGCGCATAAGCTGCTTTTATGGAGGAGGAAGGCGTAAGCATCACGCCGGCTGAAAGACGTGGCTCAAGATTGAAATAACTTTTGACCAATTTCCCGCTTTGATACGTGAGCGTGTCTGTCACCGTACCATCTGCATCTACGTGATAAAAATCCCCAGGGCCATAAAC
Organism: Niabella sp.; assembly: GCA_047601605.1. Classification (GTDB taxonomy): domain Bacteria; phylum Bacteroidota; class Bacteroidia; order Chitinophagales; family Chitinophagaceae; genus Niabella. The sequence continues at coordinate 60,627 of JASGIU010000003.1, forward strand.
ATTAAAAGACGAAGCCCGCAGCCCATAGCCAACCGTTAGCCTATCTCCCATTTTCCAGCTATCGGCGGCATACAATGCCATATCCCAGGAATAACGATTTTGTAAGAACAGTTCATTATAAGATGTATTGCCAGAACTCGTCACTTCACCGGGTTTTACCTTGTGATGCGTGCCATCCACACCAAAACGTATCGTGTGCCCCTGACCGGGATACCACTGAAACTCCTGCTTTATCTTTAAATCATTAATCCTTGACCGGATAGCTAAATCATTCAGGCTATTGTCTATATTAATGTTATAATTAAAATCGCTATAACTTAATGATGTGTTAGAAAAAAGTTTATTGCTGAAAATATGATTCCACCGCAGTGTGGTGGTCACGTTTCCCCAATCAAGTGCAAATTGTTTTTTCAGTTTTAAAAAATCCCTGCCCAAGTATGCGGACAGATATATCTTATCTTTTTTACCGATTTGATAGTTCATCTTGGCGTTCAGGTCATAGAAATATAGCCTGTTGCCCCTGATCATGCTATCACCCGAAAGCCCTACAAACATATCGGCATACGTCCTGCGGGCAGATACCAAAAACGAAGAACGTTCCTTTTGAATCGGGCCTTCTACATTTACTTTAGCCGATATGAGGCCCACGCCGCCACTCACACTATAATCTTTGTTGTTGCCTTCGTTCATTTTTATATCCAGCACGGAGGAAAGCCGTCCACCATATTGCGCAGGCATACCGCCCTTGTACACCACGATGTCCTTGACCACATCCGGATTAAACGTAGAAAAAAAGCCAAGCAAATGGGATGGGCTATAGACCAAGGCTTCATCAAGCAGTACAAGGTTTTGGTCTGCGGAACCGCCGCGCACGTAAAAACCGCTACTACCTTCCCCGGCAGGCTTGATGCCCGGTAATAATTGTATAGCTTTCAGAATATCCTTTTCTCCAAACAACATCGGGATGCGGTTTACTTCGGCCATCGAAAGTCGCTCGACGCCCATCTGTGCGCCATCCACTGAACGACCCGCTTTAGTGCTGGTCACGGTCACGCCCTCCAAACTTTTGACTTCTTCCTTTAGGGAAATATTCAGCGTGATATTCTTCGTTACCTGCAATTTTTCTGTTTTGGACAGATAGCCATTGGCGGAAAAAACCAATTCAAAAACACCTTTGGCAAGCGTGATGGAAAAGAAGCCATATTCATTACTGATTGTGCCGTCATTATCCTCTCCCGCACGCACCGAAGCTCCGATAATCGTTTCTCCTGTTTCTGCCGATTTGATAATACCACTGATAGTATATTTCGTTTGCGCCAAAACCCCTTTGCCACAAATCAATAGAAACAAAACAAAAAAAATCCTACATGCCATATCAACTATATAAACCGCGACAGTCCGGCTCCCTTTGGCGGGAAGAAAAAGGACAACGGTCTTTTATAAAAATATTTAAGTACAAGACCTATCAACTCAGGGTATTGCCTCAACCGGATGCCCCTTGATTTAATAGCTACAATGAACGACAAAGAAAAACTCACCAAAAAATTAACAAACCCAATACTTAGCACGCCCAGGAAAACTGTGAGCAAATATTTAAAAGGAATATTCTGAAAACCCAGTCCATACACCCCTATCGCCATATTACCGGCAGATATTGTAATGTGCCTGATGTCAAATGGTATCCCAAAAATCTTTCCCAAAGAGGACGCCATCCCCAGAAAAAAGCCGAGGCTAATGTTACCGGCTAAAGAACCTGCATTTTTTTCTATAAAATGAGACCACCAGTTACCACCGCCCAACCTGTCGCCTAAGCGGCCAAACTGAACCCTGTTCTGCACATATCCGGCAATAATGCCACTAAGAAACAGAAAAAAACCCGTATTGCAGGCATACAATAACGATAAGCTCTGAAAAGGATGTTGCTCCTGCAATAAATGCACTGCATTAAGACCTGATACTATTTTTTCTGAGAATATCTTATGATATAGTATAGCCAATAAATACGTACCCGGAAAAACAATAATCAGATTACCGATAAAGGATGCCGTTTGGCTGCGCATAACTTTTGCCACGGTTACCGCAAGGTTATTCAGGTTCACACTTCCGGCATTCTTTTTTGTATCAAGTGAACTGGCCACGGCATTTGCTGTAAAGGCCGGTTGTTTAGTAGCCAGTGTGGATCCCGATAAATCTATGGCCAAAAAACCAAAGCTGTAATTGACGCTGTACCAGAAGCCCTGCCAAAAAGGGGCATAATGCAACCGTCCCAACAGGTTTTTAAATACCGCCACAAAGCACACGATAAAACCGCCCCACATCGCACTCCATATCATGCCCATATATTCTTTGCGGGAATGCGTGATGTACTTACCGCCCTTGTGTCCCTTTTGCTCTGCTATCTGATACGCCAAATAGCCCAGTCCCTGAGAGATGATTTCCCGCACGCTGCCCTTTCGGTTCTCGTTGCGGACGACCAATTTAAATAAATCCACAAACTGCCCCATGTCAAAGGTTTCGTCATTGTCCAGCACATCTATCAACAACAACATGCGGTTTATCCGATGCGATAAGATGAACAAATCATAACCTTGCTTTACACTCGTTCCTTTAGTATCCTGATTTTCTCGTATATACGCTACCTCGTCCAACGCTTCCTGCAAACAAATCCGCAATTTCACGGCCACTTCCCGCCGCACAAACACAGAGTCCGCTGCGTTGTTTTGCAGATCATATAAAATCTGGTTTTGCAAAACAAAAGGATTCGTGCTTTGTTCCTGCTGGGACACGAATTTTGCAATATCTTTATCAAGCCCATTGTTCGCCACCCTGTATGACAGTAACATCAACGCTTCCATCAGATGTTCGCGCAATGTTTGGTCAGTAGCTTGTAAAGTGAAATTCGGGAGCTCAAAAAAATGCACCCAACTGGAGCGCTTGATTTCCGCTACCCAAAGCCAATCGTCCTCTTTATAAAAAACGCGGTTAACGACATAAAGAAAATCATCTTTGTCTTGCAACGGTGGTACCAATTTATGCTTCCACCTTTCGCCAAGTTCCTTCCAAAAACCATTCCCCCCCGGGATGCCGCTTTCCGCAAAAGTTGCCTTCAGGTCACCTTGCGACAATGGCAGTAATATCGCTTGCTTCACCATCTCCACCAACGAAGGATGAGATTCCAAAAACTGTACACATTTCAGCAAATTCAGCTCGGCATTGTTCGTACCTTTTTTGGCATCAGGTCTTATGTCATCAAAAAAATATACCAAAAACTCAATGCAGGCTTCTCTATCAGACAGCGGGTGCTGCCCTTGCTCATTTAATACCCTTTCATAAAAAGGAACTTTCGCTATGCGTTTTTTTCTCAATATCATATATTCATTAAAACCCTACACCGGTAAAACGATTACCATACTCATCATTACAAATATATCGAATGCCAATCAACACGGCAGCTGCCCAACAGACACATTCATGTAAAAAATTATCTTATACTCAACCGAAGTATTTTTTTTGTGTTTTTTCTCACCTTAAACCTGTCGTCAATACGAAGGCCGACCAACCATATTATCTTTTTATCCATTTCCACCACCCATACTTTCTCCTTATCTGCCAACGAAAGTTTTTTATCAATCAAAAAACGGGAAACTTTTTTCTTTTTAGCCATGCCCAAGGGATAAAAATAATCACCTGTTTTCCAACGACGTAACAAGAGCGGGTAACGAATCAACGCCGCGTCCACACAGGCTATACCGGCGTCATCAGATATAGGCGTTTTATCCGCATCCATTTCGACAATGTGTAGCTTACCGAACGAACAAGCATATTCCCCAGCACCGTTAATGACAGTAGTCGTTTCAACGACTTTCGGCAGCGGGGTAATAATCAGGTGTTTTCTATCCCTCAAAATACGGTGCGTGGCAGATAGCACGAATTTTCCCGATCCACTATCTAACAGCGAAAACACTTCTGCCGACTGCGCCGATGAAAAGCCATATTCCCTGACAATTTCATACAACACTGTTTTAGGCGATACTGCTTTTTGCGATAAAAGAACGGGCAGGCGCCAGGAATCGCCATCTTGTTTAAGCAGCTTTTTTTTCAGTTGCTGCAATTGCTGTCCCAAAATAGCTTCCGCTTCTTTCATCCTTTCAATATTCCCTATTAAATTGTCCTGCACCGCCGGGAACACTTTTGAGATGCCCGGCAACAAAGTATTCCTGAAATAATTGCGCGTATAATCATCGTGCAGGTTGCTCTCATCCTGCACAAAAGTTAACTGATGCTCATCAAGATACGCTTCCAGTTCACTTCTTTTTGAAAATAACAAAGGCCGCACCAGATGACCGTTTCTATCCCTCATCCCCGCAAGACCGCGTATGCCCGTTCCTCTGAAAAGATTCATCAACACGGTTTCCACATTATCATCCGCATGATGTGCCGTGAGCAAATAATCAAAGCCTTGTTCTTTTATCAATCCCTCAAACCAATCATAACGCAATACCCGCGCGGCTTCCTGTGTGGAGAGTTTGTGTTGCTCGGCATATTGTTTTGTATCAAAATGTGTCACAAAAAAGGGAACATTGTATCGCGCCGCCAAATCCCGCACAAAGTTTTCATCGCGCAGGCTATCCTCTCCACGCAATTGAAAATTGCAATGAGCAATGGCAAAAGTATAATGAACCGCGGCACACAAATCGCACAACACTACGGAATCAAGCCCGCCGCTGACGGCCAACAACAGCTTGTCTTTTTTTGTAAATAAATCAAGCTGTTTGATATGCTCCTCAAACCTTTGTAATAAACCCATACACTAAAAACTTAAATATTCATGCGCACTGCGCAGTTCGTTGTACGCATGTTGGTCACCTGCCGCTTTTGCCTGTGCCATCCCCTGCTCATATACAAGGATAGCCCCCGCTTCATCCCCCGCACGTTCCAATAATTTGGCCAAATGATAATAACTGCCCACGTAAGCCGGATTATCAGTCAACAACTGCTCGAAAACCACACGGGCAGTTGCATCATCGCCCATCTTGACATATTCCAACGCCAATGCGTGCCGCAGAAAACTATCCGCAGGATTCTCTTCAAGCATGGCTTTTATTTTTACTATTCTATCCATTGATAAATTATAAAACAGGTTTTACAAAAATATCGGTATAAATGTGGTTTTGATAATATTTTTAAAGTCTGCTTAAAATTAATTTTAATTATTACACTCCCTCCAATATTGCAGATTGGTTCCGGCTCATCATGGTTTTCCCTATTTTCGCAGCGTTGTAGCGTGGGCAAGGTTTTGTAACTTTTGTTACAGGCGACGGCCTGTTATCGGTTCTATTTTTGTCAGGAATTGATTCGCTCGACATTTGAAAAAAATATATCTATGTATTTTCAACAAGTATATGATAAGACGCTTGCGCAAGCAAGCTATTTTATAGGATGCCAGGCCACGGGAGAATCCATCGTGATAGACCCCCAACGCGATGTGGACGTTTATCTGCCCATTGCCGAGCAAAACAATATGCGCATCACGCATATCGCGGAAACGCATATCCACGCCGACTATCTCAGCGGCTCGCGCGAACTGGCCGCCCTTACCGGGGCAAAAATGTACCTGTCGGACGAAGGTGGCCCGGATTGGCAATACGAGTTCCCGCATATCGGACTAAAAAACGGTGATACCATAAAGGTCGGCAACCTGACATTACGTGTGATGCACACCCCCGGGCACACGCCCGAAAGCATCAGCTTTTTGCTTACCGATCTCCCAGCATCTGACAAACCGATCATGTTATTTACCGGCGACTTTGTTTTTGTAGGCGATGTTGGCCGTCCCGACCTGCTTGAAAAAGCCGCCGGGCTGATAGGCACAAAAGAAGTTGGCGCCCGGCAAATGTTCCAATCTATCAGGCAATTTACCAACCTGCCCGATTATTTGCAAGTATGGCCCGCGCATGGTGCGGGTTCTGCATGTGGCAAAGCGTTGGGTGCTGTGCCTTTGTCCACCGTAGGTTATGAAAAAAGAAGAAACTGGGCATTGCAGTTTGGCGATGACGAAGCCGGATTCGTGCAAAACCTTTTAGCTGACCAACCCGAGCCGCCTAAGTATTTTGCCATGATGAAAAAACTAAACAAAGTGCCCCGGCAATTGCTTACAGAAGTGCCCCGGCATGAAAAATTATCGTGGGAAACATTTTTATCGGCTTACAACAGCGGCACAAAAGTTATAGACACCCGGCATAAAACAATATTTGCCAAAGAGCATCTGCCCGGTAGCCTCAACATTCAGGGCAACAATTCATTTGCCACATGGGCAGGTTGGTTGTTAAGTTATGAGGAGCCTTTTATACTCGTGGCCGCGGACGAACAAATGGAAGACCTGACCAGAAAACTGATGCGCATTGGTTTAGATAATATCCGTGGCTATATCAGTGATGTGGCAAGCGTTAACATTCCTTTAGAACAAAGTGAGGTGATAGACATTGAAACCTTTAAAACCTACATAAACGACCCGAACGCGCAGATATTGGACGTGCGCGGTGAAACCGAATACAAAGCCGGACATATAAAAGGCGCCAAACATATATTTGTAGGAACACTGCCCGACAACCTTGACAAGATAGATCGGGGCAAAGACATCGTTATTTACTGCCAAAGCGGCGACAGAGCCACCATTGCCACATCCCTGCTCATGGCGAAAGGCTTCAAAAATGTAAAAAATTTCGCCGGAAGCATGAAAGAATGGCTGGCTCAGGGAAATCCGGTAGCGTAAATTTAAAAGACTGAAATTATACTACACTCATCCGTTGCTTCATGGCCTCGTACAAAATCATGCCGGTGGCAACGGAAACATTCAGGCTTTCAAAATCGTTTTGCATGGGAATGCTGATATTCTCGTCACAAATTTTTAATACCGCCGGATAAACCCCTTTTTCCTCGCCACCCATCACGATGGCAGCGGGAACGGTAAAATCCGCACCGGCAATGTGCGTGGATGCCGTCATTTCGCTGGCAAAGACTTTTATGCCATTAAGGTGTAACTCATCAATGGCTTTCATGATACTGCCCACACGGCAAACAGGAATTTGTTCCAATGCCCCCGCGGACGTGAGGATGGCGTCCTCATTCAGCGCGCCTACCCCTTTTTCGGGAATGATGATGGCATGAACGCCGCAACACCATGCAGTGCGGGCAATCGCGCCGATATTGCGGATATCCGTCACCCCATCCAAAATCAGGAGCAGCGGGGATTGCCCGTTTTCAACAATCCATGAAATAACGTCCTGCAATGACTGATATTGCACCAACGAAAACTGCCCGATGACCCCATCATGTGCACCCGCATTAAAAGTGTTCAACTTTGCCGCTGGTACGTAACTCAGAGGCACGCCGTATTGCACCGCAAGTTTTTTGACTTCGTACGTGGCAGCATTGGTCAACCGTTGGTCTACATAAATCTTATCAAGCTGCTTACCCTCTTGCAAAGCATTTATAACGGCCTGACTGCCGATGGCCAGTTTGTTCTTTTTCGGCCTGCGGGGAGATCTGAAACTTTTCACCCGGCAAAGAAACAAAAAGTAAAGAAGATTCAGCGAAAAATAAAAGGTATAATACTTTCACCATTAATGGTAAATATCCTTACAACATAAGAACTTTTGACGACAACAAATAGACAAGCATTTAATTATTTTCCCTGTATCAATTCTATTGCCTTGTCCAACACCTCGTCCTTATTGTTTATTATGCCTGATATGGTCGGCCTGACGGTGATATCTGGCACAATGCCTACCCTCTGGGTCTCCCTGCCGTCCGGGTAATAAACCCCCGCCCCGCTAATCCTTGTTTTTAGCCCGGCGGGCAACGTTATCCCCGTCGTATTCCCGTCCGCCCCGGCCGTGGTTGACCCCACCACGATACAATTTGGGTGCGTCCTGTAGGCCATGGCATGGAACTCGGAAGAGCTTTGGCTTTTCTCGTTCACCAACACAACCACCTTCCCCTTAAAATAGTCCTTGTTGTCCCTGCCTGTCACGCCAGGCGCCCTGAACTTGAAAAGCCCCGGGCTCGTCACGCTCGCGTAGGTCATCATCAAATATTTTGCCCCACTTGGGTTCAGGTATTTCGGCAGTTCGTACATAAGGTCATCCGCCGGGTAATTGCGCATATCGATGATCAGGCCCTTTGCACCCTTGAACCTCGGATAAAGGTCGGGCAGGTCCACGGCCTTCAGCCTCCCGTGGTCAAGGTATGCTATGTCGTCCGCAACCCATTTGAAGACAGGCGGCTCGACCTCAAGCCCTCCCCAAACGGGCTGGTAGATATTATAGGTCCCCACGTCGGCGAGATATTTTTTACCGCCCCTCTGGTATTGCACATGCATGACCGAATCATTGCTCCGCATGATTTTGAAGGTGATGTCCCTGAGCAATGAGGATTGGTTGGAGGCGGAAATGTACCTGCCGAGCTCACCAACCCTTTCGGCGACCGTTTTGTTGCCGATTTTCAAGATGACATCCCCCGGCCGTAAACCTGTCTGTTCGCCCCGCTTCTGATTATAGTAGCCCGTCACCACCGCTTTCCCCTCAACAAAACTTAGTTTCAACGGGGTATTCCTCTCCCCCAGGAAACGGGCAATGGTATTGTCCTCGACAACCCCCGCATGCGTATCGTGGATGGAGGCTACCAGCCTTAGGGCCGACAGTTTGTACCCCAGCTCGTCCTTTGCGCTGGTGAACTCGGGGACAAACTTTCTCAGCACAAGTTTCCAGTCGGTTCCTATCAGGTTCCTGTAAGGGAAGAAATATTGGATCATGTTCCAGTACCTGTACAAGGTCAACAGGCGGAACCCCTCGTCGGGATATGCCATATATGCGTAGTCGTTCTCATTCTTGAAATCGGCACCGCCGGCATCGTTCAAATCGACGTAATAATGATAGGGCATATTGCCCCTGTCGGCACCCTTTACCCGCAGCAGCAGTTTTGTAAGGTCATCGGGGAACCCGGAACCTGTTATCCAGGCCAGGTCGGGGAAGAGCTTTACATCACCCGGGGCCTCCGCGGGCGCCGGGGCTTCCTTAAAGTCGCCCAGATTTCCGACCCATGCACAAATGTTTTTATAAGCCTCTTTTTCATCCTTCGCGTTTACGACCCTCGGCAGTATCCTGAAAAGCTCAAAATCCCAGTTGTACTCCCCGTTGATAACACGGGGATGATAGTATTTCAAGAAACCCCATATCAGCCCCAACTTGTACAACATGTCCGAATTGGCGCCGGCGACGTTTATGTTGGCCAGCCCCGAGCCGTCCTGGAAGGACGCGTCCCTGTCGGCGGCAAAACTATGTACGGGCTTCAAGGTTGATATATCCTTGCCGTCAATGCTGACCACCAGGTCGTCCATCCACATCTTCCCCTTTCCGACCAGCATCCCGCCGACAACTATTTTCTTTGTCCGCCCCGGGTCCATGGGGAGCGTGATGCTATATTTTTTCCACCCGGTGGTGCCCTTGATGCCCCTGTCGGCCATATTGTCGAATCCGACCTGCGGGTCGATCCTCATGAACAGGCCCGCAAAACCTTCACTCACACCCTCTGTTCTCACATACCCCGTCAACGTGATAGAGCGCCCATCGTAGTTCTCCGGCAAGACGAAGCTCCATGCGCTGTACGCATTTTTCCCGCTTTCGTATTCAATAGAGGCGGCATATCTACCGCGGTGCACCACGGTAGAGTCCAGGCCCGCCTTATATACGGACGTGTCCTTCATCACGCCCGCTTTCCAGCCCGTGGGCTGGCCCGAGGCCACCTGCTCGAAATCCAGGTTCCACGTGGATTTTTCACCGGCCCTGCAAGCAAAAAGGGCCACCGCAATCGTTGAGACCAAGAAGAAGTTCTTCATTTTTGTGTATGTTTTAGTATTTTGAGGCAACGCATATTCTCTCCAACTAAGTAAGACAAAGTTATTGATTTTCATCTGTTAATGTTTGCCAAACAGTTTCTGCCCCATTCATGATTAGATAAATCAATAATCAAAAGTTTTTATCATGAAAAATAAAAACTCCCCAACTTCTAAAAAATATTTTTCACCGACTGTTGCGTTTTTGCTTTCTGATACGTCTTAGTAACATGTAATGTCAAACTTTTTATCATCTGACCAGCTTTTGAGAATGTATAATTAGTTGAAAATCACCTTTTATTATGAAAACTATTGATTGGCGGCTTCTATGGGAAGCCGCCAATCTTTTATTTGGAAAGTAAAAATCAATCGAAAAGGAGTAAACATAAAAATGCGGCTTACACCACGAAGCTGCAAGCCGCAAACACATAAATTATACCCCATTTTAATACCCATCCCCGGAAGCTTCCTGCCCCTGCACAATGGCCACACCAGCACTGCATCCCAGCCTTGTGGCTCCGACCTCAACAAGTTGTTTCGCAAAGGCATAATCACGGATGCCACCGGATGCCTTGATTTGCACGCCCGACGGTAAATATTTTTTGAACAGTTCCACGGCGTGCACGGTAGCCCCTTTTTCGGCATAGCCTGTGGAAGTTTTGAGGTAATCAATTCCTGCCATGCCATACAGTTCGCAGCATTTAATAATTTCCTCATCGGTCAACACGCCGCTCTCGATAATAACCTTCACTATTTTTCCCTTTTCTTTGATAACGGGCACCAGATGATTGATTTCATTGACAAGATATTGCCAATCGTTATTTTTTAACGCAATCAGGTTGATAACAATATCCAGCTCGTCCGCGCCATCCACCAATGCCAACAACACTTCTGCCAACTTGGCCTCGATGGCAGAATATCCAAACGGGAAGCCGATGACGGTAGCCGTGCCCACACCCGACCCGGCCAATAGATCCTTTGCTTTTTTCACAAATGGTGGCGGCACGCAAACGGCTGCAAAACTATACTGCTTCGCCTCGGCACAAAGTTTTTCAATATCGCTGATTAATGTGGTGGGTTTGAGTATCGTGTGGTCGATATATTGACTTAGCTTCATCTGTTTATTTTTAAGACAACAAAAGTACCTATTTCCATTATACCGACAAATTACCAGCAACCATGGGTATATAATATTTTTGCTATCGGTCATAAGACACGACAGCGGCTAACAACCAATGCTGATGTTTTCCTCCAACAATCATAAACTTCTGCAAAACAAACTTTGATTTGCAGTTTAAACAACTTCGCTTAATTTAGCGCAAGCGGGACAAGCTATTATATCAAAAGCCGATGTACCGCTATGTTGAGGTTGTATTCCCCCGACATTTTGACAAGCATATAAATCAAGTTATTTTGAAATCTATACTGAAATCAAATCAAATTGCCATTACCGTAAAGCGGCTGGCACATCAAATATTGGAAGACCAGACAGATTTTAGCGATCTGGTCATCATCGGCCTGCAACCGCGCGGCATCTATTTGTCCGACAGGATATATACAGCTATTCAAGAGTTATTGCCCGGCACGACCATTCCCTACGGGAAACTGGACATCACTTTTTATCGGGACGATGTACGCAATACGCTGCACAAAGCCAATAAAACGGACATACCGTTTTCCATCGAAAATAAAAGGGTGGTTTTGATAGATGATGTATTGTACACCGGACGCACCACCCGCGCCGCGCTGGACGCCCTGCTTGATTATGGCCGCGCTGCCCAGGTGCAACTTTGCGCACTGATAGACCGCCGTTTTACCCGCGACTTTCCTATACAGGCGGACTATATCGGCAAAGCCATTGACTCGTTCGAAACACAACGCGTACTGGTGCGCTGGAAGGAACAGGGCGAAGGCGATAAGGTGTGGATTGATGAACAATAAATATTGAAAAATCCCGCTTTTCGTTTTTATCACCTTGCGCCCGGCGGGCAATATTTTAAAAGATAATTGGTATATAACGTGCGCAAATGCTGGCTTGTACCCTTGCCCTCGTTGATAGAATGCGAGCGGTTGGGATAGGACATAAACTGGAACTGACGGTTATACTTTATCAATTCGTTCAACAGCATTTCCGCATTTTGATAATGTACGTTGTCATCCCCTGTTCCGTGGATATACAACAAATTGCCGCGCAGGTTCTTGGCATACGTAACAGGAGAGCCGTTAACAAAATCTTCCTTGTTTTCCTGCGGCAGCCCCATGTAGCGCTCCTGATAAATATTGTCATACGTAAGCTGATTACCCACGGCCGCCACGGCAATACCTGTTTTAAAAATTTCGGGATATTGGAAAAGGAGGTTCAATGTAGAAGACCCGCCGCCGCTCCAGCCCCAAGCCGCCACACGCGATGTGTCTAAATAAGGACGTTCCTGCAAAAGTTTTTTCATTGCCATCGCTTGGTCACGGATGTTGATGCGGCCGATATTGCGATAGATTGCCTTTCGCCAATCAGCACCTTTGAGCGTGGGCGTGCCCCGATTGTTGAAAGACACATAGAAATAACCGCTATCTGCCATATTGCCCAAAAACATGTGGTTGCGCCCGGCAAAATAGGTATCCTCCACCGTTGCGGAAGCAGGCTCGCCATACACATAGAGCAATACGGGATACTTCTTCGTTGAATCAAAGCGAGACGGCTTTGCCAGCCATCCGTCCATGGTGATGCCGTCCTCCGTGGTGATTTGAATAAACTCAACCCCGGTATTGACTGGTTTTATATTCTTTGCGATACTTTCGGCCTCGTTCAACGATTTGTGGGCAGGTAACTGTATCCACTCCCCTACAAAAGGTGTTGTACGGCTGTTGAAACCATGAAAAGCATATTGCCCGCCGGGGGAAATATCATAACTGTGCGTGCCCTTCAAAGCTGCGGGCGAGACCAATTCTGCCTTTCCCTTCCCACTCAGGCTGGTGCGGTAAAGATAGCGCTGCACGGCACTTTCGGGAGATGCGATAAAATAGACAAAATTATTTTTTTCATCAATGGCACTGATGGTTTCTATATCGTAATTCCCTTTGGTAAGTGGTGTTTCCTTTTTGCCATCGCTGCTTAATTTGTAAATATGACGCCAGCCATCTTTTTCGCTCACCCATAAAAAAGATTTTCCGCCTTCAATCCATTCCCAACCGCGCGGGTCGTCATCGTTCCAACGGGATTTTATATCAATCCAGGCTTTGTCCGTTTCGCTATACAACAATTTGGCAGCGCCGTCCTCGATATTGCAAGAATACAATTTGCTTTCGTTCTGCTTACGGTTAAGTTGCTGCACGATTAATGAACGATTGCCCGGCTGCCACTCCACCCGGGGCAGATAATTTTGCGCCGGATCGCCGGGGATGTCCATCCACGTAGTGACACCCCCATCTGCATTCACCACACCCAAACGTACCTTTGACGGCGGTTCGCCCACTTTGGGATATTCCACGGGAATAACATACGAATAGATTGAATCCGTCGTGTTCAGCATCAGATAATCCCGTGTTTGACGGGCATCCACCTGCCAATAAGCAATATGCTTACTATCTCCGCTCCACCGGAAACCATCGCGGCAGCCAAACTCTTCTTCATACACCCAATCAAAAGTACCGTTAATCAGTTGCCTGTTGCCATCCGTGGTCAAGGCTTTGGAAACACCCGAAGCGATATCCTCCACATAAATATTGCGGTTGCTCACATAAGCTACTTTGGTGGCATCGGGCGAAAGCTTCGCATACATCAGCGATTGTGCGGGCTTGTCCATACCAACCTGCCTCAAATTGCCCGTTGACTTATTGAGCAACCAGTAATCGCCGCGCGTGTTATAGCGCCAAACCCTTGCCGTGTTGGTAAAAATCAGTACCCAATTACCATCATCACTTATTTCAAAATCAGCTATGCCTATCGGATGGGAAGCACCTGCCGGAACAAGCTTTTCTGACAGTACCACCATTTGCGGTGCAGTAACGGCACCGGGAACAACCTTTGCTATGCTGTTCTGTTCGATGTCGTAATATGCCGAACCATCTTTTGTCCATTTTATTTTACCAGTATTGAACTGCGCAATGGCGGCTGCCACCCAAAAACTAAAAACGAAAAAAGCAATCAGCTTCTGATATAAATGACTCATGTAAATAAATTATAGTTTTAAATCGGGATGTCTATTCCATTCCCATATCAGGATATCATGATCCACTTATACACCTTGCCATGTAGCAGGGCTTTGCCGCCACTCCAACAACAACGGCACATCCGTTTCCTTCACCAAACCTTTTGCCTGCGCCAACTCTATCAACACGGGATAAGAAGTCAAAGAGATATATTTAAGGTTACGCGCCGCAAAAGCATCGGCAGCAACCGCGAAATCGTAAGTAAAAATGGACACCATGCCCACCACATCCAAGCCGGCCTGCACCAACGCATCTACCGCCTGCAAGCTACTTTTGCCCGTGCTCACGAGGTCTTCCACCACCACCACGCTTTGCCCCGGCTCAAACCGACCTTCTATTCTGATTGCCCAGACCGTGATCCTTGGGTTTGGGGCGAACGTACATAAAGGGCAGCTTCAACTGGTCTGCCGCCATCGCCCCCCAGGGAATGCCCGCCGTGGCCACGCCTGCCAAAGCATCCGCATCGCCAAAATGCTCAAATATTACGTTGCACATCTCGCTCTTGACAAACTCGCGGATGAACGGAAACGACAATACACTACGGTTATCGCAATAAATCGGGCTTTTCCACCCGCTTGCCCACGTGAAGGGTGATTCGGGACTTAGCTTTATCGCATTCGCCTGTAATAATTTTTCTGCCACTGCTCTTGCATCATTGCTCATACTATCATACATTTATGATTGCAAATTACGTGCATCCTTTTCAATTAAAATAATTATTATGCACACAAAGATCCATATCGGCGGCAAAACGCTCTATCTCTGCGACACGCTTGATGAGGCAACCCAAGCCCTAATCCATCGGCCGGACACGTTGTTTATAGACGACCTGGACGCGCACGCCATCAAAACAATGATAAAGGAAATGGAGAAAGATCCGTCCATACAAACAGGTGTTTTCCTTCATCCCGATCTGCCCGGTTTACAAAAGGCTTTTTCAAAAAAATTTGAACCCATTCAGGCTGGCGGTGGACTTGTGCAAAACGAAAAAGGTGAAACATTGCTGATATACAGGAGAGGTTTTTGGGATTTGCCCAAAGGCAAGCATGACGAGGGCGAAACCATAGAACAATGTGCGCTGCGGGAAGTGACCGAGGAAACGGGTCTGCAAAACATTGCACTGGTGAGACCACTCATCATCACCTACCACACTTATCAACAAGGAACACATCATATTTTGAAAGAAACGCACTGGTTCCTGATGCGTGCCACAGGCAATGAAACGCTTGTACCGCAAACAGAAGAAGACATTCTTGAAACCAAATGGGTTTCACCAAAGGATATCGAAACATACAAACCGCTCGCCTATCCATCTATTGTGGATGTGTTGAACTGTATGCCCCAATAAAAGGATCCACATATTTTGGAACGTTTCTACCCTTACAGCAAGCATCATTTATTTACGGTAAACAAAAAATATCCCAGGTGAAAAACAACGCCCGGGATATTAAAATACTTTTATACGTTTCGTTTAGTCCTCCAGGTTCAACGAAATATGAAGTTCATCTAATTGCTTTTGATCAATGCCAGCGGGGCTATCAAGCATCACATCGCGGCCACTATTATTTTTGGGAAACGCGATAAAATCGCGGATGCTCTCACTACCACCAAGGATGGACGAAAGCCTGTCAAAACCAAAAGCGATGCCACCGTGCGGCGGTGCGCCATATTCAAAAGCGCCCAGCAGGAAGCCGAACTTGTGCTGTTGCTCCGCTTCGTTCATGCCCAGCGCGGCGAACATTTTTTGTTGCAGCTCTTTCTGATAAATACGGATGCTGCCCCCGCCTATCTCATTACCGTTCAGTACCATATCATAAGCATTGGCTTTGATGTTGGCATACGGGTGCTTGAGGTATTCGGCAGGATTTTCGATTGCCGGGTTATTGCTAATCATCGTGTCAATGTCGGCAGGCCGGGGCGAAGTGAACGGATGGTGTCGGGCAACCCAGCGGTTTTCTTCCTCTGCATATTCAAACAACGGGAAATCCAGCACCCACAATAATTTGAGCTCATCATCCCGGCGAAGCCCGAGGCGCTTGCCCATTTCCAAACGTAGTTCGCTGATGGCTTTACGGGTTCTTTCTTCCGGCCCGGCCAATATCAATATCAAGTCTCCTGATTGAGCCTTCATACCTTTGGCTATCCCCTCCAGTCTTTCGGCGCTGAAGAATTTATCAAAACTGCTTTTGAACGTGCCGTCTGCATTGCACTTGATAAAAGCCAATCCCTTCATGCCTATCTGCGGGCGTTTTACCCAATCGGTCAGTTCGTCGGTTTGCTTGCGGCTGTACTCGCTGCAACCCGGCACGGCAATGGCCACCACGGTTTCAGCATCGTCAAACACACCAAAGCCCGCGCCCTCTATCAGCGCAACGTTGTTCTCCCTGTTTGCAAAAACATGCGAAGGATATTTCAGGTTGAATAAATCCATGCCAAAACGAATATCGGGCTTGTCGTTACCATAACGCCACATAGCTTCTTCCCAAGACATGCGCACGACTTCTTCGGTATAATCAATACCTTTTACTTCCTTAAAAATATATTTTATCAACCCCTCGAACATGGCAAGCACATCCTCTTGTTCCACAAACGACATCTCGCAGTCTATCTGTGTAAACTCGGGTTGACGGTCGGCCCGCAAATCCTCATCCCTAAAACATTTCACGATTTGATAATATCTGTCGTAGCCGCTCACCATCAATAATTGCTTGAAGGTTTGAGGAGATTGTGGCAGGGCATAAAATTCACCGGGATTCATGCGGCTGGGAACCACAAAATCACGCGCACCTTCGGGTGTGGACTTAATAAGGAAAGGTGTTTCGATATCCATAAACCCGTTTTGATGCAGATAGTTGCGCGTAGCACGCCCTACCGCATAACGAAGTTCAAGGTTTTTCTTTACCATATTGCGGCGCAAATCCAGATAACGGTATTTCATGCGCAGGTCGTCACCGCCATCGGTATCGTCCTGTATGGTAAAGGGCGGTGTAATGCTTTTGTTCAATATCGTAAAACTATCCACTAATATTTCCACTTCTCCTGTAGGAATGTTGTTATTCTTGTTGGTACGCTCGCTCACTTTCCCTTTTACCTGAATCACATATTCGCGGCCAAGCGGACTTTCGTCCAATTGCTGATTAAGCGATTCTGCAAAAAGCAATTGGGTGATGCCATACCGATCGCGCAAATCCACGAACGTGATGCTGCCAAACTTGCGCACGGTCTGAACCCATCCGGCCAGGGTTACTCCTTTATTTATGTCGGCGATCCTAAGTTCACCGCAGGTGCATGTACGAAACATGATAATATTATTTTTTAAATCAGTCTTCCAAAATCGGTGGACAAAGATAGCCCTTGTGGCTTTCTCCTCAAAAGGATTTATGATTTGCATTTTTTGCTCATCAATACTTATTCCATAAAAAAATCTTTTGTATCCATTCATCCCTGAAAAGGAACAAACAGATACAAAAGATTCTTATTCAGTTTTTACCGTAAAACTATTTCAGCTTAAATGCCTTTTTAATTTTTGGCACGTAGTCAAGCTTTTCCCACGTAAAGAGTTCCACTTTTTTGGTCACTTTTTTACCATCGGGAGAAACAAATGTTTTTTCTACTATTTTGTTTTCGCGCCCCATGTGTCCGTAAGCGGCTGTTTCGCTATAAATCGGGTTACGCAGTTTCAGGCGCTGCTCGATAAAATACGGGCGCATATCAAACAAACCTTCGATAATCTTTGCGATTTCGCCATCCGTCATGTTTACCTTGGACGTGCCATACGTGTTTACGTTGATGGACGTAGGTTGTGCCACGCCGATTGCATAAGAAACCTGCACCAGCACTTCGTCACAAAGCCCGGCAGCCACCATGTTTTTGGCAATATGCCTTGTGGCATACGCTGCAGACCTGTCCACCTTGCTGGGATCTTTTCCGCTAAAAGCACCACCACCGTGTGCACCCTTGCCACCATAGGAATCCACAATAATCTTACGCCCGGTAAGCCCCGTATCGCCATGAGGGCCGCCTATCACGAACTTGCCCGTCGGGTTAACGTGGTATTTAATTTTATTATTGAATAAATGCGCATACTTGGGATATTTCGCAATCACACGGGGAATAAGGATTGACTTCATATCCTTTGTAATCTTTGCCAGCATTTTTTCTTCCTTATCAAAATCATCATGCTGGGTAGAAATCACAATGGCCTCTATGCGTACAGGTTTATTATTATCATCATATTCCAATGTTACCTGGCTCTTTGCATCAGGACGCAGGTATTTCATTTCCTTGTTCTCCCTTCTGATGGCAGCAAGTTCTATCAGCAACGCATGTGCAAGATCTAACGCGAGGGGCATATAATTATCTGTCTCATTGGTGGCATAGCCAAACATCATCCCTTGGTCTCCAGCGCCCTGTTCTTCTTTTTTCTTGCGGTCAACGCCCTGATTAATATCGGCAGACTGCTCGTGTATGGCGGAAAGTACACCGCAGGAATGTGCTTCGAACATATACTCGCTCTTGGTGTAGCCGATTTTGCTCACCACATTGCGGGCAATTTCCTGCACATCCAGATAAGCTTTTGATCTGACCTCCCCGGCCAGAATCACCTGCCCGGTGGTAACAAGGGTTTCGCAAGCTACTTTTGACTGCGGGTCAAACGCCAAAAAGTTGTCAATAAGCGCATCCGAAATCTGGTCGGCCACTTTATCAGGATGCCCTTCAGAAACGCTTTCAGAAGTAAATAAATAAGGCATGTTATTTCTAATTAATGTAACGGGTTAATAATAAGTGTTTGCAAATATAAGGTGATTCAATATTTGTAACAGGGGAATTATGATTTATGACTTGGGGATGATGAACGACAAGCGATACCATATTATATATCCTCACAGCCAGTCCGTTCCTGCCCACAACCTTATCAGCTTACAATTATACCATAAGCTTCACTATCCTTTCTATCGAAAGATTATTTTGCAAGATGGTTATACAGTTCGATGTAGTCGTTCAGGTCTGAATCTTCCTTGAACAATAAGGTCTTCTTACCCCTCACCTTGGAAAATTCGGAAACCAGCTTTTTGTCAACGCCTGCAGAGCCAAAAGTGATGGCATCCGCATAGGAAGCCCCACCGCGCATCATGGCGGTGTTCGTTCCATCCTTGAAAACGTCGAGATCTTTTTCTTTCAGAGACGGATGGATAAGCGCTTTCTGGATAAAACCTTTGCCAAGCTTTTGTTTGAAAGTATTTTCCCCGATGGTATAAACAATTTTGCTATGGGCAAAAACGGGCTCTTTTTTATAAACCGTTTTTAGATACGCCGGTATAAGCCCTGTCATCCAACCGCTGCAATGAATGATATCAGGAGACCAGCCGAATTTTTTTACCGTTTCCAGTGCGCCCTTGCAATAAAATACCGTGCGCAGGTCGTTATCCTCAAACCACTTGTCCTCTTCATCATGAAAAAGAAACTTACGTTTGAAAAGTTCCTCATTTTCCAGAAAATAAACCTGCAAACGGGCGCTGGGCAAAGATGCCACTTTTATCTGCAAGGGCATATCGTCATTGTCCACGGCCACGTTGATGCCCGACAAGCGAACGACCTCGTGCAAACGGTGACGGCGTTCGTTTATCAGCCCGAAACGGGGCATGATACAGCGCACTTCAAAACCGTTTTCGTTGGCTTTAATAGCGAGCTTATTTACAGTTTCAGAAAATTCTGTCAACTCTAAGTAAGGTGACATTTCGTTAGCTATAAATAAAATTCTCGTTTTTGTTGACATTTATTCAGCATTTAAAGGCTGCAAAATTACGATTTTATTGCCAAATAGACATAAATTGCCCTGAATAATATAATTTGCGCGCATGATTGTATTTCACAAGGCTGCTGCGATAAACCCTTTTTTGCAGCAACAAAAGGCACTGAACAAACGCATAGGATTCGTGCCAACAATGGGCGCGCTACATGATGGACACTTGTCCCTCATCGAACAATGCAGGCAAAATTGCGACATTGTTGTTAGTAGTATATTCGTCAACCCGACACAGTTTAACGACCCTTCCGATTTGGAAAAATATCCCAGAACCACGGAAGCCGATATACAAAAATTGTACGAGGCGGGGTGCGACGTGGTGTTTCTGCCCGCTGTCGCGGAAATTTATCCACCGTCATATAAACCACCACATTATCCCCTTGGGGAAATAGAAACCCTTTTGGAAGGCGCCTACCGCCCGGGACATTTTCAGGGCGTTTGCCAAGTGCTTGACCGACTGTTTGAAATCGTAAACCCGCAAGAGGTGTTCTTTGGACAAAAAGATTATCAACAGTGCATGGTCGTGAAAAAACTACTTACGTTGGTTCCTGCGCATCAGTCCATACACATGCACATCTGCCCCATTGTGCGCGAAGCGGACGGATTAGCCATGAGCAGCCGCAACCGCCGCCTTTCTGAAACAGAAAGACAAAAAGCCGTGACCATCTATCAAACGATGCAGCAAATAAAAAAAGACATCAGACCCGGCGAAACAGCCCCGCTTGTGCAAAAGGCCACCGACAATCTTGTGCAGGCAGGCTTTAAACCCGATTATGTCTCCATTGCGCAGGCAAGTGACCTGCACGCCTTATCCTCGTGGGACGGACACACCGCATTAGTTGTGCTGATAGCTGCTTATCTGGGAGATGTCAGGTTAATAGACAATGAGTTATTACCCGATTCGTTAACAGGCTCATAAATCAGTTTCTGGCCAACGCCCAAACATTTCAACCTTTCCCTTCTTATGCCTATTTTCGTAAGATGAAGCGCATTTCATCCGTATTATTTTTATTCATCTTACAATTATCGGTACTGGGACAAACGCCTTCCCGCAACGCCGGGGAGATTTATCAGGCTATTAAAAAATTGAACGTGTTGGGGTCGGTGCTTTACATTGCAGCACACCCCGATGATGAAAACACGAGACTTATCGCCTATCTCGCCAATGAAAAACTTTACCGGACTGGTTATTTGTCATTGACGCGCGGTGACGGCGGACAGAATCTTATCGGCGATGAACAAGGCGTTGAGTTAGGGCTGATACGCACACAGGAACTTCTTGCTGCCAGAAGGATTGACGGCGGGAAACAATTTTTTTCCAGCGCATACGATTTTGGTTATTCAAAAACGCCTGAAGAAACTTTTCAGATTTGGGGCAAGGAGAAAATTCTTGCCGATGTGGTATGGGTCATCCGCCGTTTTCAACCGGATGTCATCATCACCCGCTTCCCGGTTACGGGCGAGGGCGGGCATGGGCATCACACCGCTTCCGCCATCCTGGCCAACGAAGCCTTTGCCGCCGCCGCAGATGCCACCCGATTTCCGGAACAATTAAAATATGTGCGTCCGTGGCAGGCCAAACGGGTGCTATGGAATACTTTCAATTTCGGAGGAAACAATACGACCAGCCCCTCTCAATTCTCGATAAACACCGGGGGCTTCAATCCGCTTTTAGGTAAAAGCTACGGAGAGATTGACGCGCTTAGCCGCAGCCAGCACAAAAGTCAGGGTTTTGGTGCCGCCGCCACAAGAGGCGATGCCCGCGAGTATTTTAAAACCACCGCAGGCAGTACCCCGGAAAAGGATATTTTAGACGATGTTGATATTTCCTGGAACAGGATAGGTGATGCCGGAAAAAATATTTCAGGGCAAATAAATTCAATTCTTCAAAGCTTTGACCTGAACGCGCCACAAAAATCCGTACCAGCACTGGCGGTTTTATACAAAGCAATCGCACAACTGCCCGAAAGCCACTGGCAGCAACAAAAATTAAGCGAAGTGCAGGAGCTTATCCTGCAATGCAGCGGCCTTTTTATAGAAGCGACATCCGCACAGCCTTATGCTGTTCAAACCGATTCGCTCTCCATAAATATCACGGCAAATAACCAATTAGGCGCAGACATCAAACTGATACAAACAAATATTGACGGGCAAGAATGGATACACAATATCGTGCTTGCTCCCAATCAAAATAATAATTTTTCACAGACCATCCCGGTGCCGCTAAGCAAACCCATCACGCAACCTTATTGGCTGCGCCAGCCAATGGCAAAAGGACATTTCAATATAGACGACCAAAGGCTTATTGGCCGGGCAGATATTGAATATCCTTTTAACCTGAACGCCACGTTAAATATTGACGGGGTTTTGCTCACCGTCACAAAACCCGTTATGCACCGTTATACCGACCCTGTCAAGGGCGAGCTATATCAACCTCTATATATTGTGCCGCCTGCTACGCTCACCCTTACCCCCTCTTTGTTACTCTTTAACAAAAACACTCCTCAACAACATACGGTACAGGCCACGCTTCACGCAAACAAAACCATCAAAGAAGAACTTATCACTGGGCTGACCGGGGCTTTTGCCAAAAGTCAAACAGAAATATTCGCCTTACAAAAAGGCGATAACAAAACCTGCGCATTTAATATTACGTCCCTTCCCTCATCGAACACGAGCGAGATAAAGGGTTATGCCCATTTCAAAAACAATGGCGACACTACCGGATACCGTCTCGCCCTGCGCACGATTGCTTACGACCACATCCCTGTTATAAAATACTTTTACCCGGCACAAATCAAAGCGTTGGATATTGACCTGAAAATTATGGGTAAAAAAATCGGATACATTCCCGGTGCGGGGGATAAAGTTCCTGACATTTTAAAGCTCATGGGCTATGACGTGACAACACTTGACCGCGAAACATTGGGCACGGCAAGACTTTCGGGCTTTGACGCCATCATTACCGGCGTGCGCGCCTACAACACGAACGAATGGCTAAACGATTTTTATCCTGCGTTGATGAATTATGTACAGCAAGGAGGTAACCTCATCGTGCAATATAATACCAGTACCAACATCGGGCCGATAAAAGCCCGGATTGGCCCTTACGATTTTAATATATCACGCAACCGTATCACCGATGAGAGCGCAGCGGTCACATTTTTAAAGCCATCCCACCCGGTGTTCAATTATCCTAATAAAATATCGCAGGCTGATTTTGAAGGTTGGATACAGGAACGAAGCATTTATCACGCGGTTAATTGGGACAACCACTTCACGCCGCTGCTTTCTATGGCAGACCCCGGCGAATCGCCTGACACGGGCAGTTTGATTACGACAAAATACGGTAAAGGCGTTTTCACTTATGCAGGCATTGTGTTTTTCAGGGAACTTCCGGCGGGCGTACCGGGCGCGATGCGACTTTTGGCAAACCTGATTGCATTAAATAAAACAAATGTTAAATAGCCATATTTTTTTACGTGAATGTTTTACCTTGAGTGCCGATAAAAATACTTTTTGCTTAAAAAAAATTCACTTATCCTCTCTTTATTGAATAGAAATAAGTAATGATAAAGATTGGGGTTGCTATTAAAAAATTAAAGTACACGATGAGTAAAGACGATAAAAAAATAATCTTGGGCTTTCGCCGTAGCGAGATGTCTTTATTGGTGGCCATCGCGTTGGGCTTGGTGATTGGCACACTTATAAAAAAAGTAAGGGTGGGCATTATGCTGGGGCTAATTATCGGTTTAGGCATCATGTTCCTCAACAATTTGCGCGCTAAAAAATAAAGCCATGCAAGAGCAGAACAAACCTCCGGTTTTCAAGTCGTGGACGGGATGTTACATCTTTGTCGTGGCATTTTTGGTATTGCTCATTATAGTCTTTTATTACCTGACGAAAAAATATTCATGACCGCGTTAGATTGGATAGTATTAGCCTCCACCCTTGCACTCATCGTATTGTACGGTGTGTACAAAAGCCGCACCTCGCGCGACCTGGAGGGATACTTTTTATCCAACCGCAACCTGCCTTGGTATGTCATATTGCTTAGCATCATGGGCACACAGGCCAGTGCAATCACTTTTTTGGCAGCACCCGGTCAGGCATATACCGACGGAATGCGTTTTGTACAATATTATTTGGGGCTGCCGCTGGCCGCCATCGTGATATGTATCTCGTTTGTCCCTGCCTTTAGCAAGCTCAAAATTTTCACGGCCTATGAATTTCTTGAAACCCGCTTCGACCTGAAAACAAGGACTTTCACCTCATTCCTGTTCCTGCTGCAACGCGGGCTTTCCACGGGCATCAGCATCTTTGCGCCTTCCCTTATTTTGTCCACATTGTTGGGGTGGAATATCTATGTGACCAACCTACTGGTAGGCGGACTACTCATTATCTATACTGTTGCCGGGGGTGCAAAGGCCGTGGCCTACACGCAACAAGTGCAGTTCCTCATCATCATGGGTGCCATGTGCCTTGCGGGATATTATGTGATAAAAGATTTACCACACGGTTACGGCTTGAACGATGCGCTTTCTATTGGCGGCAAGCTTGGCAAGATGAATATCATAACAGATGGCAATAGCGGAAAAGGATTTGATTGGGGCGACCGTTATAATATTTTCAGCGGCGTTATCGGTGGTTTTTTCCTGATGCTTTCTTATTTCGGTACAGACCAGTCGCAGGTGGGGCGCTACCTTACAGCAAAGAATATTAAAGAAAGCCGAATGGGATTGCTGATGAACGGACTTGTAAAAATCCCCATGCAGTTCGCTATCCTGCTTATCGGTATACTCGTTTTTGCTTTCTATCAATTCAACAACGAGCCGATATTCTTTAATCAGAACGAACTGGATAAACTCGAAAAGTCAACACACAAACAAGAGCTGCAACAATTGCAGGGTGCAGTAGCGTCCATACAAGCGCAAAAGCAAGCCCTACTAAGCACTTATGCGCAACATCCTTCTGAAGAAACAGTTGCAGCCATGCAGACATTGCAATATAAAAGCGATAGTCTCAGAATTGAAACCAAAACACTTGTCAAAGCAAACGGTGGACAGGACAACGACACAAATTATATTTTCTTACGTTTTGTGATAGATTATCTACCTAAAGGCATTGTAGGGCTTATCATCGCGATTATTTTTCTTGCCAGTTGGAGCAGTGTTGCCGCAGCGTTAAACGCACTGGCTTCCAGCACCGTTATTGATTTTTTTAAACGATTTTCAAAAACCGAGCGCCCGCAGGAAATAGAGTACAGATATTCTAAACTATACACGCTTCTTTGGGGTGTGTTTTGCATAGCTGTGGCCATGTTTGCCTCAAACATTGGCAACAGCCTTATCGAAGCAGTCAATATTTTGGGCTCATTATTTTATGGCACGATACTCGGTATTTTCTTAGTAGCCTTTTACGCTAAAAGCGTGAAGGGTAACGCGGTTTTTATCGCTGCTATCATCGCGGAGTTACTTGTCATTGCCATGTTCATATTAAATGGACAAGGCATCATACGATTAGGTTTTTTGTGGCTGAACACCATCGGCGCAATCACGGTATGGCTGTTATCCGTTTTGCTGCAAAGGCTGAAAAACATAAGCCATCCATAGATTTTAAATACCTGCTTTTGCATGGGAATGCTTATTATTTTATTGAAAGAAACATTTTCTCCATCTTTTTGTTATTTTAAAAAACAAAAGACTTCATGTAGGTTTGTGAGGCGCTTACAACGTTCAAAACTTTTTATCATTCAAAATATTCAGGAATATGCAATACAGAAAACTTGGAGAAACTGATTTAAACGTATCAGTCATCACCTTCGGCGCATGGGCTGCCGGGGGATGGATGTGGGGAAAGACAGAGCGCCCTGATGCCGTGGAAGCCATCAGGGCGGCTTATGATGCGGGCGTAACATCCATAGACACGGCGCCGATTTACGGACAGGGCACCAGTGAGGAAATCGTGGGCGAAGCCATCAAAGGCTTACCGCGCGAAAAGGTGCAGATACTCACCAAATTTGGAATGCGCTGGGATATGGCCAAAGGCGAATTTGGCTTTGCCAGCAAGGATAACAACGGCAATGACATTGACATTTACAAATACGCCGGAAAAGAAAGTGTCATTAAAGAATGCGAGGACAGCCTAAGACGTCTGGGCACTGATTACATTGACCTGTATCAAATTCACTGGCCAGACAACACCACCCCGATCAGCGAAACTTTTGAGGCCGTGGCAAAACTTATCGAACAGGGGAAAGTGCGCTACGCCGGGGTGTGCAACTACAATGCAGCACAAATGGCCGAAGCAGAAAAAACACTGAAACTCGCCTCTAACCAGATTCCGTTTAGCATGGTCAACCGCGACATTGAAACAGAGACCTTACCATACTGTATCGAACATCATAAGTCCATACTGGCTTACAGTCCGCTGGAACGCGGTCTGCTAACGGGCAAAATAACCCCGGGCTATCCATTTCAACCCGGCGACCACAGGGCAAGCCATAAACATTTTCAACCAGAGTTTATAGAACGCACTAATAGGTTGTTGCAAAAGATAAAACCCATCGCCGATGAAAAAGGCGCCACTTTATCACAACTTGTCCTGCGCTGGACAGTTGAAAAACCCGGCATCACCATCGCACTGGCTGGCGCACGCAACGCGGCACAATCCGTGCAAAATGCCAAGGCAATGGACTTTTCGCTGAGCAAGGAGGAATTTGATCTTATCAACGAAGCCGTGAACGCGTTTTAAGATAGATTATCATCATAGGCTTAGTGTTTGTTATGGCGGCAGTCAAATTTGATTTGCCGCCATAATCACACATTGATTAACAGTCAGTACTTAATTTTCCAGTTTTCCCGTCTGATTGCGTAAATCAATTGATCTAATAAAACACCATCTTTCATTAATATTTTTTCAAACTTAGCCTCTAAAACAAAGTTGTTTTTTTCCAAGACTTTTTGGGATGGGATGTTTGGGCCAAATACGCCAGCAAATACCCGCTCAATATCATACGTTTCAAAAGCAAAATCTACGGCGTATTGTATCGCACGGCTAACTATACCCTGTCCCCAAAATGGCTCTCCCAACCAGTAACCCAGTTCAGCATTTTTTCTTTGAATGTCTTGCTGTGGGTGAATACCAATCCCACCGACCGCTTGCCCGGCAATATCAATAGCAAAAATATGTATGGGGTCATCTTTGGTCGCAAGTTCAATAAAGACCTTACCATCGCCTTCAGAATATGGGAAAGGAAATTGATCTGTTAGATTTTTTGCGATGTTCCAGTTGTTGGCATATTTAACCAAACTGTCCAAATCCGCAATGCGCCAAGGCCTAAGTTTAAATTCTTTGTTCATCCGAATTCTATTACTTCCTCTAAGTTGTCTTTGAATAGACATATAACACAAACCTTAGTACTATGGATTAATTAATCAAGACGCAAAAAACAAATAGCTAATTGCAATAGCCGTTATTACGCCAGCCAAATCGGCCAGCAGCATGGCTCCCACTGCATAGCGCGTGTTCTTGATACCAACCGCACCGAAATATACGGCCACGATATAAAAGGTTGTATCTGCCGCGCCCCTGAACACGGATGTCAGGTTGCCGACAAACGAATCCGGGCCATGGGCCTTGAGCGTGTCAATCATCATCGCACGAGCACCGCTGCCGCTGAAAGGCTTTAACAATGCGGTAGGCAAAGCATCCACGATGCGGGTATCGCCGCCAAAGAATGCGAAAAGATGCTTGATACCATCCATCACAAAATCAAACGCACCACTGTTGCGGAGCATACTAATCGCCACCAACAGCCCCACCAGATAAGGGATAATTTTGATGGCCGTGGTAAATCCGTCCTTGGCACCGTCAACAAAATGGTCGAATATCGCCACCTTTTTATATAACGCGCCCAGGATAATCAAAAAGAAAATCAATAAAATCAGGCCATTGCTCAGGCTGCTGGAAAACAATTGTACGCCTTTCGTATCCAACATGCGCACATACAATATCAACGCCGTAAACACGCCCGTGATGCCCATCACCCAGGCAATAATGACAGGTTGAAAAACCTTAATACCCTGTTTCAACGACACCACGGTCAATGCCGTAATCGTGGCCACAAACGTGGCAATCATGCAGGGAATAAAAATTTCGGTGGGAAACTGCGACTTTAAAGAAACCCTGTCCGCAATAATCACGGTGGGAATGAGCGTAAGCCCCGAAGCGTGCAGACAAAGGAACATCACCTGTGCATTGGATGCCCGTTCTTTTTCCGGATTCAGTTCCTGCAAACTTTCCATCGACTTGATTCCGAATGGGGTCGCCGCATTGTCAAGCCCCAACAGGTTTGCCGAAAAATTCATCACCATGTGCCCCATCGCCGGATGGTCTTTCGGTACCTCCGGAAAAATTTTAGAGAAAAACGGCCCGATTATCCGCGACAAAAAACGGATGCCGCCCGCCTGTTCGGCAATATTCATGAATCCCAGAAAAAGCGCCATGATGCCTATTAAACCTATACAAAGTGTTACCGCATCCTTGGTGGTCTCGAAGACACCGTTGGTACTTTGTAGTTTAAAAGCCCTGCCCCCATCCTCCTCCTTTACAACACTTAGCCCGTCCCAATGAGCGACCTTTTGCCCATCCGCAAACTGTGCCTGAACCGTTGCGGGCAAAGCCGCCGGGTCAACCTGTTTCACAAAAGTGGTATCCCCGCTTTTGCCCGTTACCAACTGACTAAAAATTTGCTCCTGCCCCGGCTGGAAAACAAACCTGCCCAATGCCACCGCCAACGCAATAATGATAAACGCCGACCATATCCTGCTTAATACCATATAAAATCTAAAATGTTTGGTTGTTTGTAGAAGGAAAGTTAAGGGTTTCTTTCAAAACCACGCGCAAAAAATATACCTTTGCACACTTTTTAGGATGAAATCAGTCTGGCTGATGAATTCATAGGAAAGGGTGAAGGCAACATGACATCAGCCTGTCCACTCATAAACTATTTAAAAACATAATTCGTAAATAAACAATGGCATTACAAGCAGGTATCGTGGGACTGCCCAATGTGGGAAAATCAACACTCTTCAACGCGGTGAGCAACAGCGCCAAGGCGCAGGCAAGCAATTACCGCTTCTGCACCATCGAACCGAACGTAGGGTTAGTGGACGTTCCGGATGAACGCCTCCACAAACTGGCGGAACTCGTTATTCCCGACCGTATCGTGCCCACGCAAATCGAGATAGTGGACATTGCCGGGCTGGTGCGCGGCGCGAGCAAGGGCGAAGGATTGGGCAATAAATTCCTGGCGAACATACGCGAAGTGGATGCCATCATCCATGTAGTGCGCTGCTTTGAGGATGAGAACGTACTGCGCGAGGAAGGCGCCATCAATCCCGTAAGCGACAAGGAAATCATTGATACCGAACTGCAACTAAAAGATCTCGACAGCGTAGAAAAACAAATTCAGAAAAAAGAAAAGCAAGCCAAGGGCGACCCCAAGGCGAAAGCCGAGATAGAAGTGCTGCAACGCTGCAAGCAACATTTGGAACAAGGCAAGAGCATCCGCTCGCTTGACCTGAGCAAAGAAGAAAAAACGGCCATTGCCGATCTGTTCCTGCTTACGGACAAACCCGTGCTGTACGTGGCCAATGTGGACGAGGCCTCCATGCACACGGGTAATAAATTTTCCGAGGTGTTAAAAGCAGCAATTGCCGATGAAGGCGCGCAAATCATCGTCATGAACAATTCCATAGAAGCTCAAATCAGTGAAATGGAAGACGCTGACGACAAGGCCTTGTTCATGGACGAATACCACATGAGCGAACCTGCCTTGAACCGCCTGATTCGTTCCGCCTACAAACTGTTAGGACTGCACACCTATTTTACTGCCGGGGTGCAGGAGGTACGCGCTTGGACATTCCACGAAGGATGGAAAGCCCCGCAATGTGCCGGTGTCATCCATAGCGATTTTGAAAAAGGCTTCATCAAGGCCGAGGTCATTGCTTATGAAGACTTTTTGCAATACAAATCAGAAGCCGCCTGCCGCGAAGCCGGCAAACTGCGCATCGAGGGCAAGGAATATCTGGTAAAGGACGGTGACATCATGCACTTCAGGTTCAACGTGTAGACATACCGTTTGGCCTTGCCGATTTTCTTCAACCATTGCGCCGTGTGAAAAAGGATGACAGCAATCAAGCTGTTGTCCAACCGGTAAAATATAATTGATATGATTAGGCAATGCACCATTATTTTCGGATGCCTCGCTATCGGCGAACTGATTGCGGCATTCCTGCCCGTGAAAATCCCTTCCAGCATTATCGGTATGCTTCTGCTAACATTTTTCCTGCGCGTCGGCTGGATAAAACTGTCGTGGGTGCGGGACATTTCCGCTTTTCTCTCTAAAAACATTGCCTTCTTCTTTGTACCCGCCGGGGTAGCGGTCATGTTATATCTTGACATACTAAAGGCAAACGCTTGGTCTATTTTAATTGCGGCCGTTATCAGCACCATCTTAACACTTGCCGCCACGGGCTTAACGCATCAATACATGCGCAAAAAAACAGGAAGCCTCAAAAACAAAAAACACGAGCACGAAGAAGTCCTGCAAGAAACCAACAACCCACACAACCATTAAGCTTTAAACGATATTTGAATGAACACATTCCTGAACAGCCCCGCCTTCGTTATCGCGTTTACGTTCGTGGTCTATTACGCAGCGCAACAATTGGAAAAAAGAACACAGAAGGTCATACTGAACCCTATCCTTGTTTCTATCATCGTCATCATTGCCGCACTCAATGTGATGGGCATTAGTTACACCAGCTACCACGAAGGTTGCCAAATGATTGAGTTCCTGCTAAAACCCGCCGTGGTGGCGATGGGCGTACCGCTTTATCATCAATTAGAAAAAATAAAAAAACAAACACTGAGCATATTGGTGTCCCAGGCCGTGGGGTGCATCGTCAGCATCGTGAGCGTTGTCATCATTGCCAAATATCTTGGCGCGCCCAAAGAGGTCATCCTATCCTTAGCCCCTAAATCTGTGACCACGCCCATTGCCATAGAAGTTTCGCGTTCCATCGGCGGCATCCCTGCCCTTACCGCATCCGTGGTAATTTTTGTGGGAATTTTCGGTTCTATTTTCGGCTATGCCATCATGCACCGCACATGGGTGAAAAACCCCGTGTCACAAGGGCTTTCGATGGGTACTGCTGCTCATGCGGTGGGCACTTCGCGCTCTATGGAAATCAGTCCGAGGTTTGGAGCTTTTTCGAGTTTGGGATTGATTGTAAACGGTATCCTCACAGCGCTGCTCGCCCCCTACATCGTGCAAATCGTGGACAAGCTGATTGATATTTAATGATGATGTATCTTCATTTTTAACCAGTTCAATCTCCTTAA
The DNA here is from genome assembly GCA_047601605.1 of Niabella sp. Classification (GTDB taxonomy): domain Bacteria; phylum Bacteroidota; class Bacteroidia; order Chitinophagales; family Chitinophagaceae; genus Niabella. Next base: position 91,940 of record JASGIU010000003.1, read on the forward strand.
AATCCATTACGCAGGATTATAGTGCCGCATAGTTGTATTCTTTGTTTCAAGCAGATGAAGCGAAACGGGACGACCGGAAAAATCTGCCCGATGCTCGATATATCCTTTTGTAATCTATAAAATTTCTTACCTTAACGCCTTCTAAAACAAATCAAGATGGACGTTAAGATAGAAGCCTCGTGGAAAGAACTTTTAAAGGACGAATTTGAAAAGCCCTATTTTCAAAATATCGTAGACCATCTCAAAGCCGAAAAACAACTCGGTAAAATCATATATCCTGCAGGAAAAAATATCTTTCGTGCGTTTGACCTCACTCCTTTCGACAAGGTGAAAGTTCTGATATTGGGTCAAGACCCTTACCACGGCCCGGGACAGGCTCACGGCCTTTGCTTTTCCGTGCAACCACCTGTTCCGCCACCTCCCTCGTTGGTCAATATCTTTAAAGAATTACAATCGGATATCGGTATGCCCTACCCGCCCAACGGCGACCTGACCAAATGGGCGGAACAAGGCGTGTTCCTGCTCAACGCTTCATTGACCGTGCGCGCCGGAGAACCTATGAGCCACGCCAAGATAGGCTGGGCGGAATTTACCGATGCGGTCATACAAAAAATAGCTGTCCAAAAAGAGCATGTGGTGTTTCTGCTATGGGGCAGATTTGCTCAGGAAAAAGCCCGGTTTATTGACCCCGCAAAACACTGCGTGCTACGTGCCGCGCATCCTTCTCCCCTATCCGCGCACAGCGGTTTCATGGGCTGCAAACATTTTTCCAAAACAAATGAATATTTGATGCAACAGGGCATGACGCCCATTGACTGGGCATTGTAAAACGTGGTATTTCGGTTACCCAATAATTCCTCTCTTAAACAGAAGATTTAATTCTCCAGAATATTCTTGCGCAGCCTGCGTGTTTTTTCCTGTATCAGTTTCAGGTTGTCACGCAACATATATTTCAGGTGCAGCTTCAGAATTTGCCCCATGGAGCGGCAACGGTTAAATGCCTCCGTTTTAAAATAGGCGTTCAACTGCTCCTTGAGCAATTGGCGCTTGGCTTCTGTCGAAATCGTGTCGTGCGACATGATATTGAGCAACTCCATCAACCTGAAACGGCTTACCGCCACGCGAAAGGCCATCGTAGAGCGTTCCTCAGCCCGGTATTGGTCAACGGAAGGTTTGTTCAGATTGGATAATACGTTTTGCACGAACTGATTATTCTCTTTAAAAAATTGCGGCAGGTAAAGATTCCTGCGCCCTTCATAAGACTGTTGGTCAAAATCTATGGCACGGATACGATATTGGTAATCCTCGATATCGGGCGTGCTGACCACCACGAAATTATATGCCCGCATATCGCCCAGCAGGCGCACAAAGCAGCGCTCGTTAAACTTTACAAACTCCTTGGCCAGCCTTGTTTTGTTCACCTCCTCCCGGTTCATATAATCTTTCAAAAATACATCGCCTGCAATGCCCGGGATATGTTCCTCCACCAACGTACCGCCATCGGTGTAAAACGTAATCCGGTTGGGCGAAAGTATGTGTTCCAACTCCAGCCCGTAAATACGCGAGGCATCCGTAATCTTCATATAATAGTGGTCATAGTTAGAGTTGAATTTGTTGATGATACGGATACGAAACGGCAAGGAATTACCAAAAGCACAATAATCAATGCGCGCCACATCAAGCTGGTCGGCAAAGCTCATATCACCTTCCGTTTTCAGGATTGCATAAATCTTGATGAGACCTTCCTTGAGATGATCCCAATCCCGCTTGTCGTAAATCGCTTTTTCCCAATGCGTGGGTTTCCCGCTTGCATCCTTGATGGGTATAGACCATGTAAACCGCAATAAGTCGTGATGCGACACCGGCAAAGCCACTTCGCGCCCCTGCCGTTTCAGGTATTCTGAAAGCTCGGCGTTTACGGGAAAAAGCAATTTCTTCCGCGAAGGTTTATCGTTAAGTTCCTGTATCAAATCCATGTGGTAAATATAAACTATTTGACAATGTACGGCCTTAATTTCGTCAGTATGATGATGAAGCCGGCAACAGCACTGCTATCAGCTTTACTTGCGTCGCACACTTGTACACCTGTAATCCTGTTCGGCTAATAAGGCGGCGGTACCACGCCTGCTTGCCACAAGCAATCTGCCAATTGCGTATAATTTTCCGGATGGGCATTCACGCCCATCAAGGCGGCAATGCTTGTAAACACTTCTGCCCTTGAAGCACCTTGCATCCTGATATGCCGCAGTGAAGTATCGCCCGCAGACTTGGAAAGTTTCTCCCCGTTTCTTCCTGTTATCAACGGATGATGATAAAATACGGTTCGTTTGAAAGTCTCCAAATGCAGCACTTCGGCCAGGCAACGCTGTGCCAAAGAGGACGACCATAAATCGTTTCCCCGCACGACAAAATCCACTCCGAAATGCGCATCGTCTATCAAGGATGATAACTGATACGCAGGATTGCCATCTTTTTTCCTGACCACAAAATACTGCATATCATCCGGTAACCTCGCTTCTATAACACCTTTTTCAACGGTTTGCAATGCAAAGGCACATGGTTGCCACATCAGCCGCCAAGCAACATGCTCATCGTTCAGTGAAATATTTTTATCGGCACAATCCCCGGTGCAACGACCATCCTGCCGCAACATGGCACGGCTGCATTTGCAAGCGAAAAGCAGGTGCTTGTCCTGTAACTGCGTTAAAGCATTTTCATACAATGGCAAACGATGCGATTGTGCAAAATGCTGCTCAAAATCTTCCAAATTCCTTGGCCCTTCGTGCCAGGGAATTTCCAAAAAACGTAACGCCTCAAAAATATCCTGCACATACGCTGACCGATAGCGCTGCCTGTCCATATCGTCTATACGCAAGAGTATAGCCGCCCCCGCTTCTATGGCCAAAGCTGCCGTCAACGCAAAAGACAAGATATTGCCCACATGTAAAAAACCGCTTGGCGTAGGTGCTATGCGTGTTCGGTTAAAGGAAATAGTATTTGCCACGGGCGCAAGTTCAACATAAATAACAAAAATAACAACGGTGAATTTTAGATATCCAGGTTGCTTGAACGTTTTCGTTTAAACCGAATTTATTTATATTCGCAAGGAAACCATCATATTCAAAATCATGAAAAAAGTTTTTTCGTTCGTCCTTTTATTCCTTGCTTTAGCTTCCGTTGGTTTTGCACAGTCAAAGAAAACAGACATCAATCATGATGGCATTATTAAAATACTGGCCATCGGGAATAGTTTTTCGGAAGATGCGCTGGATAACTATCTGACCGACTTGGCCATCGCAGGCAAGAAGAAGTTAGTCATCGGCAATTTGTACATTGGTGGGGCTTCCTTAGAGCAACACTTAAACAATGCCAGAGAAGATGTCCCAAAATACAGATATACCACCATTGACGAAAACGCAAAGAAAACCATCACCCAAAACACCAGTATCGCACAAGCCCTTGCCAGCGACAATTGGGATTATATCAGCTTTCAGCAGGCCAGTCCATTATCGGGCAAATATGACGTGATAAATGCCAGCCTGCCCGGTTTGGTAAGCTATGTACGCGCTAAGGTATCGCCCGAAACAAGGTTTGTCTATCACCAGACATGGGCCTATCAACATGATTCCAAACACGATGGTTTCAAGAATTACGACCGCGACCAGATGACCATGTACAAAGCCATCCGTGATGCTTCCAGAAAAGTGTACGCTTCTAGAGCGTTTCAATATATCGTTCCTGTCGGAACAGCCATACAAAACGCCAGAACAAGTTCAATCGGCGATGCCTACACCCGTGACGGCTATCACCTGCAATTGGACTATGGACGTTTCACCGCGGCCTGCGTTTGGTACGAAAAGCTATTTAAGGAAGACGTGCGCAAGAACCCCTACAAACCCAAAAACGTAACCGCCTTGCAGGCAAAAATCGCCAAACAGGCCGCGCATAAAGCAGTCAGGAAACCCTATAAGGTGTCAAGACTTAAATGGTGATGAGGTTTTAGAAATAAAGGGATTTACCAGAATTGGCTGGATTGAACATTTTATACTCTCGTTACAGATAGATATCTCTCACATGCTCCTGAATGTCCGACATGCTCATTCCTTTGGCGTACATGGGCTCCATCTCTTCCAGTGCTTCACCGTGCCGTCCCGTTTGGACACTATAATCGGATTATAACTGACCGCCCTGCCCCGTGAAACCTCGATATCCATCTTCCTTAGCTGGTTTTTATTTTTTGACATGACTGACTATTGCGGGCGTTTGAATTATTACGCTGCCGGCGCTTTTCATAGCCCAGATGGTCATCAAACTCTCTTTCGAGCATCTTCAATAGTCCGTTTTTGAATGCTGGCAAAAAACCCGTTGAGTTGCTCGTCGGTCTCAAACTGCTTCAAAAAGTCGTCCGATAAAAAATCTTCTGCTTGCATTTGCTCATATTTTTAGTGATGTTCACATTGGTTTTATCCGCAAAGTAGCTTATATATAATCGCTTATTTATATGGTCATAACCTATCGCGGTTAGAAATAAAGTCCAGATGCTACCCACTGAGTAAGTAGTAAGATATTTTGTGTAAATTTTATGCAAATAAAAAAGCACCTACATGATAGTAAGTGCTTTTTTGATAAGTGGGAGTTGACGGGGTCGAACCGCCGACCCTCTGCTTGTAAGGCAGATGCTCTAAACCAACTGAGCTAAATATAATTGAATGATTATTATATGGTTGTATATAAATCTCTAAAATTGAATAAAGAGATTTTCAAACAATTCTCAAACATTATCCATAGGTTATTAAAATATTTACAGAATTACAATCATAGTAGAAGATAAATGTTGGATAATTTTTTTGCGTTTTTAATCAGCTTTCAAACACATTATACCTCTTTATTGTATGGTAGAATTTTATACAATTATTTTCCTTATCAGCTAATATGCCCAAAAATTGATTACCTCTTTGCCAATGGTATAAATACCCTTCATCTTCTTCCCAACACATTGAATGGGTCTTAAAATAGGCCTCAAACTGTTTGACAGCTTTCTCCCATTGGCAATATTTTAATCTGGTCTGACAAAATGCAGTAATCAATCTGTTTCTATAAAAATAAAGTGAAATGCTGTCAATAGGATTACCCAAAATATCATTGATATATCTTGGTACTATGTTGTATTGATAAATATCATTTTCTGAACCCTCAAAAACCAACTTATCAATTAAGTCTTTAAGAGGTGTATTTAGTTTGTATGGTAAAAAGTCAAAGTTCATACTTGTATATTTTTAAATAAAAAAGCTGCCAATTTTTGACAGCTTTTAATTGTTAGTTTTTAGGGATTACTAATTTTGCAATTTTTCAAATTCTCGGCGACCAGTATCTTCATCCACGAATTCTACAATTCCTCTAATCACGCCAAGAATATTTTGTGTTTGAACTCTTAAATAATACGATTTGCCGAATTTGACATCTAAATCAGCCCCTTTTTTGGGAGAGCCTTCAATAACAAAAGAGGTTTTCCCTTCATGATAAAGCTTTACAACAAAGCTTCCTCCACTTTTAATTTTACCAATATTTTGCTTTGATATTTCATTATTGCCCATGTAGATTGTTGCTTTAGCTAGAGAACCTGACATTTTCTTATTTCTATAAACATATAATGTCGCATATTGTGTGGTATCACTTGCGCTATTGTAACAGATATGTCCAACTGTAGTTGCGTTCAACCCTAGCGCTACATTTGAAATTGAACTAATAATAGAAATGCTCAGAAAGATTAGAATTGTTTTCATATTTATTGAAGTTTTAAAATGGATATATATTTATAGATATTCTCTATCATTTTGTGTAGAAGCGGCCTATTGTACTAGGAAATAAAATAATGACGGAGCTTCTTTAAAATTGCGTTTTGTTGCAGGTGAACTCAATAGTGTAGTTTTATATAGTACCTCTACATATCTCCAGAGATTTTTATAATATGCATTTCTATAGCTATGGAAACTTCATTTATAAGTTGTTCGCCAATATTTTGTTGTTCAGTTGTATTAATGTTTCTAACATTAAAAAACTGCTTCTTGTGAATAAGCTCCCTTTGAAAATATTTATATCTCCATGTAATAGTCAGGCAACCGGTACTGTATAAAAGATTTATTATCTGGTTTTGGTCATCCTGATAAATATTGCACTCTCTATTACTGAGTTTAATTATCTCTCCGTCCCCATTAAAGGCATACGCATTAATCATATTAACTATGATATTAAATTTTTCAGCAACAGTTTTTCCTTGTAAGTCATTGCTGTCTTTTGATAAATCTGAAATGAATCGGAATATTATTATCCCGATTACTACTACAATAATTATCCAAATCATTTTTTTAGTTTTATTCTTGTTTTTAAAATAGAGCTTAGTTCCTATTAAGATAGTCGAGATAATTCTTCCCACATTTTCTACATTTTCTTTTTTTCAGATTGTTATCCCACATTTGGTCATAATCTATTTTGCCTTGTAGAAATTGCTCTGTATTCTTTAATGCTGAGGCATAATCATTATTTGTATTTACACAATCGTGGTTACATTTTTCTTGCTTAATCTTTTTATACACCTTGTAAAAAATAAAAATGATAACTACTAAAAGAAGGATTAACCACATAAATTATTTTTTGATGTTTATTAAAAATGAGTTTTTGAATTTTGTCTAAGAATGGGAGTCAAATGTTTCCTTAGCTTCTTTTAATATTCTAAGGGCTTCAACGTCTGGGTCAAACCCATTTTTTAATCTCCATTCCTTTGCTAAAAGAAGAGGTTTACCTAAGATATTTGCCTTAAAATCCCACTTTACATATAGATCGTCAAGAACCTCCTGAAAAGTATATCTCTGGTCTGAATTAGGGGCAGGCCATCCAAATACCAAAACATTATCATTAGATGTATAAACTTTATAGGGGTGTTCGGGAGATTGAAACTTAGAAAGTAGTTCGTCGTATTTGATAATGAGGTTACGGTTACTTTTAAGGTTCGGCTTATTGTTTTGATAAACCCACACTACAATAACCCCTATAATGAGTATGAGAAATATTGGTATGAATATTTGTACGGATTTATTGTAGTAGTACTCGTTTTTCGCCTGCTGTATTCTTTCTTTAGATATAGATGTACCCGGCAAGTAATTAGCATCAGGGTCGTATTCGAGTAACTCACCTGCCCTCGGAGTATAGCTCCAATACCTACTATTAAAAGGAGTAGCATCCTTACCTGAACTTGTTTCATAGACACTTTTCATCCCCTTGGGCAAAGGAACAACCAATATATTTGGATTTTTAGGTTTTTTAGTCCCTATTACATCACTTGCTCTTGGTATTCTAAGTAATTTTTGCGAAGATGCAGAACGGTTTTTGCCTGTTGTTTTCTTGTTCTTAATAGGTTGATTCCTTTTGAAACTATTCTCTGTGTGTATTTTATTGCCTGTGCCTTTTTCAAGTAAGTTGTCTTGACCGATTGAGGTTAGACTAAGTAGGAGTGCAATTAATATTAATTTCATAATAGATATAGATTGATGCTGTTTATAATAACCAAAAAAGCACACCTTATTTTATAATCTGTTGTTGTGATTAATAACAATGATAGATAAGTGACTTTTAAGTATTAAATATAATTACGGATTTCTTTTGTCTGTTTTCGATTTTATTTTATCCTCAAAGGCGTATGTAATCCCGAGACCTAAAATAAAGGAGAGTAATATATAAGTCGTATTAGGTACAACTTTTTTGAAATATGAGCTGCCATCTCCATTATGTTCTTCATAGCTTTTTTTGGAGACTCGATTCTTCTCACTACGATAATAATATTGATGACCTGCTGTTATAACTCCAATGAGGGTAGCTAAAGCAGCCCCCACTGCTAATGATAATGCTATTTTCTTATTCATGATTTTAATGTATAGGTAAATCTGCTTAAAAATTTTATGTCTCTATCTGAATTGAGGCAATGATGTGTTATTGTTGAATTTTAAAAGTTCTTATTGCATTTGTTAATATTGAAGACCAAGTCTCTTTATCTTTTAGCCAGTATTCTAGATTTATTTTGTAAATACTGTTATTTGTCTCCATGAAGTATATCTTGGTTAGCGTAACGGGGTTATTTGGGAACTGCCTTGTATAGCTACAAGAAATTGCACTTTTTCCATTCAAATTTGTTAATATACTTTTCTCCCAAGACAATAGCTTGGCATTTTGTGTACCTAACGCTGATTTAGTTTCTTGTTTTATTTGGTTATCAAAATCAACAATGTGCTTTTTATATTCATTAAATATTTCCTTATCTCCGTTTATCTCTTGAATAATTATCCTTGCATAGGTATTTAGGGATTGAGGATTCCTGTCGTTTAATCCTGCTTGTTGAAATACTATTCTGTTGTTGTATGGAATACTATAAGTTTGATAATATTTATTAGCTAACTTTTTAATTTCACCTGATTGAAGTTCCAGTAAGTTTGATACAGTGATTTGTCCCAGACCCTGTATTTTATATGTACTAATATCTTTCTGACTAAAGCAGTTGGCGCAGATAGTAATACAAAGGCAAAGCATAATATTTTTCATGATTTTTAATTTAATTGCATGTTTTTGTTAGTATAGCGATTACAGTAGTTATTAACCCTCCTATTAACCATCCCTGAAACCCAGCAGTGAAACAACCTGTTGCCGCAGCTCCCGCTGAGGTTAATGAGCCTTTTAATTCATCTACAACAATTTCAAGTTGGGAGTTTGCATACTGTTTGACCTTTTGTATATATTCTTTTAGTTTTTCATCGCCTATATCATAAAAGCTATAAGTGAAATTTTGGCTTTCGCTATCTTTCATTTCTGCTGATTGAGCAAAAGTGCTTGCAGTATTTATAAACTGGGAATATTCAATATCGTAAGCCGCTCTTTTCTCCTTATCCATCAAAAGGGTGTAGGCCACAATAATTAAGCGCATTCTTTCTGTCGTGTCTGTATTTGGGTTTTTGTCAGGATGCCATTTCAGTGCCTGAGTTTTGTATGCTTTTTTTACTTCATCAGTAGTAGCTGTTGGGACTATCTCAAAAAGTGCATAGTAATCGGTAAACATATTTTTACATTTTATGTTTATTCTATCTCATTTTTTCTTCTTTTATTTGGTCTATAACTCCATATTCCAAAAACAGTCACAAAAAAAAGCAATCCAACAAAGCCCGCTATACCTTTAGTTCCATTGCCTTTGAATATCACGTTCAAGAATATCAATAGCAGTATGTAAACCACGAATGCAGTTATGCTAAGTATTATTTTTATAAATAATCTCATTTTGAACAGTTTTACATTTGATGTCGTTTATGATAACCTCAAAGGTAAGGGAATTATTGACATTTGTTATCATTTATGACAACAGATGACGGAAAAACAACTTTTGAAACGTATGGGATTGAGGATTAAGCAATTAAGGACAGAGAAGGGGCTGTCCCAAAATGCGCTTGGGGTTGAAATTAACATGGAAAAGAGCAATCTTTCCCGCTTAGAATCGGGTTCGGTAAACCCCAGATTCCTTACGCTTTATAAGGTAGCCAAGTCTTTGGATGTCCCTGTTTCAGAACTGTTCCAATAAATCTTCATGTATAAGTGAAAAAGGTGTATTATGGTACTGTGGGCATTATTAGTATAGAAATGAACTTTCTGCCATTTTCAATTAAGTATGGGCAAGCTTGCTCTCTGGCCTTTTGGAATAAAAAAGTGCTAGGAAAAAAGAGAGGCAAGATATTTCAGTCGAATAGCTGAAATACCTTGCCCCGATAAATGTTTATGCCGCCAACAAATTTTCATTCATTGGATATTGGCCTGCATACACTTCATTTAATGTCGGCTTGGACAATTCCTGATACTCATACCGGAAATTTAGCGTAACAACCCCACCATCTGAATTGGTGAACTCATAGGCCTCACATTCAACTTTTTCAATATTACCCGGCAACTCACTGCCAATCAGTGCCTTGCAACCATCCTCATCAAATGTGGAGGGGATAGAGGCTCTTTTAGCCGTTAAATACTGTTTGCCTGTTTGTGATGTGATAATCTCTACGCCGCCTTGCAATACCAAGGCATAGAACTGGTTGCCATCAAAGCTTTCCCTAAGCTTGTAATCAACGATTTTAACTGACATGATTATTTTACGATTTTAGGTTAAAAAATATGGATTTCTACAAATCCAAGAATTTGTGAGAGTGGATAATTCGGGAACTGGAAGAATAAAAAATGCGATGTTTGAAAAATATGTACAACCAAACCTGCTATGATAGAAAGGTGAGTAAAATATTGTGATATGCCCACCCAAAAGCCATTCTAATAAAAAGCGTAGGGGGAGGTTTTTTGTTTTGAAGTTGGGGGGTGGGTATTTTAGGATAGCTTAGGCACTTGAATTTTTTATAAAAAAATTTTTCTACGGATAATAAGTCAAATATGGTTCTTTTAACTGTTCTTCACTTCAAGATTTGTATTATAATTGTGGTAATGGGGTGCATTTGTCAAATGGTAATATCCGTTCTCTCATTTTTTGCTTATTTCTGAAATGTCTTGAAATTTCCATTGTTTTTTCTGCAAAGTCGTTGCTCCCGTCTTCACGCTTATGATAATATGTCTTTATCGATTTACAGTTATCATGTTCAAAAATCATGTTAAGCAATGTTCTATCTGATAAGCCGCAAGAATGCCCCATGATTAGGAGTTCATATTTATCGCTATCTAAAAATCTTATTAGGCTATGGTAATTGGCATCATTAAAATAGCCAAATGATTTTGCAAATTTCAAATACTCATTATTATTCTCACTTTCCATTTGTCTGTAGTTATCATCCATTTCATCCCCGTAACCGAAGATTATATTTCCATCCGATGTGCCATGAATATTATTGAGGATTGAGTTGTGTGATTCTTCATAGGGGGGTAAATATTGTAATGCGCTATCTGTATAATTGAAATTCAAAAGCATTATACTTGATGGACTGATTTCCCATCCACCAGCTTTTATATTCGCTTCATTCTTTTCTCGAATTTCTTGAATCTCTTTCTCTTTAATAGTTGGTATATCTTTTAGGTTTATTGGTGCTGTAATATGTTTAGAAATTTCAGTATTATAACTGTTGCCCAATGAGATTGTACTAATGTAAACTGCCAGTAATTTTTTCAAATGTGCAAATGAATCGTTTAGTTTCTTCAAGTCTTCAATTCTGTTTTTATTCTTAGGGTCTAAAGTCTTTTTTAATGATTCATAATATTCCCTTTCAATATCAACCCATGTCAGAATACATGCATCCTTGAAGAGGTGCATGAAGAAATCATCCTTGATGTTGAGTTTAAATTTTTCTATTGGCTCATATCTTCCATTATAACTATCAGAATCTCTTTCGCTGTTACTTCCAAAAAGTATCAGATTATAAGAAGGAATATTTAAAAACCTTTCAAAGTCTTTTATACTTGTAACTTCATTAATATTGAATTTTATCAAGTTATAAGCTCTGCCATCCCTTACTTGGATTTTAATAAATTCGTCTTCATAGAGGCGCTTCTTTTCAGTTTCTAAAAAGCAGTCTTTAATATAGCTGAAAAGAAAGTCAGAGTATTTAGTTTTTAGGTTGTGGGCTAAGTCAAACCCATTCCCAATAAGTATTAGTCTATTCATCTTGAAGCTAAATTAGATATTCCAAGGAAATAAAACAAAAAAGCAAGCCCATTTCTGGACCTGCTTAACCTAAAACACAGTTTTTAAAAGTAAATACTATTTTTTAGAATGAAAGGATAAAGGCAGAAGCTATTTTATCTTAATTAATTCTTCTACTATGTTTGCGCTTTTGCATTATTCAAGAAACCATTTATAGACAGAATGTCCATTTAGTGCATTAGTTAATCCCTCAGTTAATTGAAATGCGTTAACTGTTCTATCTAAGTGATTGTCGATATAACTACTTTTAACAGCACCTGTAAACAGGTTATATAACTTCCATAAATTGATATTGCCATTATTGCCAGTAGCAAAATTTTCATCCTCATAATAGGCTTTAACTACTGAACTAAGCTGACCGTCATTAATTGACAAATATGGGACTTGGCACTTTTCTTTTTTGGGAAGATAATTGTAAAGTTTTGCCCTACCTATAAATTGACAAAATTGATGTTGTGTTAGCTCGTAATCAGCAAAACTGTCTAACATAGTAAGTGCATTTTGCATGTTAAAGTGCCTAAATAGCGGGATAATCTTATTAATGAGTTCATCTGCGCTTGAAGCCCTCAATTCTTCTTTATACCCATCAGTAGAGATACATAAATTACAGCAAACCTGATTTTTAAACCCAATGAATACCTTGAACTTTTCCATTGACTTTTTACTGTACAGGTTTTCCTGATTGTATGCCCTTACCCCACCGATACAGAGTTTAAGTTCATTGCCATTGATAACATTTAAAATACTGGATATTTCAAATAAAAAGGCAACTCGCTCATAATAAAGTGTTTTTTCATGCTCCTCTAATTCTTTAACGGGCTTTCCTACAGCTTCTGGAATCCTGCCCCTAATATCATGGCTCGTTCTGATATCTGGTTCTGAAATGGTTTCTAAAGGGAAAACTTCCTTAATAGCTTCATATACAGAACTTATAAAAAGTTGGTGGCTAATTGTAGTTTCATTGTCTTTTGAGAATACAGGGATGATGCAATCATTTGCTAAATGGGAAAGGCTAACATTTTTTGTGTTAGCCTCTATAAAGGAGCTTCCTCTATCATTTTTTTCTCTAGCACTATTTGAAATCTGCCGAGGTATGATTGTTGTTAATTCCATTTGTATATGTTTTTAGATGTTGAGAAATAATATGTAAAGATTGATTGGGGCTTGATGCCAATAGTTGTCGTTTCTTTTGATTAAATATATTGGCGTAATGTTCTTTTTCCTGTGAGGATTGGGATTGATAAAGTGTTACTAATTCAGGCATAGATTTACAGTTCTCAATTTTGAATGCAAGTTGTTCAGACAAATTTGTATTGGTCATGGATGTATTTGAAGTTACTTTTCCAGAATTACACCAATTCAGGATTTTCTTTCCTGTTTCAATAGTAATCTTGGATTCAGGATTATTGACAAAAAGCTGTGTCCTATCTTTGCTTGCTATTGCATTGTGTTTACTGTTTATGTCAAATACAATAGTGAAATCGTACTCTATACCGTCTCTGAATACTCCCTTCAATCCAACTTTTTCAGGTACAAATTTTCCGTCTCTTTGGTTAAGCACATATTCTTGCTTGCTTCTCATAGTAGCGATTACATGCACATTGGATTGCAAAAGTTTGTCTGTAAATTGTCTTTGCAAAGGGTTGATTTTGGCCCAATTTGTGAAACTGTTACCTGCCATACTACTATGATAGTCTAATAGATACTCCCAACAATGGCTTATACTGTCGATTATTATTACTTGTTGATTGTTAGCAAGGCATAAGTCTATTGCTTCACAATATCTTTTCGGGGTATAAGGGGGCTCCATAGAGACTACATTGTAATTGCCAATCGAGCTGTACAAATCTGCGGATTTGTTTTCAGTATCAATAATAACAACTTTTGTCCAATCTCCTACAAGCCCATAGGCTATTAACAGAGAACTTAGGGTTTTCCCGCTTCCTGAACTTCCTTGCAGGCACATTTTTATTTTTGCCTGACTTCTTGATGATTGTCGTAATTGCATAATTTGTAGTTTTAATTTTTATAAAATGAATCGAGCTTTGATGAATAGTAATCCGTTAAGGGAATTTGAAGAGTTTATAGAGAATAAAGGGATTGAAGAGTGCTATAATGTTTTTTTAAGAAAAATTGATACACTCAAAAGCTATCTATACCCGGAATCGCTTTCAGACTCTAAGAATGGCTTTATAGATGAAAGTAAGAATACATACTTACTTTCTGGGATACGGCCAGGAGCAGAAAATATAGTTCATAAAGATGGTGAAGAATTCCTCGGCTCCATACTTTTAACAAGTGATAGAGACTATGAGGAGCTTATTTATTTTAAAGATATCCTACAAGCTGAATTAGATAAAATTTATCGCAAAACTATTGAATACATAAATGAAGCATATAGTAGTTATGTATCAGAGGATCAGGTAAGAATACAAGTTTCGTTAACGTTAGATGCTCTCCAATATCTGCATGAACAATCTCACAATATTAATAGTTACGGTTTGTTGCCAACTATTCAAACAACAATAGAAAAAGTTATAGAATATATTAATTCTAAATACAAATCATACAGTGTATCGCATCCTGTATATGATTTGATATCAGTATATTCTAATTCCATTGACAGCAAGAGTAGGGGCATGACTTATGATAGTGATTTTAGTAACTCAACAGATAACCGGAATTTCAACAGGCAAAGGGGAGGGATTATGTTTGGGTTTACTGGCAATAGGACTGCTTTAGAAAGTCTTTATAATATTCTAACAGAGATTGGCTTATTTGATGAGTATGAAAGTCAACTCAGTCAATTTCTTCAAATATTCTATTATACACCTTCTACTATGGTTGCAGATTTGCAACCAACTATTAAAGTTTGTTGTTCCAATGAGGTTGCGGCATACACTTTCTCTAAAATTGCAAAGTCTTTCTCTCATTTTAACTTTTCTGATATAGCCAGTTCAAAGAATATTTTAAATAAAAAGGGAAATCCTTTTACCCGAAGAAGCTTGGACACAGCAAAAAGTAAGTTCAATGGCAAATTGATTAATCCGGATAAAGAGCGCATTGACGAAAAAATAAAATCCCTCGAACTCTAAAGGTAAGACCAAATCTTACCTTTTTTCTTACCCCAATCTTACTCTGCTCTTACCTTCTTGCCTACATGGCCTTAAGGCCATAATACCTTTGGTATACTTAAGTAGCAAAAGAGTGGCGCCACTCATTTTTTAATTATTAAAATTTTAAAAAATGAGTAAAATAGATACTCAAGAAGGTAACCAGTTCTCTAAAAGTAAAAAGTATATAAGGAAGAAACGACATCCTTATAAGTTGTATATCCCTGAAAATCTGGATATGGATGCGATATTAAGTGAGAACCCTCCAGATTTTAAATACCAGAGAGACAACTTCATTTATATAGTCCATTTGATTAGTTCTATTCCTACATGGAAAAAAGACTTTGATATTGTAAAATATCGTGGGTTTACGCCAGTTCATAAGTTATATTTAAGTAGTAGAATACACAATTATCGTCCATATATTGATTATTTGAAACAGCAGGGAGTTGTTATAGAAGGAACGTCATATATGCCTGGTCATTATGCATGTGGATTAAAGTTTACAGAGAGGTATCGGACTAAAGTAAAGGGATGTTATATTACTAAGAATACATTGATAAAGAGTATTATGGAGAGTTCCCATAATAGAGATATTGAAGCCGAAAAACGCCTTCCATTTTTAAAGGATTGGTTTAATTCAAATCTGACCATTGATATGGAAGCAGTAAAATCTTACTTAGATGGAGAAGCCGAGAAAGAAAAAGCAGATATGTTTGAAATGAAGCGCCTTGGAAAGGTGAAAAAAGATAGCTCCCTATCAATTGATGAATTAGCCACACACAGATATAATATGAGGTTAATTCCCGCAGATAAAATAAATGATGGGCGAGGCTATCGGCTAAAAATAGATAATACATCTGGCAGATTTCATAGTCCTTTAACAAATCTTAAAAAAGAGCTAAAGCAATATTTGAAACACAATGGTGAAACGTTATATGGAATTGATATTGTTAATTCTCAACCTCTGCTATCATTAGTAGTTTTAGATTATGATTTGTTTATAAAGAATGGTATTTATAAAATAATTGCTCATTATAATGAGAAATTTAAAGGTTTGGCGGAATATCCTGAATTATCAGATACTTCACATTCACTATCTACAATGCTTGTAGAATTGATTAAGGATTGTCATAAAGCTGCGGATGTACAGATTTTTAGAAAATCTGTTATTGAGGGGAGCTTTTATGAACAGTTTGCCAACCTCTTAAAAGAAAATTTTTTACTTCCCGAAGATGTTTTAGGAGACAGAATAAAAGAACGGAAATATGCAAAGAGGGCTATTTTTACAGCTTTTTTCTCTAAGCAGAAAAGTGTAATCTGGAATAAGGAAATACAAGCATTTAAACAGTGCTTTCCAACTGTGTTTGAGATTTTTAATTTGATAAAGTCAGGAAAAGGAAATCATGCAACATTAGCATTGTTATTACAACGGGTGGAATCAAATCTGGTTTTGCACAATATATGCTATGATATTAATAAAGCATACCCTGAAAGCCCATTGTTTACGATTCATGATTCAATCGCTTCAACTTCTGAAAATATCTTCAATTTTAGAAATATTTTTGAAAGGCACTTATTTGAAAAATTAGGTGAGGTTCCAAAACTTATGGTTGAAAAATGGTAATAAAAATAGGGGATTCATTTCCCCTATTTTTCTATGAGAATAGTTTGTTGACAATATTGTTATTCATTTCATCAATCAATTCTTTATCAAAATGTTCAAGATAGATTCCTGTTACCTTATTTCCATATTCATGCCCTAGAGCCTCAGCAATAAGGTCTTTGGAGTAGCCTACTGATTTGGCAATATTCGCCCATGAATATCTCGCATAATATGTAGATATGGGCTTTTTGACTCCTGCCATTTCTGCAATCTTTTTCATATTATCATTATTGGCATGAATGACCAATCCTATATCCTTTTTTTGTTGTAAAGGAGTTTTTGTCTTGTCTATGAAAGGTAAAAGATATCCTGTGGGAGATTGGGTTTGCTGTAAAGACGTTATTAGCTCCATTATTTTGGGTAATACCTTTATGCTGTAAACCTTTTTTGTTTTCTTTCTGTGAAATACAATTCTGTTGTTAATTAAATTTTCTTCTGTCAGGGTTAGCAGGTCTGCAAAGTTTATTCCTATGAGGCAAAATGATAAAAGAAATAACTGTCTGTGAAATGTCATATTACCAATACCTGCTATGTCAATATCTACGATAGATTTTAGTTCATTTAGTGTTAAAGCCCTGTTGATTGTTTTTTCTGATTTAATCTTGTATTTCAGAAAGGGATAGAATCTCGTTTCTACTACATCCTGCTTCATCGCTTTATTATAAATAGCTCTTATCGTTCTGAGATAACAGGAAATAGCATTAGTCCGCATTCCTTGCCCTACCATATACGCATTAAAGTTTTCTAAAAAAGAATAATCAATATCTTCAAACTTCAAATCCTTTTTAGTAATGTAATTTTCCAACTTCGTTACTGCACATTGGTAGGCTATTGAATTGCCAATTCTGTTTTCTTCAATAAGTAGTTTTATCTGTTCTCTAGCAAATGACAGAAAATTAGATGCAGACTGTCTGGGTTTAATTGTTTCTGCAATACTCTCTATTGATGTTTCGTTACCTAGATTTTCTGTTAATAAAATTCTTTCCTGTAAATCCGATATCTTCTTAGATACCTTTAATTGAATAAGCTGGTAGTTGGGAAGTGAATGCTTCAATTTTTGAGATTTATCATCCCAATATTTTTTCTCAATAAATATATCAACCGGAATTTCTTTAGTCTTTCTATTTATTGTGATCCTTATTTTTAAAGGGTAGGTATTATCTTTCTTCTTGTATCGTTGGTCTAAGAATAATTTATATGTGGTTGCCATGCCAGCACTAAAGTTTGCATGGATAATGAGAGGAAAATTTTCAAACAATTCTCAAACAATGACACTTAAAAGCTACAGTTTATGCAATAAAAAAAGCAGCCACATTTATGTAACTGCTTGATTTTTAGTGGGAGTTGACGGGGTCGAACCGCCGACCCTCTGCTTGTAAGGCAGATGCTCTAAACCAACTGAGCTAAACTCCCGTTATTTCAAATGTTCAATCTTATTGACCTTGACCCCGTTAAGGGAGTGCAAAGATAAGGGGAAGCATTCATAACTTCAAAAAAAATCTTTTTACATTTCAATATTTTTTTCGTGCCTGTTCATATAAAAGAAGCAGAAGGTGTCATACCAAACTGCCAATACAGGGCTCGGCCCCCACCCTCACTCTTCTTGCATGATGTTTTCCAGCAGTGTCTTTAATGCCTGCACCCGCTGCGGGTATTTATCGGCAACATTGGTATGTTCACCCGGATCGTTTTTCAAATCATATAACTGCGCCTGCGCGCTATACCCCGTCTCTATATTCACCGCTTCCATCAGTGCAGGGCCTTTGGACGGGGATATATACTTCCAGCCATCTTTAATAATGCACAAGGCACTATTAAGCGGTTGTTCAATAATATAATCACGGCTTTTCAAACTTTGCCCCGTCAATGTGGGAAGGGCGTTCCGGCTATCGGTAAATTCACTCTCCGGCAGCTTCACGTTCAGCAATGCCGCAAACGAGGCCAAAAAGTCGATCTGGCTTACCAACGCATCGGATTTTTTGCCCGCTGCAATCTTTGCCGGCCATTGCACGATAAAAGGCACTCTTGTTCCCGCTTCAAAAGCGCTGTATTTGCCGCCGCGATAAATGCCGCCCGGCCTGTGATGAAGCGCCTCGGCTGTTTCCGCAGACTGATCCAAATATCCGTCGTTCAACACCGGCCCATTGTCACTGCTAAAAATAACGATGGTATTTTTCAACAGCCCGCGCGTTTTCAATGCTTCCATCATCAGTCCCACGTTATGATCCATCTCCAAAATGACATCTCCCCGATACCCCAATTTGCTTTTGCCTTTAAATTCCGTTCCGGGCATCCGCGGCACATGAATATTATGAATGGCATAATAAAGAAAGAACGGCTTTTTGGTTGCCAGACTGCTATCTATAAAATCTATCGCCTTATTGCTGAAAACATATGCCAATTCCTCGTCCGTCCATTCGCTGCGCTTTCCGCCCTTCATAAAACCGATGCGGCCTATACCGTTCACAATATGCCCGTCATGCCCCTGCCGGGGATCATTGGGCTGCTTGAGCAGTTCGGGATGCTCCTTGCCTGTCAGTTCACCGGGAAAGGCTTTGTGGTAATTCACGGCGATAGGATCCTTTTGCTCCAAGCCCTGCGCCTGTTGATTTTCCATAAAAATCGTGGGAACCCTGTCCGCCGTTGCGGGAAAAATAAAGGAATAATCAAACCCCACTTCCCGCGGGCCGGGCGAAACTTCCTTGTTCCAATCCACCGGCGACTGATTGCCTAATCCCAGATGCCACTTGCCTACCACCCCGGTCATATAACCGGCCTGCTGAAATACTTTCGGCAGCGTGGTAATATCGGTAGGAATTACCAAGTTGGCATCACCCGGCAGGATGTTGGTTCCTTTTTTACGCCAGGCATACCTCCCCGAAAGCAGGGAATAGCGCGAAGGCGTGCAGGTGGAAGCCGTGGCATGTGCGTTGGAAAAATTAATCCCGTTTTGCGCTAATCGGTCAATATGGGGCGTGGCAATTGCCGAGGCACCGTTGCAGCTCAAATCCCCGTAGCCCAAATCATCGGTATAAATAATCAATACATTCGGGCGATTGGCGGTTTGGGCGCTTGCGCATAAAATACCACAGGCGAGTATTACGGCAAGCAGATATTTCTTCTTCATCCCCAAATATAAAATTTATTTCAGATAAGTGTTGGGTGTTTTTATAGAATATCGAAGCAGCAAAATACGGGGCAAATATTAGCTTCGCATTTTGTATATCCATAGCATTTCGCATTCTGTATATCTTGAAGAAGATAAGAAATCATTTGAGTGAAAACCAATAAGATAAATGTTGTTGGAAGTTGGAAATACTTCGTATATTTACACGTTGCTTTGCAATTGACCGACAAAGCGTTCATCGGCGGGGTGACAAAAACCAAAACATCCCAACTATTTTCGCTACATCCCAACTGCCACACCGGGCAAGCCGAAAACCGCATTTTGACAGAGTAGGCACAATCAACAATTAAATGATAACAGTATTACTAAGAGCCAACAACGTTGCCGAAGCATTTGTACAAGGAGTTATAACATTTGTCATAATAGGTCTATTTATATTTGCTGCTGCGGCTATTTCGAGATTGTTTTCTAAGAAAAAGAAAGATGAAAGCGACTAATTATGGAAAATACTTTATTGGCTATTTTTGGATTCCTTTTATTCGGAGGACTAATATTTGGTATTGGTTTGGGAATCTATTACAAACTTAAAGACAACGTGATTACCCCAGCAAAAAAAGCCAAGAAAAACAAGGCTATTGCTGATTTTAAATTTGACGATTTTATTAATACAGTAAGCTCGTTGTACCCATCTGCACAAAGAACTACGAGCAATGAAGAACTAATCATCTTCACTGAAAAAATATCCAACGGTATTGATAAAATCGGAGAGTTTAAATATTCAATAGAAGACAAAATTTCATTAGGAGAAAACTCGGTTGGAACTATAAAAATCCACGACTACATAATATCCGTGAGCTTTAAAATCAGACCAAACGCAGAATTGTCGTATAGCTCAGAACCCATAAATACTATTGATATGGCATTCTGTAAAAGCAGACTTGAGGGGCTAAAACAACAATTGACAGAAGCTCAACTTTTCAAAGATGCATTAGACGTGAATAGAATTAAATAGCTCGCCAGTTTATCAACCATAAATAAACCCCAAAATATCACATGGAGCAATCATTCAACATCACTCAAGACGATAAAACATTTAATTTTTCGTTAGACAAGCATGGAACTGTTTGGCTTATTGAGGAAGAAAATGGCAACACTAACGTTGGACAAGAAGCGCCTATAACTTCACTTCAGGAAGCCAAAGAGTTTGCCCGGCAGATGCTTTATGCAACGGGCAGAACCAAACGACCATAACTGCCCACAACAGGCGGTTTTGTGCAAGCGTGGCTGACGGAATAAATCCCGGCTGTTGTACTACTATCAGCTTCGGTTCCGGCTGGACGAACATCTATCGGGTTTTGTGCTTATCTTCAACAGAAAATTATTAATCGGCAGCAGCTAAGGGCAGACGGAATTCTATTGCCACGCCTGCACAAAGCCGCTGCCCGTTGTACGCCACTATATGAGACTCTACTTCCGCATAGCAATTGGACTGATAATAATTTGGTTTGGCGTCAAAGCTATCAGACAAGCATTTAGCGGCTACGACTTGGGACTATTTCACCAGTTTCAATACATTCCATTTATACTTCTTATAATATTTACTTTCGCAGCCTTGCTGTTGGACACAACTTATTATAAGCTTGATAAAAGAATCTATCAATATGTGACAAGTCTTATCGGGTTGACACTTTGTGGAATAATAATTTTTAAAATTATTCAACGCAATTCGATTGACAGTTCAGAAACCGTTTTGCAAGTAACGAATTTACCTGGTGCGACAAATGTTTTAACCTTTGAGCTTAAGGCTAACAAACAATTTAGACTAACGGAATATAATAGACTCGGTCAAACCGTGTATTACGGCAAATACGACAAACTAAATGATACATTGTTTATCAGAGACAACAATTACAATGGTTATGTAAGGGAACTTCCGAAGACAGGTATAATCAAAGATGACACAGTTTATTGGACTAAATTTGATACAATGCTTATTGACAGAAAATAGCGGCGTACAACATTCGGCTTGGCAATATGGCGGCTGGACGAATATATACTCGGCTTTTATTCGCTATTCGGCTTTAGTTCCGGCTGACGAATAACGCCGGGCAATAGAATAAACAATGAACATTTAGTTATATATTTAACAGCGGTTATCGGCAGACGAATCACGGAATACCACCACATCGCCAAGCCGTACCGTTGGCGGTAATTTTGCAGAACCGACCGTAAAAGAACATTGAGAAAAAATATTTTGAAGAAAACTATAAATGATAAAAAATACAATTGACAGACTTTAATATTTGTGCGAAACAATTCCGGAATTATTGATAAATATTGATGAAAATAATTTCAACGAAAAATTAATGGTGGAAAAATGGAGTAAAAAGGAAATCATCGGATACCTTATAGATAGTGCAACGAATAATCATCAACGTTTTGTTCGTTGTCAATTTGAAGACAAACCACAAATTATTTATGACCAAAACAATTGGAATAATTATAATTTCTACCATCAAATCGACAGTATACAAATCATAGATTTTTGGACGATTTACAATAAACAACTTCTTGAATTAAGAAGAAGAATTCCAAACGAAAATTTACAACGTGAATGTTTTGCCGAAGAAAAATCTCTTTCGCTTGAATTTTTGATACACGATTACGTTGAGTATTTGGACCATCATCTAAAACAAGTGATTTCCATTTAATCAAAGACAAAAAATGAGAATGACAAGAATTATTTTATTCATATTCTGCTTTTTAATATCACAGTTAATAAATGCCCAAAATGCAATTTATTCAAAAGCATATGGAAAAAGCGAGAATCCATCAATTATTTACATTCACGGTGGACCGAGAGGGAATTCCACTCTTTTTGAAGGAACAACTGCCGAAAAAGGATTTTATGTAATTGTTTATGACAGACGAGGCGAAGGTCGTTCCATCGACACAACTGCAACTTTCACTTTTCAAGAAGCGATAAAGGACTTGAATAGTCTTTACCAAAAATACAACATCAAAAAAGCAAATATTATCGCTCATAGTTTTGGCGGTTTAGTTGGAACGCTTTTCACGGAACAAAATCCTCAAAAAGTAAATTCATTGATACTTACTGGTGCTTTGTTTTCTCAACAAGAAACGTATGACCATATTTTGGGAACAACGAAAAAAATCTATTTGGAACAGAAAGACAATTTGATGCTTTCAAAAATTGCAGAAATCGAAAAACTTCCCAAAAATTCTGCTGAATATCGACAACAATGTTATGAAGTTGCGAGTAAAAATAACTATTTCAAAATGCCATTTCCAACAAAAGAAGCAAACCAACTTCGAGAAGATTATGAAAAAAGTGAGTTTGGAAAAAGTAATATCCGAAATGACAATGCTCCGACCCTATTCTATCAAAACGAAACCAAAAATAATATTGACACAAAAGCTGTTTTAGAGAACCTTAAAAAGCAAGTCAAATTATTTGCAATTTATGGACGACAAGACCAAATTTTTTCGCAAAAGCAATTAAATGATATGAAAAAAATAGTCAAGAAAAAGAACTTTCAACTTATTGACAACTGTTCACATTATCCATTTGTTGACCAGCAAACAGAGTTTATAAATATTATTGAAAAGTGGATAAAATAAAAAACTACCGCCAACATGGGCTTGCCAAAAGCGGGGCTGAACAGCTTCGATTGAACTTTTGTGCTAAAAATCCCCGCCTTCGGCAAGCTCCGAAATGCTGTGCGTCATTTTGCAAAACCTTCAAACAGAAATGAGTTTACAAGGACAGACAGTTAGAATAATAATCCACAAACCGGAAAACTGGGACATAGGAAATTTGTTTGGAAAAATAATTTCGGACAGAGGAGGGAGAAAACTTACTATAAAATTGACTAACCAGGTTGTTAGCGGACGAATTACAAGCGACATTTTAGAACTACAGCCATTGACAGAGAAAGAAACTTTCAAACCTTTAGGTCAATATTATTCAGTAATAGTAAACGGAACGTTGAAATGCAACGAAACGGGAAAGGCGGAGCATATAATTTACGGAAGCGTAACACTTGACTAATATGAATAGGGGTAATCAAAAAAAGCCACTGTATAGAAAAGTTAATACAAAAGCGAGGAATGTGCGCCACAATTTCGGGGAGACTTTAAACACATACGACATAAGAAAAAAGAAACATTAGAACAAGTCAAGCGGGCAAAGCATGAAAAGAAAGAGCGTGGATTAGATTATACACCACTTTTTAAATTTTTGCTATCAAAGGTTGGCTCTAATTGGGATGAAGTGTTTAGCGAAGCGAAATCAAGGTTAGACAAAGTAGAGCCAATATTTTGGTTAGTAGCCTTAAACCAGAATGACAAAAAAGACTTTGTTAGAGTTGGAGAGTCAACTTATTTCTCGGGGATGAATGTTGACGATGTAGGGATTTTACAATTATCAAATCCGGACTTAAAATCAACGAACTTAAAACACTATTGTGACTGCTGTACCCATACATTTAACGGAATAGAATACTAAAAATGATAAAAACGAATACACAACATTCGGCCTAGCAATATGGCGGCGTAACGAATATATGCTTAACTTTTTGTTCGCTATTCAGCTAAAGTCCCGGCCAACTAATAACGCCGGGCAATAGAATAAACAATGAACTTTTAATTATAAATTTGGCATCGGTTACGGGCAGACAAATCGTGGAACTCCGCCACATCACCAAGCCGTACCGTTAAGGCGCATTTGTAAAACGACAAGATAATGGACAGATATAAAGAAACATTTGACACTTGGAACAACGTTGCTTCTATATACCAAGACAAGTTTATGGGCTTAGACTTGTACAATGATACTTATGACTATATCTGCAATTCTGTAACTAAACCCAAAGCAAAATTGTTAGAAATTGGGTGCGGCCCCGGAAACATCACGAAATATCTTTTAACTCAAAGACCAGACTTTGAGATTTTCGGAATTGACATTGCTCCAAATATGGTCGAACTTGCAAAGAGAAATAATCCGACAGCAAATTTTGCTATTATGGACAGCCGACAAATCCGCAGTCTTGACAAAAAATATGACGGAATTATTAGCGGATTTTGTTTACCATATTTGTCGCAAACAGAAAGTAACGAACTAATTTCAAATTCCTATGACTTACTAAATGACAACGGACTGCTTTATTTAAGTTTTGTAGAAGGCGACCCCGACAAATCTGATTTTAAAGTTGGTAGCGGTGGACGAGTTTACTTTAACTTTCACAACTTAGATGCCTTAAAGACACAACTCGTTAAGACACAGTTTGACGACATAAAAACGTTTAGAGTTAAATACAAAACATCAGAAACAAAATTTGACATACATACAATACTAACAGCGAAAAAGAAAAACGCCCTACAACACGGGTTTGACGTCAGGCAGGCTGATGTTCTAACGTGAAAGTTCCTGCGGACTTTCCCGCCCGGACGCCAAGCCCGAAAACGTTGGCGGTAATTTTTTACATAACACTTTTGAAACAAAACAGTAAAATAATGAACACAAGATTAAAAGTTACGTTGATAATAATTGCTGTTTTTTATGCCTGTAATCTTTTTGCTCAAAAAGCCGAAAGGAAATTTATCGCTATCAACAATACAAAAATTGCATATAAAACTTTCAATCTTGATAGCAGAAAGAAAGGCGAACCAATAGTCATATTTGAAGGCGGCTTAGGTTCAGGCGCAGGAAACTTTGAATCTATATTTCCTTTCCTGCCTCAAAACATAACCAGTTTTGTTTATGACAGGAATGGAATAGGTGAATCTGAAGTTGACGATTCAATTAAAACAGATGCAGACGTAATAAGAAGGCTTCACACTTTATTAGATACATTAAAAATAAGCCCGCCTTATTTGTTAGTCGGGCATTCGCTTGGCGGGCCATTTATTCGTTTATATGCATCTATGTATCCCGATGAAGTATGCGGCTTAGTTTTTATTGACCCTACTAATTTTATGCTTAAAAAAAATGAAGATGAACAGGTAAAAAAGAAATCATCCAGCACAACAGGATATATTGATATTTGGAAGATCAATCTTAACAGTATGTCAAATGACACATCATTGCCAATCGGAATGCGAAACGAAGCGAAAAGGGAATTATCAGAAAGCACTCCCCATTTTTTTAAAAATTATACTTCTTTGGCACCCCTAAAAGACATACCGGTTACGATATTAATTTCATATAATAAACCTACTGAACCTTTTGAGAAAAAGATGAATGAAGACATGAAATTAGGTTTAAACTTAGTTTCATGGTGGAAAGAATTAGATATGTTGCGAATAGAACATTACACCGATATGATAAAAAACAATCACAATAGTAGTATTATACTCCTTCCACTGTACAGTCATGGTATCCACAATCAAGACCCGAAACTTGTTGCTGATGCAATTTCTAACACTTACGACAATTGTTTAAAAGTATTAAAAAAATAAAACTACCGCCAACATTCGGCTTGGCTATATGGCGGCGCGACTAATATATCCTCGGACATATGCTACTATCAGCTTCAGTTCCGGCTGGCCGAACTCTACTCAATAAAAGTGCATATCTTCAACA
Source organism: Niabella sp. (assembly GCA_047601605.1). Classification (GTDB taxonomy): domain Bacteria; phylum Bacteroidota; class Bacteroidia; order Chitinophagales; family Chitinophagaceae; genus Niabella. The sequence continues at coordinate 118,169 of JASGIU010000003.1, forward strand.
CCACCACCTTACTAAAATATTCCATACCTTCACGTGGGTTTGTTTTTAGCGTTGGCAAAAGATGAGAGCATGGCTAATGCCGATGGGCTGCGCCGCTTAGCCGGAAATCCTTTTGCGCAGCGCAGCAAAAGATTGCAGGCGGGCGGCGGACTGATGTTGATTGATGTACTACTGCCGACAGCCCCCAAAAAATAAAAAATAGTCAGATGAATAAATTTTTATGGCCGATAGCCGTATATTGCCTGCTCGCGGTGTCCTGTAAACTGATGCCGAAGGATGACAAAAAGAATTCTGAAACCAAATTGGATAAAATGGGCACCGTGGACTGGAAACACAATACGAACATTTATGAAGTAAACGTAAGGCAATATACGCCCGAAGGAACGTTTAACGCATTTGTAAAAGAACTACCGAGACTGAAGGACATGGGCGTGAAAACGCTTTGGTTCATGCCCATCACACCGATTGCTCAGGAAAAGAAAAAAGGCAGCCTAGGGAGCTATTATGCCTGCTCCAACTATACGTCCATCAACCCTGAATTTGGCACGTTGGACGATTTCAAAAACCTGGTAAAAACCGCGCACGGCGAGGGCTTTAAAGTCATCATAGACTGGGTGGCCAACCACACGGGCTGGGATCATGTGTGGACAAAAACGCATCCTGATTATTACCTCAAGGACAGCGCCACCGGCACTTTTCATATTGCCAGCGGCATGGACGATATCATAGAACTGGATTATAAAAACCCCGACATGCGCAAGGCCATGATTGACGCCATGAAGTTTTGGGTGCAGGAATGCGATATAGACGGTTTCCGATGCGACCTTGCCTCCTGGGTGGAGGTTGACTTTTGGCACGAAGCCCGCCCGCAGGTGGACGCGGTGAAACCGCTGTTCTGGTTGGGCGAGTTTGACGAACTGGAAAACCCTGATTACGGCAAGGTGTTCGACGCCAGTTATTCCTGGAAATGGATGCACCGCACACGCGATTTTTATCAGCAAAAACAACCGCTGGACAGCCTGTTGCCCCTGCTCTACGAATATGACCGTATCGGCGATTCGAGCATGCGGGCATGGTTCACCGCCAATCATGACGAAAACAGTTGGAACGGTACGGAGTACGAAAAATACGGCAACATGGCACAGGCGCTCGCCGTGTTCAGTTGCACCTGGAACGGCGTACCGCTGATATACAGCGGACAGGAACTGCCCATGAAAGACAAGCGGCTTAAATTTTTTGACAAAGACCCGATACCGTGGACGGGCAAATATGAATTGCAGGATTTTTATAAGACCTTGCTGAACCTGCACAGCGACAATCCCGCACTGCGCGGCGGCGACCCGGCGGCAACTACTTACCGGCTTGCCACTTCGGCAAATGACAAAGTGTTTGCCTACCTGCGCCAAAACGGGGATCATGAAGTGGTGGTGGTGCTAAACCTGTCCGATGCACAAAACCTGAAAATTGATATCCCCGACGAAAAACTAAATGGCAAGTTCAAGAACGTGTTCACGGGTGCAGAAAATGATTTCAGTGCTTCCCGGTCTTTTGAGCTACCGGCTTATGGCTATTTGGTGTTCGATAAAAAATAACGGGCAAACTATTCCTGAAAACCCTCAAACTTTATCGAGCGGTTTTCTTTTGTTAGCTTTTACCTTTTTAAAGTGACTGGGCGTGAGTCCGGTCACTTTTTTAAATTGATTGCTCAGGTATGCCACACTGGAATAATTGAGCCTGTCGGCAATCTCGCTCAGCGATAGCTCGTCATACACCAACAATTCTTTTACCTTCTCGATTTTTTGGGCGATGTAATATTTCTCTATTGTCGTGCCTTCCACTTCCGAAAAGAGGTTCGACAGATAATGATAGTCATGCAGCAACTCGCGGCTTAAATAAGCGGATAAATTCAGGGCAGGTTGTTCTTCGGTAGGTTTGTAGTGAACGAGTTCTATTATCAGCGTTTTTACCTGCTCAATCAGTTTGCTTTTTTTATCATCAATCAATTCAAATCCCAGACTTTTTAAAATTCCTTCTAAGGTCTCTTTTTCTGCCGGGGTAATCTTTCGGCCCAGTTCCACCTCGCCAAGCAAAATATCCTTAATGGGCAGCCCCATCTTTTCCAACTCGTTACGGACGACAAGGATGCAACGTTCGCAAACCATATTCCTGATGTGCAATTTCATCGCAATTGATTTAAAGAAACAAGGAAAAATAAAAAAGCCTTTCACAAGGAAAGGCTTTATAAAACAATTTAATAAAAGCTTATTTTTTTGCTTTCTTAGGAGCTGCTTTTTTCTTAGCAGCGGCCTTCTTAGGAGCTGCTTTTTTTGCTGCTACCTTTTTGGGAGCTGCTGCTTTTTTTACCGCTACCTTTTTGGGGGCTGCTTTCTTAGCGGGAGCTTTTTTTGCTGCGGCTTTCTTAGGAGCTGCTTTCTTTACTGCCGCCTTTTTAACGGGGGCTTTTTTTGCTGCTACCTTTTTGGGAGCTGCTGCTTTTTTTACTGCCATTTTTGTGAATTTAATTGATTAGTAAATGGATTATCAGGAGTAAAAATATTATTTTTTTTATTCCTGACAAATTTTTTTTCCACAAAAAATGCAGTATGAAATTAACATTAGGCTTCAGCCGGGGTTACAGAAACAAAAGTCCTGTCTTTTTTACCCTTCTTAAATTCAACCACACCATTGGTGAGTGCGAACAGGGTAAAGTCTTTGCCAAGGCCAACGTTCTTTCCGGGATGGTAAACAGTGCCACGCTGACGAACGATGATGTTGCCTGCAATAGCCGGTTGCCCGCCGAAAATCTTCACACCAAGGCGCTTGCTTTCTGAGTCGCGACCGTTCTTTACACTACCTTCACCTTTTTTATGTGCCATTGTTTATTTGATTTTATACGATTATACAATTGGGGATTAAGCGATACCGTTTATCTTGATCTTTGTGTAAGCGGTACGGTGGCCTTTCTTTTTATGAAAACCTTTCCTTCTTTTCATTTTGTAGGCGATTACCGTATCACCCTTTACATGGTCAAGGATTTCTGCGGTCAATTTCGCTTTTACATCGGTGCCCACGGCAAGGGTGCCATTGTCATGAGTGAACAAAACATCAAGGTCAACAGAGTCGCCTGCATTGCCTTGAATGCGCGGTACGAAAAGAGTCTGGTCTTTCTCAACCTTAAATTGCTGTCCCGCTACCTTAATAACTGCTATCATTGTTTTAAAATTAGGACGGCAAAGGTAAGAACTTTTTTTAATTTTCTCCTGATAATTTTTGGTTTTTGCGCAATAGGTTAATCAGGCAGCGAATATAGGACTTTTTGCAAAGAACCCATTCCCGGCTTGAAGGTAGTCACGTGCGTATATAAAACTATTCGTTTTCTATATAAACAAATGAGTATCATATATATAAATGACAATAAGTATTTTAAACAACCCATATACTGCTATAAGGACAAAAACCGACTACGGTATGTTAAAACGATTTTTTGCCGTGATTTTCTTGAATCGTAATCAAATAATCTTAACTTTAAAGTCAAATTAAGCAAAGAAAATAGTGACTTTGTGGCAGATTTGAGAGGCAAATAAGTATGAAAACGTTAGAAAAGACATCCAAATATACGCTGAACGAAGACCAGGAGAAGAAGTTGATTTTGAGGGAGTATAAGGCTCTGTTAAGATTGCTGAAAGACAAACTGAAACCTGGTGACAAGGATATTTTACGGCGCGCATTTGAAATGGCCGCTGATGCGCACAGCACCATGCGCCGAAAAAGTGGCGAACCCTACATCCTCCACCCTATCGCCGTTGCCAAGATTTGCATCGAGGAAATCGGGTTGGGCGTGCGCTCCACCGTGGCCGCCCTGCTGCACGACACCGTGGAGGACACCGACATTACCTTGCAGGACATCGAGCGGGAATTTGGCCCCGAAATCGCCCGCATTGTGGACGGCTTGACCAAAATCTCCAACGTCATAGACGCGAACGCCTCGCAACAGGCGGAAAACTTCAAAAAAATATTGCTGACGCTCACGGACGACCCGCGTGTCATTCTGATTAAGCTGGCGGACAGGCTGAACAATATGCGCACGCTCGACAGTATGCGGCGCGACAAGCAATTGAAGATAGCCTCTGAAACGGTGTATGTTTTCGCGCCGCTGGCACACCGCATGGGCCTTTATAGCATCAAGACCGAGCTGGAAGACCTGGCCATGAAATACCTTGAACCGGAAATGTACAGGGAGATTGCCAAAAAACTGGCCGAATCCAAACGCGACCGCACACGCTATATCAACGAGTTCATACGCCCCATCAAGGAAAAATTAGAAAAAAACCATTTCAAGTTCGAAATTTACGGCAGGCCCAAGAATATCCACTCCATCTGGAACAAGATGAAAAAGAAGGGCGTGTCCTTTGAAGAAGTCTATGATTTATTTGCTATCAGGATTATACTCGACACCACGCCCGACAAGGAAAAGGAAGAATGTTGGAAGGTTTACTCCCTGATAACGGACGAATACACACCCTCCATCGAACGCCTGCGCGACTGGGTGAGCAATCCCAAGGCCAACGGCTACGAAGCGTTGCACACCACAGTCATGGGGCCACGCGGCAAATGGGTGGAAGTACAAATCCGCTCCAAGCGGATGGATGATATTGCGGAAAAAGGGCTGGCCGCACACTGGAAATACAAAGAAGGTTCCAATAATGAAAACCGCTTTGACAAATGGTTTCAACAAATACGTGAAGCACTGTATCACGAAAACACCGACAGCGTTGACTTTCTTCAGGACTTTAAGACCAGTTTCCTTAATGAAGAAATATTTGTTTATACGCCCAAGGGCGATGTAAAAATGCTGCCCGTGGACAGCAGCGCGCTCGACTTTGCGTTTTCCATACATACGGCCGTCGGTTCCAAAACCATCGGGGCCAAGGTCAACCATAAACTGGTGCCCATCAGTTATAAACTGAAAAGCGGTGACCAGGTAGAAATCATTACCAGCAGCAAGCAAACCCCGTCCGAGGACTGGCTGAATTTTGTGGTAACGGCAAAAGCCAAAACAAAAATCAAGGACGCCCTCCGGGAAGAAAAACGCAAGGTTGCGGACGAGGGGAAATACACCCTCCAGCGAAAACTCGAAGGCATCGACGCGCATTTTCATCAGGGCAATCTTGACGAATTGGTGCACTATTACAAGCTCAATTCAAACCTTGAATTATTTTACCAGATTGCCATCAAGAATATTGACCTGAAAGAACTAAAGGAGTTCAAGGTAATTGCTGGCCGTATCGAGCTGCCCAAGCCCATCAAGGTTTTACAGGATAATAAAATTGAAATCGTCAATAGCAGTAGCGGGCAACAGGCCGCACATCAGCCAGCCAGTCCTGCCAGGCACGATGCCGAACTGATCATTTTCGGGGAATCGGGCGATAAGATTATGTACAACCTTGCCAATTGCTGCAAGCCCATCCCCGGCGATGACGTGTTTGGTTTTATCACAACCGGAAAGGGCATGACCATACACCGCACCAATTGCCCGAACGCGCCTAAATTGCTGGCCAACTATGGCCACCGTATCGTAAAGACCAAATGGGCGAAAAACAAAGAAATATCCTTCCTTACCGGCATCAAGATTATCGGCCTTGACGACGTGGGCATCGTGAGCAAAATCACGAACTTGATTTCCGCACAATTAAAAATCAATATCGCAGCCCTTACCATCGAAGCGAAAGAAGGCGTTTTTCATGGCAATATAAAACTATATGTGCACGACAAAGAAGAGCTCGATGAACTGGTGAACAAGCTAAAAGATATGCCAGACATCGAATCGGTTGAAAGATATGACACGGAAGATGTGCCTATATAATACCCGTTTCATTTTAACAGTAAATTTTTGCCGCATTGCGAAAATCCCCGTATCTTTGCTGGGTTAATTTGATTTGAGCGCATTTTGTAAGTTTTGTATTTTATCAGGAGAGCCTTTCTCCGAGTCCGATATAGTCTTTTCGTTACATTGCCTTTATTTCAAGATTTTTAATTCAATATTTTTCTTTAGATGAACATTTACGTTTCTAATCTGAGCTTCAACGTTCAGGATGAAGATTTACGCGAGTACTTTGCTGAGTATGGTGAAGTAAGCTCTGCAAAAGTAATTAACGACAAATTCACTGGCCGCAGCCGCGGTTTTGGTTTTGTGGAAATGTCTGATGACGAAGCTGCACAAAAAGCTATCAAGGAACTTGATGGCGCTACAGCTGATGGTCGTTCTATGCGCGTGGCAGAAGCTAAGCCCCGCGAGCAAAAGAGCGAACGTCGTTCTTACAGCAACAGCAGCAGGTGGTAAACCGTTGCTGCAAAATCTTTACAATCGCCGTGAACCTGTTTCACGGCGATTTTTTTTATCATCAGATAGACCCGCCCTTCCAACCTCCTTATCTTTGCGTCGATGGAAGACGTTTCGCTACAAGCATGGCAACAAAAATCAAAAGAACACAGAAAAGCTTATCAACAGTTTTTAAAACGGGCGGACAAGAACAAGGTGCTGCGCCGTTTGCCGCAACTGCATGAGGAGGCTTTTGAGCGGATAGATTGCCTGACCTGCGCCAACTGTTGCAAAAACTATTCCCCTCGTTTTAAAACGCCCGATGTTAAAAGGATTGCCAAATATCTTGGATTGCGCGAAAGCGTATTTATTGAAACTTATTTAAAAGTGGATGAAGATGGTGACTTTGTGGTAAAAAGTTCACCCTGTCCTTTTTTGAATAATGACAATACATGCAATATTTATGACCAACGCCCTTCGGATTGCGCACGCTTTCCTTACACCAATGAAGACGTGATGGTGAAACGTCAGGCGCTCACGCTCAAGAACAGTGAGTTTTGCCCGGCGGTTTATTATGTTTTGGAAAGATTATTACAGATATAAGAAATGGGCAACGGAAAACCATTTTCCATTGCCCATATTTATACAATTGATACTACTTATTTTTTTAAGAATCCCCGCTTATTTCGCGGCTTCTTTTTGATGCGCATCGTTTCTGAACACCACGGTATTATCAAACACATCCACCAAAATAGGGGCTGTTTTATCAATATCCCCGCGCAGGATACGCTTGCTCAATTCGTTCACGATTTCCTTTTGGATAAGCCTTTTCAGCGGCCTTGCCCCAAACTGTGGGTCAAAGCCCTGCTCGGCAAGAAATTCCAAAGTATAATCGCTGTATTCTAACCGGATGCCTGTTTGTGCCACAAGCTTTGTCAAAGCATCCAATTGAATTTTTACGATTTGCTGAATATCACGCTTCATCAACGGATGGAACATGATGATATCGTCCACCCTGTTCAGGAACTCGGGACGGATGGTCTGGCGCAACAACGTCATCACCTGTGCTTTGGCCGAATCGGTTACCTCGTCCACGTTTTTCTCGGTCACGTTTTCAAAAGCGTCCTGTATCAAATGACTGCCGATATTGCTGGTCATGATGATGATGGTATTCTTAAAGTTTACCACACGGCCTTTGTTGTCGGTCAACCGTCCGTCATCAAGCACCTGCAACAGCACGTTCCAAACATCGGGGTGTGCTTTTTCAATTTCATCGAGCAGCACCACACTGTAAGGTTTGCGCCTTACGGCCTCGGTAAGCTGACCGCCTTCATCGTAACCCACATATCCGGGAGGCGCGCCCACGAGCCTGCTCACGGTATGTTTTTCCTGATATTCGCTCATGTCGATACGGGTCATCATGCCCTCATCATCAAACAGGTATTCTGCCAAAGACTTTGCCAATTCCGTTTTACCCACACCTGTTGTTCCCAGGAAAATAAAAGAACCTATCGGCTTTTTCGGGTCTTGCAGCCCTGCCCGGCTACGACGAATCGCATCCGCAACCGCCGTGATAGCCTCATCCTGACCTACTACGCGCTGATGTAAATGTTCTTCAAGATGTAATAACTTTTCGCGGTCGCTTTGCAACATTTTAGAAACCGGGATACCCGTTGCTTTGGCTACACTTTCGGCGATGTCCTCTGCATCAACTTCCTCTTTCAGCAAACGCTTTTCAGAAGAAGCTTCTAAATCTTTACTCAAATGAGCTATCAACTCTTCTTCTTCCTTTATCTTACCATAACGGATCTCGGCCACTTTACCATAATCTCCGTTACGTTCTGCTTGCTCGGCCTCTATCTTATAGTCTTCTATTTTTGCTTTGGCAGATTGTATTTTATCAACCAATTCTTTTTCTTCCTGCCACTTCGCTTTTAAGGTATCGCGCTGCACGGACAGGTTTGCGATTTCCGTGTTAAGCGTTTTCAGTTTTTCTTCGTCATTCTCCCGCTTGATAGCCTCCCGCTCAATTTCCAATTGACGGATTTGCCGGTAAAGCACATCCAATTCTTCCGGCATAGAGTTCATCTCCAAACGAAGTTTGGCGGCGCTTTCATCAATCAGGTCAATCGCCTTGTCCGGCAAAAACCTGTCGGTGATATAACGATTGCTAAGTTCCACGGCGGCGATAATCGCATCGTCTTTAATGCGCACATGGTGGTGGGTTTCATATTTGTCTTTCAAGCCCCGCAAGATGGAAATAGCATCTTCCACAGAGGGTTCGTCCACCATCACTTTTTGGAAACGGCGTTCGAGCGCTTTGTCTTTCTCAAAAAACTTTTGATACTCGTTCAGCGTGGTAGCGCCCACTGCCCGCAACTCACCACGCGCCAAGGCAGGTTTCAGGATATTGGCCGCGTCCATAGCGCCCTCTCCCCCACCGGCACCTACCAATGTGTGGATTTCGTCAATGAACAAAATAATCTGACCATCACTGTCACTTACTTCTTTCACTACCGCTTTCAAACGTTCCTCAAACTCTCCTTTGTATTTTGCCCCGGCAATGAGAAGCCCCATATCAAGGGCATAAATCACTTTTGATTTCAGGTTCTCCGGCACGTCGCCATTCACGATACGAAAAGCAATGCCTTCAGCAATAGCCGTTTTACCCACACCCGGCTCACCCACCAAAATAGGGTTGTTCTTGGTACGGCGGCTAAGGATATGCAGTGTACGACGGATTTCTTCATCACGCCCTATCACCGGGTCTAACTTACCCTGACGGGCAAGGTCGTTCAGGTTCTTGGCGTATTTGTTCAGGGCGTTAAATTCCTGCGATTGTGTTTGCGACGTAACGGTGCTACCCTTACGAAGCTCTTTAATGGTCGTCACAAGACCTTTCTCAGTCAGCCCCGCATCTTTCAATAATTTGGCTGCAGCATCGTTGCCTTCCACGATTGCCAACAGCAAGTGTTCCGGTGTCACAAATTCATCATCAAACTGCTTGAGGGACGCCCCTGCACGCAGTAATACATTATTAGCGTCCCGGCTAATCTGTTGAGCTGGCTCCCCGCTGACTTTAGGCAAACGGGCGATTAATTCTTCCAGCTTATTTTCCACCAAATTAATGGTAACGTTGTTTTTTTTCAGCAAGTACTGAACGGGCGAATCCTCCTGCTCAATCAAGGCTTTCAGGATATGCTCCGTTTCTATATTTGGGTTTTGCGCATTGAAAGCCAATTGCTGTGCCTGCTGAAAGGCTTCCGCTGCTTTAATGGTTAAGTTTCCTAAATTCATATCTTTAATTTTTTATTGTAATCTGTATTGTTTCTTCTACTTATAGCAAATCAAAATCCACGCCGAATAAATACGCCTTTTTGGCGCAAAACGTCTATAAAACCTGACTAAAACGCAGTACGCATAAGCATTTGCTGCTATTTTTTCATATAGCATTTATTTTTTAAAAGCCTTGCAGCAAGTGGAATCATCTGTACGTTATCATAGTGTTGGCAGCCTGGTAACATTATCGTCGTAAATATTATAAAATGTACGGGCACAACCCTGTAATTTTGCGTGGAAATTGAAAAAGGTTTTTTATTATATCGTCCCGTTTTTTGTCATCGCCCTGTTCAGGCCGTTGGATAACCTGCGTGCACAAACGCAGGACAGCATCCTGATACCGCCACTTCCCTCCATCGAAGAAATCATGAAGGACTGGGGCCCCAAAGACGTATTTACCGTGCCCGGTATATGGTATGGCTATGATTATTACTCGTTCAAGGTAATGCCTTACGAAGAGAAAGAAAATGTTTGGGTATCAAAACTGCCTCCCGCACAGCTTGCGAAGGTAAAGGCGGAATGGACAAGGCTCAGGAATGCCGTTTATGTATGCTACCCCTATGCACGTATTGCGGGTTCTACCATCAACGACATCAACAAAAAACTTGAAGGAATTGAGAACAAAGGAGATCGCAAGAAAATTATCAAAGCAAATGAAAAAGATTTAAGGAAAGAGTTTGCTGAACCGCTCTCCAACCTTTCGGTATACCAAGGAAAAGTGCTGATGAAACTCATCAACAGGCAAACGGGCAACAATTGTTACGAGATTATAAAAGAATATAAAGGGGGCTTTAATGCAAGGGCTTACCAAACGGTGGCATTCTTTTTCGGCGGCAACCTGAAACAAGACTACAACCTGAAAAACTCATTTGACCACCAAATAGAAGTATTTGTTAACGAAATAGACGGCAACTGGTACAATAACCCGTTCCGCAGATAATTTTATTCGATTAACTGAAAACGCAGCTCCTTAATAACTTCCTGCTTTCCGTCCTTTTTCATGAAGATATTTACGCGATAACTTCCCTTGGCTGTAGCCAGCGTGCCGATACCATAACTGCCATTGGGCGAATCACCCTTATGCTTCAGGTCAAACCCCTTGACAGCAGTTTTGGCAAAAAAATCCTTCAGCACTTGTTGCGCCTGCATCTTGCTGTAATTATCGGATTTATCGGGAACCGTTAATGCAAGATTGTCCCCGGCATTGGCGATAACCGTTGCCGCATTACCTGCTTTCAAGCCCTTTACCACGCCATCAATACTTTGTGCGCGAAGAGACAACCCACTTACTAACAAAAAACCAACAAGTGATAAAGCAATAACTTTTTTCATTCGTATATTTTTTATTGATTTTAGATCAATGGAATTTATCATGCCTAAATTTCTTATCATTATTTTATCCCCTTTTATTTGACAAACCACACACATCTGCCCCAAGATACAATTTTATGTCAAAAAATCGAATTTTATGGTCAATTGAAGTACTTATTTTAAAAACATGCTATAAATCATATACCTGCTCCAACATTATTGCGTAATTTTACAGCCGCTTTTGGCGAAGAACATTTGCTCAAAAATTCATTTATCAACCTAATTTTCAAATAATTAAATCATTCTAATATGTCACAAAAAAGAGCTATTCTTGTTATAATGGACGGATGGGGACTGGGTAAAGTTGCATCCGCCGATGCCATTCAAAACGCAAAAGTACCTTTTACAAGTTCTCTTTACGGCAAATATCCGCACACTACGCTGACCACTTTCGGCGAGTTGGTAGGGCTACCTGAAGGACAAATGGGCAACTCTGAGGTAGGGCACCTTAACCTCGGCGCAGGCCGCATTGTTTATCAGGAACTGCAAAGGATAAACGTAGCCATCAAAACGGGGGAACTGGCGAAAAACGAAGTGCTGCTAAACACTATCCATTCAGCCAAAGCCGATGGCAAACCTTTTCACCTTATCGGCCTGGTGAGCGACGGTGGCGTGCACTCACACCTCGACCATGTGAAAGCACTGATAACTATCTGTAAGAGCGAAGGACTTTCCGAAGTATATATTCACGCCTTTACCGATGGCCGCGACTGCGACCCCAAAAGCGGATTACAGTTTATACAAGACCTGCAAAACCACCTCGACAAAGAGGGAGTGGGCAAAATAGCCACGGTTGACGGGCGCTACTATGCGATGGATCGTGACAAACGCTGGGAGCGTGTGGCATTAGCATACAATGCCCTCGTGAAAGGTACAGGTGAAACGGCTAACTCTGCCGTGGAAGCTATCAAAAACAGCTATGCGGCAAACGTGACCGATGAATTTATCAAACCGACCGTTATCCTGAATGCCGAGGGCAAACCCACGGCAACCATCCAGGACGGCGACCATGTGCTTTGCTTCAACTTCCGCACAGACCGCTGCCGCGAAATCACAGATGTACTGACACAAAATGATTATCCTGATTTTGGAATGAAAAAACTGTCGCTGGACTATGTGACAATGACGGTTTATGACCAAAAATTCGTGGGCGTAAAGACCATTTTCCAAAATGACGACCTGCGCAAGACCATTGGTGAAGTTGTCTCCGATAATGGGTTGAAACAAATCCGCATCGCGGAAACAGAAAAATATCCGCATGTTACTTTCTTCTTCAGTGGCGGGCGCGAAGTGCCGTTCGAAGGTGAAACCCGCATCATGAAACCATCCCCCAAGGTGGCCACGTATGACCTGCAGCCCGAAATGAGCGCGAATGATCTGACAGCGGCCATCCTGCCCGAAATTGCCAATAAAGCTGCCGACTTCATCTGCCTCAACTTTGCCAATACCGACATGGTAGGACATACCGGTGTGTTCTCTGCCGCTATAAAGGCCGCTGAAACCGTAGACCACTGCGTGGAACAAATCGTGACAGAAGCTCTTAAACAGGATTATGTTATATTCCTCACCGCCGACCACGGCAACTCCGATTTTCTCATCAACGAAGACGGAAGCCCCAACACGGCGCACACCATGAACCCCGTGCCTTTATTTATTATTGACAACAACTGGCGCGGCACGATAAAAGAAGGTAAGCTCGGCGACATTGCCCCGACTATCCTGACATTCATGAAGCTGCCGATACCGGCAGAAATGACGGGAGACGTGCTGGTGGACAAACAGACGATTTCGTAAGACAAAGACTATACGTTAAAGAAAAGAGGATGCCGTTAAGCATCCTCTTTTTTGTAGGCAATGTTTACTTAGAGAAAAGCAAATACATACCCTGCAAGCGGAATGACAACAACTTGGTCGGTGGAAAACACCAACAAAGGCGGAAAAATCATACCCCTTAAAATCTCTCCTATTTCTTTTTAGCCTTAGCAGACATGTAAAAAACCAAGGAGCCGCCTTTTACCAGGTCGCTGTGGTTAATGGCATGGTCGGTGATTGTCTTTCCGTTAAAGGTCACCTTTTCTACATATACATTTTTGGCTGACTGATTTTTGGCCTCAACAGTCAGCGTATTCCCGTTTTCCAGATTAAGAACTGCTTTTTTCACAGAAGGGCTGCCCAATTGATATGCCTCGCTGCCCGGCGCAAAAGGATAAAATCCCAAAGACGTAAAAATATACCAGGCACTCATCTGGCCGCAATCATCATTGCCGCCCAAGCCATCTACCGCAGGCTTGTATTGTTTGTCCAAAATCATGCGCACGCGTTCCTGCGTTTTCCAGGGCTGATTGGTATAATTATATAGATACGCCACGTGATGTGAGGGTTCATTTCCATGCACGTAATTGCCGATGATGCCTTCGCGGGTTATATCCTCCGTTTCTGCAAAGAACTCATCCGGCAGATGCATCGTGAACAATGAATCCAAATGGGGCAAAAACTTCTTTTCGCCGCCCATGAGCGCTATCAAACCTTTGGGATCCTGCGGCACGAATAAACTAAAGTTCCACGCATTGCCCTCAATAAAACCCTGGTTGTGCGTGGACAGCACATCAAAATTTTTCCTGAAGCTGCCATCGCTCAACTTAGGGCGCATATAACCAATTGAAGCATCATAAACATTCTTCCAGTTCTGCGCTCTTTTGATAAAGGTATTGTACACATCCGTACGCCCTAATTTTTGGGCAGCCATGGCTATGCTCCAATCATCAAACGCATATTCCAGCGTGGTGGACACGGAGTTGCCCCTTTTATCATCCGGCACATATCCCAGTTTTATATAATCGGCCACACCATCGTAGTATGGCACGTTGGCAGATTCGATACACGCATCCAATGCCTCGTTATAATCAAATCCCGGCAAGCCCTTCACGATGGCATCTGCAATAACTGTTACCCCGTGATAACCGCTCATGCACCAATTCTCATTAGCATAATGACTCCACACGGGCAGCATTTTATGCACGCTCTGTGCCTGATGCGCCAACATGCTTTTGACCATATCACTATTGCGCTGGGGCTGAATAAGATTAAAAAAGGGATGCAATGCCCGATAGGTATCCCACAGCGAAAAGGTTGTATAATTTGTAAAGCCGTCGGCCTTATGAACGTTTTGATCTAACCCTTTATACTCGCCGTTCACGTCCATATAAACAGTAGGATTGATGAACGTATGGTACATCGCTGTATAAAAATTGATCATCTCCTCTTTGTTCAACGCATCCACCTCAATCTTGGCAAGTTCCTTATTCCATTGTTGTTGTCCTTTTGCCTTAATGCCGGCAAAATCCCAATCAGGTGCTTCTGCACGCATATTCTCCAACGCATTTTGGGTGCTTACAGGAGATATGGCAAATTTGATTAAAATCTTTTCATCCTGGGCTGTTGCAAAATCAAAATAGGCCCTGATTTGCTGTCCGGCCATTTCCGGAAAATCCTTGCTCTGGTCAAACCTGCGCCAGAAACCGCGATAAACCGATTGCTTGAATTGACCAAAGCCATAAGATTTAATAGGTTTGGAAAAAGTCATGGCAAAATAAACCGTCCGGGTTCTCGCCCAACCATGCGTTTGCCTAAATCCGGTGACGAGCGTGTCATTTTCTACACGCAAAAAAGTCCAAACGTTTTTGTCATCATAATTATAAATCCCGTGCATCAGGTCGAGAATGATATGCGCATTTTCTGACTGCGGGAAAGTGTATTGATGTACACCGACACGCGTTGTCGTCGTCAGCTCTGCCAAAATATTATGGTCATCCAATTTTACCCGATAATAATTGGGCTCGGCCACCTCGGTGGCATGATTGAACCTGCTGCGATAGCCATTTTCGGGCTTATCCGCCGTGCCCGGATTTAACTGCAGTTTTCCCGTAGTGGGCATTATCAAAAAGTCACCCAAATCCGAATGCCCCGTTCCGCTAAAATGCGTGTGGCTGAACCCGACGATGGTCGGGTCGTCATATTGATATCCCGCGCAATATTTGTACGCCGTACCGGTATATTTTCCATCCGCCCCTGCATAGGGGATGGTATCCGTATCCGGGCTTAACTGCACGGCACCAAACGGCACCGTAGCTCCCGGATAAGTATGCCCCATTTTAGCCGTTCCTATCAACGGGTTTACATATTGGATATAATTCTTTTGCTGGGCATTTACCTGTAAGGCGGTAATGAAAGATATTGTCAGAATGCCAAAGAAATTTGGTTTCATAAATTTATGAAGTATGGTTTAGAATTTAATATAACAATGAACACTGTTCATTACTTATGGTATTACAGGAACGTATATCACTGATATCTTTAAATAACCGGGTTGTTTTTGTAAACATCCCAAAGCTCATCCACTGTTTTTCTTGTCAGTTTTTTCCAGATTCCATCCGTGTAAGTTTTTGTGCGCATGGCGGTATCTAACTTTTTAACCAGATGCTTATTGTAGTTCTTTTCTACCCAAACCAAAAAACGGGCTGTCACGCGATAAGCATCTTTATAACTCTGCTTGCTGTTGTACGCCGGTAAAGACCAATTGGCAGCAGCATTGTTTACACCTAATTTGTATCGTACATAGTCCGCGATGCCTTCTGTCACCCAACCAGGCCCCGCAACGCCGGGATACGCCTGCACAATGTGCATGACCTCATGTGTTACCACGTCTATATCCTCCGGATTTTTAATCATCCATTCCGGATTCACCTTAATGATACCATTGCTCGCCGCAGCAACTCCTGCATATGCCGGCTCAATAACAATCGTCACAATGTTACGCGTTTTTTTGTTATATAACTTAGCTTCTTTTGGATAAACCTTAAAGAAGGTCTGAACCATCCTGTCCTTGGTTGCCGTGCTGAACTTAGCCGACTTATTGATAAATACCAAGGTAAACTTTCCCTTTTTGATGGTATCGTTACCCACCACATCCCGAAGACCGATATCCTCCCATCTTCTCTCTGATTTTTGTGAAAATGCCGATACTGATAGCAACAAAACAATCGTGGTCAAGACACCTAATTGAAACTTTTTCATGTGCGCTAAAGATAATAGTATATGATTATAAATGTCCGACAAGCATCGAACAGGTGCAACCGTTTTACGATACACACCACTCCTTCGATCCGCCAGCATATCCCCACAAATATAAAGAATACAGTCGGGCTATCTTACTAATGGATGTTGAATCAATTGTTAATGGATTTGAAAGCCTATCGGCTACTGCTCATGTTAAGAAATCATTTATCCCAAAAGTGCAATCGTCCATTATTTGTTACACCATTTTAAGTTCACCTAATCTCAACAAGGCATATAACATGCAGGTGATGTGCATGGACTGTATAAACTCGTTATTCAAGAATTTAGTTTTGAACTCGGCCATATCCATCAGTTCCACACATATTTCTTCGTTCGGGTCAAGGTTTTGGCCTGCTACTTTTTTACCACCTTTTGCTAAAAACATGTGCATCCAGTTGCTGTTGGTAGAAGGATTTGCGCAGGTACGACCCAAATATTCATAGCTCGTAAATTCATAACCCGTTTCTTCCAGCAACTCGCGCCTGATGGCCGCCTCCAGGTCTGCATCTTCATCGTCCACACAACCGCCGGGAATTTCCCAACAGGTTTCCCCAATGGCGTGACGGTACTGCATTTCCATCACCACCTTGTTGTCCTCGGTCAAGGCAAAACAGGTTACCCACTCGGGAAATTCGTAAACATAATAAGGTTCTACTATTTTACCGGTAGGCGTTTCGCATTTGTCCTTGCGTACTTTAAACCATAAATCGTTAAAGAGATATTCGGAAGACAAAGTTTTCCAGTTCATCACCATTTCATTTTTTCGCGGAGATAATTTATTTGAGCAACATGATGCCGACCGTGCCAGGCATATAACTGTAAGAAATACCAAAGCGAAAGCTCCTGCTGCCGCTCTGCATGATATGCCGACCGTTCCCAATCAGCGGGAGAAAGGTCTTTGATGGCCGTATACCAACGCCGGTGCAGCGTGTGCAGCAACGTTACGGAAATGTTCACCGGAAGTTCTTTTACATCGTTCAACATCGCCCAGGCATTCTCGTCATAAGGCTTTACCGTCGGGACGTTTTCCGTCAATATTAATTTAAAACGCACATAGGCATTGAGGTGACTATCAGCGATGTGATGCACCAACTGGTGCACTGTCCAGCCGCCTTCGCGATAGGGCGTTTGCAATTGTGCCTCATCCAGATTGTACAAAGCAGATTCTAACAAATTGGGCAGAAACTTAATATCGTTGAGCAATTTCTCTTTCACCGTTTCCGAAAAAACTTCAAAACTTGCCTTGCCTATAGGATATTGGTTTTCTATTTCCATAGAAAAAATTTATCGGTTTACTCTTAACAGTTCCACCTCAAACATAAGGGTAGCTCCACCGGGAATATCGCTGCCAGCACCCCTGTCGCCGTAAGCCAGATGTGAAGGTATCCACAACCGCCAATGACTGCCTTCCTTCATCAACGGAATAGCAATTTGCCAACCCTCTATCAAATGCGTAAGCGGTGCCGTAAAGGGTTGATTACGCTTGAAAGAACTGTCAAACTCACGACCATCAAGCAACGCGCCTTTGTAGTGCGCCGTGATGCTATCTTTCAACACCGGTTGTGCACCTGTGCCTTCTTTCAATACTTCGTACTGGATACCTTCCGGTAAGGAAACTACTCCCGGCTTGGAGGCATTCTGTTCCATGAACTTAACACCTGCTTCTTTTTGCGCATCAATTTTCGCACTCATAAAATTCTTTAATTTATCCTGCAAGCCCATCCTGATTTACGATTTATTTTTCTGTATTATACATGCGGAGGTTAATTCCCCCACCTATTTTATTTCTTATTTTAATGATTACCTGAAAACCCCTTCACCCCACATTATTTATCCTGGGTTATCATCTGGTTGCTCTTGGCGACGGTCTCCATGCCAATCATATCATCTACCACCTTTACGGCCTGGTCAAGATAGATGTCCTGACTCAATGCTTTCAGCCATGCTTTCACGCGCTCGTTTTCCAATTGATTACTGGGCAATTTATTGACATCGGCAGCAAGTAATTTTATATCAAGTTTTGTTTTAAGCCTTTGGGCGGAATCAATTTGGGCAACTTTTGTGCGCATGATTTTCTTCTCTGCCTTAAAATCATCAATATTGAGCGAGACGCTTTTTTCGTCCCTGTCAGTCAACCAGGCGGTGTTGTTTTTGATGATAACGAAAGCGGAATCACGCGCAACCCTTGCCCTGCTTAGTTGTTTTACTTCGCTGATGTTGTAAATGCTTTTTACAGGTTGATAATCAGCCTTTGCAATTTCATCATAGGGAAGGGCATCCTTGTCGTCTTTTTCCCGAATCTTCAACGTTTCAAGCTGGCTGGGCAACACGACATCGGACTCAACGCCCTTGAGTTGGGTAGAGCCACCGCTGATACGGTAATACTTTTGCAGTGTGAGTTTTACGGTACCCAAATCCGATTCATCAAACGTAAACCCACGCTTTTCATCCAGACCGATATTGCGCTGCACTGTTCCCTTGCCGTAAGTAGAGGTACTACCAATAATAATACCCCTTCCGTAATCCTGTATGGCTGCCGCAAATATCTCGGAAGCGGAGGCGCTGAACTCATCCACCATGACAGCCAACGGGCCTGTATAAAGCGGCGCTTCGTCCCTTGCCTGTATTACCTGAGGTTTGTTAATCCTATCCTTCACCTGCACCACCGGGCCATCCCCAACGAACAACCCAACCATTTGCACCACATCGTAAAGCGAGCCGCCACCGTTCCTCCGAAGATCCATGATAATGCCTGACACATTTTCGGCCTTTAACTTTTTGATTTCCTTGGCCACGTCTAAATAGCTCCGGCGGCCGTTAGGATCATCAAAAGAGGCGTAAAATTCGGGCAGATAAATCATCCCTATTTTATTGCCCGTCTTGTCATCCTTGATTATTGCGCTGCGTGCGAAAGTATCTTCATTTTCTATTTTGGCTCGTTTAAGTTTCAACACTTTGAATGTGCCATCCGGTTTTTTGAGCGTGAGGGAGACAATCGTACCCTCCTTACCGCGAATCAGTTTCACGGCATCCTGCACGCCATATCCCAAAAGGTCTACCTGCGGCTCGTTGCCCTGCCCTACCTTGCTGATGATATCACCGGGCTTAATTTCTCCAGACAAAGCCGCGGGGCTTCCCACATTCACCGAAATAACCCTTATTTCGCCATCGCGTTCCTGCAACCCTGCACCGATACCAAAAAACGAACCGCTCATCTCCTCGTCAAAATATCGTTTATCTACCGGAGGGAAAAATGCAGTATGCGGATCCATCGTTGTGGTGATGGCATTTACAAAAAGGCTGAATTTATCCTCGTCATTTAGTTTGACCTTATACCTGTTAAAAAAGCGCTGCATCAACGTATCGGTCTTGGCCCTGGCATCTTTTTCAAGCTGTTCATCAGACTTGGCTACATAACCTGCCGTTTTTTTATTCGCCTCGCGCTCGTCCAGCATATCCACATAACGCTCTAATGTAAGGTATTTTATTTTTTTCTGCCACCGTTCCTTGCGCGCTGCTTCCGTGGATACATAATCCAGCTTATCGCCATCGAAAGTAACATCTTCTTTAATTTTATAATTATACGGTGTCTTTAACAGTTCAGCCGGCCAAAGCGCTGTGGACTGCATCCTTTCGTCAAATATTTTTGAAATAGCGTAAAAACTTTCGATAGGCGCACCTTTTATCTCATCGTCTATCTTGTGGGCATAACTGGCCTTTAATTTTTCGATATCAGATTTCAGAAAAATATTCTTTTCCCTGTCCAAGTCCTCTATAAACTTATTGAATACTTTTTCAGAAAAACTATCATCAATAGGCTGCGGGCTAAAGTGTGCCTGGGTCAGTATCTCGCCGACCAAGCGCAGTATTTTCTCATTTTTGTCGGGCGGTACACTGTTTGACTCCATCTTAAACCCTACAAAAGACACTGCCGCCACCAAAATCAATATGACAAAAGGAAATCTCTTCATATCCATAATATATTTAAAAAAACGTCGCATATCTAATCAAATATAACATTAAAGCAATTATTTGATTGATAAAATTTCTAAAACCACGCCCACGAATTAACGAACTGTAAATAGCACAGCACCCACCAAAGTGGCACGGATTCTCCCACAAATTACGAACTTTATCGGATTTGCAAGGTAGAACAATAAAAAATTTTAGTTAAAACATGGAATGTGCACAAGTTGAAAAATTAGCTGATGGCCAGCGGACAACAGTGTATAGAAGCCTCTTGCTATCAACGGCTTGCATAACACACTTCGATATTTAAAAAATATCCATTATATGGTTATAGATACCCTCTCTACCTGACAGACATTATTACTACAATTTCACCAGTCAGGTGTTTTGGATTATTATTTCCCATACCCATACATAAAAAAACCCGTTAAGCCTTGCTGGCATAACGGGTTTTAACTAATTACTGAAACTTATATGCTTTTATTCTACGGTATCCCACCAAACTGGATAAGAAAGAATAGTTCTCAAATTTGCTTCCGGATTGGAGGCCCGCCAGTTTGTAGAGTTGTAATTGCGCTCGTGGCTGCATTGCTGGATACGGCGCGGCCAATAACGCACATCTGTTGGAGAACCACCAAGGTAACATTCTAATCCAGCTGCATTTACTTCAAAAGGACGTGCAAAATCGGGATATACTACGCCAAATTGAGCATTAGGAGCTGAATAATTGAACCGGCGCATATCGTTCCAGTTTTGCATGGTCAATGACATGGCTATTTGTTTTTGCTGCATGATTTTGGCCATCGTCAACTCAGCCGGGGTTTGCGCAACCGCTGCACTGGCCAAAAATGCAGTAATCTCAGCATCGGATATTACCTGCTTACCGTACTTAGTCTGATCATATTGCTTTAGTTTTTCGTTCATCGCTTCCATGTGTGCCCTGATACCGGCTTTGTAAGCGATTAAAGCACCACCCAAATCACCTTTGCGGAACAAAACTTCTGCCTTAATAAAACACATCTCATGATATGTCAATAAATGGGCGGGCGCATCGGCGCGGATATAGAAACTACCGGTAGAATTAATGTTTATTATGCTATCATTAAAATTCGGGTTATTAAGCGTTATCCCATTATAACGATTAGCCAGATATTGATCATTCTTGTTGTCAGGAAAGTCCATAATCCAATCTAAGCGATCCGAATATACCGATATATACACTGAATCTCCCTGACGGGCAGCTGTGGTATTAGTCGTGAACCAGCAATTGGTAAACAAAGGATCTGAACGTTTTGTTGCATCCGACGGGCGCATGAGTTTTCTGGGATGTTTTGGTGCTGCTGCCGTATCTGGTGCTGTTGCCATAATTTCGTATGCGACTGGCCCACCACTTGTCCGGATATTAGATTGTAAATCCACCCCTTTGGATAAGCGCCATTCCTTCTTACCCGTTGTACTATTATAAAACTCGGCACTTGGAATAATACGCGTAGCACGAGGGTCTATAACGCCCGACCCTCCCGTGAATGTGTTGGTCAGCAAATCCGTGTACCATTTGGTCATACGGTTTCCTGTGCCTCCCAAATTGGTATGCTGCATGGAAGCTACAATACCTGAAATATTGGTTTCAGATGTGTTTATGGCATCCATCACAGTGTTATCCGCATTGGACTGTGGTGCTTTTTCTAAAGCAGCCAACACCGCATCGGGATCATAAAAGGATTTCTTGCTCAGATTGTTTAGCCAACGGGCTTTTAATCCGTAAGCCAACTTCAACCATTTTTGCACGTTACCTCCGTTCCATATGTCACCACCAGATAGTGGTGTGGCCAATGCCGATTGTGTTTTAGACAGATTTTCAATAGCCTTATCCAGCATATCCATACAACCATAAAAGATTGTTTTGCCATCGTCATATTTCGGAGACACCGTTGTTCCCAAAGCTTCCGTATAAGGCATTTCGCCATATAAATCCAGCATGAGCATAAAGCCCCAGGCATGGATTAATTGTGCTGCACCCACATAATGCCAGGCCTCCTCTGCCGTAGCTTTTTTGATAAGTGGTTCTAAGTTGGTACCTGCGTAGACAAACCAAGCCTGATAAGGCCAGGTAGTTGAAGCCAAAGGGAAGTCCCAACGAATAATTGCATCGTTATTGGTAGTACCTGTAATCTTAGTAATATTTTGCGTAATCCAGGCAGCGCGGGTACCCGAAGATTCGTAAGCATCCACAAATTGCATTTGTATAGACCTTAATCGTAAATCCGGGGTAGGTTCATCTTCAACAACTTTACTGGGATTTTCGTTCACATCCAACCATTTTTTGCAGGAAGCCAGATTTAGTGCCAGCAAAACGAAAAAGATATATGATAATTTCTTCATGTTTTTATTTTTTTGTTTTTAAAAAGTCAGGTTGAGCCCAAAAGTTACACCCGATAAGGCCGGAATACCGTTGTAATCTATTCCCACTGAACTTGAACCAATAATTCCGGCACCGGCTGCCGAGGTTTCAGGATCCATGCCTTTATAATTCGTCAATAACCAAAGATTCGTACCCGTTACCGTAAATGTAGCTCCTTTAATGGCTTTTACACGGCTTAGCAACGACCCTGGAAGTGAATAGCCTAAAGAAATCGTCCGTAAGCGTAACCAGTTGGTTTTGGTCATGTAATTGGCCGATTCCAAATTATAAGCACTTTGCCACCAATAGTTGTTGATAACATTTTCGCCACTGACTTGCTGATTCCCGATTGTATACATTTTACCTCTTTCATATTCAAACGTTTTCAAATCTGAATAGATTGGTGTTCCATCTGGATTATTCCCTGTTTTAACCACCCCGGTAATCGTCAGATTTTCCCGGTCTGCAGAGCGAGCACTCATCCCCATGTTGGTCATGTAATAATCGGTACCATTATAGATATCCCCGCCAATACGGTAATCAAACAAGAAAGAAAAATTCAGGTTCTTATATTGGAAACTATTATTGATGCCGCCAAAAAGTTTCGGCTCCCTGTTCCCTATTTCATAAGTATCCAATCCGTCTGATTGTGGCATACCTGATTGAGGGTTCAATACTAACTGACCATCGGGACTTCTCAACCATTTTGAACCCGAGATACCCATAAAATTACCACCTCTGAATGAGGCAGCCTTGGCACTCCCTACCTGAACATCCGTTACATATAAAACATCGAGCCCGGGCAACAAGTCTTTTACTTTTCCTTTATTACGGGATGCATTGATAGTCACATCCCAAGTAAAATCATCCCGCTTAACAGGAGAACCCGTCAGCATTAATTCTAAACCGCTATTTACGATATGACCGGCATTCGTCCACATCAGGATGTAGCCTGTAGCCTGCGAAGTGCGCGGCTGCACCAACTGGTCAAAACTGCTGTTTTTATAATAGGTAAACTCCAATCCCAAACGGTTACGTAAAAATTTCAAGTCCACACCATATTCCTGCGCCTCAGTAATTTCGGGCTTCAAAGCCATATTACCCTTCAGCCAATCGTTGCGCACTCCAATCCCCATGCCTCTATTATATAAGGTGTATTCCGCAGGCATTACCGCATAAGTGTTCGTTACATAAGGGTCTGTGTCCTTGCCCACCCGCGCAACAGATGCGCGTACTTTACCATAGGTAAGTATATTGTTCTTAGGGATAAATTGCGTGAAGATAAAACTTCCTGATGCAGAGGGATAGAAATAAGAGCGGTTTTCAAGCGGTAACGTTGAAGACCAGTCGTTACGCCCTGTAAATGTGAGATAAGCAAAATCTTTGTATGACACACGGTATTCCCCAAAAACGCCCATTAAACGCTTCTTTGACAGTTGCTGCCGGGCATCTCTATCTGTAACGGCGGTGTTCGTGTATATATATTTGCCGGGAATAATAAAGTTCCAGGCTTTTCTTCCATTATAATCCATGTCTGTCCATTCTGCGATTGTCCCCAACATCAGATTCATATCAAAATTGCCAAACTTCTTTTTGAAGTTCGTCATGAAATTCGAACTCTTATATTCATACGTCATATCATTTTCAGATAATAGCCCTTTTTGATAAATCAGCGAAATGCCAGAACCAGGCGCTGAAAAACGACTTGTATTTTGTGTATAGCGATCGATACTTATTTGGTAGTTCACATCCCACCAATCAGCGATGTCCAAACCCGCCTTGACACTACCAGTTAATCGTTTGGTATTGTCTGTCCTTGGCATCTTGTTCAGTATCCAATAGGGGTTATCGAAATCGTTTTGCACCTGATCCCAATTAAACGGGCGATATTTTGAACCGTCCGAGTTTAGCCAATGTTTCATATTCATGTCGCGCGGCCATATAAATGCAGCCTGCACCGCACCTTCACCATTTGAGCCATACAATCCGCCTGAAGTCAGAGAACTTTTTTGGTCTGCAGAAGAATAGGCTACATTAGCGCCTACTTTTAAAATACCGTATCGCTGTTCTCCGTTAAAACGGAATGTTGTTTTTTCGTATTCTGAATTCGGCACGATACCTGTGGAGTTGTAATTTGCTGCCGAAAAGTAAAAACTGCTGGTTTTCGTTCCCCCGGCCAAACTAACAGAGTTATCCCATGTATGGGCATTTTGGAAGAAATTACCGATATTATCATAAATGGTATCGTTAGCAGCAAAAGGTGCACCCCATGAACCCATGGTGGTGGTTGCATTTCCTTCCTGCAGATTACCGTTCTGCTGATAGAGACCTCTTTTGTAACGGCTTTGGTATTCAGGCAGACGGTTTGCCCAATTGGACACATAACGTGAATTAAGACTAACAGTAGCCTTACCTTCTTTTCCGCCTTTGGTTGTAATCAGAACAACGCCATTTGCCGCACGCGAACCATAAAGCGCTGCTGCGGCCGGGCCTTTTAGTACGGATACATTTTCAATATCCTCAGGGTTAATATCCATCACCCGATTACTATAAGTAGAATTTGTTGATTGTGCACCATCAAAACCGCTGTCGCCATTAATGTTACTGGAATTGTCGTATATGATTCCGTCCACCACAAATAAAGGTTGGTTGCTCTGTTGAAGGGACGTTCCTCCACGAAGAATGATATTAGCACCAGCTCCAGCTCCACCGCTTGTTTGCGTTACGTTCACACCTGCTATCTTACCTGCCAAAGAATTGACTATATTAGCCGTCTTATTTTTCATCAATTCTTCAGACCCAAGATCCTGAACAGCATAGCCTAATGCCTTTTTATCGCGCCGGATGCCCATTGCGGTAACAATCACTTCGCTCATGTTTCCCGCATCACCCGCTTTCAGTGTAATGTTTATAACATTTGAAGAACCCACTACGACTGCTTGATTCGCAAAACCCACATAGGAAAAGACCAAAGTACTACCCGCATTCGCCGTAATGGAGTAGATTCCGTCTTCCGAAGTTTGCGTACCACCAAGCTTCCCTTGAACCGATACGGAAACCCCTTGCAACGGCGTGCCGTCCTCCGACTGGACAATACCCGTGATTTTTTTACTTTGAGCTATGCCGGTTATTGGTAACAAGACCAATAAAACCAGACAAACTTTAAGGATACATTTTCTCATACCTGATTTTTTGTTTTATTGAAGAAAATTACAACACTTGTATGCCGACCTCTACAAAAGGTCTTAAAATCTCGTGGCGAGGATCTAACTCTGTGATAAGATAATCCACATCGCTTAAATCGCAAACCTTGATGGGCTGAACGGTGTTCAACTTTTCGGAGATTGTCAGCAGGACTTTTTTCTTGCTAACGCCCAACATCGCCTTTTTCAACTGCACCACCTCCAAATCATTGTCCGTAATACCATATTTTGGATTTATCGCGTTTGTGCCCAAAAAACACAGAATCTGGCACCACCTCCATCATCTGCCCTATCGCAAAAGAACCGATGGTTATGCGGGAATCCTTCGACAATTTGCCACCTACCACAATGGTTTCTATGTTAGGATAAGTCGCATATATGTTCATCGCTGCCACACTCCCCGTCAAAAAAGTAGCTCTGAGCTGCGGTGGCAGGTTTGAGGCCATTTCCAATATAGTCGTCCCTCCCCCTGTCAGCACAAACATCCCATCCTTTATTAATGTTATTGCCTTTTGTGCTATCTTATTTTTATGTGCTTTAGCATACACAGCATTTTCCCTGCCCGAAAAGTGCACCTCGCTAAAAGCAGTCGAAAGCGCGCCGCCATGCACTTTTATCAATTTACCCGCATCACACAATTCCTGCAAGTCTCTTCTCACCGTATCCTCCGACACCCCGAGCGCATTGCCCAAGTCTGCGTTCAGCACCTTATTATGAAGGTTCAGTTGGTGCAGGATGTAGGATTGTCTTTCTTTCTTTAGCAAACTGTTAATATTAAGTTAACTCCAATTTAAAGATAATATAATTTCCTGCAAAAAACTGCAAGAAAATGCAAAATGTGGATAACTTTTGCGGGATAGCAGTATCAAAAGAAACAAGTATTTTTATGAAAATGAAGTTTTAGACAGATTTCTCCAAGGATTTGATACATCCGTTTTTTTACAATGCGTGAAACCAAATATTATTT
Organism: Niabella sp.; assembly: GCA_047601605.1. Lineage (GTDB taxonomy): Bacteria > Bacteroidota > Bacteroidia > Chitinophagales > Chitinophagaceae > Niabella. The sequence goes on from JASGIU010000003.1 coordinate 144,853, forward strand.
ATCCCCTTATACTATCTATTCCATCATTAAAAATTTTGAAGATGTTATGCACGGCCTGTGGATTTTGATTTTTGTTGTGGGACATCGCTCTTGCTATCTTCGTCTGAATGATTATCACACCCGAAATAAACGCGCTCTTTTCGTTACTTGAAGACCCTGACCAAGATGTGTACGAAGTGGTGAGCCATCGCCTCTTGCAATTTGGTGCGCCCATCATGCCGCACTTGGAGGAGCTGTGGGAACATGCACCCAACGAATCCGTTATGGAACGTGTGGAAGGCCTCATGCACCGTCTTCATTATCTGGATGTGCTAAAAGATTTCACGGCATGGAACGATGCGGGACATCACGAACTGATGCCAGCTATTTTACTAACGGCTAAGTTTTTGTATCCCGATATTCAATCCGGCAAAACTATTTTTAATATAGAGCGGCTTAAACGTAATGTATGGTTAGAACTGAACCATTACCTGACACCATTGGAGCAAATCAATGTATTCTTCAATATCCTGTACGGTTATTTCGGCCTAAAGGGCAACGCTTACGATTATAATAAACCTGAGGAGTTTTTAGTTCCGTTCATCATTGATTCAAAAAAGGGAAATCAGACAGGCAATGGCATCCTCTCGTTACTGCTCTGCGAGTTGCTCGAAATACCGGTGAGATACATCCCTATCCCAAACCAGTTTGTACTCGCGTATATAAAACCAGAAACATCGTCAAATAAACAAGGTACCGGGGCTAACATTGAGTTTTTCATTGACCCTTGTCAGGGACAGATATTTACGTTTCACCATTTGCAGGATTACCTGCAAAAAATAGGCGAGCCTGTTACACCGTCGTTGTTCTTACCTCAAAGCAACAAGGAGGTAATTGCAAGACTGTTATCAGATTTTAGTAAATGTTTTACCAAGCCCTCCCAAAAATATATTTCTGAAGAATTAACGGAGCTTGTCAGCCTGCTCCGTTGAGAAGTCATCGTTTCATCGTGCCGATACTGACACTATCGGGATGACAAATGATAACCTCTGTTGCTTTTTCCCGTGGCAAGGCAGGACTAACATAGGGTATGCCCAGATTCAGTCCGCGCAAAATCAATACACAGGCCACCAGTCCCACAAACACGGGAACCAGTTTACGCACACGAGTGCGCCATACCGTGGGGAAATAAGCACCACCCATCATCAACAAAAGCATCAAAGGAATAGTGCCTAAACCAAAAGCGGCCATCACCACGCCACCCTGCCACGCGCTGCCCGTGGCCACTGCCGAGGCAATCGCCAAATAAACCAGCCCGCAAGGCAACAGACCATTGACTACCCCTGTCAGAAAAAATATACCCGGATTAGCCGGGCGGCGCAACAACTGCCCTAAGATTTTTTTTACCTTATTATGAAAACGATAAAGAACGGGCACGCCGCTTTGCAATTTTCTACCGAATAATAGCACTATCAACAACAAAACACCTGTGGCAATAGACAAACCCTGTTGATACCCCACCAACGCAAAAGAACGCCCAATAGCGCCAAACAATAATCCCAAAGAAAAATAGGTAAATGTGCGTCCAAGATTATAGCACATCATAGCAAAAAACCGCCGGGCTTTGCCCGCATTGCCATAAGGCAACGATAGCGCTAACGGGCCGCACATCCCCACACAGTGAAAACTCCCCAGCAACCCAATGCCCAAACCCGCTATGATAAGCGCATACATATTTTTATTAAAAACCTGATTGAAATGTAAGATTAACCAGCAAGTGAGAGGGCTGCATGTTTATACAATTCATCAAGGGATAAGCACATTGCGCTCATCATAATAATCTTTACCGTTGCTTTTCCATCCGGCACGCAAACGGTAATAGCCCTTGACAAACGCTCCACGGTCAAGATATTGTACACCTTGCTCGTTTGTGCGGATGATAAAAGTAGTGTCCTTTGTTTTATCCGAAGGACGCAAAAATTCCAAATATCCTTTCATGTCCTTAACCGCGCCCTGCGGCATGTGAACCGCCACTGTACTGTCTGAACCAATCACCAAAACGGAATCGCCCAAAGCCGCCAGATTATTTTTTGCATCGATGATGTTCTGATATTTTAACTCCTTTTCATAATAGTTTGAGTCCACCATCTCTACCGACTGTCGCATAGCAATATACACCATGAACGACATCCCTATTACAAAAAGAGCCAACACTAATACAATCCTATATCCCCAACTCATATTACCGGTTTTAAAGTACGGTTAAAAATAAATACCCTTTCGCTATACAACGCAAAATACGCCGAAAAAGTTTAAGGGCTAAATTAGCCGACGAATAATTAAATCTTGAAAAGAAATTACGCCGAATGCCGAACAGCACGATGTCATTTTATACAAACGGGCCAAGAAACTTGGATTTTATTGTCTGTATCTTTTGCCCGCCGCTATAAACACCGACCTGGATTTCAGTTGACCTTTTTTTAATCTCTTTGCGGGGCACATCAATAAAAAATGTGGCGTCGTTAAGCGATTCGCGCTTGAGCACCATTTTATGGGCATTAATCATGCGCACCGTGCCGTGCATGTTCTCCAACCTCAGTTCATAAGGCACATCCTTTCGTGTTTTATTGATAAACTTAGCCTCGAACAAATTGCTTAGACTGTCGGTTCCCTTTTCTTGATACAATTGACCTTTCACGCGCGACATGGAAGCGTCAATGCTCGACCTTGTAGCGATTAAAAAAGTCATCAATCCGGTGAGCGCAATCAGTATTACCGTGTAGGCTTTCATCCGGCCATTAAAGCGGAATCCTATTTTTTTCTCGATTTGATTTTCGGAAGCAAACCTGATCAATCCCAACGGACGCTTGATTTTTTCCATCACGCCGTCACATGCATCTATACAGGCCGTGCATCCCACACATTCCATCTGCACACCATTCCGGATGTCTATCCCGGTGGGGCAAACCTGCACACAGAGTTTACAATCTATGCAATCGCCAAGTTCCTGCACTTTGTTTTTCACTATCTTTCCGCGCGGCTCGCCACGCCCGTAGTCGTAGGATACCTGCATCGTGTCTTTATCAAAAAGCACGCTTTGCAAACGGCCGTAAGGGCAAATAGTCGTGCAAACAATGTCGCGTACATAAGCAAAAACAAAGTAGAACAAAGTGGTAAAGAAAAGCAGCCCCATGAACAGCCCGATATGTTCTGACAAAGGCTCCTTCACGATTTTGACCACTTCATCCAGTCCTAATATATATGCCAGAAAAGTATGTGCGATGAATAATGAAATAATAAAATAGATGGAATGCTTCAACACCTTCTTGAAAATCTTATTGCCCGTCCAAGGTGCTTCATTCAACTTTTTTTGCTGCGCGGCGTTACCCTCAATCCACCACTCAATAGGGCGGAACAAAAATTCCATAAAAACCGTTTGCGGGCATATCCACCCACAAAACAAACGACCGTATATAATAGTGAACAATGCGATAAAAATAATCATCGCAATCATGGCAACCGCAAAAATGAAAAAGTCGTTAGGCCAAAATATCTTGGAGAAAAGGATGAACTTGCCTTCCGGGATGTTAAGCATGACGAGGGGCATGTCGTTCACCTTGATAAAAGGCAGAGCCAAGAATACGATAAAATAAACCCAGGCCAGATATTTGCGATAATTGTAAAACCTTCCTTTAGGCTTTAACGCATAAATCCATTTGCGCTTGCCCCTTTCTGTAGTATTACTATGTCTGTCCCTAAAAGTTGAGCCTGCTTTATCGGGCCCTACCGCTTCATCAAATGCAACCTCGCTCATGTCTGATTATTATTTAGCGGCCGATGCGCTATCGGCAGCAGGCTTCGTTGCCGTACTGTCAGCTGCTGCGGCCGGCGCAGCTTCTTCTTTAAAAACTTCTCCCTGTGGTTCTTTGCCGCCGGGCGGATTGGTGCCGTGCAGGGTTTTGATATAACTACTTAACTGTGCGATTTGATTACCGGAGAAAACATCCTTCCAACTCTGCATACCTTTCTCCACAACGCCCAGCTTAATGGTCTTGAAGATATCATTGATTTTGCCACCGTGCAACCAGTAATCATCCGTCAGGTTAGGCCCTACCCCACCCTGTCCTTTGTCTCCATGACAAACGGAACAGTTGGCCGCAAACAAGGTTTTGCCTGCGTCTATATCGGAAGCGCCCAGCATGACCACGTTTGTTTCATCCACCTGATCACCTTGTGATTTCATGTAAGCTTCCAACTTCATCTTGGCTTCTGTAACGGAATTTTCATATTCCTGATATTGGTCAGGTGCAGACTCGGCCACGTGATAGCGCCAGAGATATCCCAAACCAAATATGATGCTCGCAATGAACGCCACGGTAAACCACGGTGGTGTGGCATTGTCCAGTTCATGGATGCCGTCATAACTATGGCCAACGTCCAACGAAGCTTCTTCTTCGATGGGCTTGAGCTTGTTAACCTTTGTCCACCATTTACTAAAACTACTACTAAAGAAACCTTTCTTGTCCTTGGCCTGCTGCATTTCCTCGATTCCTGTAAAAAATTTAATCCATTTTACGAAATACAATATTGCGATGAACTCCAATACTATAATGAATAATAAAAGATAACGCAACAGTTTGCTGTTACTGAAAGTGGCTTCCTTTACGGCCGCTGCAGCGTCCGGTGCTGCCTGCGCCATCACGGTGAAAGATGTCAGGCACAACAAGCCAATCATCACCATTGCTTTCATCGCGGTGCCGGAAGATTCTTTTTCTTTCTTCTTTTTGTCCTTGTATAGCTCCATAGCAGATTGCAGCGTAAAGCCCAGCACAGCTATGATAAAGAATAAAAATATCACCACTAACGCCAGCACGGTGTTTACATCAAAAACAAAACCACCTGATGCCGGGGCAGGCGTCGGCGCGGCATCCTGTGCCCAAACACCCGTTACCGAGCCTATCATAAGCAGTAATACACCGATAGCCTTATAAAAAAATGAAGTAAGCTTTTTCATCCGCATATTTTTTATTGATTTTACAGGATGTGATATGCAAAAAATCGGTCGGATAATTCTTGCAGATCCCGTTTGTAAGTTTTAGTTATCATCCAATGGCAGGTTTTCCATTTCCTTAACTGTCTCGTCGCTCGTGCGCATGGCAAATATCACGACCAGGATAAATATCACTGTAAACAGCAAGAGCGATACCATAGGATAAATACTCACCCCGCCGATTTTTTCGAGATAGTTAACGAACTTCATACCTGTTGTTTTTTAATTATTGAACTGTTTATTTTTTCTCGGCCTTTATGTCCTTTCCAAGCCTTTGCAGATAGGCAATCAGCGCGATAATTTCCTTGTCGCTGCCAATTTCTATTTTTTCCTTTTTCAGCCCCTGGGCTATGTGCTCTGCCTGCACCTTCAAATCATCGTTTGCGATGGCCTCGTATCCCTCTTCGTAAGGTACGCCGAGCTTGCGCATGGCATGTATCTTTGAATTGGTAGAAGCTATATCAATCTTCTTTTCAAACAACCAGGGATATGGCGGCATCACAGAACCTTCCGCCATTGAAGTAGGCTCCAGCATGTGGTTAAAATGCCAACTGTCAGGGTATTTGCCACCGATACGGGCAAGGTCGGGGCCGGTACGTTTACTACCCCATTGGAACGGGTGATCATACACCGATTCCCCCGCTTTTGAATATTCTCCGTAACGGGCAACTTCATACCGGAAAGGACGTATCATTTGAGAGTGACAGTTATAACAACCCTCGCGGATATAAATATCACGGCCTTGCAGTTCAAGCGGTGTATAAGGTTTCACGCTGGCAATGGTTGGCACGTTTTCCTTTATCAGGAAAGTCGGTATCATTTCTACCAACCCGCCAATCGCTACCATCACCAAACTAAGCGTCAACAGTAAGATGGGCTTTCTTTCGATAAAGCTATGCCAGAACGCCTTGGGCGGTGCTACATATCTCTTTGCCAACGCAGGAGCCTCAGCATAATCAGCTTCGTTGAAGCTACCTTGTTTTGCCGTTTTCACCAGGTTATAAATCATAATAATCACACCCGCCAGATAAATCGTGCCGCCGATGGCGCGCAGGATGTAGAACGGAACTATTTCCTGCACCACATTGATAAACTGATATTGAAGCTGCCCCTCAGGCGTGAAGGCACTCATCATGAAATAAGTACGGAAAGCTGACCAATACATGGGGATTGCATACAGCAATATGCCCAAAGTACCTATCAGGAAGTGTGTACTGGCCAGTTTTACAGAGTATAATTTAGTCTTGTACAAACGGGGGAACAGCCAATAAAGCATACCAAAAGTCAGGAAACCGTTCCATCCCAAAGCCCCGATATGCACGTGCGCGATTGTCCAGTCGCTATAGTGCGATATAGCGTTCACATTTTTCAAAGAAAGCATCGGCCCTTCAAAAGTGGACATACCATAGCAAATCACGGCCACCACATAAAATTTAAGCACCGGGTCTTCGCGTACCTTATCCCATGCGCCACGCAGGGTGAAAAGGCCGTTCAGCATACCGCCCCAACTTGGCAACAGCAGCATAATGGACAATGTAGTACCCAGCGACTGCGCCCAGCCCGGCAACGCGGTGTACAGCAAGTGGTGAGGGCCTGCCCATATATAAATAAATATCAAGCTCCAAAAGTGCACGATACTCAACCGGTAGGAATACACCGGACGATTGGCCGCTTTTGGCAGAAAATAATACATCAATCCCAAATAAGGCGTGGTCAGGAAGAAGGCAACGGCATTGTGCCCATACCACCACTGCACCAACGCATCCTGCACCCCTGCATACCAAGAATAGCTTTTCATAAAGGACACGGGCAGTTCAAAAGAGTTCACTATGTGCAACATCGCCACCGTCACCCAGGAAGCTATAAAGAACCAAATGGCAACATACAGGTGCCTTTCACGACGGGTAAGGATTGTGCCGAACATATTGATACCGAACACCACCCAAATAAGCGTAATAGCAATATCAATAGGCCACTCCAACTCGGCATATTCCTTGGCGGTTGTAAAACCTGCCAAAAGGGTCACGGCAGCCGACACGATAATCAATTGCCAGCCCCAAAAATGGATTTTGCCCAATAGAGGACTCCACATTTTGGTCTTCAGCAAACGGGGCAGCGAATAATACACCGCGGTAAAAATACCGTTGCCCACAAATGCAAAAATCACGGCATTGGTGTGCACGGGTCTTACACGGCCAAAAGTGGTGTATTCAATACCGAAATTCAACGCCGGAAATGCCAGCTGAAAAGCGGCCAACACCCCTACTAACATGCCGACAGCACCCCATGTAATGGTCGCAATCGCAAATAGCCTTGGCAACTTGTTGTCATAAGAAAACTTCTGTAATTCCATACTTGACTCTATTTTTTATTGGTTTTGGTGCTTATTTCGCTATCTAATGTTTCGTTATCAAATAGAATACGGTTGGCAGGTGAATAGTCATCATCATACTGCCCATCCTTGACGCTCCATATCAGCCCTACTAAGAAGACAATTGCAATAAGCAAGCTTATTAATGCAGTTATAATAATAACACTCATATAAGGCGCAAAAATTGTTTAAACATTGGTAAGAAATAATGCATTCTATCACACAAAAATATGATTTTTGTCATGATTTTGTCATCAACACCTGTAATTCTGTTCAACTTTACTTGCGACGCTCCGTTCAACACCTGTGCAAAGCCCGTCAGACTTGAAGTTTAGCGAAGAAACAACAATCTTCTCATTCCCACATTTCTTATATCTCTTTGTTCATCCCAAGCCGCCAAGCCTTCCATTCGCTCAACCCGTAAGTAATCAAAATAATACTTATAGAAGATGCCGGCATCAATATGGCCGCAATCACCGGCGCCAACCTTCCCTGCACCGCAAAGTACAAACCTATAATATTATAAACAATAGAAACCGCAAAACTTATCCATATAAATTTTCCACCGCTGCGCGCAAACTGCATAAATTTATCAAAGTTGGCAAAAACGCCCGCATCCATGATGCCGTCAGATGCCGGGGTAAAATTATTGTTCTGCTCGGTGATGGCAATCCCCACGTGGCTTTGTTTGAGCGCGCCCGCATCGTTGAGCCCATCGCCCACCATCGCCACTTTGTGCTTCCTGACAGTTTGCAGGTATTTAATATAAGCAAGCTTTTCCTCGGGCGACTGGTTGAAAAGAAGTTCGCAATCATCACCTAACACCTGCGCCAGATCGGCGGCCTCTGCATCGTTGTCACCGCTCAGCACCGATATTTTGTATCTGTTTTTTAGGCTATTCATCAACCCGGCAAAACCAAATCGGTAAGCGCCCCGGAGCCGATAAGCCCCCACCACCTCATGGTCAATCCTGACGTAAACACTTGAACCGGAAACTTTCTCCTCCTTTTTTTCAGGCAATACGAACGCGGCGCTGCCCACCTTTATATATGTTTCGTTTATCCAGCCTTCTATGCCCAAACCGGGTATGCTTTTAAAATTATCCACTTCGTACAAATCGTCCACCGCCAAATGTTCAAAAACCGACCGGCTGAGCGGATGTGTGGATTGCGCCAACAGCGAGGCAACCAATCTTAATTCGGCAGGTTGCAAGGGCCGCCCCTCATAAGAAACCTTCAACTTGTTGCTTTGGGTGAGCGTGCCCGTTTTGTCGAAAACGATATAATCCACCTCCGCCAAATGCCTTATTACATCGGGATGCCTTAAATAAAGCCTGTTTTTACTAAAAATGCGCAGGATATTACCATTGGTAAAAGTAGATGACAACAGCAACGCACAGGGACAGGCAATGATGAGGATAGTGGTAAGCGCATCCCACATAGTTTTCGTTTGTCCATGCCATAACCAATAGGCCGCGGCAATCGCGCTTATGGCAAAGACAATCACCGTGAAATAGTTGCTAAGGACATGCACGAATAACGATTCCTTTTTTTCTTCCTTAAACACATCCTTGTTCCATAAATTGGTCAGATAGCTTTGCGATGGCCGCTTCACCACGATAAGCTCCAGTTTTTCGGCGGTTTGCTTGCCCCCCGCATATACGATTTCGCCCACATCCTTGGGCATCGGCACGCTTTCCCCAGTCACAAAGCTATAATCTATAACGGCTTTGCCTTTGGATATGATGGCATCAGCGGGAATGAGTTCATTGTTATATACCTCTATAATATCGTTTTCCTTAATCTGCTCTATCGGCTTTGGAACGAAGCCCCCGGGCGTTTGCACGTTTACGGCAATGGGAAAAAAGGATTTAAAATCCCTGTCAAAAGAGAGGGACTGCTGCGTTTTGTCCTGCGCCCAACGCCCCACCAGCATGAAAAACACTATACCGCTCATACTGTCGAGATACATGGAGCCGTTCAGCACAAAAAATTCGTACAGGCTCCTGCCAAACGTAATGGCGATGGCCAACGCGATAGGCGCGTCAATATTCAGGAATTTATTCTTCAAGCCCTTCCAGGCGCTCACAAAAAACTCGGAGGCGCAATAAAATAACACCGGCAGCGACAGCGACAGCGAAATGTAGCGAAACGCCTTTTCCACATCGGCCTGCATGGTCTTGCCGATGGCAAAATATTCCGGCAGGCTCATCATCATGATATTGGCAAAGCAAAAACCAGCGATACCTATTTTATATAACCTTGTCTTGTTATATGTGCGCGGTTTGGCATGGCTGCCGATATCGTGCAGGTTGATATGCGGCTCGTAGCCGATAGCCGTCAATGTTTCTACCACATTGCGCAGGGTCGTCTTATCATTATCAAAAACCACGAAGGCTTCCTTACTGTTGAAGTTGACCCGCGAGGAAACGATCCCCTGATTGACGCGATGGACATTCTCTAACAACCACAGACAACTGCTGCAGTGCATTTGGGGGAGATAAAAATTTACGTGCGTTTGCTTGCCGTCAGAAAATTGTACCAGCTTCTTGGCAATGGCCTCATCATCCAAAAAACTGAATTTATCCTTGCGTACTTTTATTTTTTGGCTTGCGCCGGGATGCGTGTTCAGGTCATAGTAGGTACAAAGCTCGCTCTCGTTCAAAATCTCGTACACCATCTTGCAGCCTTCGCAACAAAAGTATTTGTCCCCGGAATGTATCCGGGTGGTCAAACACTGTTCCCCGCAATGGTAGCACGATTCCTTAACCTGCAAAGAAGAAGATTGTCCCAATAATGTTTTTATTTATAGTGCAAAGATACCCGAAAGGCATTATTTATTAAGCCTCTTTATGCCATTGGAGTTGCAAAAGTAATTTGTGAAAAGCGTCCTTTTTTACCAGAAATTTTCTTTTTAAGATAGAAATCAAAGCAAAAATAACATCGTTTGCCTTTAGGCCTACCTCTTGGGCAGCCACTTCCAACTGCAGCATCAGCGAACGGATATGTTCCTCTTTCTTCTTTAACAAGGCCTGTAATTCAGAAAGGCTGAGGGGTTGCATTTTAACCTCCTCCTCCCCTTTTTCAAAAAGTTTGCGGATAGCGGGAAAAACGAGCTTGGTCTCGTAATTGCACAACGATAAGAACTCAGCCCGGAGTTCTTCAAAAATATCAAATACAGGCACGAACGCCTCATTGTCGTTTGCCCTGTATTCCTCGTGTGCCTGTGCGATTTGCTCCTTTATCTTAGGATACAAGTCCTCTGTAATTTCTTTTATCATAGCCAGAGATTGGTATAAAGGCATTATACTTTAATTTATACAAATCTCCTCCAATACTGTAAGAAAAAAAATGACACTTTGATAAAGTAAATATGATTTTCATCACCTTTAAAATGTGCAAAAAACACAAAGGCAACCTTCGAAAGCAACCGATATGACACAAATATAATAGATTAACTGTTAGTTAATCCGAAATTTTAGGCGAAAAATGATTGGAGAATTTTACAATAGTTCATGAGGCTTACTTAAAAGCCGTTAACTATCCAAGAAACAAAAAGCCAACAAATATGCTAAGGCTGTACCACTCTCCGTAGGACTGTCGAGGCAAGTCATAGAAGATTTCCGAATGCCAATTATATTGGGTCTGGATAGTATAAACCTAAGCCTGTATTTCACTTAACTTCCTCGTTAATATCATTCTTTCATTGCTACCATTTGTTGCAAAACGCAGCAGGGGCAAACCACATTCCTCCAATATGGAGTCTTTCATCCTATCTCTTCCTTCTTGTCTCGTGCCATATTTATGGTAGGCAAATCCATCTACCTCTATAGCAAGGACAGGTGTTTTATCAAGGTCGTTATAAATCAAAAAATCTAAGTGAGTCGCATCATGAGTTGCATATTTATATTCCACCCTATTTAATGTAGAAGAACCTTCGCTGACAATGTCTCTTAATGGATACCCCTTAACAACACCATATTTTGAGAACCTGTCCTCTGCCAACACATCTTTAATCAGGGCGTACATTAAATTTTCACTGTCGTATTCGGAGACCCGGCCGCTTTTTGAAATTATTGCTGCCCGCCGTTCTTCGTACCCTTTGTACAGGTAGTCAAATACAGACTTTAAATTACTCAGCGTTTTCTTCCCATTGTTGTACTTAATATATCGGATTAAATCGGAAATATTACCGTCCTTTTCGCTGTCATTTCCATTTACAACCAATATCAGTTGCTCTATTGCCCTGGAAACTGCTACGTTTAGACGATTGGGATTATCGGTAAAATCCGAGATCTCGTTGTCAACTGTAGAAAGTATAATAACCTGGTTTTCCCTTCCTTGAAATTTATCTACCGTATCCGCTTTTATTGTTGTGCCTTCAAATGCTTTTTGCAAAGCGTTTGTTTGGTTCCGGTAAGGAGTGACAATGCCGAGGTCAACTGCCTCAAGTTTTTCATTTGGGATGACTTCATACTTTATGACATCAATCTGCCGTTGGTTCATTCTTTCCCGCGCGTGATTGCCCGGGACTGTTTTATGAACCACCAGTGGACATCGTTTACTTGCCTGATCGGTAAGTACCACAAGCTGGTTGTGATAAAACTTCCTATTGCAAAATTCTATAATCTTCGGATGGCAGCGATAATGTTCTTTTAAAAGCGTCTTGGGTATGTTAGGAAAAATCTCCATTATTGAGCATAGCAGGCTATGATTTGTATATCGATATGATTCAGGGATATCAAAAGAATCAAAAACCAAATCTGTTTTTTCTTGCGTAAGATTATCTACAACATTGGGCAATTGTTTTAAATCACCTACAATTACGGCTCGTTTCGCACAGGACAATGCAAGGACGCCCGTTGCCAAATCAACTTGCGAAGATTCATCAATTATTACATAATCGTAAGTGATGTCGTCCGATAAACTTTGTCTCAAAGAGTATGTTGTGCTCATGATGACAGGATAATCGCGGACAAATTCAGATGAACTGGAACGAAGCTGTTCTATTGTATAAATGCCTCTTTCTTTGCTTTCATACCTCTTGCACAATACCGCTTTCAAAAGCTGCATGGAAAGATTGGTGTATGCTTCCATTTTGCTGTCGAATGAAAACTGGCGGAGTGATGCTTTTAATAAGCGCTCTTTTGTTTCTAATTCGGTAATTTTTGTTGGATAATATTCTGACTGAACGATCCTTATCTTTTTTTTAAAAGATGCCTTATAAAATGATTTGCCTTTAATCCCGTACCTTATCCGGAAAATTAACCGTTTAATAAAACCGAACGCCTTTCTTTTATTTTCCTGACGCTGGATAACGTGCCACAAGGAAAGCCACGCATCGGCGGTTAAGTTTTTACCAAACGAAACAGAAGTATCTATTTCGTTTGCATAAGCTTTTTTAAAATACAGATGCTCTGTTCTTATATTGTCAAGCTCTTGTCTCAATAAGGCCAATTCGTTCTTTTTGAGAAGACATTCGGCAAGTTGCTGAAAAAGTATTTGGACATCTTGTTTGATTTTTGCTTCTTCCTGATCGGACAAATTGAATGCCGACAAATCGGGCATTTCCGTTTGGCTATCTATAAATTCTTTTTTATTCTGGGTACTACCCAGCAATGCAGCTATAAACCCAATCCCGTTTTTTTCAAGTTTTTCGTAAACATTTTTGGTAGCGGAATTATTGCTTGATACGACGGCAACACTTTGCCCCCTCATAACGGCATTGGCAATGATGTTTAAAATGGTTTGCGTCTTGCCTGTTCCCGGAGGGCCTTCAATAACGCTCATTGATGAAGAAAAAGCCTTTGATACGGCATCCCTTTGGCTGAGGTTGAACCCAAAAGGAAAAATCTCATCGGTATGATGACCACTATCGGCTTGAGGCATTGTCCCGTTCAGATAATTTGCAAGGATACTATCTTGAGGAATAAACGATATTCGCTGATAGCTTTTTGCAAGGATGTTGTCGCCCTCATCCGTCTTTAACCCAACTGTATCCGCGATTTTTTTCAGATAGTTGAAAACACTATACCCTTTACTATCACTTATCCCAGTTTGAGCAACTTTTATCCTTTCGCTATTGTATGAATATTCCTTCTCCCCATTTCTAAAAACGACAACACATTTGTCTCCACGATAGAACCAGGAAGCAATGCGGTCTGTTTCGTCTTTTTCGTCAATATATATTAGATGTCTTTTTAGCGGCATTGCCTGGGATTTACTCAAGAAAGCATAACCTTACATCACTTCGCCCTACAACTCATTCTTTCAAAAATACCTAAATAAACCCAAATGTATTTTCTCCATTTCTAAGACCGAACAACCGCAAGAGCAAAGCGCTAAACGATAAAAAATATTTTCACGACATTTTTATCAGGACCAAGAAAAGGCTTGAGCTAATAAAAAACGGCAACTCTTAATAGAGTTGCCGCCTAACTTTTGCAATTTTCCCTATATAAAAAAAATCTTGTACCGCGTACGGGAATCGAACCCGTGATTCATCCGTGAAAGGGATGCGTCTTAACCCCTTGACCAACGCGGCTTTCCCGTTTTTGGGAGTGCAAAGATAGGAGTTTGTTTTTATCCAACAAAAAAAATAATAAACTTGCGCACACCTGCGCAAATGTGACAAAAATCATAATTATATAAACATATTCATGTAGATAAATAGCCTAACTTTACGCCGCAAAAATGTTTCTTACTAAATTAAAAATGTATAAACCATGAGTAAAGTAAAAGTTGCCATAAACGGCTTCGGTAGAATTGGACGCCTGGCTTACCGCCAGATTTACAACCAGGAAGGCATTGACGTTGTAGCTATCAACGATTTGACAAGCCCGAAAGTATTGGCCCATCTCTTGAAATATGACTCTGCACAAGGGCCTTTTGGTAAAGAGGTTACTTATTCTGACAACTCTATCACTGTAGAGGGCGACGAAATTAAAATCTATGCCCAAAAAGACCCGTCTCAGATTCCTTGGAAAGAGCACGATGTTGACGTGGTATTGGAGTGCACAGGTTTCTTTACCGATAAAACAAAAGCAGAAGCCCACCTCGCCGCCGGCGCAAAAAGGGTTGTAATCTCCGCCCCCGCTACTGGCGACCTGAAAACTATCGTATTCAACGTAAACCACGAAATACTCGATGGTTCTGAAACCATTATCTGCGCCGCATCTTGCACCACCAACTGCCTGGCTCCTATGGCCAAGGTTTTGGACGAAGAATTCGGTATCGAAATGGGTATCATGACCACCATCCACGCCTATACAAACGACCAAAACACTTTGGACGCACCGCACCCCAAAGGTGATTTAAGAAGGGCAAGGGCAGCAGCTGCCAACATCGTTCCCAACAGCACCGGTGCCGCAAAAGCAATCAGCTTGGTTCTTCCCAACCTGAAAGGCAAGCTGGACGGTAGCGCACAACGCGTTCCCGTCATCACTGGTTCTGTTACCGAGTTGACCACGATTTTGAAAAAATCAACTACCGTAGAAGAAATCAACGCAGCCATGAAGGCCGCTGCCAACGAAAGCTATGGTTACACAGAAGACGAAATCGTAAGCTCCGACATCATCGGCACAAGCTACGGCTCTTTGTTCGACGCCACACAAACTAAAATCATGACCGTGGGCGATAAACAATTGGTTAAAACCGTATCTTGGTACGACAACGAAATGAGCTACACACAACAGCTCGTTCGCACCGTGAAATATTTTGCGCAATTAATCAGCAAATAATTCATATATCTTAACTGTAAAGCGGGACACCTATTGTTCCGCTTTATAGTTTTTATGGTGTCGGCTGCAGTGCTCATGGCATCCCGGTTGCGTCGCACCCTTCGGCTGTAGAATATAGCCCATCAGGCTTTTACCGCCAGCCCACTGCTACCGCACAAAACCTAATCCTCTCCACCTTAAAACATTAGGAAAATGTCAAAATTCAGCGATTATAATTTCAAAGACCAAAAAGCCCTCATCCGTGTGGACTTCAACGTTCCCCTGAACGACAAACTGGAAATCACTTCCGACTCCCGCATGAAGGCTGCCGTGCCCACCATCAAAAAAATATTGGCCGACGGTGGCAAGGTCATCCTCATGTCACACCTTGGCCGCCCCAAGACAGGCCCCGAGGACAAATTCTCTTTAAAGCATCTTGTTAGCCATCTCAGCGAACTGCTGGGCGGTGTTACCGTTTTGTTCGCCAACGACTGCATCGGCGAGCAAGCTTATCTGACAGCCGACATGCTGCGCCCCGGTGAAGTGCTGCTGCTGGAAAACCTGCGCTTCTACAAAGAAGAAGAAAAAGGTGACGAAGCCTTTGCGGAAAAATTATCCAAACTGGGTGATGTTTACGTAAACGATGCCTTTGGCACCGCGCACCGCGCACACGCTTCCACGGCGGTTATCGCCAAATTCTTCCCTAAGGATAAAAGGATGTTTGGCCTGTTGATGGAAGGCGAGGTGAGCAGCGCGGAAAAAGTGCTTAGCCAAAGCGAAAAACCTTTTACGGCCATCCTCGGTGGCGCAAAGGTTTCAGACAAAATACTCATTATTGAAAACCTGATGGAGAAAGCAACCGATATTATCATCGGTGGTGGTATGGCCTACACTTTCTTCAAGGCAATGGGCGGCAACATCGGATCTTCGCTTTGCGAGGCCGAAAGGTTGGATACCGCAAAAGAAATCCTGGAAAAAGCCAAAGTAAAAGGCGTGAACATCCACTTGCCCGTGGACAGCGTAATTGCCGATAAATTCGACGCCAACGCCAATACAAAAGTGTGCGCCAGCGACAATATTCCCGATGGCTGGATGGGTCTTGACGTGGCAGAAGAAGCGCGCAAGCAATTTGCAGCAGTTATCAAAGCGTCCAAGACTATTTTGTGGAACGGCCCGATGGGCGTGTTTGAAATGGAAAAATTCCAGGCAGGCACCAAGGCTATTGCAGAAGCCGTTGCCGAAGCTACACAAAACGGCGCCTTCTCTCTGGTAGGCGGCGGCGACAGCGTTTCTGCCGTGAACAAATTTGGCTACAAGGACAAAGTAAGCTACGTATCTACCGGTGGTGGTGCCATGCTTGAGTTCTTCGAAGGCAAGGTTCTTCCCGGCATCGCAGCCGTAAACGCAGATTAAGAAAGGAATAATATCGATAAAAGGCGAGCCACTTGGCTCGTCTTTTTTGTTGGGAAAGCACCGGACGGACATCGGCAATAGCGATTCGCCACTGTGGAGCCTTATAACCGACAGCAAAAATGTTTTGCCCCTCCCTCCTTCTACCCAAACATATCAAATTTTGTATCTTTGCCAAATGATTACATACACTCAAACTGGTACGCAATCATCCGAAAGCCTGGATACCCTTACTTTGCACGCGCCCGCATGGCAACTCATTGTGTGGAACGATGAGGTAAATACTTTTGACTGGGTGATAGAAACCCTGATGGAGGTCTGCGGGCATAGCTTTGAACAGGCCGAGCAATGCTCATTGCTTATTCACTTTAAAGGCAAATACGCCGTTAAAGAAGGCGACTATGACACCCTCAAACCGATGTGCGAAGCCATCCTCGACAGGGGCATCAACGCCACGATAGAAGAAATGGCGGGGTCATAATCTTTTCGTTATTCAATTCTTTTTGTAATAACTCTTCCATAAAATATAGATTAAAAAATATTCCTGTTAAGCCTTGAAAAACAGCAGAAGTAAACACGGAACTTCTTAGAATTATATATTCCTTTGATTTTTGCCTTAGACGATACACATAATTTTCCGCCACCGCATTTGGCAGAACCGGACGGGCTGCTGGCGATTGGCGGCGACCTGTCTCCTGAACGGTTGCTGTGTGCTTACCGCCTGGGAATTTTTCCATGGTACGACAAACCGCCCATTCTTTGGTGGAGTCCGTCGCCGAGGTTTGTACTTTTTCCCGATGAATTAAAGATAAGCAAAACCCTTCGCCCCTTGCTCCGCCGTGACGCCTTTGTATTTAGCATCAATAAAGCATTCAGGGAGGTGATGCAGCATTGCAAGGATGTGCCGCGCAACGGACAACAAGGCACGTGGATTAACGATGCTATTATTGACAGCTACACCACTTTGCATCGCATGGGCTTTGCCAATAGTGCAGAAGTATGGCAAAACGGGGAGCTGGTCGGCGGACTGTATGGCGTCAGGATGGGAAAGGTATTCTTTGGAGAAAGCATGTTCAGCCTTGTCAGCAATGCCTCCCGCTATGCATTTACCAAATATATCCAGCAGACAAATCCCGTGTTGGTAGATTGTCAGGTGCATTCGGCATACCTCGAAAGCATGGGTGCCCGCATGATTGAAGGAAGCGACTTCTCTGCACTCCTGAAAGAAAATCTAAGCGATACACAATCAATCAATGAAATCTAATCGGCTAATCAGCCAGCGTCTTTAGAACCTGGTGCGCAGATAATGCGGCAGCATTTCCAGCCACGTGTACCAGTCATGCTTATAATTTTCGCCCCAGTTGTCAAACTCATAAGGGATGCCTTTGTTATAAAGTATTTTGGCAAACTCGCCGCCCGCCCGCGGGTCTTCATAAGGGCCGCCGCCAGTAAGGATATGGATGTGACCGCTGCGCCGGATATTTTCTAATATACCGTGGTCGGAAAGGTTGGGCATATAATGCACGGGGCTGTTGAAATACACGTTGTCGTCCATATAACCGTCGGAATAATAAGTAAGGTCATAAACGCCGCTCATCGCAATGACGCCATTAAGCAGATCCGGGCGTTTAAGAAAAAGGTTCATGCTGTGCAGTGCGCCAAACGAAGCACCGCAGATGATGATCGGCGTGTCCGGGCTGCACGCATGACGGATAAAAGGAACAACCTCTTCATAAATATAATCGTTCCAGCGGGCATGGCGATAGCTGCTTTCCCAAGGTGCCATATTTTTGTCCATCCAGCTATCGTTGTTCACACTGTTCACAGAAAACACCTTGACCTTGCCGTCATTTATAAACGGGGCGATACTGTCGATTAGTTTAAACCGCTCATATTCCAAAAAATCGGCACCGGCGGTTGGCACCAGCAACAATGCAAAGCCATAGTGACCATACGTTACAATCGGCATATCCTTGCCCACGGAAGGGCTATGCCATGAGGTTAGTTCCCTGCGCATAGAATCAGTTTTAGTAGCAAAATAGGAAAATATTTTGGTAAATCAGGTGTTTACTCCCCAAACTGAACTTCGTAAAGTTCCGGCCATTTCTTGCCCGTGATATATATTTTCTTGGTATCGTTATCATATGCGATACCGTTGGGCACATCTGCCAACGGGTCAATATTTTTTACGCGTTCCCATGCCTGTGTCAGGTCAATGCGCCCCACCACAAAACCGCTCGAAGGGTCTATCTTGAAAATATACGGACGTTGCCACTGGTTGGCATACACATAACCATTGATATATTCCAGTTCGTTGATGTCGCTAAGATATTCGTTATCCACCATGACGGACTGTGTGCGCAACAGTTTGAAAGAACCCGGCTCGTAATAATACAGGTTGCTGGAACCATCGCTCACAATCAACTCCTTGCCGTCCGTCGTGATGCCCCATCCGTCCGTATTGATAGGGAACTCTTTCACCTTTTTCAAATCAGGCAGGGTGTAAACAAATACCACTTTGTTTTTCCAGGTCAGTTGATACACCGTATCATGCAGCACGGTAACGCCCTCCCCGAAATATTCATGGTCAAGTTTTATATCCTTCATGGCTTTGCCGGTTTTTAAGTCTACTCTCATCAGCCTGGAAAACTGGCTGCTCACCTCGTTTCCCTTGCTGCCGCCCGTGCCTTCGTACAAATCACCTTTATACACGACCAGTCCCTGCGTAAAGGAAGCCGTGTCATGCGGATACGTTTTTATTATCGAATAACTGATGTTTTTTACCGAAGAAGCGGTTTCTGCATTTGCATTCCCTTCTTTGCCTGCAGGTTCATTACACGCAGCAAGAACAAAGAATATCAAGCCTATCGAAACATATTGTAATCTTTTCATGCTATTTATTATTTAATGATATGATAGCCCATTTTTGATGACAATTTGCAAAAATAACCTAAACCGCCCAAGCATCCACATCCGCTGTGCGTTAAAAGTTGATTAAAGCCATCTTGTCCGCATTACTGCTAAATCCCCGGCCTGCGTTATCTTTGCAGTATGAAGCAGTTCGAGGTACCCGTTTTTTACAGGAGCAAACTTATTTCCGCCATCAAAAAGAAACGAAAGGAAGCAGATAAGCTGAAAAAAGACTTCAGCCCCACCCTGCTGGATTTCGGTCCTGTCGTAATCTATCTGGCGCGGCATTTTGGCTTCTGCTACGGGGTGGAAAACGCCATCGAAATTGCTTTTAAAACGGTGGAGGAAAACCCCGGCAAACGCATTTTCCTGCTCAGCGAAATGATACACAATCCGCAGGTAAATGCAGACCTGAAAGTCCACGGCGTCAACTTCCTGCAGGACACAAAGGGCAAGAGTTTGGTTCCTTTTGAAGAACTTACCGCACAGGACATCGTGCTGATACCCGCCTTTGGCACTACACTGCAAATTGAAGAAAGGCTGCAACAGATTGGTATCCCCACGGAAAAATATAACACCACCTGCCCCTTCGTGGAAAAAGTATGGAACCGCAGCGCGGCCATCGCGAAAAAAGATTATACCATCGTCATACACGGCAAACCCTCGCACGAGGAAACGCGCGCAACCTTTTCTCACGCCGCATCCAACGCCCCTGCCGTGGTGGTAAAGGACATGGCGCAAACCATCGAACTGGCCAAATATATTACGGGAAACAAACCTGCCGCCGATTTTTACATCGAGTTTAAGCACCAGTACAGTCCGGGATTTGACGTGACCAAAGACCTGCAACGCATCGGCGTGGTGAACCAAACCACCATGCTGGCAAGTGATACGCAGTCCATTGCTGATTATCTGAAAAATATAATGGTCAATTACTATAAATTAGACCAAGGCAATGTGGGCGAACGTTTTGCCGACACGCGCGACACGCTGTGCTATGCCACCAACGATAATCAAACTGCCGTAGCCTCTATGTTGGGCAGCACTGATGCTGACCTGGCCATCGTCATAGGCGGCTACAACTCTTCCAACACGTCTCATTTGGTGGAATTGTGCGAAGAAAAACTGCCCACTTATTTTATCGAAAATGCGGGCAAGATTTTAAGCCGGGAAGAAATCCTGCATTACAGTTTCCATCAAAAAGAAGAACGGTTGACCAACGGCTATTTGCCCGACAAACGCCCCGTCAAGATACTCATGACAAGCGGTGCCTCCTGTCCCGACGCATTGGTGGAAGAAGTCATAGCCAAGATTATCGGTTTTTTTGAAGGTGCCGATACGGGCATTATAGAAAGCTTTGATTAATCAGTTGTGGACAAGCTTTTATTTCATAAAGAATTATTTCAAAACTTCTTTCAAAAACAAAACTGTGTGCTGCCAGGCTCTTTTGGCCATGATTTCGTTGTAGTCCGCGGACTTCGGGTCGGTAAAAGTGTGCTTACTATTGGCATAAGTAATGATTTGCCAGTCCGCGCTGCCTTCGTTCATCTCGGTGATAAGTTTTTGCAAAATTTCAGGAGTCACGCCACCGTCTTCCGCAGGATTCTCAATCAGTATTTTGGCGTTTAATTTTTCGTTGGGGCGGCTGGCATCTTTTCCCAACCCACCGTGAATGCTGACGACACCTGCCACAGGCAGGTTTGCCCTTGCCGCTTCCAGCGCGCCCGTGCCGCCAAAACAATATCCGATGACAGCGATTTTATCGGCCGTGGCCCCGGCTTTTTTCAGTTGCTCCAAGGCAAGACGGATGCGTTTTTGATAAGCGGCATAATCCGTTTTGTAAAAGCCCGCGACTTTTGCCGCCGCGGCATTATCGACAGGGATGTTCCCTTCGCCATAAATATCAGCGATAAAAGCAATATACCCTTGTTTTTGCAGCTCCAGCGCTGCGGTCTTTGCTTCATCATCAATACCCTTCCATGCCGGAAGAATCAGCACGCCGGGAAGTTTTTTACCGGCATTTGACGTTATCAGCCCATTGAGTTTCTGCGTTCCGTCGTTATAGGCAACCGATTTCAATTGCTGCGCCCATACGCCCACACTCAGCGACGACAATATGGCTAAGAAAATAAGTTTTTGCATGATTATCTTTTTTAGTTAATCGAAATATTACGTTATACCCTTCTACTTCAAATCTAAATTATGACCTATCTTCTGAACGCCCATTTCATCATTTCCTTCCAACTTGGTTTTTTGCCATACATCAGGATGCCGGTGCGGTAAATCTTTCCCGCAAACCAAACCATGAATAAAAAGCCCGCTACCAATGCGACCATGCTCACAGCAAGTTGCCACCACGGCACCGTACCCGGCACACCAAAGGGAACACGCGCCATCATGACAATCGGGGAAGTAAAAGGTATGATGCTGCCCCAAACCGCGATTTGTCCATCAGGGTCGCGTACCGCCACAGTGAGCATGAAAATGGCAAAAATAACTATCATCGTCACCGGGAAACTGAGCGATTGCGCCTCGCGCATGTCCTCGTTTACCGCACTGCCAATAGCGGCATACAATGAGGAGTAAAAGAAGAAGCCACCCAAAAAATAAAATGCAAAGAGGGATAGCACCAACGGCATGTTCACACCGGAGAACACTTGTTGAATCCCTCCAACTACCCCTGCAAGGTCACTGTTACCTGCACTGCCACCTTTTGTTACGTTATAAATAATAAATACAAACGCTATCCAAAGCAGGAACTGCGTAAGCGCCACCAAGGCAATACCTATAATCTTTCCAAGCATGAGCTGGAAAGGTCTTACAGAGGATACCATAATTTCTGCGATGCGGTTTGTTTTTTCTTCCATGACGCCCATCATCACCTGAGAGCCATATATCAGCAAGATGAAATATATCAGGAACCCGGCCACATAACCAATAACAGAAGCAATCCCCGCATCGGAGCTTTTGTCTTTCATGTTTTCGGAAGCAACCATCACGCGGCTGTCATTGAGCAGTTCGCGCTTTTCATTGTCAATGCCCAGGTCTTCATATTTAATATCGTTCCAAATATTGTTCAATTTGGATTCCACAGCCGACACGCTGCCCAGCGTGCGGTTTGACATAACTTTTACCTTAGGAGAATGTGTAATCAATGTATTGGACGGGATAATGACATACCCATCATACCCCTCTTTTTCAAAGTTGGCAGATAAAGAATCCGGATGCTCCTTGGTCAGCACCAGCACACTGTTTGCATCGGAGGCATTGGCCGCATTTATTTTTTGTTCGGAAAACTTACCGGAAGAATCCAAAACGGCTATCTTGAGCTTTGTCTGGGATTTCTCCCCGATATACGCCGTGCCAAATATCAGTGCAACGTATAAAAGTGGGAACAACAGCGTGGTAATGATAAAGCTTCTCTTACGCACCCTTGTAAGGTATTCCCTCTGTATAATCAATGTCGTTTTGTTCATGAACGGATAATTAAATTTTCATAAATAAGTGAAAACTATGCCATGTTTTGAAACTGGCGGGACAGCGGTGTCCCTTCCACCTGCCTGATAAAAATATCATTGAGCGAAGGCAATATTTCGTTGAAGGATTCTATCTCGAACCCACGGCTGAGAAAGAATTGTATCACATCGTTGTTAGTATACGTTTCGCTACGCTGAATGATTAAGCTCTTCTCGCCAATATGCTTGATTTTAAAGAAATCATTGTCCAGTTCCAAAGCAGGCATATCACTCACAAAGCTAACCTTGTAAAGATTTTCCTTAAAATCCTGCTTCACCTGTTGCACCGTTCCGTCCAATATTTTTTGGCCTTTATTTATAAGTACGATATGGTCGCATATCTCCTCAACCTGCTCCATGCGATGCGTGCTGAATATAATGGTGGCGCCATTTTGCGCCAGTCTGTAAATCTCGTCCTTAATCAGGTTACTGTTCACGGGGTCAAGCCCGCTGAAAGGTTCGTCCAAAATAATCAGCTTGGGATTGTGCAGCACAGTGGTCACGAATTGCAGTTTTTGCTGCATCCCCTTTGAAAGGTCTTCTACCTTTTTGCCCCACCAGCTATCCATGTTAAATTTTGAAAACCAATCCTTGATTTTATAGGTAGCGTCACGTTTTGACAAACCTTTTAGCTGTGCCAGATAAAGCGCCTGTTCACCGATTTTCATTTTCTTGTACAACCCCCTTTCTTCCGGCATATAACCGATATACGGAATATCCCTGTCTGCGGAAAAAGGCCGCCCGTCAAAAATAATATTTCCCTCATCGGGATAAAAAATACCCGTGATCATGCGGATGAGCGTGGTCTTGCCCGCACCGTTAGGCCCAAGCAAACCAAAAATCTGCCCCTGTTCGATGGAAAGGCTCACATCGTCCACCGCCTTTTGGGTGGCAAAATATTTTTTCAGGTTTTGAACCGCTAATAAAGCCATAGAAAATGTTTGTGGTGAGATAACAAATATACGGGTTGATTTAATTTATGGATGGATTTACAAGTGAAAATCTATGAATAGAGGATTATCGTAGCTCCATTTCTTTTAACCCTTTCGGCTACGCTCTCCGTTCCGTGCTGATTTTATTTTTCTTTTTATTATATGAAATATATTACGGATACTTGCAAGTTAATTACGCGGCAACATTTAGTTGCCCGATAAAAAAGATTCTTTGCCAAACATGATAAAATAACGTATATGCACATCCCGACAGATTTGGAAATCGCTGAAACAGCGCCCATACAAAGGATTAAAGACATTGCAGAAAAAATAAAAGTATCCAACGACGACCTTCATTATTTTGGAAAGTTTATCGCCAAGATCCCGTTGAAGTATATTGACGAAGAAAAAGCGAAAAAAGCCAAATTGATTTTGGTGACGGCCATTAACCCTACCCCCGCGGGCGAGGGAAAGACCACCGTTTCCGTAGGATTGGCCGATGGGTTGAACAAAATAGGCAAAAAAGCCATGCTCGCGCTTCGCGAGCCATCGCTCGGGCCTGTATTCGGTGTAAAGGGCGGCGCGGCAGGCGGCGGTTATGCACAGGTCATCCCGATGGTGAGCATCAACCTGCATTTTACCGGGGATTTTGCAGCCATAGAAAAAGCGAACAACCTTTTGAGCGCGATGATTGACAACAACCTGCAATCCAAAAAAAATTCGCTGAACATTGACCCGCGCACCGTTGTCTGGAAAAGGGTCATAGATATGAACGACAGGGCGCTCCGCAAAATTATTATCGGCCTTGGCGGGGCGGCCAACGGTATGCTGCGTGAAGACGGCTTCAACATCACCCCGGCCAGCGAAATCATGGCCATTATATGCCTGGCGAAAAACCTGAAAGATTTAAAAGAGCGGCTCGGCAATATTTTCGTGGGTTATACTTTTGACAAGAAACCCGTTTTTGCAAGGGACTTAAAGGCACAGCACGCCATGGCGATTTTACTGAAAGACGCACTAATGCCGAATCTGGTACAAACACTGGAAGGCACGCCAGCACTGCTGCACGGCGGGCCGTTCGCCAATATCGCACAAGGCAGCAACTCTATTATTGCCACCAAAATGGCGTTATCTCTTTCTGATTATGTGGTAACGGAAGCCGGGTTTGGCGCGGATTTGGGAGCGGAGAAATTTATGGGCATCAAATGCCACTACGGTGATATGCACCCTCATGCAGTGGTGATTGTCGCCACTATCAAGGCGCTGCGTTATCATGGCGGTGCGCAGAAAAAAACATATTTAGAACCGAATCTGGAACTGGTTAAAAAAGGAATCGAGAACTTAGAAAAACATATCGAGAATATCAAAAAATACGGGTTCACCCCTGTGGTGGCCATTAATCATTTTGTTGGCGATACGGAAGAAGAAATCACCTTCGTGCAGGAAGCCTGTACCAAATTAGGCGTGAAGGCCGTGATTGCAAAAGAATTTTTGCACGGCGGCGAAGGCACGGCAGACTTAGCCCGAGCCGTGGTTGATAACATCGAACAGGCAAACAATCCCTTTACCCCGCTTTATGATGTGAACCTTCCCGTGGAGGAAAAAATAAAGATCATTGCCAAAGAAATTTACGGTGCCAAAGAGGTACAGTACACCGCACAGGCATTGAACGACCTAAAAACCATATATGATTTAGGTATTGACAAAATACCGATTTGCATGGCCAAGACACAAAAATCACTGTCGGACGATGAAACCGCCATCGGCAGGCCAAGGGATTTTGACATCAGGGTGCGCCAGTTTGAGTTTGCTGCAGGGGCAGGTTTTATCATACCCATCCTGGGAGAAATCATGCGTATGCCGGGATTGCCCGCCGTGCCCGCCGCCGTAAATATGGAAATCAGCGACGACGGCGTGATCACGGGGATTAGTTAGTTTTTGGGTGCGCCTCGCACCAAACCCTTGCATTTACAAAAGCCTCTAACCAAGGGGTCACTTCGTCCTTTCTCCCGGCAGGGTAATATGCCCAGTTCCACTGAAAGATAGAGCGCTCGATATGCGGCATGGTCACCAAATGACGGCCGGTGGCATCGCACATCATCGCCGTGTTGAAATCAGAGCCGTTGGGATTATGCGGATAGCCTTCATAAGCATACTTGGCCACGATATTGTATTTGTCCTCAGTGTATGGCAAATGGAATTTCCCTTCCCCATGCGAAATCCAAACGCCCAATGTAGTTCCGGCAAGGGTTTTCAGCATGATAGAATTATTTTCCTGCACCATCACCGAAGAAAAATTCGATTCGTGTTTGTGAGAGTCATTATGGTGCATTTTGCCGTGTTCTTCATGTTCGGGGTTAATCAGTTCCAGTTCCATAAAAAGCTGGCAACCGTTGCAGATGCCCACGGACATGGTATCAGGCCGTGCAAAGAAATCATCCAGTGCCTTTTTTGCTTTTTCGTTATAAAGAAACGCGCCTGCCCAACCTTTGGCAGAACCCAGCACATCCGAATTGGAAAAACCGCCCACGGCCCCGACAAACTGAATCTCCTCCAACGTTTCGCGACCGGAAATCAAATCCGTCATGTGCACATCCTTCACATCAAAACCCGCTAAATACAAAGCATTCGCCATTTCGCGCTCTGAGTTGGAGCCTTTTTCGCGAAGCACGGCTGCCTTGGGGCGTTGCCTTTTCGGCAAGGATGGTTGCGCAATCTTTCCGTCAAAATGTTCGGGGAATATATATTGCAACGGTTGGTGCTTGTAATTGTCAAACCGTACTTTGGCCAACCCGTTTTTCGTTTGTTTATCATCCAACAGGAAAGATGTTTTGTACCACACGTCTCTCATATCAGGCACATTGAAAACAAAACTGTCTGCATTGTTTTTCACAGACACTTCATTGCCTTCTATCACCGTCCCGATTTTCACCACGTCAATCCCTGCATTGTTCATCATCGTTTCAAAAGCCGCATCATCACTGGCTTGTAAGACCAACGCTATATTTTCATTGAACAATGCTTTTACGGTATCGGCTTCGCCCAAGCCGGACAAATCATAGTTTGCAGCAAGGTTTACATCGGCAAAACACATTTCCAGCAATGTGGTAACCAGTCCGCCGGAACCCACATCATGCCCGGCCGCAATCAATTCCTGACGGATAGCATCCTGCACCGCGTTGAATGCTTTACGGAAATACGCAGCATCCCGGATCGTCGGCACTTCTTTTCCTATTTTATTGATGATTTGGGCAAAAGAAGAACCGCCTAACTTGAATGTATCTTTTGATAAATTGATATAATAAACCGACCCGGCGTTTTTCTGCAAAACGGGCTCGATAACTTTACGGATATTGGTACAGTTCCCGGCTGCGGAAATAATCACCGTTCCCGGTGCAATGACATCCTTTCCTCCGGGATATTTTTGCTTCATGGACAAAGAGTCCTTGCCCGTTGGGATATTGATTCCTAACTCAATAGCAAAATCCGAACACACTTGCACCGCCTCGTAGAGGCGCGCATCCTCTCCTTCATTATTACAAGCCCACATCCAGTTAGCCGACAACGAAACACCTTTTAAACCTTCCTTAATCGGAGCAAAAACAAGATTGGATAATGCCTCTCCAACGGCGTTTTTAGAACCCGCTCCCGGGTCTACCAATGCCGTCAGCGGCGAATGCCCTACCGTAGTGGCGATGCCTTCATCAAACTTATAATCCAACGCCATCACGCCCACGTTATTCAACGGCAGTTGCAAAGCGCCCACGCATTGCTGCTTGGCTACACGTCCGCCTACACAACGGTCTACCTTATTTGTCAACCAGTCTTTACACGCCACCGCTTCCAATTGCAGCACCTGTTGCAGATAAACCGGAATATTTTTTACATCATAAGAAAGTTTATCATACTCTCTCACTATCGTGCTGTCGCGCATAATCGTTTTGGGGGAAGAACCAAAAAAGTCTTCCAATGCAAAATCCATAGGCTTTTCGCCCGTTGAGGAAGACACGAATGTAAAACGATGGTCGCCCGTCACATCACCCACGGTGTACATGGGAGCTCGCTCGCGTTCTGCTATCGTTTGCAAGGTTTGTATATCTTTTTCGCCAATAACCAAGCCCATTCTCTCCTGCGATTCGTTGCCGATAATTTCTTTGGCAGAAAGGGTCGGGTCGCCGATGGGCAACTTGTCCAAATCAATCACTCCCCCAATATCTTCCACTAATTCGGACAAACAGTTCAGGTGGCCGCCTGCGCCGTGGTCGTGAATGGAAACGATGGGATTGTTATCAGATTCCACTAAGCCACGAATGGCATTGGCGGCACGCTTTTGCATCTCGGGATTGGAACGTTGAACGGCGTTCAGTTCGATGCCTGAACCAAAAGCCCCGGTATCCGCAGAGGATACGGCAGCGCCGCCCATCCCGATTCTATAATTTTCCCCGCCCAATATCACAATCTTGTCGCCAGTTTGCGGCGTATGTTTTTTAGATTGGTCTGCCTTGCCGTATCCCACGCCTCCGGCCTGCATGATAACTTTGTCGTAGCTTAATTTCCGACCGTTTTCCTCATGTTCAAAGGTGAACAAAGACCCCGTAATCAACGGTTGCCCGAACTTGTTACCAAAATCCGAGGCACCGTTGGAGGCTTTGATTAAAATATCTACAGGTGTTTGATACAACCAAGGACGTTCTTCCATCGCTTTTTCCCATGGCCTGTCCGCCGACAACCGCGAGTATGCCGTCATATAAATGGCAGTCCCGGCCAAAGGTAATGCGCCCTGCCCCCCGGCCAAACGGTCGCGTATTTCCCCGCCCGAACCTGTTGCTGCCCCGGCAAAAGGTTCTACCGTTGTAGGGAAATTATGCGTTTCTGCTTTTAAGGAAAGAACAGATTCAAATTCTTTTTCTTCGTAAAAATCCGGCTTGTCCGCAGATTTAGGAGCGAACTGTGTCACTTTCGGGCCTTTTATAAACGCCACGTTGTCTTTATAGGCCGAAATGATTTCATTAGGATTGGCTTCTGATGTTTTTTTAATCAGTTTGAATAAAGAGGTAGACTTTTCTTCCCCGTCAATTACAAAAATACCATTGAAAATTTTGTGGCGGCAATGCTCTGAGTTGGCCTGTGAAAAGGCGAACACTTCGGAGTCGGTAAGTTTTCGCCCAATCTTTTCGGAAAGATTATTGAGGTACGCCACTTCTTCCGGATTCAGGGACAAGCCCTCGCTTTTATTATACGCCTCAATGTCGTCAATTTCTACTGTCGGTTCCGGCGTGATGTGGATGGTGTAGATATCCTGCGTCAGCGCGTTGTACTTCTGCGAAATCATCGGGTCAAAATCGTTGAAATCGGCAGGCACAGGCCGAAACTCTTCGATGCGGATAATACCTGAAATGCCCATGTTTTGGGTAATTTCAACAGCATTGGTACTCCAAGGCGTAACCATAGCGGCTCGCGGCCCCACGTAATCGCGTGCTAAAGTCGTTTCACTAAGCTTTTGGGCGTTGCCAAACAGCCAGTTAAGCTTTGAAATGTCGTCTGAAGAAAGAGCGCCTTTTGCCTGTACACCATAAACCGTGTGCCGGGGATTCTCGAAGAAATGTATCATTATATTGCGGGGTTGTAAACTTGTAAAAAATAAGTCGCAAATTTACAAAAAATCGTACACGGGCGCACTAACATTTTTCGCACAACCTGTGGGATTTAATAAAATTGTCACAGTCCAAAAACCGGTTCATTTCTCTTTTTAGCGCATCTTTGCGCAAATTTTTTATCATGCGTAGCAAAGCAAAATTGTTTTCTGTATTGGCCGTTATTTTCATTATCGGAGGCGGCTGGGGTTTTTTGGTGCATAAAACAATCAACCAATTGGCGATTTATCAATTACCCAAGGCCATGCAGCCTTTCTTTTTTACCAATATGGATTCCCTCGTGGGCAATGCGCCGAGGCCCGACCAACGCCGTTTTACCGACCCGACCGAGGGCAATAAGCATTTCATGGACATGGAATATTATGGCAGCGACCCTTTCAAGGCCGTACCACACGATTGGAACGAGGCCGTGGCAAAATATTCTGCCGATACGCTGAGAAAATATGGCACGTTGCCTTACACTCTTGTTACCACACAGCAAAAACTGGTCAACGCCTTCCGCAGCAGTAACAAAGACAGCATTATTTTTTATGCGACCGATTTGGGACATTATATAGGTGATGCACATGTGCCGTTGCACACGTCTATCAATTATGACGGCCAGCTTACAGGGCAACAAGGTCTGCACGACCTTTGGGAAACCACCGTGCCGGAAACCGTTCTGGATAAATATTCCGTCAAAACAAAACATAAAGCCAAATACCTCCCCTCCGTGAGCGATGCCGCGTGGGCCATCTTGGAACATACGCACAGCCTGTTAGGCGAAATGTTCAAACAGGAAAAAGAAGTTTCCAAAAACTTTACCGATTCTGACAAATATCACTGGGAGGTACGCTGGGGAAAGAACAGAAGGTTCTATACGCCCGCATTTGCGGCGGAATATGACAAGGCACTGAAAGGCTCTATCAACGCACAGATGATAAGGGCTTCCGAAGCACTGGCCGATTTTTGGTACACCGCCTGGGTGGATGCCGGTAAGCCCGATTTGAGCAAGATGCTGGATAAACCTTACGATAAGCAAAAGTTCAAACGCGAGCAAAAGGCCGTTCGCAAAAACCAGTTACAGCGCAAGGGTTGGCTGATAAGTCAGAACACGCGCACCAAAGACTGATTTCTCAATAACCAATAATTATACTGATTGCCTGCCGCGCATAGCCCGATAGCAGCACTATAGTTGAACGGAGCGTCGCAAGGACGTTGATAGAAGCACTG
Source organism: Niabella sp. (assembly GCA_047601605.1). GTDB lineage: Bacteria > Bacteroidota > Bacteroidia > Chitinophagales > Chitinophagaceae > Niabella. The sequence continues at coordinate 175,603 of JASGIU010000003.1, forward strand.
TCGCCGGGACAATAAAAAAATAAAAAAGATTTCCGATGCTGTAACTTTTCGGAACGCTCGTCCGTATTACTATAAAATATGCGGATAAAAGCCTGTTTATGACCGAGATTGAGTACAATAAATGTGTGAATGATTATGCTGACAATGTGTATCGGTTTGTGCTCAAGAACCTGCGACATGAAGCCGATGCGCAGGACGTGGTGCAAACAGCGTTTGAAACGCTTTGGGAACAGCGCGCTAAAGTGGTCACGGACAATGTGAAGTCTTTGTTGTTCACCATCGCCTATCGGAAAATGATTGATTTCATCCGTAGCCGTAAGCGAACGGTTTACCACGAGGAAATGTCCGCGTTTGACAAAGCGGACATCCCGAAAGGCAATCATTTGAGAAGTGTGCTGACTACAGCCCTGAACACGCTGGACGACACAAAACGCTCGTTGGTTTTGCTGAAAGATTATGAAGGGTACAGTTACGAGGAAATCAGCGAGATTACGGGCTTGAACGCCAGTCAGGTAAAAGTATATCTGCACCGGGCACGTTTGCAGCTAAGGGCTTATATCGTTAAAATGGAAAACGTGATAACATGATACGTCAGGAGAAAATAAATATGGACAACTATGAAAGTTGGTTCCTCTTGTACGTGGACGGAGAACTTTCACCCGCTCAGATGCAGCAGGTAGAAGCATTTGCCGCAAACCATCCACATTTGTGCAAAGAACTTGACCTATTGTTGCAGACCGTTTGCCACGAGGACGAACCCGTTGTTTTCATGGATAAAAATAAATTGCTGAAAACCACGGAAGACCTCAGCGATGAACAGCTTATATTATTTTTGGATAATGAACTGACCCAAGAAGATGCTGCCCGCATCCAATCCAACAATGACCCGCAACTGGCGCAGCGACTGGCTCTTTTGCGCAAGACATATAGCGAGCCGGATCGGAAAATCGTTTTTCCGCATAAGGAAAAGTTATACAAACACACCCGTGTGGTATCCCTGCTCCCAAAGTTTATGATGAGCGCGGCCGCCATAGCTGTCATCGTTGCCGGTGCATGGTTCTTGTTATTAAGACAGCCTGTTGAAAAGGCCAACATCGCCATGAACCCGACGGATACAGAACAGCAGTCCCATCAGCAAACAACTACGCAACAATCCGTAAAAGAAACAACAGTTCAAAACATAGCAAGTGTTCCGCTTGAAAAAACAGAGCAAAATACAGTATCAGAAAAAGCAACGCGCCCTGTTGTTGTTGCAGGCAAACAAACCGTAGCCCGCAAGGAGCAGGCTCCTGCGGAAATTGAGCATATTCAGGAAAGCACACCACAAATCAAGGCTGTGCAACCCGTACCGATAAGCATATCTTCCCGGCAGGACATAGCTGTAATAACCGCAGTACCGGACGTGGAAGTCATCGTTCCGCAGCAAAAAAAAGTTCCCACTGCCGTTGCTGAAAGTATTTCAGAAACGCCGCCAGATGTAACTCCGGTCAAGAACCGTAAGGATTTCCTTGCCAATCTTTCCCGGAAAATAAAGGAACGCACATTGGACATATTATCTGCCGACGGTGAAAATATACAGGTGGCAGGATTTGCAATAAACATAAATAAATAACCATTATTATGATAAAGAAAATAATCGTTGCAGCTTTTTTAACGCTGCCCGGAATAGCTTTTGCCCAAAAAACGGATACAACGGAAGTACGGGTCAAGGTCATCACGCAAAAAGATAATACCACCGTTATCGTGGACAATAAAAACGAAAAATGGATAAAAGTTGAAACGCCCAAAAAGAAGGCAAATGTTTCATGGTTTAATGGCGTGGACTTAGGATTTTCAAACTTTACGGACAACACGGATTATACCAGTGCAGCCGCACAGGCTTATGCACCCGGTAGTGACGAGAGCTGGTTTGGCCTGCGGAACGGCAAGTCCGTCAACGTGAATATTTGGCTGGTAGGCTCAAAAATTAATTTAATTAATAATACGCTGAACCTTAAAACAGCCCTGGGCCTTGAACTGAACAACTACCGCTATGAAAGCCCGATACGTTACAGAAACAAAAGTGACATAACCGCCGCAAGTTCGCCCGGTTATGTATTTTGGGACAACACTGCTGGCCGTCATTATGAAAAAAATAAGCTGGCAGCTGATTACCTTACTGTACCGGTAATGCTGAACGTTAATTTTCTACCTGAAAAGAAGACGGTTATCAAAAGAGGTAAAACAGTATCCGTCAGAACCACAAAAGAGTTAGGCTTTAGCGCGGGCGTAAGTGTAGGGTATTTATACAGTTCCCGGAACAAAACCATCACTTCCGACGAAGGGAAAGAAAAGACCCGCAGCGGCTTTGGGCTGAACCCCTGGAAACTTTCTTATGTGGGCGAACTGAATCTGGGCTTTTTCAGTCTCTACGGCTCTTACGCTGTCAAAAGCATGTACAAGAACGGGCTGGACATGACCCCGTACACGGTGGGTATCAGGTTTTAAGTGAAATATTCAGTACTTAAAAAAATAAAGGGATGAAATATTTTTTAATGCTTGTATTAGCGACACTGACACTAAATTCCCACGCGCAAGACAAATACGATTACGTTGCCTTTAATAAGTTGACAGAAATTACCGGAACGGAATATGTAATTGCCTCCGTGGAGCATTGGGGAAAGCTGCAAACCCAAAGCAGGCATCTTTTGTTCATCAATACGAATACTGGGCAAGCTAACCAGCTCGACTTTCCAAGCGATGCGCACATTGATAAACTGGAACAGGTAAAAATTGACAACCTGGGCATAAATAAAATCATTGTTGCAGCAAAGACCTTTGACCTGAACGGCAAAAAAGGTATTGACTGGGAAGACCCGATACAAATTATTGTTCTGTCAACGGACGGAAAAGAAAAAACCCAGTTGACAGACAATAAATTTTTCGCTGGTCAATGGCTCGTTAATAAACAAACCGGGAGGATTGTCATTACAGGATATTACGACACAAACAACAATAACAAACGCGACAAGAAAGACAAGCATGAAATATTGATTTACGACCTGACCACGCTAAAACAGGTGGGCAAGGCAGAAATGGATTAACCGAATCAAAATAAATATCATTGCGAATGGCAGTTTGTTAATGCTTCAGGCATTTATGAATTGCCATTCACTGTTTATCATTAATTCTCCATTTACTTACATTTGCTTTTTAAACGTACTTTATGAAAATATTCTTTTGTGCATTGATTGTATTTATATCAGGTGTGGAATTGTTGCAGGCACAGGTCGTACCGCCGCCGGATACGCTGGAAATAGGCGGCGTGGTGGTTATCCGTGATAATAATGATACCGTTTACAGCGAGCCGAAGCGCACGTTGTTCAAGAAATTCAATACCATGATTACACCCAAAAAAGTCACAACTGAATATCTGACGCTTGATTTAGGTTTTTCGGGTTTTAAAGATGCCACCGACTACACAAGCGATGCGGCACAAGCCTATGCACCGGGCAGCAATGAAAATTGGTTTGAGATAAGGCCGTTCAAATCACGCAATGTAAACCTGTGGCTGGTCTCTCAAAAAATGTCGCTTATCGGGGACATCATGTACCTGAAATATTCCCTCGGTTGGGAATTTAATAATTATCGTTACAAACAACCGATTCGCTATGATGCCGAAGCCCCCGATTTGGCCGATGCACCCGTAGTGAGTTTAGACGAGTCGGTTACACGTAAGTACAGGAAGAACAAATTAGCAACGGATTATCTGACTGTTCCCGTACTGTTAAATTTTAACCTTACGCCAAACCGATTGTATAACTTTTCGGTCAGCGCGGGCGTTAGTGCAGGATATTTAACGGGTTCGCGCAACAAGGTCAAAACATCTGACGAGGGAAAACAAAAGGCACGTGATGATTTTGACCTGAATCATTGGAAATTGTCTTATGTCGGTGATATTACTTTAGGTGTTATCACGCTTTATGGTTCCTATGCCTTCAAAAGCATGTACAGCAGGGGGCTTGACATGACACCCTACAATGTGGGCGTGCGCATCAGGCCGATGGGCTTGTTAAACAAACTGGAAACACCTTAGCCGCTATTCCTGCATTTTTACATACACGACCCTGTACCGGCGCGAAAAAACTTTCTCGGGTCGCCCTTCACGGCGCCCTTTTAGATAATAAGCCGCAGCCGTCACACCGGCAGCAATACCCAGATTTCGCAAGTTCCTTGATTCGGTAACAGATTCGCCCGAAACGGCACTGTTGATGAGGTTCAGCACGATGTAACCAAGACCAGCCCTCTGTGCAAAAGTTAAAGTAATCGGCATCAAACGCCCCTTGTTGCCTCCCAGGTTTGAATATATCGTTTTGATATCCTTATAGTAATAGGGCAAAACATGCGTACTTAACGTATCATAAATCCTTGTGCCTATCACGGTAGGGTATGTAACAACATTATAAAACCGGATAAACACACTGTCATTGGTCATTTTATCAATCGGCCCGTCTATAATACGCTGTCCCGAGTGGGTAGAAAAAATAATCTGATTACCCACATAAAAATTCTTTACGGTCACACCGTTTTTCTTTTTCACCGAAATAAAATCCCTTATCTGACCGGTGGCCGATGTACTAATGAGCAAACACAGGAATATAAGCAGCCTAAACATGACCCTAAATTAGGAGAATATGTTAGCATTATATGTTTCGCAAATGTTAAAGCCTTTAGAATATTTCGGAAAAACCTTTAACAATGCAGGCATATAAAATCCAGCAACCCTGTCAATTCCTTCGACTATCTCTGGCAAGTTTTGTGTTTTTTTACGGAAGAACAATAGTGATAACGGAAAACAAAAAAGCAGGCATTTAGCCTGCTTGGTATTTTATATAAAATCCGATTGTTAATCAATTTTTTCCGGCCGCATTTGCGGAAAGAACAGCACATCCTGAATGGACGGCTGGTTGGTGAGCAGCATACACAGCCTGTCTATCCCAAAACCGATACCCGATGTGGGCGGCATACCATATTCCAACGCGCGCAGGAAGTCATAATCAATATACATGGCCTCTTCATCACCGCGCTGCATCAGGCGAACCTGCTCTTCGAAACGTTCCCTTTGTTCAATCGGGTCATTTAACTCAGAATAGGCGTTCGCGATCTCCTTACCATTGACCATCAGCTCAAAACGCTCTACCAATCCGGGTTTTGAACGGTGCTTTTTGGTAAGCGGGCTCATTTCAACCGGATAATCTATGATGAAAGTGGGTTGCACATAGTGCGATTCACATTTCTCCCCAAAGATGGCATCTACCAGTTTTCCTTTGCCCATCGTATTGTCCACGTGAATATCCAATTTTCCGCATACCTCGCGCAGACCAGCTTCATCCATTCCATTCACATCAAATCCTGTATGTTCCTTGATGGCATCGTAAATAGAAATCCGTTTGTAAGGAGCCTTGAAAGAAATCGTCTGATTGCCCGTCGTCACTTCTGTTGTACCGCATACGTCCATCGCGGCTTTTTCCAACAGTTGTTCCGTCGTTTCCATCATCCAGAAATAATCCTTGTAAGCCACATAAAATTCCAGTACAGTAAACTCGGGATTATGCGTGCGATCCATGCCTTCGTTACGAAAGTTACGGCTGAACTCGTACACCCAGTCAAAACCGCCAACGACAAGCCTTTTCAGATAAAGTTCGTTCGCAATGCGCAGATAAAAAGGCACATCGAGCGCATTGTGATGCGTCACGAAAGGCCGGGCTGCCGCACCACCGGGAATGGCCTGCAACACGGGCGTATCTACTTCCAGCGCACCGTTCGCGTTTAAAAATTCACGAATAGAATTTATCAGTTTCGTGCGTTTCACAAAAGTTTCGCGCACCGCCGGGTTGATGACCATATCGGCATAACGCTGACGATACCGGAACTCGGGGTCTGTTACTTCGTCGAACGCATTTCCTTGCTCGTCACGCTTTACCACCGGCAACGGTTTGAGCGATTTGGCCAGTAAGGTTAGCGAGAGCACATGAACAGAGGTTTCCCCTGTTTTGGTAACAAACACAAATCCCGTCACGCCTATAAAATCGCCAAGGTCGAGTCCCTGCTTTACCACCGTATCCCAAAAGGATTTATCCTCACCAGAGCAAAGTTCATCGCGCTTTACATATAACTGAATCAGTCCTTTTTTGTCCTGTATCTTAATAAAAAACACCTTACCCTTATCGTTGATGCTCATCACGCGGCCGGCCACACACACCTGTGCAAAAGCGTCTTTGTTCTCTTCAGAAAACTGCTCCTTGATATCTGCCGAATAATGGCTAACCGGATAAAGTGCCGCCGGATATGGGTCTATGCCCGCGGCCTGTAATTTCTGTAATTTTCCCCTTCTTATCTGTTCCTGTTCTGATAAATGCTGTATGCTCATTTTTCTGTTTTATTTCAAAGTGCCGCAAAGATAACCGAAATAGTGTTCTTGGCATAAAAGCCGAGTATTGATTAATCATTGCGGATGACAGACGGAAATCTATGCGTTTCTGATAAACTGCGTACAAATATCTATTACCAATTCATTCTCCCCGGGATTTAACTAACTTTGCACACGTTTTTAATTATGAAGCTATATCCCGAATCGGCCTATATACAACTTGAATTTGACAAGGTAAAAAACCTGCTGACCGCACATTGTCAAACGGATTATGCCAAGCAAAAGGCTGGCGAACTACGCATCCACACGCGCATAGACTTTGTGGAGAACGAGCTGCGCCAATCGCACGAGTTTAAGCAACTTTTACAGAATGCAATCTATTTCCCCAACGACTATGTGCTGAATTTGGGAAAGGAATTAAAGCTCTTGGGCATCCCCGGAGCCATGTTACAAGGCGACCAGTTATTGCAAATCCGCAAATTGGCGGAAAGTATGGAAAAGATTTTCAGGTGGTTTAACGAAGAACGCAAATTGGCCTACCCCGCCTTAGCAGGCATCATCAAGCATACTTATTACGAAAAGACCATCATCGAGCTCATTGACGAAGTGATTGAGCCCGATGGACAGATAAAGGACAGCGCTTCGCCCGAACTTAAGGAAATCCGCATAAGCCTTTTCCGCAAGCGCGGCGAACTCAGGCGCGTGTTTGAACGGATCGTTTCCAAGCTGAACAAACAGGGCTATCTGGCAGAAATAGAAGAAAGTTTTCTCAACGGCAGAAGGGTGTTGGCCGTGTTTGCCGAACACAAACGCATGGTAAAAGGCGTGCTGCACGGCGAAAGTGATAGCCGCAAAACAACTTTCATAGAACCGGAAGAAACCATGCACCTGAACAACGAGGTAAGCGACCTCGAAAATCAGGAACGAAAAGAAATTTACCGCATCCTGCGGAAATTAACGGCAAGGCTTTCCAAACATGCCGATTTGCTCACGATATATCACAATATCCTGGGAGAATTTGATTTCATCACGGCTAAGGCGCGCTTCGCGATAGATGTCAACGGGGAGTTCCCCGTGGTTTTCGACAAGGCGCATGTACATTTGGTGCAGGCTTTTCACCCTTTGCTATACTTGTATAACAAGCAAAGCCAGAAACCAACCATACCCGTCAGCATCACGCTGGACAGCCAGCGGCGCATACTGGTCATCAGCGGGCCGAACGCCGGTGGCAAGACCGTCACCATGAAAACCATCGGCCTGTTGCAAATGATGGTACAAAGCGGGCTGTTGGTGCCCGTTCACCCTTCCAGCGAATTTGGCATTTTCAAACAGTTGATGATACATATCGGCGACACACAGAGCCTGGAGTTTGAACTAAGCACCTACAGCAGCCACCTCATTCACATGAAGCATTTCATGGAACATGCCAACGGCAAAACACTTTTCTTCATTGACGAGTTGGGCAGCGGTAGTGACCCTAATTTAGGCGGGGCTTTTGCCGAGGTTATTTTGCAGGAACTGGTCAAAAAACACTCGTTCGGCGTAGTAACCACGCACTATCTCAACCTTAAAATCATGGCGGGCAGGACACCCGGCATCGTGAACGGCGCTATGGCTTTTGATGAAAAAAAATTAGCGCCCCAATACCAACTGATTGTGGGCAAACCCGGCAGTTCTTACACCTTCTCCATCGCGGAAAGAATTGGGCTTGACAAACGTCTGATAGACAGGGCACGCAGTCTGGTGGAAGAAGACCAATACCGATTGGACAAATTGCTCAACCGCACCGAACAGGACTTGCGCGATATAGCCCAAAAAGACAAAGAGCTTCAAAAACTATTGAAGGAAAACGAACGCCTACAAAAAGAAATGCAGCAGGTGATGGACAAGGAACGCCATCGCCAGCAGGTAGCTGTCCTGCGCGAGCAGAACAAAATATCGGAGCAGCGCATCGCTTTTCTCAAAGATATGGAGCGAAAGCTCAAGCAAATAACGGTAGAATGGCGTAAGGAAGAGGACAAGAAAAAAGTCATCCGGCACATTGAAGCACTGCTCTTTAACCGCAACGAGAAAAAGACAGTGAGCAAAATGCAGAAAAAAATCGAATCCAAATACAGTGAAGTAGGCGGCGAAATTAAAGTGGGCGACAAAGTGAAGATGAAACGAAACCATCAGGTGGGCGAAGTGCTCGAAATAAGCGGAAAACGCGCCAAGGTGAAAATAGGATTGTTGCCCATGCAGGTGGAACTCGAAAACCTCGTTGTAGTAAAGGAAAAAGAAACGACCGAGACGGACAATTAATTTACCTGGTACAGGCATTTTCCCCATTAATTTATTCACAATTATTCTGTACCTTGCAAACAAGCCACTGTTTGATAAGTGACCCCACAACATCTTTTTTCCGAAACAAGAGTTTGAACAAAAATGAAAAAACACATTATCTCTCCTATTTTCTCTATCGCAAACAACCTGTGTCTTGCCATGCTGTTTTTAACACTTTGCTCCTGCAAGACTGATGGTGAAAAAGAAGTAAAAATAGACACCCCACCTGTACGCACAGACACATTAGGCAAAGTGATAGACCCTGCAAATCCTATTACAATGGATGAATTTATAGGAGCTAATTCCTTTGTTGACGACCCCATTGACAAAGCAAAAGCTGTAGGCTTCCTACGGGAATATCACAACTGGGGATGGGACGAAGGCAACTGGGATGCCTACCCCGGCTATCCCAACAACAAAATAGCATGGGCGCCGAGTGCCCCTGGATGGAGCTTTGATGATTATTATGCTTCTGTTGTCAAAGCAGGATTAAAGGTATCGCCCTGCATACAAGGTGCAACTGCATGGCTTAACGCTTCCAACAACTTTAAATCTAACGACAAACCTGTTGATGCCCCTGGATTAAGTTCGCGCGACCCCCAATCATACCACGCCAAAGCACATCACTTGTTTCAATTTGTAGCCCGTTATGGTTCCAAAAAAGTTGATGTACAAAAACTCACTCTTGCAAATGGACAACCCACCAAAAGCGGGCTTAATCTGATAAAATATATTGAGGATTGGAACGAACAGGACAAATCTTGGGAAGGTCCCAATGCAGAATTTTCGCCTGAAGAATATGCCGCCATGGCAAGTGCCGATTATGACGGCCATTGCAATACACTAACCGGTGGCAAAGGTACTTTCGGAGCTAAAAACGCAGACCCTGATATTAAATATGTGATGGGCGGGTTGGTAGAAATGAACCTTGATTATGTGAAACGCATGAAAACTTGGTTCGAGGCAAATCGAAAAGACAAGAGATTTGCATGCGATGTTATTAATTTCCACGTTTATGCCTGGAAAGACGGAAACAGTTGGCAAGGCGGAGGGCCGGCCATAAGCCCGGAAGCTGCGCGCTTCAAGGAAAAGGCTGCCCAAATCGTATCGTACCGTAACCAGAACCTTCCTGGGGTAGAAGTATGGATATCGGAATTCGGATGGGACACTAATCCCCAATCCCCCCTATCCGTTCCTAAGATAGGCACCTATGATTTACAGGAAATACAGGGCTTTTGGCTGGTAAGGGCATATCTGGCCTTTGCAGCCGCGGGCATTGATCGGGCTCAAATGTTTGTACTCCGCGATGGAGATCCGAACGACCCGACTTGGTTTGCCTCATCAGGGCTAATCGGGAAAAAGGGAGATTTTTCGCCTAAGAAATCATGGTACTATGTTGCTACATTAAAAAATACATTAAAGGACATGCGTTTCATCGGCGAACAAAAAACAGACAATCCCGATTTGTTAGTCTATAAATTCAAGGATATCCGTAGCAATAAAGGTGTTTATGCCGTATGGTTCAAGACAAGCGTGAACAAAACTGCCGATAACGTGCCCATTTCCCTAAGCTCCACGGCGACGAAGGCCGAATTAATCGAAATGCTTGCCGGCAGCACTGATGGCGAAGACCAGCCTACCACTATCAAGGATGGCAAAGTGTACATCTCGGTATCCGAAAAGCCCGTCTTTATAAGGGTGGACAACATTGAGGCGAAGGATGGTCTGTGATTTAAGAATGACACCCCCAAAACAGGCTGTTTTGCGTGTTTTTCCACATCTGTATCTTTTTATGCCCTGCCTGCTCATATTTAGCGTTTTGGGCTTACTTTTGCGCACTGAAATGTGCACGGGATAATCGTGCTCGTTCGCAAACGGGGAAGCACCCCGCAAGAAAGCTGATTTATAACCGGGACGATGAAGTGTGCGACGCAACGAAGCTGATAGTAGCACAACAGCCGGGTCAATAAAAAAGTCTTGTCCGTGCGCGCCCTACCCAGTAAAAAGATTAAAATATAAGATAGAATGGCAGGCCAGTTAAAAGAAGTACGCAACCGCATCAGTTCCGTCCAAAGTATGCAGCAAATCACCAAAGCCATGAAAATGGTGAGCGCTGCCAAGTTCCGCCGGGCACAGGATTCTATCCTGCAAATGAGGCCCTATGCACAGAAACTGCAGGAAATGCTCAGCAACATCGTCAGCAACAGCGAGGGCGGTGCCTCATTGCCGTTGGCAGAGGAACGTCCGGTGGAAAAAGTGCTGATAGTGGTGGTAACGAGCGACCGCGGATTGGCCGGCGCGTTTAACACGAACATCATCAAACTGACAAAGGCTACTATTCAGGAAAAATACGCCGAGCAATATACCAAGGGCAACGTGCACATCATGGGCATCGGTAAAAAAGGCTACGAACACTTTGCCAAAAACGGCTATAAAACAGATTCGACTTATCGCGACATTTTCCACGACCTGAGGTTTGAAAACGTGGAGCAAGCCTCCCGTGCCATCATGCAGATGTTTCTTGACAAACAGTACGACGTGGTAGAAATCGTTTACAGCCGTTTCAAAAATGCAGTGACCCAATTGTTCACCGTAGAGCGCTTTCTGCCCATTCCCAAATCCGAAAAAGCAGCGGGTGGCTCCAAGGCCGATTTCATCTTTGACCCGAACAAGGACGAACTGGTTGCCGAGCTGATGCCGCGCATCCTCAATACTCAACTCTACAAAGTGATATTGGATTCCAACGCATCCGAGCACGGAGCCCGCATGACCTCGATGGACAAGGCCAGCGACAATGCCAACGAAATCCTGCGCAACCTCAAGTTGTCCTACAACCGCGCAAGGCAGGCGGCCATTACCACAGAGCTTACCGAAATCGTGAGCGGAGCTGCAGCTTTGCAAGGATAAAAGATTTTTATCGGGTCAACTGCAGGATATACAGCATCGGTGTTGCGACGCTCCGTTCAGCAGTTGTGCCAATGGCATCCAATTCATCACGACAGGCTGTATGCCTGTTGTTTAATTTTTTACACAACAAGACAAAATCATATTTGTGTCTTATGGAAATTACCGGACTCATCCCGCACATAGAGGCCTTGATATTTGCAAGCGACAAGCCGTTGACCATGCTTGACATGACCGATTTGCTCAACAGCGCCTTTGGCTTTATGGAGGACAAGATTCCTTTAGACCAGGTGGAGGCAGCCCTGCAAGGCATCGTGGAAAAGTACCGCTCGGATTTTTATCCCTTTGAAGTGCGCGAAAGCGGAGGCGGCTGGCAATTCCTTACCAAGCAGGATTTTCACAAGACCGTGGCACAGCTCAACGGCGATAAATTTATGAAACGCCTGTCTGCCGCCGCGTTGGAAACACTGGCCATCATCGCCTACAAGCAACCCGTCACCAAAGGAGAAATAGAAACCATCCGTGGCGTGAGCGCGGATTATGCCGTGCAAAAATTGCTGGAAAAAGAACTCATCATCATCAGTGGGCGTAATGAACAGTTGCCCGGGCATCCGTTGGTTTATGCCACTTCAAAATCTTTTATGGATTATTTTGGCATCAACTCGTCTGACGACCTGCCCAAGATAAAAGAAGTGCTTGCCGAGCAATTGGTAGAACCTACATTGGTAAACCGCGAACCCTCCGAGGCGTCCGCACAGGAACAAACCAGTTCGGAGAACATCGAAGCCATACCGCTGGAGGTAACCGAAACGGGGGAACTGGTAGAATCCCCCGCACAAAATACGGATGAACCCGAAGAGGATACCAAGAATGAAGTTCCTGATAGCGAAGAAACAAACGAGGAGGAAAGCAAGGACAACGAATAAAGACCAACATATGACGGAACAATTGACCCGCGAACAATTATTAAACATAGCAAGAGAATACGACACACCGCTATACGTTTACAACGCAGACAAAATCGCCATCCAATACAAAAGGCTTACAACCGCTTTTAACAGCAACAAAGTACGCTTCTTTTATGCGTGCAAGGCTTTGACGAATATAAACATCCTCAAATATGTGAATAACCTCGGTTGCCATGTTGACTGTAGTTCCATCAACGAGGTAAAACTCGCACTGCACGCAGGTTTCGAGCCTTCCAAGGTATTATACACCAGCAACAGTATCAGCTTTGAGGAAATAGCCGAAGCGCAATCACTCGGCGTTATCATCAATATTGACAGTCTGTCCAATCTGGAAAAATTCGGAAAAAAGTTCGGGAATACTTATCCCGTAGGTGTTCGCTTGCGCCCCAATATCATGGCGGGAGGCAATCTGAAAATTTCTACCGGACATTATAAAAGCAAGTTTGGCATCCCTGTTGAAGATCTGGACAAACTAAAAGCCATCAGTGATGCTTACGACCTGCACATTACCAACCTGCACATCCACACGGGCAGCGATATTAAAGATGCAGAGGTTTTTCTTAAAGGCATTGAAATATTGTTTGATATCGTGCCGCAATTCCCGCATCTCAAGTCCATTGACCTTGGCGGGGGTTTTAAAGTGGCATACAAAGACGATGACCCCTCTATAAACATTGATGAACTGGCGCAAAAGGTACTCGATACTTTTCACGGCAATCCGCTCACGGAACATTTGGAGATATGGTTTGAACCCGGTAAGTTTTTGGTCAGCGAATGCGGTTATTTTATCGCATCCGTAAATGTACTGAAAGAAACTTCCGCGACCACCTTCGTGGGCATCAACAGCGGGTTTAACCATCTTATCAGGCCGATGTTTTACGACGCCTATCATCGCATCGGAAACCTGAGCAACCCAGACGGGACAGAAAAAGAGTATTCCATCGTCGGAAATATCTGCGAAACGGACACATTCGCATGGAATCGCTTTCTCCCCGAAATACACGAAGGAGACCTGCTCGTTTTTTACAATGCCGGAGCCTATGGTTTTGAGATGTCGTCAAACTACAACTCACGTTTCAAGCCCGCCGAGGTAATGGTCGAAAATGGTCAGGCCAAGCTCATCCGCAAGCGGGATGTTTTTGAGAACCTGCTGCAGAACCAAATAATAGATTAGCAGCTTTACAATATTATAAGGGTCGGTCTTTATGTTCGCGAACATAAAGACCGACCCTACTATCTATTAAACAGTCAGTATTTATAAAGATTCTCCATGCTGGCTAAGGTCGAGACCTTCGGCCTCCTCTTGCTCGTTCACGCGGAGCGGGGTAATCATATCGGTCACTTTTAACAGGATGAACGACATCACAAATACAAATACGAACACGCCCACCAATGCGCCCAGATGAATTAAGAAAAGCTTCGTCTGACCAAAGAAAAGGCCTTCGTTGGTCACAGCAGAATTAATAACAGAACTGGCAAAAACGCCTGTCAAAATCATACCGACCATACCGCCCACACCGTGGCAGGGGAATACGTCCAGTGTATCATCAATCGAACTCTTAGACCTCCATTCGGCCACCACATTGCTTATAACTGCAGCAACCACGCCTATCACCAAAGAATGCGGGATGTTTACAAAGCCAGCCGCAGGCGTAATTGCCACCAGCCCAACAACAGCACCTATACAAGCCCCCATTGCAGAAGGTTTTTTACCTTTCACCGCATCAAATATCACCCATGCAAAAGCAGCCGCAGCGCAGGCAATCGCCGTGGTGGCAAAAGCAGAGGCAGCCAACGGGTTAGCCCCTGTTGCTGAACCGCCGTTGAAACCAAACCATCCAAACCATAGTAATCCCGTACCCAATATCACATACGTGATACGAGCTGGTTTATGCTCCTGCTCATTGCGCCCTTTCAGGTAAATGGCACTTGCCAATGCCGCAATACCCGCGCTCATGTGCACCACCGTACCTCCTGCAAAATCCAGTACACCCAATTGCGCCAGGATGCCGTCGGGATGCCAGGTGGCATGTGCCAACGGGCAATAAATGAAGACTATGAACAGACAGATGAATAACAGGTATGAAGTAAAGCGAATACGCTCTGCAAACGCGCCCGTGATGAGCGCCGGTGTAATGATGGCGAACTTCAACTGAAAAAAAGCAAATACCACTAAAGGAACAGTAGGTGCGGCTTTCCAGGGAGCACCCTCCAGCACGCCGTTCATCATGAAGAAAGTCTTAGGATTACCAAAAATGCCGCCCACAGATTCCCCAAAGGCCAAACTGAAAGCAAAAACAACCCAAAGAATAGACACGATGGCCATACAGATAAAACTTTGCAGCATCGTGGAAATCACATTTTTCTTTTTCACCATCCCACCGTAGAAAAATGCGAGCCCCGGTGTCATGAGGAGAACCAGTGCCGATGAAGTAAGCATCCAGGCTATATCACCCGAGTCAAGCCCTTCATGCTGGGGGATAGGCCCGGTTTTACCAAAAACAAGAGCCAAAACGGTAACGAGGACAAGCAGTAGAAATGGCGCGATTGCCAGCTTTTTTGTCATGTGCATAATTGGTAGTTTTTATTTGTTGAATTTATATTATAAAAATATCAATATATTTATTATACTAATGCAATTTATAAAAAACAGACAAATAATAAAAATAATTTTTTAAATCGGTATAAAAATGCTAAATATTTTATATAAATATGATAATATTATTAAATTATAATAAATATTTTTATAAATAATATATTGTATGGATTAAAAAACTGTTCTTCCCCCCATCTTTTTTGATAGCAACCCCTCTACCACGCGTGAAGTACAAGCATATCTGCAATGCTTCGTTGAAGATTTCCGGATTAAATTATCAATACTATTTTTTGACATAGGTTTGTGATAATTTGAATATTATTTAATAAGATTAGCACAATCCTCCTTCGCTTTGACATTTTGATCTTACCTCATAAAAAGAGGGGCTATCCTAACGGATAGCCCCTCTACAAATTATCTTCCAGAAAATTAATGCGCGTGATGATGATGGTGATGTTCGTCTACCATCTTGGTAAAGTCTTCCGCACTGACAGGAGTTGAAACAGGCTTAATCTGCTTCTCTGCCCACTCAAACACTTTTTCAGACTGAAGGCGTGTGAAACTGTCTTCAACAAACTTCCTGTCCTTCATCATGCGGTTCACATAATCCAGTACCCAGGGCTGTTCTTCCACCATCGGGGCATTGCCGCCCATGTAGTTGAAGAGTTGTTGTTTGGCAAACTCTCTTATCTCATCGGGCTGCACCTGAATATCCTGTTCCTTGGTTATCTTTTCATTAATCAGTGTCCATTTCAGTTGGTTCAGGAAGGTTGGCATCTCCTCCTCTATCTGCGCCTCGCTCTTAGGTTGTTGCCCGTCCTGCTCACGGCTGTTTTGCAATACCAGCCATTTTTTTAGAAAAGCTTCGGGAAAATCAATTTTCGTATTATCTACCAGCGAGTGAAAAATCTGATCCTGTATCTGACTGCGGCTTTGATTTGCCCAATATTGATAGATTTCGTCATAAATCTTCGTCCTGAAATCCGCCTCTGTCTTCACATCACCCGTGGGATACATTTGCGTGAAGAACTCTTCGTTCAATTCCCTTTTTTCAAGTTTTCCTACCTTGGTGATTTCAACCTTGAAAGATTTATCCTTTGTCGCTTCATCTGCCGGATCAAGACCTAAGTCCTTTGCAATGAAATCTAATTCTTTTTCTTCAAAAGCATTCCCCAATTTCACTACAACGGAGTCTTCTGCTTTTTTGCCAATAAACTCCTTACGCACAGATTCCGCAAAATATTTCACCAAAAGCGAGTTATCCTTTTCGATACCGCCTTCTATTTTATTGCCGGCCTCGTCCACTTCCACAAACTTCACGTTCAACACATCTTCGTCGCCTTCTACCACATCTTTATCTACCATATTGCCATAACGGTTCTGCAACCTATCCACTTCCTCGTTCACCATTTCTTCAGTTACTTCCACGTTATAAGCCTTGATAGGGGCTGTAGCCAAATCGGCCAGTTCAAAGGCGGGTTTCAGGCCAATCTCAAAATCAAATGTGTAGGCTGATGGTGCTTTATAGTCCATCTCGGGAACATCGTTTGTAACCGGAACGGGCTGTGCGAAAATATCCACTTTTTCTTTTCCCAACCAGTTGAACAATTCCTTATCTACCGTGCGCAGCACCTCATCTGCAAAAACAGAAGCACCGTACATTTTCTTTACCATGCCCATCGGCACTTTACCGGGACGGAAACCGGGCAGGTTTGCCCTTTTACTATAATCTTTTAATGCGCTTTCAAAAGAAGGCAGATAATCTGCGGTTTCGAGCGTTAAACTTACCTTTTCATGAAGCGGAGCTATACTTTCTTTTGTTATCGTAGCCATGATGATGATTTATAAATGATAAGGCTTAAGCCTCACGACCTAAACCTTATACTTCTAAAAAGTCCGGATGAAGGGACTCGAACCCCCACACCTTGCGGCATCAGATCCTAAGTTTGACGTGTCTACCAATTTCACCACATCCGGTAAAATGTATTTCGGGCTGCAAATGTAGCACTTTATAGCCAAAAAATATAAATTTTTAGTCCGGCCTTTTCCTCGCCCAGCCCCGCAGCAGCCAGTCCTGCACGCCAACCACACAATAATCCATACCGTTTTGGTTTTCGTTTTGTACTTTTATCGCCCTTATTCAAAGAAATACATAAAGACCATGTTAAAAAGAAATCTGTTTCTCTTTTTTGCCCTTCTGTGCAGTGTTATTGCACTGGCTCAAAAATCATATCTGATTATCGGTACTTATACCAGTAATAGTAACAGCGAGGGTATTTATGTCTATGATTTTGACATGCGCACCGGCGATGCGGCTCCTGTCAGTCACGTAAAGGCAACAGAGCCGTCATATCTTGCCATCAGTCGCAACGAAAAATATGTTTACGCCGTCAACGAAACCGCCCCCGGACAAGTATCGGCTTTTTCGTTTGACAAAGCTTCCGGAAAACTCACACCTATCGGTAACAAACAAAAAGCCGGCGATGCCCCGTGCTATATTACGCTTGACCAAACCGGCAAAACGATTTTTGTTGGAAACTATTCAAGCGGTGAAGTAACCGTTTATCCTGTATTGGCAGACGGCAGCGTTGGTACTTGCCTGCAGGACATCAAACACTCCGGCAGCGGCCCCAACAAAGAAAGACAGGAAGCACCCCACGTGCATTGCACGGTTATCAGTAAGGATAATAAAAATCTTTATGTGAATGATTTGGGATTGGACAAAGTTTTTATTTATCCCTTTGATGCAAAAAGTGGCAAACTCAACGAAGCCGCCGTATCATTCGCTAAAGTAACGGAAGGTGGCGGCCCAAGGCATATTGTTTTTTCAGACAATAGCAAAAGGGCTTATCTGATAGAAGAAATGAGTGGTAATGTATTGGCATTTAAACAACACAAGGGAAACTTAAAACAGATACAATCCATCAACGCCATACCGGATGCGGAAAAGCCCAAAGCAGCAGGCGCCGATATTCATTTGTCACCGGAGGGCAAATTCCTGTACATATCGCAAAGGGGCGACAACTCCATACAAATCTTTAAAGTGAAGAAATGCGGGAAATTAAAGTTCCTCTCCGCCGTGTCCACTCAAGGCAAGAACCCGCGCAATTTTTCTATAGACCCGTCGGGGAATTTTTTGCTGGCAGCTAATCAAAACACGCACGACATTGTTGTGTTCAAAAGAAACACAAAAACCGGGCTACTGACCGACACGGGCAAACGTATTCTGGTGGGCAAGCCCGTCTGCCTGAAATGGATTGCGAAATAATCGGGCTTACAAACCTGAAATATCACAGCAAATATTTAACACTTTGAATATCTTCAAGTCATTTCCCGATCATGCAGGGAAGACACATGTTCATAATACCCCGATAATAAAAATATAATAAATGAAAGGTTTAAGATTTAGAAGCGTATACTTATTCATCTTTGGCATACTAATCATAAACACTTCTTTCGCACAGGAAAAAGTATTGCTCTCACCGGAGGAGTTTGCCAAAAGCGTAAGCCCTGCTGTCTTTTTATTGGACGTGCGCTCTCCAACAGAATTTGCAAAAAGCCATTTGGCGAACGCGGTTAATGTAAATGTAATGGACAGCACTAAAAATTTTACGGAAGAAGTCAGCAAGCTATCGAACGACAAAACAATTTACTTATACTGCCAAAGTGGTAAGCGAAGTGCCAGGGCAGCCGCACTATTGAATAAAGCGGGTTACAATACTGTAGAAATAAACGGTGGCTTGCTGAACTGGCAAGCAGACAATAAACCGCTTGTTGACGTAAAAGGTTCTGTGAACAACGAGTTGACCGTTGAAGAATTTAAACGGCTGACAGCTTTGAACGACAAAGTAGTTGTGAAATTTTACCACCCGGTTTGTAAGCCAGCTCCGAAAATAGAGGAATACCTAAGAAAAGCAGAAAAAGAGAGCGACGGCAAAATGACGATTGTCAGATTGGATATGAGTAAGCACAAAACAGTATCGAAAGAATTACAGGTAAGCACCTACCCGCGCATTCAAATCTATAAAAAAGGAAAACTGCAATGGCAAAGCACCGAATACATGAAAGAAAAAGCGATGCTGAGAATGATAAAAACCCATTTATAAATATTCTCAGGGCATCCTTCTTACATCTAATCCCCGAATATTCTCAAGTTTCATCAGCGCTTCGTGCAAACGGTGTTTAGGAATACCGATGTCGAGGACGCAGAACAATTGCAGCTCCTGGCGTATCACCTCACAATCCGTTTGCTTCACCGCCATCATCACATCGTTCATAATAGTATAGTCAAATTGCAGGTGATAATTAACCATAACTGGTTTGCGAACTAAGGGCGTAACCTGCAACACCATAGAAGCGGCCGTTTTGTAAGCATTTATCAATCCTGGCACCCCCAACAAAGTGCCGCCAAAATACCGGACGACAACAACCAGCACATCCGTTACCTGCTTGCTGTCAATTTGCCCTAATATCGGTCTGCCTGCCGTGCCGGAAGGTTCGCCATCATCGCTTACGCGAAAACTTTGCTGTACATCATTCAACCGATAAGCAAAACAATGATGATTTGCCTTCGGATGTTCTTTTTTAACAGATGCCAGTATTTCCTTAAAACGATTCACGTCTTTTAACGGATAGGCCAACGCCAGAAACCTGCTGCCCCTGTCCTTAAACTCTGCCGTACCTGTTGTATCTATCGTATGAAAAAAATCAGAATCGCTCATGCGCGGATAAAAGCGTTGTTTTTGTTTTTAAAAAAAGAAATATAATCATTACCGACAAACCCTGAACGCAATGCGGCCGAGTCTTTCATAACCGGGGCATTCAACCCCTGCCCTACGCATAATGTCGTATTGGTGATAACCCTTGCCTCATCCCAAAGTCCTACGTCAATAAAAGATTGCAAAACGGTCTTGCCCCCTTCCACGAAAACACTTTGTATGTTTTGGGCATGAAGTTGGGACAACATATCATGCAGCACATTTTCTTTGCTCACCTGAAAATATTTGATGCCCTCTTCCCGTCCGGCCGTTGCGGTATTGAACACCCATACATCCGCGCCATGATAAAAAATCCTGAAATTGCCCAATAACCTGAAGCTCGTATCCAGCACCAATTTGAGCGGTGTCTGTCCAAACCAATACCTGTTATCGAGCAGCGGGTTATCCAACACCACGGTATTGCTCCCCACTAAAATAGAGGGATTTTCGCTTCGCCATTTATGCACCAACCGATTGGTATATTCACCGCTAATCATCAGCCGACCATCATTGTGGTCGGTGGCGATAAAACCATCCTGCGTTTGCGCCCATTTGAGTATGACGTATGGCCTGCTATATTCATGAAAAGTAAAAAATTGTTTGTTCAGGTCAATACATTCATCTTCTAATATATTTTCGACTACCTCAATGCCCGCTTCGCGCAACTTCGCTATGCCTCTGCCGTCCACTTCCTTAAAACTATCCCGACAACCCACTACCACTTTGGGAATTTTATGGCTGATAATTAAATCCGCGCAAGGCGGTGTCTTGCCATAATGCGCACATGGCTCAAGGGACACATATAATGTAGATTTGGAAATCTTGTCCGGGTTGTTTTGCAATGCTTCGTTGATACAATTCACTTCGGCATGTGCTTCACCATATTTTTGATGATAACCTTCCCCGATAATTACGTCATCATGCACCAACACTGCCCCCACCATCGGATTAGGTGCTACACGACCCGCACCCAAGCGCGCCAGTTGCAGGCAACGGGCCATGTAATAATTATCCCTCGACAGTTCCATGTGCGCAAAAATAAATGAATTAAGTTTGCCCCATGTATTTAAAAGAAATTGAAACGCCATTCATCGAAAAATTAACAGGCATCTATCCACGCGAAGAGGCTCGTAATATTTTGTTGCTCATTATCGAACATCTTACGGGCATCAACCTGCGGCAATCGGCAAACAGGTATTTTGGCTGGGATGCCGATAAACAAAACGCTTTCATCATGATTGAAAAACGGTTGCTGCAAAACGAACCGATTCAATATATACTGAAAGAAGCATGGTTTTATGATGCGCCTTTCTACGTGGATAAAAACGTTTTAATCCCCCGGCCTGAAACAGAGGAACTCGTACATTGGATTATCCGCGATGCAAAGGCATTGTCCAAACCGACTATTCTGGACATTGGTACGGGCAGCGGTTGCATACCAATTATATTAAAAACAAAGCTCCCACAAAGTACCGTTTATGCTTGCGACATTAGTCAGGATGCGCTGAATATTGCACAACAAAATGCTCATAAATTAAAAGCCGCCATTTCATTTATAAAAGCAGATATCCTGAAACCCACAGAACATGTGCATTTACCTAAAGTGGATATAATTGTCAGCAACCCACCTTATATCCCATTGTCGGATAAATTACAAATGCGCGCAAACGTAACCGTGCACGAACCATCATTGGCCTTGTTCGTGCCGGATGAAGACCCGTTGCTGTTTTACAAGGCCATCGCCGGTTTTGCCCAAACGCACTTATCACCCGGCGGAAATATATATCTTGAAATTCATGAAGCATTCAGCAAAGAAGTTTTGGAAATATTTCTGTCTACAGGATTTTCTGCTAACGTAAAAACAGACATGCAGGGCAAGGACAGAATGATTAAATGCCAACGCAGATAATAAAAAGCCAAAAACCGGGAAATTAGTTTTTTGGGGGGTTATTTGCGACTCCAGATTTCCCAGCCAAGCTCGGCCTGGGCTACCAGCATATCATAACCGTTTTTTATAGAAGCACCTTTGTCAAGCCCGTTTTGCAAAAAACGGGTAACCGCAGGATTATAAACCAAATCGTAGAGATAATGCCTGTTTGTTAGATACTCATAAGGAATGCGCGCGCAATCTTCCACCTTGGGGAAACTGCCAAGCGGCGTCGTATTAATGATTAATAAATACTCCTGCATGATATCAGGCGTCAAATCATCATAACCAAACATGCCTTCCCCTACTTTGCGGGAAACATATTTGTAAGAAATACCCAATTGTTGCAAGATAAATACCACTGCCTGCGCCGCGCCGCCTGTGCCCAATACAAGTGCTTTGTTATGATAAGGCTGCAACAGCGGCAATAGCGAAGCCTTAAAAGCCGGGGCATCCGTGTTGTATCCTGTCAATTTTCCGTTTTCTACCTTAATGCAATTGCAGGCACCAATAGCACGTGCCGTTTCATCTACTTCATGCAGATATTGCATCACCTCCCGTTTGTAAGGGATGGTCACATTAATACCGCAAAAATTTGTATGCCTTTCTAACAGGCCGGGGAATTCGTCAATACTTTCTAATTGAAAAAGCTCATAAGCCGTATTGCTGATATCTTCGCGTTCAAACTTCTCCGTAAAATATTTTTTAGAAAATGACTGAGCCAATGGCTTTCCGATCAAACCAAAAAGCCGTGTCATACGACTGTTTTTTTATCCAGATATAAAGTGAACGTGTCGCCACGAAGACCGATGCGCATGGCTTCTAAGGAAATCACCTCGTTAGGTGCGATATTCCCAAGATTTACATTACAGCCAATCAATTGCAGAAAATAAAGTTGCTGCGCTTTTTGCGGGGCTTCCCAAATTATTTTTTCTGCGGGAATTTGTGTAAGAATTTCCTGCACAAGTCCTTCGCGCACCTCGCCCGTGCCACGATAAATGCCCACGTTCCCCGCTTCCCTTGCCTCGGCAATCACATAAGAGGATCCGGCATCAAGCTCGGCTTTCATCAGCTCTATCCAACGATAGGGCGGGATAATATGCGTGGCATCCTTGCTGCCCACCTCGCTCAACACTGTTCCATGCTTAGTGAGCTTTTCGATATAACCGCATTTTTCAGAATGAGGGATGGTGATAGAACCATCACTTACTTCCATATAGGTAATGCCATATTCCTTACAAATGGAAATATAATCGTCCACCTGATTGCGCACCAAAAAAGCCTCGAAAAGCGTGCCACCAAAATAAACAGGAATGTCATGCTCCTTATATACCGCAATTTTCTTCTCAAGGTTCGGCGTAACGTAAGATGTCCCAAATCCCAGCTTCACAAGGTCAACGTGCGGAGAGCAACTGCTCATAAAATTCTTTGCTTCTTCCACGCTTAACCCTTTGTCCATGACCATGGTAAGGCCTGATGTGCGCGGGCGCGCAAATCTTTCAGGCATTTGAGATAATTTAAAATTCATCCTTTCGTTATTTAAATCAGTCGCAAAAGTAAGGTTAATATTGAAATAAAAGACGTATTCATTATATCGAAAAGCCTACAAATCAAGCAAAGAGGATTTATACCGGGTTAGCACACAAAAGTAAAACCCCGATAAGATTTTATCGGGGTAGCTATTCGATGGATGAATATCGTTATTTGGCATCTTCAGTACCGGCAGGCCGCATCATCAATCCCTGAAACTGCTTCATGCTTTTCTCCATACCCTCCGTGCTACCGTCCAGGAAGATGACGTTACCCTTGCCGTATTCGGCAAAGTTTTTAATGGCTTCTGTCCACATACTAAACAAGATAAAATTTGTGTCAAGGTTTGCCTGTCTCAATTCCACTGCTGCGGACGACATACCTTTTGCAACTTCTTCGCGGAACAGGGCGATACCTTGGCCGCGCAGCCTTGCGGCTTCCCTTTCAGCCTCCGCGCTAATTTTGATAGCGTTCCCTTCTGCCTCTGCTGATTTGGTTTTTGTAATCAACAATGCCTGACCTTCGTTTTCGGCAGCCGCTTTTAAATTGTTACTGGCCACGACTTTACTCATCGAATCCAGAATCATTTTGTCAAAAGTGATATCGTTGATTTGCAAGTCTTGCAAGTGATAACCCCATTCTTCAAGGGTCTGGTCAATTTCTATCTTTACGTACTGCACAATTTCACGGCGCAGCCCAAGCACTTCTGCCTGCTTTTTGGTGGCCACAAAAGAACGCACATTGCCTTCAATGGTTTTTATCAACGCCTGCATCAGGTCGCGGTCGCTGATAAATTTGAAAGCCACTTTCTTGATAGTTTCCTCGGCTTCGTTTTGCACCGCAAAAAGCAACATGCTTTTGAAATAAACATTCGCCTGGTCTTGCGTCACCGCCTGAAACTCCAGTTCCACCGAACGGTTTTGAATAGATATTTTTTTGAAAAGCTGTTCAATGTACGGAATCTTCAAACGCAGGCCGGGACGGGCGATACGCTGATATTTCCCAAACATGGTGATAACACCAATATAACCTTGATTGATGGTAAAAAGACCGCTGAAAATCGTCAGCAGGATAACGCCTAAAATGATATACGTTGCAACCATGATACTCCTTTTTTATTTTTAACAAACAATAGTTCTATATCTTATTATAAGATGACAGATAACAAAGCACATGCCTTATATCTGCCCATAATAAAAAGCATTAAGCCTTTTCTACGCAAACCTGCACCAGGTTCACCAACACCTCTACCGATTTTTGCATGTCCTGTACGCTCACATATTCATGCTTTCCATGAAAAGCCATTTCGCCCGTAAAGATGTCCGGACATGGCAATCCCATAAACGATAACCGCGAACCATCCGTTCCACCCCTCGCACTATGTTTTTTAAATGGCACACCGCTACGTTCCATCGCTTCTTTTGCAAAAGCCTCGATATGCGGATAATTCACCAGCACTTCTTTCATATTGCGATATTGCTCCGTCACTTCAAAAGTATAAGAAGATCCGGGATAGCGACCTGCCGCCTGCCGGGCAAACTGTTCGAGCCGGGTTTCGTGCAGATGTAACCGCTGTGTCTCAAAATCGCGGATAATAAAACCAACCGATGCCTGCTCGGCATTGCCCTCAAAATGCACGGGATGCACGAACCCTTCCCTGTCCTCGGTAGTTTCGGGGCTAAAAGTATCGCGGGGCAAGAGATCTAAGAAAGTACCGGCAACTTTTAAAGCATTCACCAATTTGCCCTTTGCATATCCGGGATGCGCGCTAACACCATGAAACGTGACGCTCACGCCATCGGCACTGAAAGTTTCATCCGTGTATGCGCCCCGCTCGCCGCCATCAAGTGTATAGGCAAAATCGGCGCTCAGTTTTTCGAGGTTTACATGGTCAACGCCGTGACCTACTTCCTCATCGGGCGTAAACAGGATTTTTATCGTACCATGCTGCACTTCCGGGTGCGTGGCAAGATAATTCGCCAAATCCATAATGATGGCCACCCCGGCCTTGTCATCTGCACCCAGCAAGGTTTTTCCCGAGGCGGTGATAATATCTTCCCCTACTTTTTCTTCAAGATAGGGATGCTGTTTGGGTGAAATAACTTGCGCAGGGTCATCGGGTAAAACGATATCCTTTCCGTTGTATTGATGATGCACAATGGGTTTCACGTCCTTGCCGGTGCAATCGGGCGAAGTATCCACGTGGCTGCAAAAACATACAACAGGAACCTGTTTATCTACATTCGAGGGAATGGTGGCATACACATAACCAAATTCATCCAGATGCGCATCACTGATACCCAGCTCCTGCAATTCCCCTACCAATAACCTGCTCAAATCCGTTTGTTTTTGCGTAGAGGGAAAACTACCCGAACGGGAGTCGCTTTGGGTATCTATCGTCACATATCTCAAAAAACGTTCAGCAACTGTAAACTGATAATCATCCTTCATCTAAGAACACAATTTTGCGACTAAGATAGCGTAAAAATCAACGCCCGCCGCTTTTATTTAAGCAGACTTAATACTTGTATAACCTAAAAATATTATTTCTGCTTACGGATAAAAAAGAAGCGCCTGTCCTATACATATAAACGCCAACCTACCTTCCTTCACTGCTAAAAGGTATTTTCAACAGTCAGTTATAAAATATATCGAACACAAAAACAAAGCGCAAAAAACAGCATCCTTTTTACCGTTTTTCACGCCTTGCCTGCAAATTCTTTTTTTAATTTAATGCGATCCTGCAAAAGCCTCAAACTGCTGCTGCAAACCATCAAGTGTTGTTTTTAATTGATCGTAAGCATTTGTTAGCGACTTATGCGTTTCAATCATCTCGGGCGAAGTGCTGTCGTGCAAGTGCGCTTCTGCCTTCAACTGATGTTGAAAAATTTTTAAGTCGTGTTTTACGTCATGAATGTTGATTAACTGGATGTGGAACTGGTTTTGGTAGTGTTCCAGGTCGGTGAGGTCATCTTTGTTAAGGCGACCGGCTGCAACTTTTAGAAGGTCTTTTTGAAGTTGGTTGATTTTATGGCGGTATTCGCTCAAAATTTCCCTCTTTTCGTTACAGTCTTCAATTAACTGTGAGATTTCTTCCAATACCATGTCTTTACATTTTAAAAGTGATAAAATTATATTTATGGCAAACACTTTGACCGAAAGTATTTTTTAACGCAAGAGTCGGTCCCTGTGTTTATCGTCCGTTTAAAGGTACGACTATTCAGTGACTAAAAACTATTACTTATCATTAAAAAACTGATAAAAATCATTATCCGGCCTTGCCAACCCGCGAAAATAAAAAAGGCCGCCTTAGGCGACCTTTTAAAATGATATAAACTATTTGCCTCACGGCATAATAATAGAAGATTTGCGGTTAGAGATTTCCATTAATTCCAGGTCAAAAACCAGATCTTTTCCTGCTAACGGATGGTTTCCGTCAAGCGTGATGGTGTCTTCCTTGATTTCCCTTACCACAACCTGAAACTGATTCCCCTGCGGGTCGCTCATGGCCAATGGCATACCTACCTGCACTTCCAATCCTTCGGGAAAACGGTCTTTGGGCATGTCAATGAGCATGTCCGGGTTCACCTCACCGTAAGCTTCTGCCACAGGGATGGTGATGGTTTTCTTCTCCCCTACGGACATACCGATAACGCCCTCGTCAAACCCTTTAATGACCATACCGCTGCCGGTTTCAAACTCAAGCGGCTCACGCCCTTCGGAAGAATCGAAGGTTTCGCCCGTAGTCAGTTTACCATGATAATGAACTTTTACAGTATCTCCACTTTGTACTTGTTGCATGTTTTACCTTTTTGATTAAGGGGCGAAAGGTAAGTATTTTTTGCCACGCCGAAGGGAAAAATCGGCATCACCCGTACAACGAACCCGATGGCAAAGATCCCCAGTAAAGTATTAGATATTTTTTAACAGGACACATGCAAACGCTTTTTTGAAAAATGCTTCTTTATTATGAAAACAATTTCTCGTAACAACAAAACCAAATCAATATGAAAAAGATATTAAGCATTGCGCTCATTTCTGTTGCGGCAACCGTTTTATTAGCAAGCTGCTCCCGCAGGGATTATTATGATGATAATTATAAAGAATCTGGGGAAGTGGTATATTATTCAAAAATAGGCTCCCCTTATTCTATCATTCAAATGTACAATGATGGGCAATATGCTATTGTCAAAAGCATGGAAAACGACTCTTATTATTGGCCGGAAGAAAACGATGTAATCTACGGAAACTTTAATAGTATTGGCACGCGTACCTTCCGTAACCGCACCGCTGGCTTTGACATCCGGCTTCGCGTGCTTGATTTTATGCGGAGTTATACCAATGCCGTGTATGCCTTGGAAGATTATGAAGATGCAGACGGTTACTATTCCAAAGGTGCTAACAAAACCATCCAGTTAAACGTGCAACGGTCACGTGCATCTGTAAAATAAATTTAATTTTTTATCCGTTCCCTATAAAGGTCGTCCGTTGGGCGGCCTTTTTTCGCATAAAAAAAGCTCCTTTTAGGAGCTATCATTTTGTTGTAAAAATCTTTCTAATACTCATCCTCATTAAAAAGGAAGTCTTCCTGCGTGGGATAATCAGGCCATATATCCTCGATTGTCTCATACACATCGCCCTCTTCGTCAAGTTCCTGCAAATTTTCTACCACTTCGAGGGGGGCACCGCTACGGATGGCATAGTCTATCAACTCATCCTTGGTAGCGGGCCAGGGGGCATCTTCCAGATATGAAGCTAACTCAAGCGTCCAAAACATATTGATAAGGTTTTAATTTTTTGCAAAAGTAGTTGTCTGCACGAATTTACCAAATAACATTATTCACTACTTTTTTGTTTTACGCCCGCGCCAAAAATTGTCCCGACTGATAAATATACAGGTCATTGGCTCTTAAATATTGATTTATCAGCCTAAGATTATTGTACAAACGACAATAACCGCTACATTTGCCACTAAATTTTTCAACGATGGCCTTAAAAGATATTCAGTCCACAGGCACCAAAGATACCCGTAGCGGCTTTGGCGACGGCATCGCGGAAGCGGCCCGCACGAACGAGAACATTGTAGCCCTTACGGCAGACCTGCTCGGCTCCCTGAAACTCAATCAATTTGTAAAGGAATTTCCGGAGCGCTTTGTGCAATGCGGCATTGCCGAGGCAAACATGATTGGCATTGCGGCAGGGCTTACCGTTGGTGGAAAGATACCCTATACGACCACTTTTGCCAATTTCAGCACCGGGCGCGTATATGACCAAATCCGCCAGTCCGTTGCATACAGTGGCAAAAATGTAAAAATTTGTGCCTCCCACGCGGGCGTGACCCTGGGTGAGGACGGTGCCACCCACCAGATTCTGGAAGACATCGGCATGATGAAGATGCTGCCCGGCATGACCGTCATCGTGCCTTGTGACTATAGCCAGACGAAAGCCGCCACCAAGGCCATTGCCGATTATCAGGGCCCTGTTTATTTGCGCTTTGGCCGACCCGCATGGCCCATTTTTACAAAAGAGGAAGATTTTGTTATCGGAAAGGCGCAAAAATTCTCCGATGGCACGGACGTGAGCATTTTTGCCTGCGGCCATTTGGTTTGGAACGCCATACAGGCCGGGGTTATCCTGGAAGAAAAAGGTATCAGCGTGGAAGTAATCAACCTGCACACCATCAAGCCGCTTGACGAAGAAGCCATCCTTGCTTCTATCAAAAAGACGAAATGCGCGGTGACAGCCGAAGAACATAATGTTTTGGGCGGCATGGGCGATGCCGTGGCACAGGTTGCGGCCAGAAACTTCCCCGTGCCCATTGAGTTCATCGGCACGCAGGACACTTTTGGCGAAAGCGGTACACCGCAAGAGCTACTGAAAAAATATGGGATGGACGTGCCGGACATAGTGGCCGCCGCCGAAAAAGTGATTTCCAGAAAAGGATAAAAAATATTATACCGAAAACAATAAAGCTGTTCTTTAACCGGAACGGCTTTTTTGTGCTTTAAGATTTATTTTTGTTATGAAAAGACAATCTTCAGATATGGCTTATATATGAGAATACTCACAAAAAGGAAATGATATGAGTGTGATCAGGGTAAGGCAAGTCGGCGATTTATGAACTTCTTTAAAAAATTATAGATTTTAGATTTTAAATTTTATCATAAAAGTATCATTGATATTCTTATAAAAGTATCAAAACATCATTTTAAAATTTATAATCTAAAATTAACTAAGGTGCACACAAGAGAACAAAAATTAAAATCCATTACCGATTGGGCGGAACACAACGCAGACGTGAGAGCGGTTTTGCTGACGAGTTCTCTCGTAAATCCGTTAGCACCTGTTGATGAACTGAGCGATTTGGATATTGAACTGATTTTCAGGGATAATGCGGAATATATTTCGGATAAAAAATGGACGCATCTTTTCGGGAGTCCTATTGTGATGATTGAGGAAGATGAAACCGCTTTCAATGGAAAACACGCGATGAAAATGGTTTTGTATGAAGATTATGTGAAAGTGGATTTCAAACTATACAGCGAACCGAATTTTTCGGAAGAAGTTCAGCAAAATGAATTGTGCGGAGATTGGGACATCGGTTATAAAGTTTTGATTGACAAAGACGGCTTAACCCAAAATCTGAAAAAGCCGACTTATCAGGTTTCCATTATCAAAAAACCGACGGAAGAAAAGTTCAGGCAGGTTTTAAATGATTTTTGGTGGGACACGACCTATGTTGCGAAATGCCTTGTGCGAAAGGATTTGTTTTATGCAAAATTTATGTCGGAAAGCGTTATCCGAACCAATTATCTGCTTCCTTTAATGGAATGGTATATTGCCGATAAGCACGGCTGGAACATCACTACCAATAAATTCGGACGGCTTTTCAAAAAATATCTGAGTCCCGAAATGTGGGAAAAAACAGAAAAAACATTTTCAGGAAGTGATATTGAGGAAAACTGGAACGCGCTTTTCGCAATGGCAGATTTAACATCGGAAATCGGAAAGGAATTATCAGAAAAACGGGGTTATGAATATCCCGAAAAAACGGAAACGGATATTAGAAAGTATCTGAATGATTTGAGAAATAAATAAACCACGAAAAACAAAAAAAAACGTATATTAAAAATGAACGACAAAAATTACATAGAAATTAACCGAATCTCCTGGAATAACAGAACAGAAACCCATTTGAAGTCTGAATTTTACGACCTTGACGGATTCTTGAACGGAAAAAATTCTTTGAACGAAATAGAATTGGATTTACTCGGCGATATTAAAGGTAAAACCATTCTGCATTTGCAGTGTCATTTCGGGCAGGACACGATTTCTTTAAACCGTCTTGGCGCGGAAGTTACGGGAGTTGATTTATCCGATAAAGCCATTGAAAGTGCAAGACAAATCGCAAAGAAAACCCATTCAGATGCAAAATTTATTTGTTGTGATATTTATGATCTACCCAACCATTTGGACGAAAAATTTGATATTGTTTTCACGAGTTACGGCACTATCGGCTGGTTGCCTGATTTAGACAAATGGGCGAAAATCATTTCCAGATATTTAAAACCCTGCGGAAAATTTGTGTTTGTTGAATTTCATCCTGTGGTTTGGATGTTTGATGATGATTTTGAGAAAATCGGTTACAGATATTTTAATTCAGGAGCGATTACTGAAACAGAAAGCGGAACGTATGCCGACAAAGACGCAGATATTACCCAATCGTATGTAACGTGGAATCACGGAATAAGCGAAGTTGTAAACAGCCTGCTCAACAACGGTTTTGAAATAAAATCTTTAAATGAATTTGATTATTCGCCGTATAACTGTTTCAATAAAACCATTGAATTTGAACCTAAAAAATACAGAATAGAACATCTGGACGACAAAATTCCTATGGTTTATTCCATAAATGCGGTGAAGAAAAGTGATATATAAAATTTTTTGCCATAGTCGGTATTAACCCCGACCCATTTCTTTCCCAATATAGCTTGCAGAAAAATACTTATAAACAAACAACATTTTGAAATAGTAATAAAGTCCGGCATTTGCTGAAGTTAATGAACTATATTACACCGATGAAAAGAATCCTTTCGCTTATAGTCATTTCACTCATGGTTCTCACCGTACTGGCTTGTAAAAAAAGTACACCGGTAGAAAAAAAAGAAGAAAAACCTCCATCTCCTACTCCACCGACTACTACTTTTGCTACTGCCAGTGAAATCAACCGCCGCCTTGGCCGCGGTATAAACCTGGGAGATACTTATGAAGCATCCTGGGCGCCAAAGGAAAGCGACCCAGAAGATTTTGTAAGAATTGCATCAAAAGGTTTTAACAGCATACGGATACCTATTCGCTGGGAAATGCGGGAACGCACCCTGTTCACCCCACCCTATACGATTACGCCTGCCTTTTTGGCCAAAATAAAAAAGGCCGTGGATGAAGCATTAACAAACAAACTGCATGTCATCATCAATATGCACCACCACGATAGTTTGTTTGCCAAACCTGATGTGTACAAAGCGATGTTTTTGGCGCAATGGGAGCAGATAGCCGATTACTTTAAAGATTACCCAGACAGTCTTTTGTTCGAGGTATTGAACGAGCCCAATGGACAGTTGGACGCAAACCGCTGGAATAACTTTTTTGCGGATGCCCTGCAAGCTATCCGCAAAACCAATCCCGAACGGACTGTGCTGATGGGTATTGCGGAATGGGGCGGTGTTTCTGCGTTAAAAAAGCTGGTCGTCCCTAACGACAAACACCTGATCCTTACCGTACATTATTATAACCCATTCCATTTCACTCATCAGGGAGCCGGATGGGTGGCAGGTTCCAATGCGTGGCTGGGAACAAAATGGCTGGATACAGAATATGAAAGGCAGGACGTTGCCGACGAGTTCAAAGCCGTTATCCGATTCTCAAAAGAAAAAAACATTCCGGTGCATGTCGGGGAATTTGGCGCTTACAGCGCGGCCGATATGGCGTCGCGTGTAAAATGGACAAGGTTTTTGGCCAGGTGGATTGAGCAGCAGGGCTTTAGCTGGGCATATTGGGAGTTCAATTCGGGCTTTGGTATTTATGACCCTAAAAGCGGCCAATACCGCACCGACTTGCTCAATGCCCTCACCAATGATGCAATGGTAAATCCTACCCCTGTTACATTTACCGATTTGTACAGCAGCAACTTTGCCAATGCACAGGCAGATGGCTGGCGTTTGTATAATAACGATGCTTCTGCAGCTTCCACCTTGACTACTACCGATAACAAAGCACGTATTGTTATATCATCACCCGGCACTCAAAGTTGGTATATTCAACTAATACGAAATAATACGAGTATTAAAGCTGGTAAAACTTACCGTATCACTTTTAATGCTTACTCCAATGCCAACAGGGGCATTTCGGTAGCATTTCAGGAATCGAAATCGCCTTGGACAGTGTACGGCAGCAAAAGTTTTGAAATTTCTTCTACCGATGACGCTTATAGCTACGTGTTCACAGCCACCACCACCGATGCACAATGTAATTTTATTTTCGCTATGGGAAACGACGGTCTGGCTCCCGTGACTATTTATAACATTAAG
Source organism: Niabella sp. (assembly GCA_047601605.1). Lineage (GTDB taxonomy): Bacteria > Bacteroidota > Bacteroidia > Chitinophagales > Chitinophagaceae > Niabella. The sequence continues at coordinate 208,603 of JASGIU010000003.1, forward strand.
ATGCAGGAAGTAAAGTTATAGACTGAGAAATTCCTGGATTGGCTGGTGATAGTGACTGCAAGTATGCAAAACATTTCTTATACGAATAAGAACTGTTTTTTATACTGCAGCGCATAGTGTGTCATTATATTGTAATATTATTTCAACTTATGAGCCACCTAGGTTAACAGACAAGTTTAATTATACTGATTAATATATTACCAATCTGCTGGTTATATTATATAGGCCTATTACAAGGCCTTCTCTGACAAGTCATTTCTGCGATAATAATTTTCCCAAATTCGTAAATGAAATTTCGAGCCTCCCAGTAGCTTTGCCGCCATGTTTGATATGGGGGTGAAAATCTACCAGTAAATCAGCAAAAGTAAGACTTGAAGAAAAGATAGTTTAGAGGTTAGAGTCATCTTTGATAAAGAGGCAAAGTGCTTTAGACCAATAACTAACACAATAATGCGTCTTTACAGAATTAAAGACTGTTAGCATTTTAATTTAAAGGGAATAAAACATTATAAGTTAATTGATGAATTCTATATTTATTAAGCATTACAAATTACGCCTTTACAAGATGGTATTGCTACTGCCATCGGTTTTCTTTATTGTACTCACAGCCCATGCGCAGGCACCTAAAACCGGGATAAAGGGAAGGGTAACGGATGATAGTCAGACCCCTTTACAAGGTGTTACGATACAGTTGAATACATCCGCTAAATATGCGACCACGGACTCCCTGGGAGATTTTTCACTACTAATTCCGCAAGGCGATTGTAATGTAACTTTCAGCTATATAGGATACAAGACATTGAAAAAAAATATAAAAGTCACAGGAAGCAACTTCATCAATATCGGCACAGTTCAATTGGAAAGGGAACGTAATTTTTTATCAGAAGTTGCCGTAAAAAGTAAAATAACCAGTCAGAAAATTAAGAACCAAGGATTTCAGGTGAACGTACTGGATCTGAAGAAGCTGCATAATACAAACGCCAATATATCGGACGCTTTAAACCATACGCAAGGAGTTCGGATTCGCGAAGAAGGTGGGCTGGGCTCAACTTTTCATTTTTCGTTAAATGGTTTTAGTGGAAATGAAGTGAAGTTTTTCCTGGATGGTATTCCTATGGACAATTTTGGTTCATCGCTAGGTATTAATAATATTCCCATAAATGTTGCAGATCGTGTGGAGGTTTACAAAGGTGTTTTACCTGTTCATTTAGGAACAGATGCTTTGGGAGGTGCCATTAACATTATAACACGTAAGAGCCTGAATTATCTTGATGTTTCTTACTCCGCAGGATCTTTTAATACGCATCGCCCTGCTGTAAGTGCCGCGGTTACAGGTAAAAATGGTTTAACGCTGCGCACCAATTTATTTTACAACTATTCGGATAATAATTATAAGGTATGGGCGCCTATCCTTAATCTTGATAACAGCAGTTTTGAAGGAGATCGCTGGGCCAGGAGGTTTCATGACAGGTATCAGTCTGGTACAGCGCAGGTGGAAGCCGGTGTTACGGGCAAAAAATATGCAGACCATTTGCTGTTGGGCGTGATTTTATCTGAAAACAATAAGGATATACAAACAGGAGTTACTATGAGAACTGTTTTTGGTGCATTAAACAGCAAAAGCCGGTCGGTAATTCCTACTTTAAAGTATAAGAAAAATGACTTTTTACTAAATGGCCTGGACTTTAATTTATATACGGCTTATAATACAAATAGTTTTCAGCTAATTGATACCGTTCCCAGAACTTACAACTGGTTGGGCGAATCTGTACGCAAAGCCTCTGCGGGGTCGGATGATGTGGGCGGGGAAAACAGCAGAACGCAAAACGAAAATAAAAACAAAGAGTTCCTGGCAAATGCCAGTTGGGTGTATAAAATCAACTCCTGGCAAACGTTATCGCTGAACGATATTTATACCAACTTTAAGCGTACATCGTTTGATGTTGAAAACCCCGATGTTTATACCAATCGATTCCCCTCCAAATTGTTTAAAAATATTGTAGGCTTAGGATGGAATGCCAATCTTTATGATATCTGGACGGCCTCGGTATTTGCAAAATATTACTACATGAAAGCTGTAGGTTATGATAACGTTGGAGATATTGGGCAAGATAGATATGAGGCAGTGACCTTTAATTATCAGCAGCCCGGTTATGGTATTGCCACCTCCTATTTTATAGTACCTGCATTACAGTTAAAAGCCTCTTACGAGCACGCTTACCGTATGCCTGAAAGCGGGGAAATATTCGGAGACGGTGTATTTGTAGTGTACAGTCCTAATCTTAAACCGGAAAAAAGTGACAATATTAATGCCGGCGCATTGTATAATGTGCGCATAAATGAAGATCACCGGTTAAGTGCCGAAGCCGGGTTCATATTGCGATATACAAAAGATTATATCAGAGTGGACCAAAGCACTTCGGGAGCTAACAGAAGTACGGTAAACCAGGGAAAAGTGCGTACCACCGGTATTGAGGGGGAGCTAAGCTACAATTATAAAAAATGGCTTACAGCTTCAGTAAATGCTACCTGGCAAAAAATCATTGATAAGGAAGAATTCCAGGAGAACAAGGGATTTGGAGGAGGTATTACCAGGAACTTTACTTACAATTTTCGTTTGCCCAATATCCCGTACCTGTTTGCAAATGCCAATGTAGGCGTTAACATCCCGGTACATAAAAACACAATCAACTTTAATTACCTGTTCTCTTTTGTAGAAAAATATTACCTCACTTTCGCTGAGTTCGGAACAAAAGCATCAAATGAAGAATATGTTATTCCCCGCCAGTTATCGCATAATGCTTCTGTAGGGTATGCTCTTGCGGGTGGAAAATATAATATATCATTAGAATGCAGAAACCTTACCAACGACCTGTTGTATGACGCGTATAAGCTTCAAAAGCCCGGTCGTTCTTTCAATATTAAGATTCGTTATTTCATCAGTAAAAATTAATTTTTTAATCACGTAAACCAATTTATATGAAGAGGCAAGAATTTTTATTAAGTACACTTACCCTGTCCGTTTTACTTTCAGCAGCATCCTGTTCAAAGAGCGACACAGGCAATGATAAGGAAGATAATACCCAGGGAAAATATATTTTAGGGGTAGGCATCACCACATCATCCGGCTCCGGAAGCACTACGGCCAATTATGCTATTAAGGCCGATGAATTAACCACAGGTACCATCAGCCCTTTAGGAAATGGATTAACGCTTGTTGGGTACAGGGATTATGCGCAGGGAAATAATACCGTATTCGCCCTTGGCGGTTTGGGAGAAAATAATGTAAATGCAATAAACCTTACATCTGCCGGTGCGTTGCAGCTGAGCGGAACCGCAACACTGGCACAGGGCGCAGACGATATCAAGCAGGTTAGCAGCACCGAAATGCTAACTATTAAATATCCTGCGAAAGCTGACGGGAACAATGCGGTGTTCAACCTTATTGGCATCGACTCAAAAGAAATTAAAAAAACTGTAAGCAGCTCTGTGGTACCATTAATAGCCGGCGATGATTATCCTATCTATTCTGGCATGGCGGTTCGCGGGAATAAATTATACGTATCCTATCTGCATTTTGATGGATCGTATAACACAAATCATGTCGATAGCAATTATATAGCAGTTTACTCGTACCCTGAGCTGGTTTATGAGAAAAGCTTTTATGATACGCGCACTGGTCCAACAGGCGCATGGCAAACAAAGAATGGACTGTTTGCAGATGAGAAGGGAGATATCTATGCTATGTCTTCGAGCAATATTTCAAACGGTTATAGCCAATCTAAAAAGCCCGGAGGATTTTTGCGGATTAAAAAAGACAATGACAGTTTTGATCCAACTTATTTTTTCAACACGGATGAAAAGGGCGGGAAGATATCTCATATCAAGTACCTTGGAAATGGAAAAGTGTTTGCAGCTATCAGCACTATTCTGAACCAAACAGCTACTGACAGATGGGGAGATAAAAGCCTTAAAATGGCTATAATTGATGTATATAACCAAACTGTTACTGATGTTAAATTAAGCGGCGGAACTGTAAATGATCTTATTCATGACGGAAACGGAGGCAGAAGCTTTTCTGTATTGGCAGATGCAGGCAAAGTTTACTATACTGCTACCATCGGCGGAAGTACCAATATTTATGTAATAGATGTAGCAACGGCAACAGCTACTAAAGGAGCAAGGGTGGATGCCACATTTGTTGGTGGTATTTTCAAAGTTCAATAACCGTAATTTCTTTTTCTTTTATCCGTGGGTAATAACAATGTTACCTACGGATATTCTTTTTAGTTTATTGACTTAAACAAATTATCTAATTCAGAAACTATATTGGTGAAAGGGGCAAAGAAAAAAAAAGGGCGATCGTTATTTTACCGCATTTCGGCCTGGCTGCATTTGTGGCTGGGGTTAATAACGGGGATTGTAATTGTAATTGTAAGTTTAACGGCTGCGACATTGGTATTTGAGCAGGAGCTAAGGCTTATATTCCAGCCTTATCAAAAAGCAAGTGCCGATGGCCGTCAATATCTCCCTCCTTCCGTATTGCAAAATACTGTAATGCAGGAATGTAAATTACCCAAAGTATCCGCTATTGTTTACCAGGGTATGGACCGGGCGGCTGTTCTGCCGTATTACGATGGCGGCCCCGATAAATACAGGCTGGTATATATAAATCCCTATAGCGGAAAAATATTACACCAGGTATTGCTGAAAAATGATTTTTTCCGCATAATGCTGGAGGGGCACTATTATTTATGGTTACCCCCCAAAGTGGGAAAGCCTGTTGTGGCCTATTCTACATTGATATTTGTAATCACTTTAATAACAGGGCTGGTGTTATGGTGGCCGCAGAAATGGAATAAAAGCACAAAAAAGCAAAGCTTCCGGATTAAATGGAATGCCACTCCTAAAAGACTTAATTATGATCTGCACAATGTATTGGGCTTTTACTCTTTACTAGTTGCATTGATTTTTGGCTTAACCGGGATGGTATATGGGATGCAATGGTTTTCGGATTTTGCATATTGGGTTAGCTCGGGGGGAGAAAGCCGATCTTCAATGAGAGGCAATTTCAAAGGTAGAGGCCGGGGACGCCCTGCTTCAGACATTGCCAAAGCAGTGAAAGATACCACGGTGCATTTTAATGGTCAGGATTCAATACCGGAAATTGACAGACTGTTTTATACCGTTCTGAAGGAAAAAAAGAATATTGACAACGAAGTTTTTACAATTGGCTTCCCATTTGGTGAGAAAGGGAACTGGTCTATTACAGAAACCTCCAAACTGGGCATCAGGGGCGGAACAGTATCTACTGCATATGAACAGCGCACATTGAAAAAAGTGCCTCCAAAGCCTTTAAATGCCGGCGATAAGTATATGCAGTTAAACTACGACCTGCACGTAGGTTCTGTAGGGGGCATCACTACAAAGATCATAGCCTTTATTGTTTGTATCATCTGCGCCAGTTTACCGGTAACCGGCTTCCTGGTATGGTGGAACAAAAAATATTCAAAAAAGAAAAAACCGGTTAGAAATTAGTAACTCGTTGATTATCCCACACAGCGGAACTCGCATTGGGAGAAGTCGGCTATCAAGCTATTCTTTTACATATATATTTTCCTTATAAGAAAAATACTTCACAATCGTTTCTTTTTTTACAAAATAATACACATTCCTTACAATTTTATCGCCCGGTTTAACTTTCTTATCAGTCCTTACCCCCAGTGTGAAAAATGTATTAGCCACCACGGCTTGAGGTTTATAGGTTATTTTTGTTATCGTATCAAGCAATATAAATTTGTTGAAATCAACATGTGCATTCTCATTGCTCATATTGGTTAGTGTCAACGTTACTAACATACATTTGTATCCTTTTTTAGGAACTACAGCTCTATCTCCTGTACCATATCCTCTGATATTTGAGATGGAAATGATTTGAATTTTAAAAGGCTCTGTCAAAGTGTTTTGTGAAAATACAAATTGGAAATTCACGAAGAAAAGCACCACAAGCAATAGAATAGACTTTCTCATAAATTTAATTTCACTGTAATAAAGATATTCATAAAATTAAACTCATAACAATAATTCATCGGATTTAAATATATATCACTTTTGTTGCATCATTGTTATTCCATCACCCCACGTGCTACTGGGCAATGCACTGAAGCGGACAGCCCCTCACCCGAAAAACCTACAAACTGTGCACAAATATTAAATCGCTGATGACAAGCACCGCAAAGACCACGGAAGCCAGCCCGTTGGCCGTCATAAAAGCAATATTGACGCGGCGCAGGTCATCTGGCTTCACGATACTATGCTGGTACACGAGCATGCCTCCAAAAACCAGCACGCCCACCCAGTAAAGCCAGTTGAAGTAGCCTATTTTTCCTGCCATGACCACACAGGCCGCACTGAGCAGATGCAGCACAGTGGACACTTGTAAGGCAAAGGGTTTACCGTAGCGTGACGGCATGGAATAAAGTTTGTTATCGGCATCAAAAGCCTCGTCCTGCAAAGAATAGATGACATCAAAACCGCTTACCCAAAAAATAACGGCAAGCGAAAAAAGAACAGGCAACCAGGCAAACACGCCCGTAACCGCCAGATAAGCCCCGATAGGCGCAAGCGACAAACCGAGCCCCAACACCAAATGGCAAAACGCCGTGAAACGCTTGGTATAGCTATATCCCAAAATAACAGCCAGTGCCACGGGCGAGAGATAAAAACAAATCTTATTGATAAAATAGGTACAGAGGATAAACAATCCCGCGTTCACCATGGTGAAAATCAAAACAGTATTGGCCTTGAGCAGTCCTGCGGGTATTTCGCGGATGGCCGTGCGCGGATTCTTGGCGTCAAAACCGCGGTCAAGATAACGGTTAAACGCCATCGCCGCGCTGCGGGCAAAGACCATGCAAAGCACTACCAGCACAAACACCATCCAGTGCTCCTGAAAATAAACCGCCGTTTTGTGCATCATGGGCTGCTCGACATAGTAACCGCGCGGTGCCCAATCGCGTATGCCAAGAAAGAAGCCTATCATGGCAAAAGGCATGGCGAAAATGGTATGTGAAAATTTTACGAGACTTAAATATTTTTTGGTAACAGACATCCGGCAAAAATAAGGTTATAACAGTTGCTTCATTTTTTTTCTTACGAGTTCCCAAAGGACAACACCCGCCGCAGTGGCAATGTTGAGCGAATGTTTCATGCCCAACTGCGGGATTTCCACGCATCCGTCGCAAAGCGCGATGGTGCTTTGTTCCACACCCGTCACTTCATTTCCAAACACAAGTGCCAGCGGCTCATTGCCGTCCCAACGCAGTTCATGCAGCTTTTGACTGGCGGCCACCTGCTCTACGGCCAAGACCCTGAAACCACGCTCGCGCAGCGTTGCTATCGCTTCTGCGGCAGAGGCAAAATGTTGCCAGGAAACGGTTTCCTCGGCGCCCAAAGCTGTTTTTTTTATCTCTTTATGCGGGGGTTTGGCGGAATATCCGGTAACATAAATTGCCTCAATCAAAAAAGCATCGCTAGTGCGGAACACACTGCCCACATTGTAAGCGCTCCGTATATTTTCCAATACCACGACGAGCGGTATTTTTTCGCTCTGCCTGAACTCGTCCACCGTCTTTCGCCCAAGCTCGTCCATACTCAGTTTTCGCATGGCGCAAAAGTAAGGATTTACCGTTTTTGCAAACAACGGCCTATGAAGGATAGATTAAGAATTGAATAAAAAGGATATGGTACAAGAAACGATTTATCCGTGCGCCACTCCTTGAGATCAAACAACTCTCCTACTTGCCCTTCCGTTTTCTTTTATATTTTACCAACAAGGCATTCACCTGTTGATATTGCAAGATGGAAGGATTGAGCGTAAAAAGCTTCTTTACCATCGCCGGGGATTTTGTCAATGCGTCCTCCAACTCCAGCAACGCTTGTTTAGTCTTGCCCAAACCAAAATTAGCCGCAGCTTTATAGTATAGGAAAACATATTTTTCCGGCATGAGGGAAAGCACAAAATCGGCCTGTTGCACACATTCATCATACAGGCCGCTTATATAAAGCCCGCGCACCAGCGCCTCCCATGCCTGCACGGATTTTGGCCTGAGCCGAACCGCGTTCATAAAATATTGCAACGCCTCTTTGCCAAGTCCCAACTGCATTTTACACTCACCCATTAACAGGTTATACTCCGGTTTGTTGCGCTTAATGCGCAAAGCAGTTTCCAACTGACGGGCGCACTGTTCATATTTTTCTTCATAGAAATAAGTAGTGGCTATTTTGTAAAAGATGAGACTGTCATCCTGATTGAGGTGCGACGCTTTGCGATAGTAAAACCGCGCCTGTGCGTAGTTTTTCAACCGTTCATAACAATGCCCGATAGCCTCATAAATCACGCTTTCTGGTTTGGTGAGCTCCAGCACCCTGCTAAGCGCTTCTATGGCCTCTTTGTATTTGCGCAAGCGGATGTAGGCATCGCCCATATTGCGATAAGCATAATCAAATTTTTCATCAATCACCAGCGCATACTGATAGGCATCAATAGCTTTTTCGTAAAGTTTAATGCCCTGATAAGCGGCGGCCAGATTAAACCATGCCAGTTCGTTATAGGGATATTCGTCAATAATCTTACGATGAAGGTCTATGCTTTCGGCATTACGCCCGGTGCAATCCGTCCAAAAACAAATTTTGTAAAGCGCTTCTTCGTTATTGGGTTCCTGCTCCAATATCGCCTTCAGGCAATCAAACACTTTATCAAAATCCTCAAAATCGTCATAGACGTCCGATAACTCAAACAGCAGGTCTATGCGCTCTTCGCCGTCAAAAAGTTGCAACCCCGTTTCCAGCAGGGCAACCGCTTCCTCCTGGCGGTCAAGCGCCAGTAAAGCTTCTGTTTTAAGAATGTAAAGATTGATGTCCCCGCTATCAAAAATAGCGGCATGTTCCAAAATTTCCAGCGCCTCCTCGTAGCGGCGGTCGTTTAGCAGCAGGTCGGCCTGCTTGATGAGCATCCCTGCGGAATAAGGATATTGTTCAATGCCGGCCCGCACGGCCTGCATGGCCTTTTTAAATTGTTCCTGTGATTCGAAATAGTTGACAATCCGCTCAAACGACTCTTCCTCAATGTACACGGACTGCCCTTTTCTAAACTGTTCGTATTTCGATAGCAACTCCTCTATATCCAGATTGTCCTCATTATATGGGTATTCTTTCATTTTTCTTCGATTTACATGTCCTGACTATCTGTTTTCCTGTCCAATTCATCAACAATATAGCAAATTATAACAAAATCAAGCCTGAAATGATGGATTCATTCCTAAAATGTGTCTGGAATGTGTAAAACTTTTTGAAAATTTTAGCATTTCCTGTTAAAATAAACACATAAAATCCCGTAAATCCGTATATTTGCATAGTAAAAAGTTATTCTATGTTAAGGGGGGTATACCATATCATGTTTATCGCTGCTCTGTTCATGAGCGGGATAACCTATGCCGCCTCTGATGTTTTAGGGGCAGACTTTCACGACAAGGACAAATCCAAACGTTTTTTTGAAACAAAGGTTGAAGAAAAAGGACTAAATGCCTTTTCCTTGCGCTCTGGCTTGCAGTTCAGGGGTGAAAAAGTGATTGATAACAGTGAGGCTACAGCCAATTATTTATCGCTGAATACGCTAAGCAGCAATAAAACCAAGGGACAGATGAATTATACGTTCACGTATAATAGTAAAAAGAAACTTGTCCAAAATCGTGTAACCTTTAATCCCAACGAGGCCATCAGAAACTACGGCATACGATAGATATTCACGAAAAAAATATTACAATGCCATCCACTTGGATGGCATTTTTTTATACTTTTTCCAGCCCTCCTGTATCCGGTTTCCACAACATTTGCTCGTCATAATCGTTGTTTTCAAACTTTCTCTTTTTTCGTGTCTGAATTATATCATTCCTGTCATAAAAGTAGGTCAGGAAATCTTACCTTTGCGCTCTCAAAAAAAATTATCAATGGGAAGGATTTTTGAAGTACGCAAGGCCACGATGTTTGCCCGTTATGACAGGATGGCAAAACAGTTTACCCGTATCGGAAAAGAAATTGCAATAGCTGTAAAAGCAGGTGGCCCCGACCCACATACCAATGCGGCGCTCCGGCGTGTGATGCAAAACGCCAAAAGTGTGAACATGCCCAAAGACCGTGTGGAAGCCGCTATCAAGCGGGCACAAGGCAAAGAAATGGAGAACTACGATGAAATCCTGTATGAAGGGTACGGGCCTCACGGCGTTGCCGTTTTGGTTGAAACCGCAACCGACAACCATGTGCGCACGGTAGCCAACGTAAAGATGCACTTTAACAAATGCGGCGGCACATTGGGAAACAGTGGTAGCGTAGCTTTTCAGTTCAATAAAATGGGCGTTTTTAAACTGCATCCGGAAGGACTGAACACAGAAGAAATGGAGCTCGATCTGATTGATTACGGTCTGGAAGAACTTGGCGAAAGCACCGACGATGAAGGCAACAATATCATCGTGCTGCGCGTGGGCTTTACTGATTTTGGCAACATGCAAAAGGCATTGGAAGAAAAAGGCATCACGCCCATCAGCGCGGAGGTAGAATGGATTCCTTCCACCACCGTGCCCGTGGACGACCAGCAAGCCGAGGAGGTGAGTAAATTAATCGAACGCTTGGAACAGGACGACGACGTGCAGAAGGTTTTCCATAATATGGCATAATACCATATCTGTTTATTCACTCAACAATATTACTTTTTGACAATGTCCTGGAAATCATTGACCACCACATCACAATTGGAACAGCTTAACACCGAATCTGCCAAAAGACCACAAGTCATTTTTAAGCATAGTACACGCTGTTCTATCAGTAGTATGATACAAAACCGGTTGACAAAACAGGCTTTACCCGAGGATATTGACTTTTATTATCTTGACCTGATAGCCTATCGCCCTATATCCAACCTCATCGCGGAGCAATATGGCGTACACCACGAATCGCCGCAGGTGCTGGTCATCAAAAACGGCAAATGTGTTTTTCACGAAAGCCACCATGCTATTTATATGGACGACATAATAAAAGCTGCCTTGGAAAATTAACAGTTATAATGATTTAGGATTTATGACACGAAAAAAGTGGCATCTCATTTAAACCTGACAGGTTTTTGAACTATTGGCAAGAACTTTTCAACAAAACGCATAAAACATTTCTTTTTTCGTTTTGTTTGTAATAATAAACGTTTTTGGATGAGTTATATTGTAGCAGCCATATTCGGATATTTCCTTTACCTGTTCGTCGTCAGGTTTGCGATACCTGTGTTCACCACCGCCCGTCGCATAAAACGCCAGTTCAATGATGTGCGGGAACGCAGCGAAGCTTTTTACAACCAGCAAAACCCGCAAGGGCCGGCGCAAAACACTACGCCCAATCCCCCGAAAACCAAGAAAGAACCCGTGGGAGAGTACATTGATTTTGAAGAAATCAGGGAATAAAAGGATATCATTCCCAACTTTATCAGCACGTCTTTACGTATTAAATCCCCTATTACTTAATAATGGTCGTGATTGCAGTCGTCCGAATGTGCATGGTTGTGCGCCCGGCAAAGACGATGGTTGAGGATATGTGCCGACACTATCAGAATTACCGCCGGAACCAACAAAATGATGTGCAAATCATCGTGAGTCTGCTTCAACACAAGGCAAAGCATTCCTATCGAAAATAATATCAATGGCAAACTGTTATGATGATGCCACCTGTAACCGTGCCGCAGGGCATACACCCCGATAATGAACGCGAATCCAATCATACTGATTTCAAAGGCGAGATTTTCAATGATATTGATGCCAAAAAGTGGCAGGCTTGCTAAAAAAATGGGCAGTATAGCGCAATGTATGGCACATGCCACAGATGCGGTTATCCCTAATGCGTCCCAATTAATCTTAAATTTCACAACGGCAAAAATACACAATTTGTAACAATGTTGCAAAACATTATCAAAAACTGTTTTTCCACATCATGCTCTCAACAGGTTTGTCAGGCTGGCCGCTGTATTTAGCATTCTTTTTTTGATTGTATGCCACGGAGATTTCGCCCACCACGGGGAAATAAATAAGCTGTCCCACAGGCATCCCCTTATATATGCGCACCGGTTGTTTTACGGATATTTCCAACGTCCAGTGACCGCAAAAGCCCACATCTCCTTTGCCCGCCGTGGCGTGAATGTCAATACCCAAGCGCCCGGTAGAAGATTTCCCTTCCAAAAAAGGGACATGCGCGTGTGTTTCTGTGTACTCCAACGTAGCCCCGAGATAAAACACCTGCGGCTGCAATACATAACCCTCTTCAGGAATCTCGAAATATTCTATTTCGTTATGTTTTTTGGCATCCAGCACCGCGTCCTTGTATGTTGCCAGCCATTTGCCCAAATGCACGTCATAAGAATTGCTGCCAAGACTTTGACGGTCATACGGTTTAAGCACAATTGTACCCTGTTCAATCTCTTTTAATATTTCGGTGTCAGAAAGAATCATTTTAAAACTGCAAATTTTGTGCGCCAAAAGTAAACAGGAATTGGCAAAACAGAAAAGTGAATATTTTTTATCGCCGCATGACATTCTCACTATCGGTCATAAGACGCAAAAGTGGTGAATCGTCTTTGCTGATGTCTGCCTTAATATTCCTTTTCCCTCAAGCTTTCCAATATGTTCAGGTAGCTGATAAAGCGTTCTTCGTAAATCTCCCCGTCCAAAACAGCCTGCTTGATGGCGCAGTCAGGTTCGTTCACGTGCAGGCAATTGTTATAGCGGCATTGGTGCAGGCGTTGGCGCATTTCGGGAAAGTAGTGCGAGAGCTCGTGCTTGTCAAGGTCTGTGGTAATGGCCAGCTCGCGGATGCCCGGCGTGTCAATGATAACGCCGCCTTCCGGCAGGTCGTACATCGTGGCAAAAGTGGTGGTGTGCATCCCTTTGCCGCTCCAGCCGCTCACGTCTCGGGTTTTTATCTGCATACCGAGCAGGCTGTTGATGAGCGAGGATTTGCCCACACCGCTATGCCCGCTGATGAGCGTGGTCTTATCGTGCAATAGCTCTTTCAGAAAATCCATGTTCCGGTTTTCTTCCACGCTAACGGGATATACAGGATAACCCAAAGATTTGTACATGGTCGAGAGTCTGTCCAGTTGCTCTTCTTCTTTTTTGCGATAAAGGTCTGTTTTGTTAAAAAGGATGACCGCCGGCACATGGTACATTTCGCAGACCACCAAAAAGCGGTCAATAAAACCTTGCGAAGTGCGCGGCTCGCGCAATGTGGCCAGCAGCAGTGATTGGTCAAGGTTTGCCGCGATGATATGTTGCTGGTGTTTTAAACGCGGTGATTGACGATTTATATAATTTCGGCGGGGCAGGATATCGGTAATGACGGCCACGTTTTCGCTTTCGTCTTCTAACGCTATCTCCACTTCATCGCCCACGGCAATGGGGTTGGTACTGGTAATGTCCTCGTCTATTTTAAAAACCCCTTTTATACGTGCATTATACCATCGCCCGTCCATATCCTTGACGGTGTACCAACTTCCGGTAGATTTATACACAATGGCTTTCATGCAAAGGGGGATAATTGACGAAGAAAAAAGGTTGATAGGTTTAAAATAAATATCGTCTTTTAAACCTATCAATGCCTTCCCTATCTCAATAAAAGATTATACACTAACGTTAAAATCCCTGAGCGCGTCGTTAAGACTCGTTTTGAGGTCTGTGCTGGGCTTGCGTTTGCCAATGATAAGCGCACAGTTCACATGATATTCCCCGGCAGGGAATCTTTTGGCGTAGCTTCCAGGTATCACCACGCTGCGCTCCGGCACATGGCCTTTGCTTTCGATGGCAACAGGGCCACTCACGTCAATGATGCGCGTGCTTTTAGTAAGCACCACATTAGCTCCCAGCACGGCTTCTTTCTCTACCCGCACCCCTTCTACCACGATGCAGCGGCTGCCCAAAAAGCACCCGTCCTCGATGATAACAGGTGATGCCTGCAAGGGCTCTAACACACCGCCGATGCCCACACCACCACTCAGGTGCACGCCCTTGCCGACTTGTGCGCAACTGCCAACGGTAGCCCATGTATCCACCATCGTGCCTTCATCCACATAAGCACCAATATTTACGTAAGAGGGCATCAACACCACATTCCTGCCCAGGAAAGAGCCATAACGCGCCACGGCATGTGGCACTGCACGCACGCCTTGCTGGTCATAGTCTTTTTTCAGCAACATTTTATCATAAAACTCAAACGGGGCAACATCCCATTTTTTCATGGGCTGAATGGCGAAATACATCAGGATGGCCTGCTTCACCCACTCGTTCACCTGCCATTTACCATGCTCCTGAGCAGCTACGCGCAGCCGTCCTTTGTCCAGTTCTTCTATTACCGCATGTACGGCGTCACTATATTTTTTGTCTTTTAAAAGTTCCCTTTCGGCCCACGCCGCTTTGATTAAATCCTCCATGTATTTGTGATTTTGGCGTCAAAGTTAGTAGTTTCATGCCAACGTTCAAGGGCAGACAGGAAACATCATTGTCCTCCCTATCCAAAGAATGGACAGCGTGCAGCCCAAAACTTATCAACACAAGCCGCCTCCAATGCAAGGATGTCCTATGGAGACTTATTTCTTGAAAATCTGCTTATTGACCGGATGCAATATTATCAAGAAAAATATAAATGCCGTACCAGCTTCCAATAATTCGGCGCGCTTGCCATGACGGATAACTTCGGTAAGTGCAAACAAAACAAGCATCGACACGCTGTGGTACCAGTAAGGAATCGGGATGCCGCTTTTGTCCACAAAATTTCTAAAGCCGTTAAATCGGTTATACAAAATGGGGAATCCCACAAGATAAATCACCAAAAAGATTGACAATAAGGTGGAAAAAATCAATTTGTTCAGCTTCACACCATCCACTACCAGATTATGGAGATTTGTTTCCCCCTGAGCATTATTCTCTATAAAGAACTCGGAGCTATGTATATGAAAAATACGCTGCCCCCAGGAAATCTCCTCTCCCGCCGCAAAAAACAAGAACACCGCAATACCCGCCGTCACAAAAAGGAACCACCAGCTTCTTTTACCCCACAACTTTCCTAAACGCCCGAATGAAGCAAAACTGCCGCCCAACAGCCCTACAACCGTGAGCCACTCTACAAAACCGTCCTCCTCAATATAAATCATAAAAGCATCGCGATTGAAAAAGAACAAGAATATGCCTACTAAAACCATTATCGCCACGCCAGCCAATATCCATTTTTCAATGGACAATATTTTCTTTGTATCCATATTTTAAATTTATAATCCCACAAACGTACATGAAATTTTTCGTTCATAAAATAAACAAAGGCAGAACGAAAAATTTTACCGGCTTTACCGTCATTACCATGAAACATTTTCTGTAAAAAACCTATTTCATCTTGATTGACAACGTTCGTCATAATTTGTGGACAAGCTTTAACAACTTTCTACCTCCTGAATGGTTATTTTTGACGGATTAATAATCAAAATCATGGTATTGATCGACAGCTATAAAAAGGTCTGCCCGACCATCAAAAACAAAAATATACGGATGAAAAAAACAATCTTCTTGTTAGGCATACTGGCCCCTGCACTTTCTTTTGCGCAAACCCTTTCGCTTAGCGGCAAAATAAGCGGGCTTTCGGGCAATGCGAAAGTGTCCTTGTATAACCTGGAAAAAAACAACGAACTACTGGCTGAAGGCGAAGCCAAGAACGGTGTATTTCAATTATCCACCACGCTTCCCGGTGCCACGATTGTCGGGCTATCCGTTGCTGACAGCCTTAATGCAACAGCGTTTTTGAGCAACGAATCCGTTTCCGTAAGCGGTGCGGCAAACCAAAATCCCGATGAATGGGTTTTTAAAGGGTCTGCCACACAGGATGCTTTTGTTGCATTCCAAAGTATTTTTTCGCCCAAGTTTCAACAGCTAAACGCCATCGCACAACAAGCCCAACTATCCGCAAGCGACAGCGCCAGGCAACAATTAGATGCAGCGATTGATGATATCCAACAGGAAACAGACGCGTTTATCAACAAATATCCCGCATCGCCTGTCAGCACAATGCTTATCCTTACAACAGCAAGCCTTTCTGACAATACGGAGCTTTTGGAGAAAAGGGCTGCCGTGCTGAAACCGGAAGCACTCAATTCCACCATGGGCGGACATCTTAACACGATGCTCGAAGATGCCAGGTTTAACTCGGTGGGCAATATTGCCCCGGATTTTTCGCAAACCGATAAAGATGGCAAACTGGTGTCATTATCGCAATTCCGTGGCAAATATGTTTTGATTGATTTTTGGGCAAGCTGGTGCAAACCTTGCCGCATGGAAAATCCATTTCTGGTAAAAACTTTTCAGAAATTCAAGGATAAAAATTTTACCGTATTGGGCGTATCGCTTGACGAGGACAAAGAAAAATGGCTGGCCGCGGTTAAAAGCGACGGGCTGACATGGACGCATGTAAGCGACCTGAAATATTGGGAAAACGAAGTGGCCAAACAATATCACATCAGGGCCATCCCGCGCAACCTGCTCATCGGCCCTGACGGGAAAATATTGGCGAAAGACCTACGTGGCGAAGCACTGGAAGCCAAACTGACCGAAATCCTGAAATAAAAAATCAAATCAGTATTCATTTTTAAATCCATATCATGCCTGTCATATTACCCGTTGAAGGAAAAAGCCCGCAATTTGGCGAAGATTGTTTTATTGCACCCAACGCCACTATCGTAGGCAATGTGCAAATGGGCGACCAATGCAGTGTCTGGTTCAACGCCGTTATCCGTGGCGATGTGAACTTCATCAAAATGGGTAATAAGGTGAACGTGCAGGACGGCGCGTGCATCCATTGTACTTATCAACGTTTTGGCACAACTATCGGCAACAATGTTTCCATCGGTCATAACGCTATCGTGCACGGATGCACCTTGCACGATAATGTATTGATTGGCATGGGCGCTATTGTAATGGACAATGCCGTGGTGCACAGCAATACCATCATTGCAGCCGGTGCCGTGGTGCTGGAGAACACCGTATGCGAACCGGGTAGTATTTACGCGGGCGTTCCGGCCAAAAAAGTAAAAGACATCCCCCCGGAAAAAATTCATGGCGAGATAGACCGGATAGCCAATAATTATGTAAAATACTCAGGGTGGTTTAAGTGATTAAACCACGCAAGAAGTATTACGCAAAACTTTATTCATCCTCCAAATCCCAATCGGTATCCTGTTGCTGTGCGCCGAGCATACTGCCAAACAAATCCTTAAACTCTACCTTGGTATCAAAAACTTTTTTGCTCAACAATGAATAAGCGGCCAGGCCGTGCAACACAAATTCCATCAACAAGCCGCACTGCATCTCATTAGCTCCTGAAAAATATCTTTTTACCAAAGCATGAAGCCCGTCCACTGCATAAAGCTGGTTTAGTTTATCCGCATCTTTCACGTCATAACCGATGTTCAACTGATTGCCCTTATCGAACCAGGCAATGATTGACCGATACGGATTTTCTTCTGCCTTGGCCTGCGCGGAAGGCTTGCCCGTATTTCTCCTTTTTTTGATAAGTTCGGGATTGGGGAAATATTGTACAAACTGCGTGCGGATAGCTTTTTCCAGCAGGTTCATCGCCACCTGAAAAGGCCCTTCCTGCTCGCCCTCGTACAACAATTCTACCTTGCCCGTTATGGAAGGTATGATGCCTGCTAAGTCGGCAATCCACACTTGTGTAGATGCCTCATTATTCACCAATGCCCTTCTCTCCGCCGTACTCACGGCATTCTCCAATGCTGAAATCGTAAGCCTTGCACTAACACCACTTTTCTTGTCCACCAGTTCGCTGTTCCTTGCTTCAAAAGCCACCTGCTCTATCAAACGTTTTACCAAATCGCTGACAGATACCTTTTGATGCTGCTGTTCATGCAAGCCTGCCTCCTGATTGGTGATTTCGAGGGCATGCTCCAAACTGCGCGGATAGTGTGTAAGAATCTGGCTTTGGATACGGTCTTTTAACGGCGTAACGATGGAACCCCGATTGGTATAATCCTCCGGGTTTGCGGTAAAGACAAACATAATATCCAAGGGCAGGCGCAGTTTGAAACCGCGAATCTGAATATCCCCTTCTTCCAAAATATTGAACAGTGACACCTGTATGCGCGCCTGCAAATCGGGCAATTCATTTATAACAAAAATGCAGCGATTGCTGCGCGGGATAATACCATAGTGCAATACGCGCTCATCGGCAAAATCCAGTTTTAGATTGGCGGCTTTGATAGGATCTATATCCCCGATAAGGTCTGCAACGCTCACATCGGGCGTGGCAAGTTTTTCACCATAACGTTGCTCGCGCCCCAGCCATGCTATCGGCGTATCATCACCCTTTTCTGCAATCAGGTCAACCGCATAACGCGATATAGGATTGAACGGGTCATCATTTATCTCACTACCGGCCACAACAGGTATCTGTTCATCCAGCAAAGAAGTCATTTGTCGCGCCATGCGTGTCTTTGCCTGTCCGCGCAGGCCAAGGAACAATATATTATGCCGGCTCAACAAAGCTCTTTCCGTTTCAGGTATTACGGAATCGTCGTAACCTATAATACCGGGAAAGGTCGTCTCGCCCGCATTCAACTTTTTTATCAGGTTTTGCCTTATCTCCTCTTTAATACTTCTGGACGTGTAACCGGATGCCTTTAATTCTCCGAGGGTGCGGATGGTGGTCATATTTGTTTAAGTTGATTGTTTGTATAAAAGACGATGAAGTTAATGATTTTTGAAAGAAAAATAAATACGCCGCACGATTCCATTCACAAAACGAATTTCTATTCATTTTTAGCAAACGAATCTAATCCGTTAAAAACAGAATAGCTTATCCGTAGACTGTTAACAAAACAGGTGAATGGATAAACGGTTTATAGCATTAAAGTTGTAGAAAACGAAACGTACTTAATAAAGCAAGTTGGCCGTCCTCGCCAGTTTATCAAAATTGAGAATCTTGATTTTTTTGCCTTTGACCTCTATGATATGGTCATGGTTAAACTCGGACAAAAGACGGATGGCACTCTCGGTGGAAGTACCCACAAAATCCGCAATCTCCTCACGGCTGAACTGCACATTGAGGGTTTGGCCATCTTCCTCAAAACCATAGGTTGCCTTAAAAAACAACAATGCTTCGGCCATGCGCTCACGCACATTTTTTTGAGAAAGGGATACGATATGATCTTCAGCTGTTTTCAAATCGCTACTGATTTTTTTGAATATTGCAGTACAAATCTTAGGCTGAGTAAAAACGAGGGAAAGGAAATAATCTTTTTCAATAAAACAAAACTCACAGTCCTCAATAGCGGTAGCAGTGCAATGATAGCGATCCCCCGAAATCAACGACCTGTAACCCAAAACATCCCCATCTTTAACCAACCGGAGGATTTGCTCCTTACCGTCGGGGCCAGTGGTGCTTAACTTAATCTTTCCCCTGTGAATGCAAAAAAGGCCCATCGGAAGGCCGTTTTCGGAAAAGATGATTTGCCCGCGCTTGGCAGAACTACACGATTTATGCCTATTAAGGTCTTCCTTCTCCTCAGTGGACAAACCCGCGAAAATGGAAAAATCGTTGGACATGCACAACTGACATGAGAAGTCATTAAAATGGGACGACACGCTCATCTATATCCTGCTTTTTGATTTGTTAAACTGATTTTTCAAAAATAATAAGTTGTAAAGATAACACATTATTTGGATAGATTATGCACGTGTGTTTTTTGTTAAAAAAATCTGAAAAACTATTCACGCAATACACAGTACGAAAAAAATCGTAAATTGCAAATTCAAATTGAGCATCAGATGAGCGAACTAAAAACGATAAAACCGACCGAAGGCGAACTGGAAATCCTGCAAGTGCTTTGGGACAAGAAGGAAGCCACCGTGCGGGACGTGCACGAACACCTGTCATCCACCAAAGAAGTGGGCTACACCACCACGCTGAAACTCATGCAAATCATGCACGAGAAAGGTTTGGTGGCACGTAACGACTCCCGCCGGACACACGTTTACCGCCCGGCCATCAAAAAGGAAGTTACCCAGCAAACCTTGGTGGGCAAAATGATTAAAAACCTTTTTGGCGGGTCTTCTTCCCAATTGGTCATGCAGGCTTTGGGCAGCCAACAAATTTCGCAGGAAGAAATCAATGAGATACAAAACCTGCTCAACAATTTAAAACAACAGTCTTAACAGGGACATGTCTTTGCCATTGGTAAACATATTAGCAGCTTTTGGCGCGGCCATACTGAACAGCTTTTGGCAAGTGGGCTTATTATGGTTGGCCACGCTCGTTTATGCCCGAGGCAACAGACCATTTGCGCATGTAAACAACATGGCATTTGGAGCTTTAGTGTTAGGCTTTCTTGCGTTTTGGGGCACTTTAATCAGATACCTGATTTTGCCGAAAAACCTTTGGGCTTTTTGGCAAATGGAAGGAAACTTTATGCAACATCTATTGCCGTTAGCGGGCGCTTTATATCTATTGATGCTGTTCTTGCCAATCAGCCGTTTATTCCGCAAATACAAATATGTTACTGACCTGCGCAATACGGGGCTGACCCGTTTGCCCGGCACACTCCGCCTGTTCACCCTTGATGCGGCGGCTCATCTCGGCATCCGCAAAAAAGTAGCAATCTGGGCATCTTCGCTGGTAAATGTTCCGATGACCATCGGGTTTCTGAAACCCGTCATCCTGCTTCCCGTTGCTATTCTCAACCAGCTTTCGACAACACAGGTAGAAGCCGTCATTATGCACGAGTTGGCGCATATCCGCAGCAAAGATTACCTTATCAATTTCCTGAGCCGGATTATGCAGGCCGTTCTTTATTTCAATCCTTTTGCCACTGCCTTGGTGAACATTCAGGATAGCGAACGCGAAAAGGCCGCTGATAAATGGGTGTTACAATTTGAATATGACCGCACACTATATGCCTCTGCCCTGTTGGCCCTCGCGGTGAACAAAACACAACCACAATATTTAACCATCAAGGCCACAGGAGATAAACAACAGTTGCTGGAACGCGTAAAATATATTTTGGGAGAAAATAAAAGATACTCACACACTCCTAAACAAATTTGGGAAGCTGTTTTTACCACCATTACATTATTCGTTTTGTGCGCCGTAAAACTAAATACGCCGTCGCCCTATCAAACATCCCAAGATATTGCTTTTGAAAACCCGGTGAAACAAACTACCGCCTTAGAAGATTTTTTCATCCCTGCTAAAAATACAAGCGATTCGGTTTATCGCATCCGGCCGATACCCGTAATGGAAACCCCGGAAAACGAAAAATGGGTTTATCTGAAATTGGAACATACGGCAACACCAGCGAAAAAGACAAAGACGGCCAACATAGAAGAACAAACTGTTGAGGAAAGTCCGGCCATCCTATATGTCAGTAACGAACAAACGGATGTTGCAAAATTATCGCCGGAAAAAGAAAAGAACATTGAATCTGCCGTTGCCGCAACCAAACGCATCATGGCTGACCAAAGTTGGCAGGCTATTGAAATGGGCATTGCCGAAACCATGTCCGAGCGGGACAAACAGTTACTCAAACATATCTACATCAAACTTTACGAGCAAGCCAATCTGCCGCTGTTAAAGAACCAGCTTCGCGCAAACTATAATCAGATCAATTGGGACAGCGCAGCCGCAAAGTTGCAGGCCACTACCAATGCACTTAAAGCCGATAGCCTGTACAACACATATAACCTTGCGTTACAAGAGATGCAGGCTCTACAAAAAACACTCGGCAAAGACAGCGCACAACAGGCAGCATCCAACGTACTGAACAAAGAAATCAGGAAACTCACCATCCTGTTGCACCGTGTGGACAGCCTGCGCAGCCGCAAGATTGTGGAACTTTAATCATTGATATAACACGGCGATATTCATTCATATAAAATGAGCAAAGATTTGAATTTGCTTTTTATATAACCTTTATTTCCATTTAAGCAGTTATATATTTGCCACTTATAATAACGGAATGCGCGTATAGAATATGTAAGCAAGTTGCTTGATCACTTTACTATTCATCAGCCACAGATTTATGCAAAAATCATTTCAGAGGGACTGTAATACAGTAGATAAACACGCCAACTAACCTATCCGACCCCGTTTGAATTTTATAACTTTGCAAAATGACACGCAAGGAAACAATAAAAGAGTTTTATGCTAATCACGGACAGGAATATCCAAAGGCAGGGCAATTCAACATCTACCGCAGGGGAGAATTTGCTTGCGACAGTACCTCGTTACCGCCTAACCGCAGGGATTTCTATAAAATCACAATGATTACAGGCGGAACAGGAATAATAAGCTATGCCGATAAGTCTATAAATATAGAACAAGCCGTCTATTGCGTTTTTAAATCCGCTCATTCCTTACTCTTGGCAACCGACTTCGGATAATCAGGCAGGTTTTTTCTGTCTTTTTACAGAGGACTTTGTGAATGCAACATTGAAGAATGAAAGCCTTTCACAATCGCCGTTATTTAAAGTTGGAGGCAACCATATATTTTTCCCGAACGAGGAAAGTTTAAAACTTTTGCAGGGTGTTTTTGAGAATATGTTTCGTGAAATAAATTCCGAATATGCCAACAAATACGATTTATTGAGAAGCTACGTGCAGATTATTATACACGAAGCAATGAAAATACAACCGCCCGAAACCTTTTATCAGCCTGCCAATGCTTCGGAGCGTATCAGCACATTGTTTTTAGAATTGTTGGAACGGCAGTTTCCTATTGACGCACCGAGCCAGACGATGAAACTAAAAACAGCCCACGAATTTGCAGTACAGCTCAACGTTCATACGAATACATTAAACAGAGCATTGAAAGAAAGTACAGGCAAAACAACTACCGACTGGATAGCCGAAAGAATGGTTAAAGAAGCAAAAGCATTATTGCAATTCAGTAATTGGGACATTGCGGAAATAGCGTATAGTTTAGGCTTTGAACATTCGTCAAACTTTATCATCTTTTTTAAGAAGCAAACAGGAGGAACGCCTTTGCAGTTTAGGAAAGAAATAGCAGCAAACAATGTGCAATAACAGCACAAAACCCACAATATGCAAAAGGTTTTGGAAAAGCCGATAAAACACCTAAAAAAACAAACGAGCGTAATTTTTACCCTCATTAATTTAACGAGAGTAAATTTTTCATATTTTTACCCTTGTATTAAAAACGAGCGTAAAATTTACACTTGAACGAAATGAACAAATTTGACCGCAAAATACCGTACAACGACCTGCCTTTACTACCACCAAAGGCAGATATTGAAACAAAGGAGATACTTCGCAAAACGATTTCGGCAGGTAGAGCATTGGCTCAACTGAACGGAACTTTGAAGAACTTACCCAATCCAACTTTGTTTTTAGACACTATTTATTTACAAGAAGCAAAGGCGAGTTCGGAAGTTGAAAACATCATCACAACAAACGATGAACTTTACAAATCATTGGTTGCCGACAGAAAAGTTGAAAATGCAGCCACCAAAGAAGTTTTGAGTTACAAGGAAGCTCTTTGGTTGGGCTTGGAACAATTAAAGAAAAAGCCATTTATCACAACCAACCTTTGCATTAGTATTGTTCAATGTATCAAACAAAACACCGCTTCCATTCGGGTAACACCCGGAACAACTTTGAGCAACACAAAAGGCGAAGTAGTTTACACGCCGCCAAGTGGCGAAGCTGTTATTCGTGAAAAATTGGCAAACCTGGAAAAGTTTATCAATGAAGATGATGCAATAGACCCACTAATCAAAATGGCGTTAATGCACTACCAATTTGAAGCAATCCACCCATTTGCTGACGGTAATGGAAGAACAGGACGGATTTTATTGTTGCTATACCTCAAACTTTCGGGTTTATTGGATACTCCTGCCATTTATTTAAGCGAATACATCATCAAAAACAAAGCGGGTTACTACAAAAGTTTGCGTAGCGTAACCGAAAACAACGATTGGGAAAACTACATTCTGTATATGTTGGATATGATTGAAGAAACGGCAAACAGAGGATTAGAGCGTTTAAGTAAAATCACAAAAGCCATAGACAAAACGACAGAGGAAATAAAAACAAAATTGCCAAAAATCTATTCCAAAGATTTGGTTGAAATTCTATTTCGTTTGCCCTACACCAAACGTCAGCATTTGATTAACGAAAACATTGGAAATGCCAAAACAGTTGGGAATTATTTGATAACATTGGAAGAAAACGGATTTTTGAAATCAGTAAAAGTCGGAAAAGAAAAATTGTATCTGAACGAGCGATTGTTAAATATTTTAGAGGGGAAGTAGACGATAATTACAAAATTAAAATCCATAATTTTGGGTTACGCCTTTGCAGTTCAGAAAAGAAATCGGAGCAGATGTTGTTTAGATGAAAGATTTTGAATTTTATTACATAGGACGTTCATTAGAAACTAACTCGCCCCTTTCTTCCACAACCTGATTACCCCATTTTGTGATAGCGTCCAAAACGGGAATAAAACTTTTACCGAAATCGGTTAGGCTGTAAACGACCTTTATTGGCGGCTTTTTGCCGTGAACTTTTCTTGACACAAAACCGTCTTTTTCCAACTGTTTCAACTGCAAACTCAATGTCATTTCCGTAACGGACGGCATTTCTTTACGAAGTTCGTTATATCTTTTTGGCTTGTCTTTTAAATAGTAAAGAATTACGGTTTTCCACTTTCCGCCCACTAAATCCATTGCAAGACTTACTTCACAGGGATAAATTTTACCGTTCAATTTTACACTGCAATCACCTATATTTTCTGTTTTCATTTTATATTTTTTACACCTATCCATTTAGATAGTTATTGCGAATGTACTTCACTAAAATTAGTTTTGCAACTAAAATTTTTATAGTTTAAAAAATAAGTAGAGAATGAGAAAAATATTAATTGTCAATTCCAGCACAAGAGATGAAAACTCGCACAGCAGAACTCTTACCAAACTGTTTATAAACACGTGGTCAAAAAATTATCCCGAAGACCAATTTATCTATCGGGAAGTGGGTTTAACACCTGTTCCTCACATTACCAACGAATGGATAGGAGCTTCTTTTACGAAAGTGGAAGACCGAACCGAAGAAAATCAAAAACCATTAGCTTTGAGCAATATATTGGTCAAAGAATTGAAAGAAGCAGACATTTACGTTATCGGAACACCGATGTATAATTGGTCTATTCCAAGCGGATTGAAAGCCTACATCGACCATTTAATGCGACCCAACGAAACGTGGAAATTCCGTTCGGGAGTTCCCGACGGAGATTATGTCGGTTTATTGGAAAACAAAAAATTATTCATTTTATCGAGCAGAGGCGACAACGGTTATTCAGAGGGAGAACCCAGCGCTCATATGAACTTTCAAACCAATTATTTGAAAACGGTTTTCAATATAATGGGTGTTCACAAAATTGAGATTATTTCGCTTGATAATGAAGAATACGGAGGATATTTATTTGCAAAATCACAAGAGGAAATTTATAAACGAATTGCGGAAGTTAAATAAAAAATATGGCGTTAATTATTTTAGCACACCCAAATTTTAATAAATCTTTTGCCAACAAAACGATTATCGAAGCACTAAAAAAAAGTGATTTGGAATTAGAAATCAGGAACATTCACGATTTGTACCCCGACTACAAAATCAATGTAAAAGCAGAGCAGGAAGCGTTATTGCGACACAAAACTATTGTATTACAATATCCGTTTTATTGGTACAGTATGCCTGCCATTTTGAAGCATTGGTTTGACGAAGTATTTGAACATCAATTTGCGTATGGCTCAAAAGGCGACAAGCTGAAAGGCAAAAATTTTGTACCGAGTTTTACGGTGGGTTCATCGGAAAGTAGTTATACAGCTTTGGGCTTTCAGCATTTCAGAGTATATGAATTTTGCAAACATTTGGAGCAGACCGCTTACTATACACAGATGAATTATATCGACCCAATTTATTTTCACGGAACTTCTTTGGTTGCAGGCTATACAGAGGAAGAAGTAAAGAGCAGAGCAAAAGACCACGCTAATCGGTTAATAACAAAATTGGAGGAATTAAATACAATTTAAAAACAGCAAACAATTCAACTTCATAACCATTTGTTTGATTAGCATAATTTTTAGAAAAGCACAAGCGTGAACTTTGCACAGTAATAAAAATTCAAAAGATTATGCAAGCAATACAATTAGAACAGTACGGGATTGAGAATTTAAAGACTGCCGAAGTCCCTACTCCCGAAGTTGGCGAAAATGAAGTTTTGGTAAGAACTACTGCCGTTTCGCTTCAATACCTTGATTTACTTACAGTAGAAAACAGCAATGGTTTAAATATTCCGCTTCCGTTCATTCCTGTTTCGGAGGGTGTGGGTATCGTAGAAAGTGTTGGTAAAAACGTAACACGTTGGCAGAAAGGCGACCGTGTGCTTATTCCGTTTATCACAAATTGGGAAGCAGGAAAAACAACACCTTATCATAATGCTTTACGAACAGGTATGCAGACTTCGGGAACTATGACAGAATTTACCGTACAGCCCGAACACACACTTGTTCGCACACCTCAAAACCTTACCGATGAAGAAGCTACATCGCTATCCGTTGCAGGTTTGACCGCTTGGGCAATGCTTGTATCACAAGCCAACATCAAAGCAGGACAGACGATTTTGATACAGGGAAGCGGTGGAGTTTCCTTGTTTGCCCTGCAAATCGCAAAGATTATGGGATTGAAAGTGATAGCAACCACAGGAAGCAAGGAAAAAGAGCAAAAGCTGAAAGAATTGGGAGCTCATGAAGTTATCAATTATAAAGACTTTCCCGATTGGAGCAGTGAAGTAAAACGGCTGAACAACGGCACAGGCGTAGATATTACACTCGATGTGGCAGGACAGCAGACCATTCAGCAAAGTATTCTTTCGGTCAAAGAACACGGTTTTATAGGATTGGTAGGTTTTATGTCGGGCAGTAAACTGTCTTTTGACGTGTTTCCGCTCATTATGAATTATATCCGCTTGCAGGGTTATTCCGTTGGCAATGCACAGGAATTAAATGAGTTAGTAAACGCCATTGAGAAGAACAATCTAAAACCTGTTATAGACAGCGTTTACAGTATAGACCAGACACAGGAAGCGTTTTTAAGGCTTAAATCGGGTAAGGTTTTCGGGAAAGTCGTTATCAAATTCTAAAACAGTTACAAAAAGAAATTTTATGAAATACAGAAAATTAGGAAATACAGAAGAAATGCTTTCGGCTTTCGGATTGGGTTGTATGGGTATGAACTTTGCCTACGGACAGCCCGATGATAAGGAAAGCATCGCCACTTTGCACAGAGCTTTGGAACTTGGCATTAACTTTTGGGACACTGCCGATATGTATGCCAATGGAGCAAATGAAGAACTTATATCGAAAGTCCTTGTTCCCAACCGTGATAAAGTTTTCATTGCAACAAAATTCGGTTTTCGTTTCAAAGACGGAGTTGCAGGTGTGAGCGGTTCGCCAACCACTTACTTTGACGGTTCGCCACAGTATGTAAAAGAAGCGGTAGAAAAGAGTTTGAAGCGGTTAAAAATTGATGTAATTGATTTGTATTACGCACATCGTATTGACCCGAATATTCCCGTAGAAGATACAGTCGGAGCAATGGCGGATTTGGTAAAAGAGGGCAAAGTCCGTTATCTCGGTTTGAGCGAAGCATCTGCAAACTCAATCAGAAAAGCTCACGCAGTACACCCCATTACGGCTTTACAGAGCGAATACTCGTTATTGACAAGAGATGTAGAGGGCGATATATTGAATACGGTAAGAGAACTCGGCATTACGTTCGTTCCCTATTCGCCTTTGGGCAGAGGATTATTGACCAACACGCAGAATTTTGAAACTTTTGAAAATGGAGATTTCAGAAAAAACCTGCCTCGTTATCAAAAAGAATTTGCAGAAAACAACAGCCGTCTTGTTGCTGAATTTGCACAGATAGCATCGACAAAAGAATGTACACCTGCACAATTAGCTTTGGCGTGGGTATTGGCACAAGGCAATGATATTATCCCTGTCTGCGGTACTAAAAAGAGAAAGTATTTGGAAGAAAATGCTTTGGCTGTTGATATAACACTTTCAGCAGAAGAAATGCAGATTATCGAAGCCGTAACCGTCAAATATCCCAATGTGGGAGCGAGATACAGCGAGGGAGCTTTAAAGCTGATAAACAACTAAAACGCTCATTCTTTTATACCTCAAAAATCAATAACAGAATTTAAAAAAGAGAAAAAATGAAATTAAGAAACATATTCACAGCAGTATTTATCTGCATCGGTTTAAGTGGCTTTTCACAACAAATCATCAACGGTTTTGCCAATCCCGAAAGCATAACATCGGACGGCAAGCGTTATTTTGTTTCCAATCAGGGACAAGACGTATTCAGTAAAGACGGCGACGGATTTATCAGCGAAATATCTGAAGACGGCAAACTAATCAAACGGAATTTCTTACCGCAAAAAGGAGTTTTAAACGCTCCCAAAGGATTGACAATAGTAAACAATATCCTCTATGTTGCCGATATAGAGCGTGTTGTTGGTTTTGACATCAGTACGAGAAAAACCGTATTTGAACTTACCATACCGCAGGCTACGGTTCTAAATGATATTTGCCGTTTGGAAAATGGATTTATAGCCGTTACAGAAACCGTTTCGGGCAATATTTATAAGATAAATACCAAAAACAAATCCTTTGAAATCATAGGCAACATACCCACTGCAAACGGCATAAATTACAATGAAAAGACAAAGCAGTTAGTAGTTTGCACCAATGGTAAAAACTATGGCGAGGGTTCGGTTTACATCAAAACAGGCAACGGAGATTTTAAGGAACTGCCCAATATTGCCAACGGATTTTTTGACGGCATAGAATGGATAGACGATAATCATTTACTGATTTCGGATTGGGTAACATTTCCTGTAAAAGATTTCGGGAAATTATGGATTTACAATGTAGCGGAGCAAACAAGCCAAACATACTTTACAGGCGAAAGTGTTGCCGATATTTATTACAATCCTGCCAATCAGAAAATCTATATGCCCCAAATGTTTCAAAACAAGGTAATCATTACAGATAAGAACGAAATTACAGGAACAGCACAGGCAAAGCATAATGTGTTGTACAATTATGGAGTGATAGATGCTTTTGTAGGCGGACTTTTCAGAGGTTCATTACCGATTAAGGATTTAAAATTAAAAGGAGATTTTGGACTTGGAGCTCCCGATATGTTGGACGGAGAATTGACAATGCTTAACGGCAAAGCCTATCAAACAAAGGCTACGGGCGAAACCGTTGTATTGGATAACGAACACAAAACGTCTTATTCAACAGTTACCTTTTTCAAAGCGGACACCGTATTTTATGTAAACAATGCTACGGAACAAAAAGAGTTATTGGAAATCATCGAAAGTAAATTAACGAATAAAAATGCGATGTATTCCATTAAAATTTCGGGAGCGTTCAGCTATGTTAAGACGAGAGCATTTCCGCCAGTCAAAGAAGAACCATTCCCTGTACTTTCCACCATTTTAGACAGACAGCAGTTTTTTGACAATCAAAATACCGCAGGAACATTGGTAGGTTATCATTTTCCAGAGTATCTTAATGGAATACAAATAAGTGGTTTTCATTTACATTTCCTTTCAACGGATAAAAAACAAGGCGGACACGTTTTGGATTTTAAAGGACAAAATATGAAAATAGAGATAGCCGAATTAAAAAGTTTTGAATTGGAAGTACCTAAAACTAATGATTTCCAAAATTTCAAATTCAGAAAAAAGCATAATGAAGATTTGGAGCGTGTGGAGCAAGGACAATGGGAAAGCAACAAGTAAACAATATAAACCGCCTGGTGATAGCAAATCCAAGCGTGTTTATGCTTGGGCAAAACACGCAGGCTTAAAACACACCATATAGAACAACTTTGCAACAAAACAACTTTATAACCCCCAAACGACAATCACCGTAACAGGTTAAAAGAAACGCATCGCATCCCCCAGACAATGAAAACCCTTTGACGGTTGCCATTGCTTGCCAATAATCATTTTCGCTTTTTCAGGAACAATATATTCGCCACTTCCCGCTCGCCTTCATGATCCCATTTTTTATTATCGGAAGGATAACTGACGACGCCCCTACCCTTTACCCATAAAGTGGAAGAACCTCCACCATCAAAATTAATAGCGCTCACACAGCCCAGCCAACGCATGACCTCCGTCAGTTCAACAAGGCTCATCCCTGCAGAATTAGGACTACGTCCATCTACCACCAACATGATCGCCGTTCCGTTCTTTGTAACTCCAACCGCTGTACGCGGATGCCGGTTTGCACTAAAGCTGCCAGTGTCCAGTTTCTCTGCCTGTCCGTTAAATAATAACAACGGCCCGTTCAGTATCACATCCGGCTCTTGCAGCCCCTCTTCCCAATTCACTTTCCCGTTCCATTTTTTAATGCGCAGCTTTCCACTATTGATAACCACCGCGGCTTTTTGGTGAAAATCCGGCTTTTCATCTTTCCCTTTTCTATTAACATTGACAACAACTCCGTTAACCTTTATAAAATCAACCGCTCCTCCGTTTTTCACGTCAAAGAAATTACCATTAACGGCCGCAAGCGCATTATTTTGCTTTGCAAAACCGGATGTTTTATATAGTGTTTTAGCATCTGCTGCTATACTAAACCTTGAACGACCAAAGAGTGTTCTCTTCGTTTTGACATAGCTGATATTTTCCGATGCACCAAACAATATATCCCCCGTAAAAGAATGCCTGTACAGCTTAACTCCTTTTGACACCTTAGTAACAGTCCAGCTTGCATTAGCAAAAGTTACCGAATCGGAATGCTGTGCATAGCAAACCGTAGAGTAACAGAGTACTATTAGCCATCCCGCTGCTCTTAAAGAAAAGACAGCCCTTCTCTTTCTTCCATTCTTCATACCAGCCCATTAACGGTTTTTAAATTTTATACAGAACAGGATTTCCCCCGCAACAGATAACGCCTTCAAACAAATTTACCTTAAAAGAATAAGAACTCTATGTTTGTGATAAGACATACTATAAAACTTCTATTGAATACATCTCAAAAAGGCTCTTAGCGTAAAACGGAAAATTAATGTATCACCTTCCAAGAATCTTCTCTTTACCTCATCTTATCATTATTGCTACCATAAATTTTATTCATCAACTTTATTCCTAGCACGGGTCTATAATGCGATTTCTCATAGTAATTATGAATATCGGTGGTATATTCGTTTATACCAGTAAAATCAAAAACAGTATCCGCACCGAATATGCGGTTCAATTGCTTCAGGTCTGCCTTATTTATGCTGACTTGGTTGAAATCAGGACTGATGATTATTTTCAAAGAAGTATTGTTTTTATCCAATATACCCTTGATTTTGTTTAATAAATCAATTTGCTTTGCAAGTAGTACGGGCGGAGCTTCTTTGTATTTACCGTTTCGGTAATCGGGCTCACTTTTCTTTATGAAATCGTCCTTGTGATTTTCCCAATACTTTTCACCCTCCTTCCTGATCATTTCTTCCCTCGGATTTATGGCATCATTCGTCATAGGTTGCCTTATGGCGCCATAGGGATTTATAATGCCTTGCATATAAGGACGATACTTATGACTTATTTTATAGTCGAAGTAAGGGATGACGAAACCGGGACGAAAGAATGCCTGACAAAACGTTTCCTGAAATTTAAACTTACTTATTCCGGAAACTTCCGGAGGTTGTATACAGGTATGACTGTATGATGTCTGACATTTTCCTAATGAAGTCTTGTCCAGCACCATCAATACATTTTTTATCGGGACATGAAGCCTATCCAAAGCTTCCAACTTTTGATAAATTGCAATGATACCTTCGGCATTTCCAAAAAGCCTTATGGCCCTTCCCCCTTCCAAATGCTTTTCCCACTCCCCGCATGGAAAGGCCATGGTACACGAATTTCCCATGATAAAGGAATCCAAAGGTATGGTATCCCGATTGTTCATATAAGTCTGCCAACCGACATAATCTTCATCCAAAAGTACCGTAGATGGGTCGTATCGCTCATAGTGCCGAAGTACCATAAAAGGATCATCATGCAGATAGATAGCCATCATGATGAAGAATGGCAGAAGCAGAATCGTTAGTTTCTTCAGAAATTGTGTGACAGCGCTTTTTTCTCTGTTATCTTTCATAATCGCGACTGTTTAAAATTGTAAATAGATGAAGTTATCCGAAGAGAACTGCCCCAGTGTAAAGAGCGCTATGACTAAAAGGTAGTAGATTGTCCAACGGATATATACAGGTTGTTTTTCAAGTAGTATGGGCAAATCTTTTTTATCCGCGAAATATTCATACAGCAAAATTAGCACCAGGGTTGCACCTGCTACTATACAATTGTGATCGGGCATGCCTATGTTGATTTCCTTCCAATCCGAATTTACATGAAACGATATGTTCCGGATATAATAAAGCGCTTCGCCAACTGATTCCAACCGGAAAAAGACGAGTGATACGGCAAAAATAAGATACGTTCTTATGATAGATAACGTGGCGTAAAAAGGTGACCCCATCCAATCTTTCAGCTTCTTATGAAAAGTCCTCGTTTTCATCTCATAGCAGATCACAGCCCCCTGTATAGCCCCATAGATTACGTAATGCCAACCTGCACCATGCCATACGCCAAGCCCCACAAAGGTGATGAAAAGGCTGAGGAACATGCCCTTTTCTCCCCATTTGCGGAAGGTAGCCGTCAGCGGCATGTACAGATAGTCTCTTACCCAAAACGATAACGACATGTGCCATCTTCTCCAAAAATCTGACGTTGTTTGCGCGATAAACGGGCGGTTGAAGTTAGAGCTAAGTTTGAATCCGAACAGGAGTGCACCTCCCAGAGCCATGTCCGTGTAACCGGAAAAATCACCGTAAAGTTCAACCGGATAAAGCAAACTTGCCATCAGCAGTTGTACTCCCGAAGCCGAGTACGTGGCATTGAACACTCCGTCAATGTAAGGAGCGATGTAGCCTGCAAGTATCAGCTTCTTAACCAACCCGATGGTTATCAGTTGCACCCCTTGTATCAAAGAAGGATATTCAACCGTGTGCTGTGACTTTATTTGTGGAATCATCTCTCGCGACCGCTCTATAGGCCCCGAGAGGAACTTCATGAAGAACAGCATGTAAAGCAGGAAGTCCGGCAACTTCTTTTCGGGTTTTTCTTCCTGCCAGTATATTTCCGTAAGGTAAGAAATTGCCTGAAAGGTATAAAAGGAGATACCCAGCGGAAAAAATACCGACGGTAGCCCACTGGTTGCCGGCACCTTATTTGGGAATAACAAGCGAAGGAACGCGATGATGTAATTGTCATATCTGAAAGCTATCCAGCAACCGATAAGAACGATAATACCAGTGACAAACCTTCTTTTGCGAAGCTTCCCGTCGTCAGCCCTATCAATCCATTGCCCGAAAAAGAAAGAAGTCAGTGAAATAAGAATGGCAGTGATTAGAAAACCGATATGATAGAAGCCGATAAAGACGGCACTTGCGGCAAGCAACACGTATGTCCTGTACCGGATATTGACCGCATGGAATAAGAGAAACGTACAGGCAAACAGCAGTACAAATTCCAATGAGATGAATGACATATTCCTTTTTATTTCATTTTAACCTGAATAGCATTGCACATATCCCCCACGTTTTTCAAACGCATGATATCCCTGAATGTGAAACGCACCCCGAATTTCGTTTCCACCTCGTTGACCAATATCATATTGGTCAGTGAATCCCATCCTTCTATATCCCGGGCTGTTGTCTCATTCTCCAGCTCAATATTATCCCTTTTGAGCACTTTTCTGAAGATTTGGTTCAGTTCGTTTAAAATGTCTTTTGTGTCCATATTCTTTCTTTACATTAATTCATGTATTTTTTTTCGGTCTATTTTATTGCTGTTGTTCAGCGGAAAATGTGCTATGCCATCTATGTACTTAGGCACCATGTATGGCGGCAATTTGTGGCTGATGTAGTTTTGCAGCGCTTCTTTGTCAAATTGAGTGCTTTCGACCACAAGGTGCAGTTCGCATCCTTTTCCTTCGGGATATTCTGGAATAACTACTACATTATACTTTCCTTCAAAATAATTCTTTGCCACATATTCTATTTCGCTCAGCTCAATGCGGAATCCCTGTACTTTTACCTGATAATCTTTACGTCCGCAGTAGATGGCATCTCCCTCTTCGTCTATTTGGCACAGGTCGCCGGTCTTATAATATATTTTCCCGTCTTCCCCTCTTGTCAGGCAAGCCTCCGACTTTTCGGGAGCATTCCAATACCCCTTCATCACCTGTTCCCCGCTAACCCATAGCTCCCCGCGCGCGCCGGCAGCAACCGGTTTTCCGCACTCATCCATCAGGCATATACTTATCCCGTCAAAGGGCTTCCCTATGGCTATCATACCGTTGTGATGCTTGCACCCGGTTTGGGGTATGGTATAGGCTGTGCAGTAAATAGTACTTTCTGTGGGGCCATAAAGGTTGACAAATGTCGCATTGGGAGCACATACCCTGAAGTCAGCCAACAATCCTGCACTCGATGCTTCAGCAGTAACGACCAGATAGTTGAGTTTCGGTAGTCGGATTTCTGAAAAATAGGGTGAAACCAATTGGAGGAGAGATGGGGCTACGGCGGCAAATGTAAGCTCATGCCTTTCCATCACATCAATGGTGTTGAGGTACTTGATGCCTTCGGAAGAAACAGTGTAGACACAAGCACCAAAAGTCAAGGGGTACAAAAAGGACACTACGGATACGTCGAAAGTAAGTTCAAACATTTGTAGCATCCGGTCTTTTTCATTCAGATGCCATCCCAAACGCTGATAGGCATGATAGAAAGCATTCAGGTTTCGGCGTGAAATAGGCACTCCTTTCGGTTCTCCGGTACTTCCCGAAGTAAAGATGATATAAGCGACGGCTCCGTCGTCCTCCGCATCCGCCATTCCGGTTGGTTCATCACTCTGTAGCCCGGTTGTACATATTGCTTCCATGGGTGTGCTGATGACGGGGAAACACATCGCCTGCGAATGCAGTATCAGGTTGATTCCCGCTTGCCGCGCAATATTGTCGTTCCGCTCGGCTGGATAATCCGGATGGAGGACAACGTAGGTCTTCCCGCATAACAATACCGCCAGTATGGAGGCGTATGTCTCCAACTTGTTTTCGGCGACAACACCTATTATTTTGTCCTGCCGTTCCCTGATGAGGTTGGCTATGCCATACACGCTCCGTGCTAATTGGCTATACGTATAGGTTTCATCCTCGATTACAAAGGCATTATTGTCTGCATACCTCTCAAAAGCATTGCGGATGTCCGTAATCATCACTCCTGTCTCTCTTTTTGTCATTGCTCGCTTTATTACTGTTCTTACGTTTAGGTTTTTATTTAAAGACAGCATGGAATGCAAATGTCCCTACATTTTAAATCTTAAATCGGTCTAAAAGAACAGATTTTGTATTTCTGACTGTATTTTGTCCTATAAGCCCATGTTTTATGAAAATATTGCATACCTCCTGATGAAATATTTTTCTTTGTTAGTTAAGCTTAAAAGCATCTCGGTTTATTTTTTTAAAAGCATCAACCCTTTCTTCGCCGTAAAAGTAATCAATTTAGTAATATGACAAGCCTGCTTCTTTCCCGTTGAACCTCACTCATTAACCTTGCGCGAAAGCCGCCGGGTCGGCAAATATAATTTTATGTTAAAATCGTTCCAGCGGAATTGGATAATGCGGCTGACAGATACATAAATCAACTCAAATGCCCCTGTATTCATTAGGCGTTACACCTGTTTTTTGTTTAAAAAGGCGGGTAAAATGTTGCGGATATTTAAAACCCAATTCATAGGCTATTTCACTGATTGATTTATCAGCATCAAAAATCCTTTCTTTGGCAACATTGATTACTTTGGCCTGTATGTATTCTTGTGCAGATATGCCTGTTTCTTTCCTGATTAAATCGCTGAAATAATTGGCGGATAAATGCAATTCATCGGCACAGCCCGAAACAGACGGTAACCCGATAGTTTGCGGCTTGTCCGAAGAAAAATAACTGTTCAGCAAATCCTCAAACCGTTCTAAAATACCTTTATTAACGTTGTCCCTTGTGATAAATTGACGATCGTAAAAACGGTTACAATAATTCAAAAACAATTCAATATTTGATACAATCAGTTGTTTGCTATGCTTATCAATAGCGTGTTGCAGTTCGTATTCTATTTTGGCGAAACAATCCAAAATAATCTTTCTTTCCTGTTCCGACAAATGCAGCGCTTCATTCACAGCATACGAGAAAAAATGATAATTGCCTATATTTTTCCCAAGCGATGTACCCGCAATGAAATCAGGGTGAAACACTAACGCAATACCTTGTGGCTGATAATATTCATCTTTACTTTCGCCAATAACCTGGTTAGGAGCAAGAAAAATCAATGTACCTTCCTCATAATCATAATTGCTCAAACCGTAACGCAAATCGCCACAATAAATTTGCTTAAAAAATATCGTGTAAAACCCATAACGCAGACGTTTTAATTTTCTTGGACTGGCTTTATCCAAATGAACCACGCTTACCAATGGGTGACGGGTTTCATTATTATTAAAAGCGTTGTACTCCTTTATACTATTGAAGCTGATGATATCGTCCATATCGGAAGTGTTAAAATCTGATAGAACAAATTTACAGAATCATACCCCTTGTGTCACGCTATTTCACCCAAATCAGTGATTTTGGTAGATAATACCGTGATTGGTATAACAACAACATCCTTTTATCTTATGACCTTTGCGGCGTAAATGCTTCATTAGATGAAACGAATAAAAATAATCAATCTCACAGCAACAGTAGTTTGCATTTTATTGTATGCAAATCATACCCAGGCACAGCAGAAAATGAAAACAGAAAGCACATTAAGCCCCAAAGAACAAAATATTATATCCATTTCAGCACTGACGGCAAAAGGCGATTTGAACAAACTCAAAACAGCATTAAATACAGGGCTTGATGCAGGTTTAACAATCAATGAAATAAAAGAAACATTAGTACACCTATACGCCTATTGCGGATTTCCCAGAAGTATCAGAGGGCTGCAAACCTTTATGCAGGTACTTAATGAACGAAAAGCCAAAAGCTCTAACGACAATATCGGCAACAATACCTCAAACATTGACAAAACAGGAAGTAAGTACGAACGGGGTAAAAGGATTTTGGAAGAATTAACTAAAACACCACAACCCCGAACACTTACAGGCTATTCGGCATTTGCTCCAACGATAGATACCTTTTTAAAAGAACATTTATTTGCAGACATCTTTGAGCGTGATGTCTTAAACTATGTGCAAAGGGAATTAGTAACCGTTTCCGTAATTGCCTCCATCAGCAGAGCAGAACCGATGTTGCTCTCGCATTTAACCATTTGCCTGAATGTAGGTTTAACGCCCGAACAGTTACTGCAGCTTGTAAGTATCATCAAATCAACCATCGGAAAAAAAGAAGCCAAATCAGCACAGAAAGTTTTGGACGAAGTGCTCAAAAACAGGAAGTAAAATTAAAATTCTATAAAATGAAAAAGTTAATATCAATAGCCGCATTAGCAATGTCCGCAGCAGTAACAGATGCAGTTAATGCCCAATCTCAAAGGGCTGACCAAAACCCCTACACATTAGTATATGAGGGCGCAATTACCGAAAATATAAAAGGAAGAGTAAATATCCACCCGGTAAGCTACAAATTAAACGGGATTGATATTGCAGCCAATGTCTATACACCTGCTGATTATACCCCATCAAAGAAATATCCGGCAATAGTGGTGGCACACCCTAACGGTGGTGTGAAAGAACAGGTTGCAGGATTGTACGCACAACGGTTAGCAGAACAAGGTTATATTACCATTACAGCAGATGCATCCTATCAGGGAGCAAGTGGCGGACAGCCTCGTAATGTGGACAAACCTCAAAACCGCGTTGAGGATATACACGGCATGGCAGATTACATTTCTCAATATAAAGGTGTTGATAAAAACAGGCTTGGCGCTCTTGGCATCTGTGGTGGGGGTGGTTATACGTTGAAGGCCGCACAAACCGATAAAAGGTTCAAAGCAGTAGCAACATTAAGTATGTTCAACTCTGGTATGGTACGACGTAACGGTTTTATGAATTCTCAATTCGCAACAATACAGGAAAGACTTAAACAAGCATCCGATGCCCGTGCAGAGGAAGCGGCTGGTGGCAAAGTTCGTTACATTGGCGGTGGTGCAGCAGCGACAGATGAGCAAATTGCCGCAATGCCATTCGAAATGTATCGGGAGGGAACTATGTATTACGAACGTACCCACGCGCATCCCAATTCCGGCGGTGCCTACACAGTTAGCAGTTTGATTGACCTGATGGCCTGGGACGCAACAGATCAAATTGAGCTGATTAACCAACCCCTGCTGATGATAGCCGGCAGCAAAGCTGATAGCTATTATATGACAGACGATGCTTTTAACAAAGCAATCAACGCAAAAAATAAAGAACTATTCCTCATTAAAGGCGCTACGCATATTGAAACTTACTGGAAACCCGAATATGTAAAACAGGCAGTAGATAAATTGGTACATTTTTATCAAACAAACCTGTAAAATTCAGAACAATGAAAAATACACTCAAATATATCATACCCTTTGTAATAGTACTTTTAACAGCGTGCAACAACAATCAGAAAACAGAAGAAATAAAACAGAAAAATGACCTTGTATTTCCGCAAGGTGAGAAAATAACTAATGCCAATTTCACAGGAACAGCCTACCTGCAATCGCTCATAGAAGCGGACAGTCTTAATGCTATATCCGTAGGAAACGTAACCTTTGAAGCCGGAGCAAGAAGCAAATGGCATACACACCCGGCAGGTCAAATATTGTTAGCGATTGACGGAGTAGGCTACTATCAGGAAAAAGGGAAACCCAAACAAATACTTCGCAAAGGCGATGCGATAAAATGCCCGCCTGGTATTCCCCATTGGCACGGGGCAAGTGCCGATACCACTTTTGTGCAGGTAGCCATAACAGGACGGGAAAAAGGCGAAACAGTTTGGTTGGAGGCGGTAACTGATGAAGAGTACAATAGCATTAAAAAATAAAGCAACTCGCACAATTTCAGGCATTTTCGGCAGTTCCAAAGGAACTGTTTGAAAATGCTTTGTTTGATATTTTATAGAGCCGCACATTGCAGCCCACCGCTTTTATGCTTATTTATATATCACGCGTATTTCACATTTTCATTTAATACCTTTGTCTTTCACTCATTGATTGACTTATGCGTGTAACAGCAGAAAATCGTTTTAAAAAACTTATTGTGATAGGTGACAGGGTATTGTTAAAACCCGTCAGACCCGACGAGCGCACCGCAAGCGGGTTATACCTGCCGCCCGGTGTGCAGGAAAAAGAAAAAGTGCAGCAAGGCTATGTCATCAAGACCGGCCCCGGCTATGCCATCCCTATGCCGGTGGATGACGAGCCGTGGAAAAGCGATGACGAGCAGGTGAAATATATCCCGTTGCAACCGCGCGAAGGCGACCTTGCCATTTTTCTGATGAGCGGCGCAACGGAGGTCATGTACGAAGAAGAAAAATATTTCATCGTTCCGCAAAGCGCCATCCTGATGCTCGAACGCGAAGAGGATATATAAGTCTGTGTTTATTATTGGGGCTATTACCTTCTGGACTGCTATCAGCAGCAGTGCTGGCAACTTATGAATACAACCCATCCAAACACTACCATAAAATCCCTATCTTCACAATCAAAATACCATGGGTATTGTCTGCTAATAGAAAGCATGATTGACTTATAGCAAAAGACGATGCCTTTGACCGTACATGAAAACAGTAATCACCAGCCTGATCATTTTGTGTTCCGGGCTGCTGCACGCGCAGCAGTTTGGCGGTCATCCGTTTTCTACGCGCTGGCGGCAAATCAACACCGATACGGTTCAAGTAATTTTTCCGCAGGGGCAGGATAGCGTGGCCAAAGGCATAGCTACACTTGTGCAGGCACTGGCCGCCAATCGGCAGATAACATTGGGCAACCGTGTCAGAAAAGCGCCCATTGTACTGCAACCTGAAACCGTTGTTTCCAACGGGTACGTGGGTCTCGGGCCTTTTCGAAGCGAGTTTTATCTCACTCCCCCATCTGACAATTTTGAACAGGGCAGTGTGCCTTGGGCAGAGAAACTCGCCCTGCACGAATATCGCCACATCCAACAATTCAACAATTTTTACAACGGGTTAAGCAAATTTGCCTATAATATTTTGGGACAGGAGGCTTATTCATTAGCTATCAACGCTGCCGTGCCCAACTGGTTTTTTGAGGGCGATGCCGTGTATCAGGAAACTGTATTAAGCCCACAAGGTCGTGGAAGGATGCCTTATTTTTTGAAAGCCTTTCCCGCACTTTGGCAGGGCAACAAAAACTATCGCTACATGAAGTTGCGCAACGGCTCTTACAAAGATTACGTGCCCAACCATTACGACCTTGGTTATTTATTAGTGAATTATGGCTACAAACAATACGGCCCCGGTTTTTGGAAAAATGTCACAAAGGATGCCTCCGCATATCGTAACGTGTTTTACCCGATGCAATCAGCTATAAAAAGGCACACCGGAAAAAGCTATCCGTCCTTTGTAAACGATGCCTTCAATTATTACAAAAAAATTTATGACACACTGCATTTACGAAAAGATATTTCCTTAACCGTTGTTCCGGAAAATAAAAAAACGGTAACGAATTATTATTTCCCGCATCAGATTGGCCAGGATTCTCTGCTCTATTTAAAATCTTCTTATCAACAACGCCCGGCCTTTTATATAAAAGACAAGTCTGGCGAACACTTACTCCGCATCCGTGACATTTCCATAGAAAACCAATTTAGCTATAAGGATGGAAAAATAGTTTATGCAGCATACGAAACAAACCCCAGACGGTCGTGGGTCACTTACAGCGTGATTAAGATATATGACCTTAAAACAGGTGTCAGCCGCAGCCTAACGCACAAAACCCGCTACTTTTCTCCCGATATATCCCACAACGGGAACGCCGTTGTAGCAAACAGCATCACCCCGGAAGGTAAGGCTTCATTGGTCATCATTGATACCAAAACGGGAAAGGTAAGACAAAGCATAAGCAAGGACAGCATCCTGTATTTTTCCAATCCAAAATTCACCGAATATGGCAATATCATAACGGCTGTCAGAACAGTCGATTCAAAGATGGCACTGGCCACGGCAAATCCGCTTAACGGACAGGTCACTTACCTTACACCGTCAAGCTTTACCATTATCGGACAACTCTCCTATACACAGGGCAAGGTGTATTTTACGGCCTCGCAAGGATTGAAAGATGAAATTTTTTGTTTCGATATCATCCAAAAGACACTTAAAAAGTTAGAGACAAATGAACTTACCCAATATCAGGTAAACAACGCGTATGGTAAACTAAGCTGGACAAGCTTCACAGCCGATGGCTTCCGCTTGCGGCAAACAGACGTCACTGCTACGCGGTGGGCAAACGTTGATACCGAACAATTTACCCATTCCGTTGACGGAATCGTGGCGGCACCCATTGAAAATATTCTACCAACATTGCCGAAAGAGAACTTTAAAATTGAGCAATATAAAAAATTAACAAACCCCATCAACCTACACAGTTGGTATCCCAATTATGAGAACCCGATATACAGCATTACCGCATTTGGTAACAATATTTTGAACACTGTTGAAACTCAATTAAGCTACACCTATAATGAAAACGACCGCACGCATAGTGGCGGCGGAAGCCTTGTGTACGGCGGACTTCCCGTTAATATCAGCCTGTCTTCTTACTACACGGGCAACAGAAAGACGGTCATCAAGAACCAGCGAAAAAAATGGAACGAACTGGCCAATAGTGTATCGCTGAACCTGCCGCTGAATTGGGTGCATAACCGTGTTTACCGCTTCGCCAATTTTGGCACTACCTACACTTTGCAAAACAATATTCCGGTCGGCTGGAACAAGGATAAATCCCTGAATGCACAATTTGGCTATATCACCCATTTTGCGGGATATGGACAACAGGTGCAGCGTGCAGCACAGGACATTTTCCCCAGATGGGGATATAATTTCAACATGCAATACCGCTATGCCCTTAGCAAATATGACGGCAAGCAGATTAGTGCAAACCTTACGGGATACCTGCCCGGCTTTTTTCCCGCACACCATTTGGTCGCAACTATCAGCACACAGGTGAAGGGAGGGAGAGACAATATTTACGCCAATTCTGTGGCTTTTGCCCGTGGACATGCTGCTGTGAACCGTGGCAAAGTGGTGGGGACTGCACTTAATTATCACTTCCCTTTGGTTTACCCCGACTGGGGCATGGGAAACATCGTTTATATAAACCGCCTGCGGGGAAATTTGTTTTTGGACAACACATTTATAAAGGAGAACAAACCGCATGATTATACGCGTTACTCAAGCATAGGCGGCGAGATTTACGCCGATACACAATGGTGGAACCAACACCCGCTTACATTTGGCATCAGGGCTGGTTATTTGCTGAAAAGTCCTGTTGCCACTAACAAAAAGCATTTTTTTGAGTTTATCCTGCCTGTATCCATATTGCCCAAATAGCAATCCGGTATATAAAATGAATACGCACGGCCTTAAGCATTATGTTTTATTGAAAATATTTAACTGAAGTTTTCGGCACGGATGATATTAGTCTTTAGTTTATCTTTGATGCGTATTGTTATGCTATCGAAGTATAATCATACACTTGAGATAACGCATAAATTTGTTTAGATAGTTCAAGACTTCAAAACGGTTCAATTTTTTTATGTAGATTTTTCTTAGACAAAACAATAAAAATAGAACAGATGAAAAAATTTTATTACACCGCTTGTTTATTAGCCCTCTATTTTTTGATAGGCGCTATACCAGCCTTTTCGCAAAATGAATACGAAGATTTCTCACAAAAGCCCCATAATACGACCACAACCGATAAATCATGGAAACAGAACCTGTTTACAGGGGGCAATATAAGTGCAGGGTTCTATAACGGAGGCTCTACCCTGGGCATCAGCCCGATGATGGGCTATCACTTTAACCGTT
Organism: Niabella sp.; assembly: GCA_047601605.1. Taxonomy (GTDB): domain Bacteria; phylum Bacteroidota; class Bacteroidia; order Chitinophagales; family Chitinophagaceae; genus Niabella. Next base: position 251,899 of record JASGIU010000003.1, read on the forward strand.
ATGTTGACGGGGGCGTTGTGCTAAATTATATGTACAATAGCCGCAGGGATTATTATTATGAAGGTGATAAATATAAACAACATAATTATGGTGCCGGGGTATTTGGCCGTGTGTTCCCTGTCGATTTTTTGTTCGTCCAAGCACAACTTGAACAAAACTTTATGAACGCAAGATATAGAACAAGCATTGCAGATCCTTTGAAAACAGTTAATAAGAATGCACCATCCCTGTTATTAGGCGGTGGGTATGCCTCCGGCAGAAGCGAAGGGCAAAATACCTTTTTTTACATTTCTGTTATGGTGGATGTGCTAAAAAACCACAACAGCCCTTATGTGGACGTGGACAATTATGGCACACCCAATGAAAAAGTACGGATGCAGCCGGTCATCAATGCAGGTGTAAACATCGGACTTTTCGGAGGACGTTATGCCGGAAGATATTAAGGATTCATGAAAAGGGTACTTTCCCAAATAGCGGAATATCTTTTCCTGAAAAAGAAAGACCCCGACCGCCCCAAAAGCAGTTGGGTAGGTTATATGCACGGCACTAACCGCATCTCTATCCTGCTGTTTATCATTTGCCTGATTATACTTGCGGTGAAATTGTGGAGGAGGTGATGTAATGAACCTTAATCTAATAGCCAGTCTTTCCAACAAATAACCGACACCTTAGCTATTCCAATGATTCAGAATAATCACCTCGTTTTCTGTCGTTATAGAGCTTTATGTAGTGTTCCATGTTCCTCTTTTTTTGCTTTTCATTATTAAAAGCATCCAGCAGCGATTTATCATCGGCAATAACCTCCCGTACAACGCCCTTTGAAAGCTCATAGATGATACCTGTTCTTGTATCTAATATATTTTTCCTGATATACCTGGAATTTCCCCCATATCCGCCGTTCGAGTTTGACATGGCATTAAACCCCATGTCTTCAAAATAATATAAGATACCGACCGATTCAACCAAAGCAAAATGCGATCTGGGGGCCAATCTAACTGAACGCTCTACTACTTCGGGCCGCCACTTATAAAACTTATAGAATAGTGTACCTATATAAATATTTATACCATCAGAAAAGCCGAAGACCTGCTCGTTTTTTTTCATTTCCTTTTTGTCAATGTCCAGCTTATAAAGCTCTATTTTTTCACCGGTAATTATATTAATCCTAACCCTTTCTTTTATTACTTTATATTTTAAAGGTATAGACGGCTGATTACTTTTCAGTTCTGAAAAACTTTTATATATACCCGGTTTAAATTTTTGCAAAGTGTCATTGACAGACTGAGACCAACCAATCGAACTTAATGATAATAAAGCCAGCAATAAGTAAATCTTTTTCATAATCGTTATTTTAGTTTAATCATATCGACAATGCAAATAAACCTAAAATTTTAGCCTTTAAACGTACCGAACCAACCTTAATGCTATTTCATTTTCACATTGTACATTTCCCTTTTCATCTGTCATTCAGTCAATAAATATTCTCAGATGAAAGAGTTATGGCACTAAACAAACATACATCATTCTTGTCAAATACCTTCATAAAAAAATTCACTAATAAAGCATTATACAATTTATCAGGCCCAAATTTACCAACAATTTGCTTAGCCCATAGTACAAATAGAAACGTACATGAAATTTTCCATTTATAAAATACACAAAGAATAAATGAAAAATTTTATGGAAGTTCCCCATGTCCAAAAAAAGTAACAAATATTCATGGGAAAGTTTAGGAATTGGCGTGTTTCTAAAATCTAATTCAAAAAAGAAAAGGCTAAAAAAATTCCCGATACGCGCAATAGCGCACCGGGAGGTAATAAAAGTTATTCCAACTTTTTGTTTTATAATTTTTGTATCCCCTTCATTTCGGCTTTATCCTTAACAGGTATAATACTGATGGCATAACCTCCTCCCGGAACAGAAGTTTGGGTTAGTTTTGATTTGCTGGTGACTACAACCTTACGGATTGTGTATGCCTGCGGATTCTTCATATAATCCGCGTCTTTGGCGTCCGCATAAATGGTTGCGATATATTGCTTGCCCGCATCAAGGAAATCAAAAGATATTTTTGAAGTGAACGCGTTATAACCAGCCACATTGCCCACAAACCAATTATCGGTTCCTTTTGCTTTTCTGGCAACTGTAATATATTGACCAGGTTCTGCTTCGAGATATTTACTATCATCCCAATCCACTGCTACATCTTTAATGAACTGGAAGGCATCGGGGAAACGCTCATAGTTTTCAGGAAAATCTGCCGCCATTTGCAACGGGCTGTACATGGTAACATAAAGCGCCAATTGATTGGCAATAGTCGCGTTTACGTGCGAACCGTTATGACAATTCATCTCAAAAATGCCAGGTGTATAATCCATCGGGCCGCCAATCAACCTTGTAAAGGGCAATAAGGTTACGTGATTGGGATTGTTTCTGTCGCCACCAAATGCCTGATATTCTGTACCCCTTGCCGATTCGTTGCCAATCATATTAGGCCAGGTGCGGGCTATACCTGTTGGGCGTACCGCCTCGTGGGCATTAACCATAATCTGATAATCGGCAGCCTTCTCAATTACATATTGATAGTGATTATTTATCCATTGGCTATAATGATGCTCACCCAACGGCAGGATGTTACCTACATATCCTGTTTTTACGGCATCATAACCATATTGTTTCATTACTTTGAAAGCTGTATCCAAATGACGTTCGTAGTTTCGGGTAGAAGCAGATGTTTCATGGTGCATAATAAGCTTTACACCCTTTGAGTGGGCATATTCATTCAAACCTTTCAGGTCAAAATCGGGATAGGGTGTTACGAAATCAAAGACATAATCTTTTTCGTTGCCCGACCAATCTTCCCAACCGATATTCCAGCCTTCTACCAATACGGCATCAAACCCGTTCTTTGCCGCAAAATCAATATATCTTTTCACATTAGCGTTAGTAGCGCCATGCCGTCCATTAGGCTTTGCCTTGGAATAATCGGTAACACCCAACTGTACTGAAGGATATTCATCCGTGTAAGCCCAACTGCTTTTACCGGAAATCATCTCCCACCACACGCCAACATATTTTGTAGGTTTTATCCAGGATGTGTTTTTTATTTTGTTTGGTTCATTTAGGTTATAGGTCATTTTGGATGCCAGGATATTGCGGGCATCATCGCTGACGATAACCGTTCTCCAAGGCGTGTTGCAAGGAGCCTGCATTTTACCTTTATCCCCTTGCGCACCGGGCGTAAGCCAGGATTCAAACACGAAGTTTTTGTCATCAAGATTGAGGTGCATGGTGGAATAATTAATACAAGCCGCTTCATGCAGGTTGATATACAAACCATCAGCCGTTTTCATCATCAGGGAAGTTTGCACACCAGTAGGCGAAAAGGACGCTTGCGAAAGATTTCCTTTCTGATAAGCCTTATCCATTAGTCCTCTAATCTCAGAAAGCTTTGATGTGGTATAATTATATTCCTGTGTATCGTAATCCCCGGCAATCCAATATGCCGTATGATCTCCCGTCATGGCAAACTGGCTATGTTCTTCTTTAATCGTAAAATATACCAGATTTTTTTGTTGGGGAAATTCATAACGGAAGCCTAATCCATCATCAAACAAACGGAAGCGTATAATCATCTGCCTGCTAAAATCATTGTTGTTGAAGGTTGCTTTCTGATTTAAGGTAACGGCCAACTCATTGTAATGGTTCCTGACATTTTTGGTCTCGCCCCAAACCGGCTGCCATGTTTCATCAAAAGTGGAAGTCTTCGTGTCGGCGATTTCAAAATTATTATAAAGCGAAGAAAAGAATTTGATTATTTTTTCTCCATCCGGCTGATTTTTTAAATATCCCTGGTGAGCAGGATTCATTATAAGCTCCAGCCCCATTTTGCTGGGCTTTATTATTTCCTTTCCTTTATAATTCAATTCGTAAGTAGGTACTCCTCCGTCTTTAAGTGAAAAATTCATCGTGAATTTTCCGTCAGGGGATTTTAGGCTTTGTGCATGGAGCGAAAACGCTGTCATAAAGAATATACACATAATCGCCGAACCCCAAATAATAAATCGTTTCATTGCTTTCATCTTATTTTAATAGTCGCTTAATTATTCACTTATTGTTTTACAATAGAAATTGTTTCATACAATTGATTAAAAGTGATTTTGTAATTACCCGCTTCGGTAATCTTCCATTTGTTGTCAGGAGTTCCTCCAGGAACAAATATGGCGCTTGTACTGCTGACACCTTCTCCATTAACTGGCGGCATAAAGAAATCAGTGCTCCAATTGCCGGCAGAAGTGGGAATTTTAAACTCTCCCGCGTTCAATACGCCGGTGTAAGTGAACTCATAAGGATTCCCCGGAGTTGCAGTCATAGGCGTAGGTGCATCAATATTCCATCCGGCAGGTGTTGCATCCCCTACCATCCACATTTGGGTATAAGGAGTAAACGGAACTATCTTGATAAACGGTGAGGCACTGATATTGAGCAGTATCTTATACGGCCCAGGATTGGTTATCCGCCATTTGTAATCAGGGTTGCCTCCAAGTGTCAACTTCACATCGGTGCTTGTAAGGTCGGGGTTGTTGACAAGGGGCATGAAGAAATCGGTACCCCAGTTGCCTTTAGATGTGGGAATCTTAAACTCACCTGCATTTAGCACCTCGTTAAATTTGAACTGGAATGGATTGGTCGGGTCTTTAACCATTGGATTGGGGTTGTCTATATTCCATCCATTAGGTGTTGCATCCCCTACCACCCATAATTCGGCATAGGAAGCGCCGGTTGCAGCGGGCGTTACTTTTATGGTAACGGTATTTGATACCGCCGAGATATTTTTTGAAGGCACCTCTCCCAATAGAGTTATCGTCAGGTCTGCCGCTGTTCCTATTTCCATGCCCAGCACATCTACCAGTATATTGTTGAGTTCCCCATTATTAAACTTTCTGCTGACAGCCCCTGACGGTACTTCAACGGAATCCCTTACTTCCCCATTTGAGAGAACAAGCTTGTACCGCACCATAGAATTGGGAAATGCGTCCCAGGTAAATGTGACGGCCTCATCCCCCGGCTTTGCAGAGTTGATGACAACTTCATCCACGGAGGCTTTAAGTGCCCCCGTCTCAAAAGGAAAAGGTTTGGGCGCTTTAAGCTCTTTTTTGCAAGATTGCAGGATAACTACACCTGTACATGCAAGAGCAGTTAAGATTACCACTACGGATGGTACCCTAAATATATTTCTAAACATTGAATACATAATTATTAAGTATTAGCCTAAAATGATTATTGTTGAATATTAATACCCAGTATTTTGATTTAGCTGCGGGGATAAGCTAATAACCTTCTCCCCTATAGGATAAATTTTTGTATGGTCATTATCGTCTGCTACTTTATCCCACCATACACCCGAATTGAACTTGCCCCAACGAATTAAGTCGGTACGGCGACGGCCTTCAACCAAAAATTCACGCCCCCACTCGTCCAGCATTTCCTGGTCGGTAAGCTGCACACCGCTTGTCTGGTACAAACTCGATGAACCGACAGGATAATTACGTTTGCGGACAGCATTCAACAATACGGCTGCACCAGCTTTATCCCCTGCACGGTATTTACACTCTGCCAATGAATAGTATATTTCTGCCAGCCTTATTTCTGCATAAGAAGATGCAATGGCATTAGGGTCTCCCGTTGGGTAGATAGGATATTTTGCCACCCATATCCCCGAGTTGTCATCGGCATGGTTCATGTTCGATTCTTTGTCAGCGGGCTTTTCTCCGGGAGGCGTGTCCTTGAACCAACCTACCTGATCCCGGGCAAAGATGGTGTAGCCCCTATTGCTCTTGACAAATTTAGTCGGGTCATTGTAATAAGGCAGATAGCCATACAAGAACATTCCTTCCCTTTGACTATTGCCAAGGTTTTTATATTTTTTCAGCCTGTAATCATCGGGATATCTTTGAAATTTTATAAAAGGTTTTCCCAAAGACCATGAATACTCAACACTGTCCACGTCGCGGCCGGGCTGCAAGGCATATCTGGTGTTCATATTCCCCCAATCGGTAAATCCAAAGAAATTTTGAGCCTGATGCGGAGCCATCCACCAATACATATCGCCTGAATAATGCCAGTGCGTACGTGCCAAAGTGGATGGAAAGCCGTATATCATTTCCCCGGAATTGGCATTATCATAATCAAATGGTTTATACCAAAGGTCTTCGAGCTTATAATTACCATATTTTCCGTCAATAATATCCTGACAGACAGCCGCACACTCCTCATATTTGCTTTGGCCGATATAAACCTCCGCGTTCAGGTATAACCTGACCAACAGAGCTGCAGCACCGCCTTTTGTCCAACGACCGATGCCCGTCGCCCCAAGATCTTGTTTTAACGGAAGGCCGGGAATAGCGTCCTTTAATTCCTTTTCGATAAAATTGAATGTTTCCTCAGGGGAGGCTTGAGGAGGGGTTGCCGTTTGCCCTTTTACTTTCGTAACGAGCGGAATGTTCCTGTAAAGGTCAAATGCTCTGAGGTTCATCCAGGCTCTCAATGTTTTAAGCTCAGCAATAAAATCGGCTTTTTCTGCCTCTGTAATGTTCACTTTATTAATATCAACAACCTCTATATCTTCAAGTGAGTTGGTAGCGAGGCTTATGCCCTGAAACAATGCGTTCCACATATCACTGGTATAATCATCCTGAAGCGTCCAGGTATGATAATGCGCACGTTGATACTTACCCCCATCAAACCAGTCCCCCTCTCGGTTGGGTGTCATCAGTTGATCTGCGGGTAATTCCTGGGCATAAAACAACCCACCGCCCTGTATAGTCCAGAAACCATGTTCAAAAGCGCGTAAAAAATCCCTGATCACGTCATCCCTTGTTTGCAAGAAATTTTCGGACGTGATACGGTCGTATAATTTTTCATCCAGTCTGGTGCAACCTGAGCTCAAAAGTATCAGCACGCTGGAAAACAGGATGAGCCATTTATTTAAAAAGTATTTCATACCAATAATTTTTTTATTTTTTAAAACCTAATCTGCAAGCCTGCAAGGATTTGCATTGTTGATGGATAATAAGAACGTGTTCCATTGGCTCCGGAATCTGTATTATTTATTCCAGGTGTCAAACCATTGATAGATACTGACTCTGGATCTCCTGTTGTGAATTTGGTAAAAGTGTACAGATTCCTGACAGTACCGTATAGCCGGATAGAACTGATTTGCCTAACGGGCGATTTAAAGTTATACCCAACGGATATATTGTCAATTTTTACAAAATCGCCTTTCTCCAAAAAGTAATCTGAGAGTATGGAGTATGTTTCGGCATTGGTAAGTGCCGCATATTTCCCGTCACCGTAAGCGGACTTCAATACATTAGCCCCGCTCTGTGTAACCGGCGTACCTAAATAAAAAGCAGTGGTGTTAAAAATATCATACTTAAATGCACCTCTTAGGAAAACAGAAAAATCCAGCTTTTTGTAGGTAAAGGTATTGCCCAGACTTGCAGTAAACCAAGGCAGACCGTTGCCCACGAAGCGCTTATCGTCTTCCTTGGCCGTGTTGCCGGGAATGATATTGCCATCATGGTCATATACCATCAACCTACCAGTAGCATCCACTCCTGCAGACTTGTACATATAGAAACTACCTATGCGGCGTCCCTCTTCAAGCCTTTGAGCTGGCCCTGGGCTACCAGGGGCAGGCATGCCTACCATATTTTGATAGTTTTGCCCTTGGTACAGATTATTGGAAAAAGAAATAAACTTGTTATTGTTTGTAGCACCTGTAAAAGTCAATGAATAAGTAAAATCGCTATTATTGACCACCCTTGCATTTAGCTGAAGCTCCAGCCCTGAGTTTTTCATGGTTCCTACGTTGGCAAAGGTTGAGGTTTGAACAAACGGAGGTACGGGTACATTGTAATATCCTAAAAGATCTTTATTGGTTCTGATGTAATAGTTAAGACTACCCGTCAATTTTCTGTCCAACAACTCAAAATCAAGCCCGAGGTTAAAGTTCTGCGCTTTTTCCCATTGCAGATTATAATTGGTGTTTTGGCTGGGGCCCCAAACCTGATAAGAAGAACCATTAAAGGTAAAATACCCGTATCCCGAATAGGTATCCAGCGACAAATAGCTTCCAAAATCCTGGTTACCCGTTTCGCCATAGTCGGCACGCAGCTTCAAGTCATTTATCCAATCCACTTTAGGGAAAAAGTCTTCTCTCGTGATATTCCAACCCAGTGACACGGCAGGGAAATAACCCCATTTATTGTCGTACCCGAATTTGGAAGAACCTTCATAACGAAGGCTTGCCGATACAAAATATTTCTTTGCAAAGTCATAGTTCAACCTGCCAAAGAATGCAATCAGCTTAGAATCGTTTTTATAAGAACCAACTGTCCTGAAAGTATAATCGCCGGGCTGTGGGTTAAGCGGGATGGGAATGTTGTATTGACCGGTACCAAGATTGTTGAAGGTCAGTACATCGGAGGGGAAATTCTGATTACCCGCATTCATGCCTGAATAAACAAAGTAGTTGTAGGAATACCCGCCCATCAGGTTAAAATTGTGCTCTTTGATTCGCTGCTTATAATTCCCAATCCATTCAAACACATACTGGTCGCTTTTATTATATTTCCTCTCTGCCGAGTTTCTACCATTATTTCCGTTAATGGCACCCGTATTATAAGAAGGAGTAAATGCAAAATCAAAAAAGTCATTGGACTGCTGGCCAAGTGTTACCTGGGTATAAAGATCCTTCGAAAGGTTCAATTTAAACGCAGCATTCCAATCGAGGTATTTACCTTCAGTGCCGCTCAACACAGTTTTTAATTCTTCCACCGGATTATAAGCGCCTGTAAAGCCAGTGTTGATATACAGGAATCTGTTTGGATTGACAGTATCGTAAATCGGCAGAGTGGGATTTAAAGTAAGACTCTGATTAAACGCGTTGTAACTTGCGTTATTCGATTTTAAATATCGCGGAGCGATATTGATTGTGGCAGTATATAGATCATTGGCGGATGTATGGGTTAGATTCAGTCTTGCCCCATATTCCCTTTTGTCCAACCGAAGGTCGAGACCTTTTGCATCCCGAAAGTCAAAGGAAACAATATAGTTTGTCTTGGTGTTTCCTCCTGCGAACTGTAACGTATGCTTTTGATTAAAGGCATAATTTCTTGATACCGCGTCGAGCCAGTTAGTTTTTGCACCGTAATTAGTTCCCCTGTTATATTTCACAAAGTCATCAGCGCTCAATACCTCCACCTTGTTGTTTTGCACATCAAAACTTACGTAACCGTCATACATGGCGTATGAAGCACTACTACCTTTTTTGGTGGTGATGATAATGACACCATTACTTCCTCGCGTACCATAAATAGCCGAAGCCGCACCGCCTTTAAGTACGTCTATTGATTCGATATCGTTCTGATTAAGATTATCCACATTGCCACCGGGCACGCCGTTGATAACGTAAAGTGGCCCAAGCCCCGCATTGCGCGACGAAACGCCCCTTAGTTGGATACTCGGACTGGCGTTAGGATCTGATTGGGCAGTGTTTACCACATTTAACCCCGCAACCTTCCCCTGCATGGAATTGAGCACGGCGTTGCCCCCGAACACATTCAGATCCTTGCCGCTAAGGTGGGTAATGGCACTTGTCACTTCCTTTTTGTCCAGCGAGCCATACCCTACCGACACGACCGTTACCATACTGAGGTCTACGCTGACGGATTTTAGAATCACATTGATTACTCCATCGGTAGTAATAGCGACTAACTGTGTTTCATAACCGACAGAGGATATCTCCAGCGTGGAGGCCTTTTGGGGCACCCGCAGGGCAAAAGAACCGTCCTTGTCGGTCAACGTCCCGATTTTGGAATCCCTGACATTTACGGAAGCAGATGCGAGCGGCGCACCTGTGGAATCTGTTACAACACCCTTTACCTCTTTGGTCGGTGTTTGAGCCCATGTAGTTTGCATCGTTAACATACAAAGGCAACTAATCAGAAAAAACAATAGTTTGTTCATCATACGCGTTTTAAACTTTTAAGTCATTGTTTGATTTGAAACGACTATGCAAGCGAAAGCATTATAGACATGCCTTGTCCTTCGTACTTACTGTTAAAAATTCAATATAAAAGGAAACTGCAATCACCCTATTAACATTTTACAAGCAACAGCCTTTCGAAATCATTAGAACAAAGGTTGCACAGATAGAAAATTGTTTAGAATCATAGCGTATCAATTTTATATCACAGCATCTCAATTTAATTTTCTATTTCTCTTTTAATTATTTTAGTTTTATAAGTTGATATTGAGAAAATATTTTATCATACACGCCGTTTTCATTTTTCTTGCCTCAAGCCAGCTACAGGCTCAGCCTTTCTATTTTAAAAACTATCAAACCAGCAGTGGGTTGTCAAACAACAACATTAACTGTATCGTTCAAGACAAACAGGGCTTTTTATGGTTTGGCAGCAGAAATGGGCTAAACCGATTTGACGGAAAAAACTTTAAGGTTTTCAGATATAGAAAAAACGATAAAGGGAGCATCGGCAGTTCTTCTGTGCACAGTTTGTGCGAGGATAACAACGGTAATTTATGGATTGGTACAGCAGAGGGAGCATATATCTACAATGCCACGCAGGAAAAATTTTCATTGATTAATAAAATACCTCAGGGAGAGGTAAGAAGTATAAGAACAATCAACAATGATATTTGGATGATATGCGATGCTATGCTATACAGATATAATATTTTGGATAATATTGCTGAATATAGAGCAACAACATCGCCTGTCAGTGCCATTACCATGAATGTCTCTTGCAAGATATTATTCGTAGCACTTTATAACGGAGATATAGAACAAATTGACCTCGCATCAAAAAAGAATGTCACACACAAGCTATCTGCATTTAAAGGAGCGTATCAACTAACACAAACACAAACTATTCACACCTTAAATGACAGCTTGCTGCTGATAGGGACATTTAACAGGGTTTATCTGGCCAACCTTCGTCAGAAGAAGTTGAAAAATATTTTCGCTTACCAACGGGAGTTCAAGAATATACAGGTTCATTCTTTCATTATGCAAAATGATAGTGTGGTTTGGATCGGCTCCGAAACAGGAATCTATATATACAATATTAATAATAGTAAAACTATATACGTGCCGAGGGATCGGAATAATCCTTATTCGCTCGTCCATTCTTTTTACAAGGACAGAGAGGGTGGAATATGGATTGGTACAATCTTTGGCGGTGTTAGCTATTTTTCTGAACAATTCAATAATTTCAGGAAATACATACCCGGGACGGAATCCAACGCTATTTCGGGTAATCTAATACACGAAATATGTAAAGACAGATACGGTAATATGTGGGTGGGTACAGAGGATGAAGGTTTGAACAAAATAGATGCGACTACGGGAAAAATAACAAATTATCACGCCAATGGCCAAAAAGGTAGTATAGCTTACAATAATGTTCATGGATTGGTGGCCTGCGACAAAGAACTTTGGATAGGCACTTACGAACATGGCCTTGACGTAATGGATATCAAAACAGGAAAAGTGACACGACATTATGATAGCGATGAAAAAAAGCATGGCTTAAGCGGCAATTTTATAGTAGCCCTATACAAGACAAAAGCAAACGACATTTTAGTAGCCACATGGAACGGATTATTTAAATATGATAGAAAAAATAACCGTTTTATACGATTTCCCCATTTCAATTTCCAAGTGCAAAGCGTAAGTGAAGGAAGCGACGGCATGTTATGGATAGCCACTTATGGCAATGGGGTTTATATACTCAACCCAACCACCAGCACTTTTATCAACCTGCGGTCGGAAGCAAAAAACAAAAACAGCCTGGTGAGTAATTATGTAAATGGTCTTTACGAAGATTATCAGGGCAATTTTTGGTTCTGTACAGAAAGCGGACTGAGCAAATATGAACGCAGCGGCAAATTCACCAATTATACAACAGATGACGGGCTTCCTGACAATCAGGTTTACAGGGTAGAGGAAGATGAATATCATCATTTGTGGATTTCCTCAGCCAAAGGATTGATTAAATTAAATCCACAGTCTGGTAAAATGACCATCTTTAAAGCCACCGACGGGTTACCTACGGAACAGTTTAATTATAACTCTTCTTATAAAGACGATGCCGGCAGGCTTTTCTTCGGCACCATAAAAGGAATGGTAAGTTTTAAACCATCTGCATTTATTAAAAACGACTATGTTCCTCCTGTATATATCACCAATATACTGGTCAATAACAAAGAACCGATTATCAGCACATCCGGCCTGCTCAAGCAATCTATTTTATGCACCCAAACATTGCACTTGCCTTATGACAGTTCCAACCTTAGCTTTGATATAGCGGCTTTAAGTTTCATATCCCCTGAAAGCAATACATATAGCTATATCATGGAAGGCTATGATAAAGACTGGACAAGCTTCGAGGGCGATCAAAAAATTTATTATAATAAGCTCCCTCCGGGTTCCTATCAGTTCAGAATAAAAGGGTCAAACAATAGCGGCGTGTGGAACCCAAAAGAAACAATATTAAATATACAGGTCTCACCACCTTGGTGGTCATCAACATGGGCGTATATTCTCTACATATTAAGCATTGGGGCCATAACCTTTCTTATTTTGAGATATTACCTGCTCTTGGTAAAAGCGAATAATATAAGGAGAATGGACATCTTCGAACGAAAAAAGGAGCGGGAGATATATAATCTCAAATTAGAGTTCTTCACCAATATGGCACATGAAATCAGAACACCATTGACGCTTATAAAAATGCCGCTCGACAAAATAATAAGCTCGGGAAAATTTACAGATGCCGACACGCGCAGCGACCTTACGCTGATGCAAAAGAACACATCCCGACTTATAAGACTCACAAATCAATTATTAGATTTTAGAAAAGCAGAAACCGATAATATGAGCCTCACATTTACTAAAACAGACATTAATGCGCTTTTGGGCGAAGTGTTTAACGACCTGAAATATCTTGCCAAAGACAAGTCGCTGAAATATGAACTAACAATGCCGCGCATAGACCTGACCGCCTTTGTTGATGAAGAGGCGATGAAGAAGATATTTACCAACCTTATCCAAAATGCCATAAAATATGCGGATACAGAGGTTAGCGTAAAACTCCTGCCGTTCAACAGCGAGGACAGCATGTTTCATGTGGAGTTCAGAAATGACGGACATAAAGTGCCGGTTGACAAAAAAGAAAAAATATTTGAACCGTTCTATCGTTTGGAAAACGCAAAAAAAGATACCGGGACAGGCATCGGGCTGCCGCTTTCCCGGTCGCTGGCCGAATTGCACAAAGGTACCTTACGGCTTGTATTGACAGAGGAGGAACACGTAAACCTCTTCCTGCTTTCAATACCCATCTTTCAAAACCAGTCGTTGGACACCAAGCAATCCCCTGACGAAAGCGATTCAGAAGAAAGCTATCTTGAAAACTGGAATGATAATGATGACACAGAAAAACCTATTATTCTTTTGGTAGAGGACAACAAGGAAATACTGATTTATTTGAACAAGGAACTACATACAAAATATACCGTATTGAAAGCCACAAACGGGGCCGAGGCATTGGATATCATTGACAGCAATAATGTACAATTGGTGGTTACGGACATCATGATGCCGGTAATGGACGGCATCGCACTGTGCAAAAGAATAAAGACCGACATCCAGTACAGTCATATCCCTGTAGTGTTCCTCACGGCAAAGAATGCACTGGATGCCAAAATACACGGATTGGAAGTGGGCGCCGATGCATATATTGAAAAACCCTTTTCATTGGAATATTTATCAGTGCAAATAAAAAATATCCTTAACAATCGCAAAATCATCAAAGAGTACTTTACCAATGCACCCGTTTCCCATTTAAAAGAAATCAACGTTTCCGCAACTGATAAAAGTTTCATAACACAGCTTAATAAGGTTATATACGACAATATTTCCGACATTGACCTGAACGTTGACGAACTTTCCAAGCTGATGAATATGAGCCGCCCTACCTTGTACAGGAAAATCAAGGGACTCTCCGATTTAACGCCAAACGAACTTATCATGGCGTCAAGGCTTAAAAAAGCCGCAGAACTTTTATCACAGAAGGAGTATAAAGTTAGCGAGGTAGCCATGATGGTGGGTTATAGTGTTCAGTCAAACTTTTCGCGGGATTTCCATAAACATTTTGGCATGACACCAACCAACTTTATGGCTATAAGAAACAATGCCAAAGAATAGATAAAAAAAGTAACAGATACTAATATATTAAAATACGCTAATACTACTTATGTGTGGTGACGTCAAATCGTATGCAAATAAAAAAGACCCACAAAGTGAGTCTTTTTTTAACTGATTGAAAATCAAGTGCCCAGAACAGGAATCGAACCTGCACTCCGTTGCCGAAACCAGAATTTTGAGTCTAGCGCGTCTACCAATTCCGCCATCTGGGCTCAAACCGGGGTGCAATATTAGCACATTCTTGCGAATTATCTATAGTTTGCCCGTTTATTTTTTCGCCTCAGCGGCAACAACTTTTTTTATGTACGAAAATGCGTTTTAAAAACTTCCAAATCGCGGAAACAATTTTCATGGCTATATTTATTTAGTAATACGATACTTGTTATCAGTTTTTATGTCAATATCGGCAAAACCCGACTGCAATAAATACAAATTAAGCCGGAAAATGTTCCTGCCAGCCCACCCCTATTCACCCGCCGACGGGCTGCCGGATGGAAGCGGTACCGGAGCGAAGCGAAGGTACAGCGGACAACCGGAGCCGCTGCCAGGACTTGCACAGAAGCCGAAAGCCCATAAATTTTATAAATACAACTATTTTTTATACGCTTGTGGAGATTGAATATTTTATTTTTACACCCTAAATACGGGTTACTGAAGAAATTCAAGAAAATATTGTTAATCGTGGTGGTATCGCTGGTGGTGCTGTTGGCCGTGGCATACCTTGCCTTGCAGTCGCCGCCTGTGCAAACCTGGCTGATAGGAAAAGTGACAGACCGCCTCTCGCACCAACTAAAGACCCGTGTGGAAATCAAAGGCGTTGATTTTTCCTTTTTCAACAAGATGCACCTGCTCGGCGTGCTGATAGAAGACCGCCAAAAAGACACCATCCTGCGGGCAGGCGAGGTGACGGTGAACGTGAACGACTGGTTCTTTCTAAAAAACAGGGTAGAACTGAAATACCTCGGACTTAAAGACGCCGTTATCAAGCTGCAACGGACGGACTCGGTATGGCGGCATCAGTTCCTGCTGGATTATTTTTCCACGCCCGCAAGTTCCTCCCCCAAAAAACAAAACGCCATCAACCTCGACATCAAAGACGTAGATCTTCAAAATATCTTTTTCAAAAAAACGGATGGATGGCTGGGTGAGGATTTGACATTTTCATTGGGCGCGTTGCGCTTGAACCCAGATAAGGTGGACATCGGCAAAAAACAAATAGCCCTAAACTCGCTGGCCATTACGAAACCTTATGTGGCACTACATTCCTATGAGGGTAACCGTCCGCCGAGACAAAAGTCCCCTGCCGTTGAGAGCGGAGAAATAACGAAGGACACTTCTTCCGCCCTGCAATGGAACCCGGAGCTTTGGCAGGTGAGCGCCGGCAAAGTGACCATCACTGACGGCACCTTTAAACTGGACAACACGGAACGCGCGCCCTACCCCGAATTTGACGGACAGCATATCCTTTTTTCAAAAATTAATGTCGGTTTTAAAGACGTGAAATGGCAGGCGGATACCATCAGCACGTACATAAATCTTAGCACGCAAGAACGCTCCGGCCTGGAAGTGAGGCACCTGATAGCCAATGCCAAGGTGACGCCGAAGGAAATGACTTTTAACAATCTGGACATACTCACTAACCGCAGCCAACTGAAAAATTACTTCAGCATGAAGTATGAAGATTTTTCCGACATGAGCGATTTTGTGACGGCAGTGCGGCTGGAAGGGAATTTTGACGAAGCAAAAGTCAACAGTGATGACATTGCATTCTTTGCGCCCGCACTTTCAAGTTGGAAAAAAGAAATCCTCTTATCTGGAAAAATAACAGGGCCGGTGGCCGCGCTCAATGGCAAAAACTTATCATTGGAAACAGCTAATGGCCAGACGCAGTTTGCAGGCAATGCCAGCCTGACGGGGTTGCCGGACATCAACAGCACCTTTATCTCCGTAGAAGCTGAAAAATTCAATACGACTTACAATGATGCCGTTTCGTTTATCCCTTCCCTGAAAACAATCACCACGCCCGACCTCAAAAGCCTGCAATACGTTCGTTTCAAAGGAAATTACAATGGCTTCATAAACGACTTTGTTACTTATGGCACTATTCAGACCGCGCTGGGCACTGTGGTAACGGATTTGAACATGAAGCTGCCCAACGTGGGAACTCCGGGATATTCTGGCTCTATTTCTACCAGCCACTTTGACCTTGGCACTCTTTTGGACAATAAACAATTCGGCTTTATAAGCACGAACACCAAACTGAAAGGCGCGGGTTTTGAAACAGGCCGAAGCAGTATCGCCGTTGAGTCCTCTATTCAATATTTTGATTTTAACGATTACCGCTATCAGGATATTAACGTAAACGGAAAGTTGAATAAAAACCTCTTTGACGGGATATTGGTCATCAAGGATTCAAATGCCAACCTTTCCGTAAACGGTCTGGTAAATTTTGAAAAAGCACCGGTGTTTGATTTCACTGCCGATGTGGTGAAACTGAATCTCAGCAAACTAAAATTCCTCTCGCAAAACGACCTTTCCTTTAGCGGAAAAATAAAAGCTGATTTTAGCGGAAAGAATATAGATGACTTTTTAGGAAATGCCCGTATCAGCGAGGCCACGCTCATCAAGGACGGATTTCCCTTGTCGTTTGACACACTTTCGCTTACATCCGATTTTAAAGACGGGCAAAAGCATTTGAACGTAGCCTCAAACGAGCTCACCGCTAATGTTACGGGGCAGTTCAGTTTGATGAACCTGCCCAACACGATAACAAGTTTTTTATCGCGTTACTATCCGGCTTATATAAAAGCGCCTATTGGCAAAATAGAAAACCAGTCGTTCAATTTTGATATTAAAACAAATAATATCACGGAATTTATTCCTTTAACGGACAGTTTACTTTCCGGCTTTAACAATAGTCATATCACGGGCAGCATCAATGCTGCCGAAAACAAACTGCAACTGAACCTTGATGTGCCACAGTTTAAATACGGCCAATATACTTTCGACAATGTTCGGATTGATGGTATTGGCAATTACGACAGTCTTTTGTTAAACGGTCGTGCCACGGACGTACAGGTGGGCAATAATATCAACATACCGTTGGCACTGTTTCAAATATCAGCCAAAAACGATATTTCGCATGTAAGCATCTTCTCCGGCGGTGGAAACAACGCCGTGGAACAGGCAAGGCTAAACGCCACGGTGCAGACATTTGACAACGGTGTTCACGTGAAGTTTGCGCCCTCTACTTTTATCGTCAATTCCAAAACATGGAGCCTTGATGATGGAGGCGAACTGGAACTAAGAAAGCACATGCCCGTCCACGGGCAATTGGTGCTGCGCGAAGGACTGCAGGAGATTTTGGTAAAAACGATCCCTTCGGACATAGGTTCCTGGAACGACATCGGCATCACGCTTAGCAATATAAACATTGGAGACTTCTCTCCTTATTTCTTGCCGGATAAC
This sequence comes from Niabella sp., assembly GCA_047601605.1. Lineage (GTDB taxonomy): Bacteria > Bacteroidota > Bacteroidia > Chitinophagales > Chitinophagaceae > Niabella. Next base: position 269,654 of record JASGIU010000003.1, read on the forward strand.
CGTTTGGAAGGCTTGCTTTCCGCCAACGTGCTTTTAGAAAATCCCGGCAGCAAAATGCGTATTTCCTCGCAAGACCTGAGCGGTCGTTCTATTCGTTTCGACAACGACTCCATCGGAAACATCAGTGCCAAATTTTATTACGACCTCATCAACAGCGAACTGGTAGTGAACGGCAAGACCCTTAACCCGCAGCAGAAAGACCTTGCTTTCAATGTACACTTATACCTCAAAGACCAAGAAACGCAGGCAAAGAATATCATTTCGCTGGATGCCAACCGTTTCGACCTGAAATACCTCAACCGCTTTCTCGGTTTTTTATTCTCTGATATTACCGGGGAGATAACGGGCAAGTTTGACATCAAGGGGCCTTTGAACGCCATCAGCGTGGTGGGGAAAGGAAAACTGAGCAATGCCGGGCTGAGGGTAAATTTCACGCAGTGCTATTATAAAATCGAAGACAGGGAAATTGCACTTAGCGAGAATGAAATAAATCTTGACGGTATCGTGCTGCGCGACCCCGTGACCAACAACCCTATTTACCTGAAAGGTAACATCCTGCACAGTTCTTTTGACGATATGTTTTTTGACCTGACGGTAAGCACCCGTAAACCCGGCACGCGCGACAATAACAACAACCGTCCCGTGCAAGTGCTGAACACCACTTACAAAGACAACAAACTGTTCTATGGCAATGTGAAGGCCACCGGTTCGTTTGCGCTGCTCGGCCCGGCCAACGACACGTATATGAAAATAGACGCCATTGCCTCAAGCACCGACAGCAGCAATTTTACAATCGCCTCTTCTTCCAGCAAGGCTGGTGAAATGCCCGACTGGTTGGTGGAACGTAAGTTTGGCGAACTGATGACAGACAGCCTGTTGAAGAACACCGAGTCCAATATGACTTATGAACTTGACGTGACGGCAACACCCATGGTGCAGATGAAGTTCGTGATGGACGACCTTACCGGTGACGAAATCAAAGGGCGCGGCAGCGGTACGCTCAATATAAAATCTGGGACAAGCGAACCACTCGCCATCCGCGGCAGGCTTGACCTTGACGAAGGAAGTTATAACTACACTTTCCAATCCTTCTTCCCGCGGCCGTTTGAGATAATCAAGGGTAACGAGAATTATATTTCATGGAACGGCGACCCGATGGATGCCAATATCAACATCTCGGCTCAGTACAAGGCTGAAAAAGTAAGTTTTGCACCGCTCACCTCCGGCACCAGCCTTGACCAGAGCTATTCCAGTACACGCGAAAACGTGCATGTGACCGCTAATCTCAGTGGCAAGCTGTTCAAGCCAAGCTTTAAGTTCGGCATCGAACTTGACCCGATGAGTAATTATAAGAACGACTTCAACGTGTCCAATGCCCTTAGGCAAATAGAGGGCAATCCGAACGAGATTACCCGTCAGGTTACTTACCTCATCGTGTTCAACAGTTTTGCACCGCCGGAATCCGGCACTAATAACCTGGGATTGGGTAATGCCGCCAACGAGCTTTTGTTCTCCAGCTTGTCCGGCATCCTTTTCAGTGAAATCAATTCCAAACTCAACAACGAGTTGAGTAAAATGCTTAATACCGACAACATCAGCGTGGTCTTCAGCGGCTCAGTATATAACCGCAACATCCTTACCGGCGGCACCAACAGTAACTTTGGCGTAAACCAGAGCAATTTTAACGTGGCCGTCCCCATTTCGCTCTTCAAAGACCGCTTTGTTATTTCATTGGGAAGCTCCCTTGACGTACCGTTGCAATCAAGCTTGCAACAAAACGTGCAGTTCCTGCCCGATGTAACTGCCGAATGGCTCATTAATACCAGCGGTTCCATCCGGCTAAACTTCTTCTATCGGGAAAACATGGACTATCTCACCACGGCAAGTTCCGGCGCGGCGCGAACTAAGCGCACGGGCGGCGGTATTTCTTTCCGCAGAGAGTTTAATAAAATCAGCGATTTGTTCCAAAACAAACGCAAGGAAGCGCAGAACGAAATGAGAAGAATGCCCGTAAGTCCCGTCATCCATGCAGACAGCCTGCCCGCCAAAGACTCTATGCTACGCAATCGGAAAGACACAACGGGGCTGTAAAATCAAAGTCTGATAATCAAACAGTCTGGTCACAAACAATAAGCCATATTACTATTCGTCTGAAAAATCGCGAACTCCCGCTGATTATATCAAAATCATTTTATACTTTTGACAAACCCGAAAAAAGTGCAATAGTGCTTTTTAGGTTGACGTTATGTTTTCGCAATTTGAAGCAGTCCTGATTCCTTCATTTTACAGGCATAACATTTTATAATTAAAACACATAAACCATGCGTTCAAAGTCGTTAAACCTGAATTTCGTGCTCGTCACGCTGTGGATAGTATTTGCTGTACTTTCACGGTTACTACCTAATCCTGCCAATTTCTCACCCATGATGGCTATCGGCATATTTGGCGGGGCATTGTTCGCACGTCGGGCATGGGCAATCATTATCCCGCTTTTATCTATCTGGCTGAGCGACCTGTTGATGAACAATGTGGTTTATAAAGGATTTTTCGACCACTTTGTATGGTTTTATGACGGCTGGTATTGGCAATATGCCATTTACCTGTTAGTGCCGTTGGCATCCATATCTATTTTCAAAAAGAACATCACCGTAGGTAAAATAGCCCTGACGGGAATCGGCGCAGCAGTACTTTTCTTCCTCGTCTCCAACTTTGGGGTATGGTACAGCAGCAACATGTATCCCAAAACGGGAGAAGGACTGCTCCAGTGTTATATAATGGGATTGCCGTTCTTTAAAGGCACGCTGATGGGCACACTTTTTTATAGTCTGATACTCTTTGGTACTTATTATTTCATAGAAAAAAGAACAAGCCTTATCGCTCCCGTCCGGCACCAATGGAGATGGATTTAAAAGCGAGGTTGCAGGCTCGTATAGATGCCAAGACCAAACCCTTGCGGGCTTTGGGATATTTGGAGGATATAGCGTTAAAAATAGGCCTGATTCAAGAAACAGTCTCTCCGACACTTCATAAACCGCATATCATTGTATTTGCTGCCGACCACGGTATAGCGATAGAAGGTGTCAGTGCCTATCCGCCCGAGGTGACCTACCAAATGGTGCTAAACTTTCTTCATCAAGGGGCGGCCATCAACGTGTTTTGCAGGCAACATCAAATTGCCCTGACCATAGTGGACGCAGGAGTGAATTTCGATTTTCCCGCCAGCAAAAACCTGATTATTTCAAAAATCGCAAAAGGCTCCCGCAACATGCTGCTCCAAAAAGCCATGAACCGGGAGGAGCTTGATTTTTCGCTGCACAGTGGCGAGATCATCACCGCGCAAATAGCGGCAGATGGTTGCAATGTCATCGGATTTGGCGAAATGGGCATTGGCAATACATCTTCGGCGGCTTTGATAATGGCCGCACTTTTTCAACTGCCTGTGGAAGATTGCGTGGGAAAAGGTACCGGTATTTCACCTGAGCAACTGGCAAACAAAGTGCGCACGCTGCAATCGGTTTATCAGTTTCACGGCGACATCCGCGACCCACGGGAAATTCTTCAAACATTTGGCGGGCTTGAAATTGCCCAAATGACAGGCGCCATCCTGGAAGCCAAAAAACAAAACATGGTCATCTTGATAGACGGGATGATTGCAACCGCAGCGCTGACCGTTGCGGCTAAAATAGATCCTTCCGTGTTAGACAACTGCATCTGCTGCCATGTTTCGGACGAAAAGGCTCATGGCAAACTGCTTGATTTGTTAGGCCAGAAAGCCATCCTGAACCTGCACATGCGGTTAGGGGAAGGCACAGGTTGCGCACTGGCCTTCCCCATCCTGCAAAGCGCCGTAAATTTCCTTAACGAAATGTCTAGCTTTGAAGACGCCGGTGTGACAAATAAACGATGAATGGGATATTTATTATAAAATCTTCATTTTTGCCGTATTGTTAAACAAGTAACAAAGCCTATAAATCCTTTATAGGGCATAAACAACAAATGAAAAAAATCAGGCAGGAATTCATTTACTTTTTGACGGCGGTTATGTTCTTCACCCGTATCCCCATTCCTATTCGACTGCCCTGGAACGAGGCTATCATGAACCAATCGCAAAAATATTATTCCTGGACGGGGTTGATTGTTGGCGCTGTTTACACGGCCACTTTTTTACTTGGGCATTATCTTTTCGGGGAAACCATCGCCGTCATCCTCGCAATATGTTCCGGCGTGCTGCTCACGGGCGCTTTTCACGAGGATGGTTTTACAGATGTGTGTGATGCTTTCGGAGGGGGATACGGAAAGGAAAGAATTCTGACCATTATGAAGGACAGCCGCATCGGCGCTTATGGGACTATCGGCATTTGTCTTTTATTGCTATTGAAGTTTTCAACGCTTCTCCAAATAACGATAACACAATCTTTATCTTTTATATGCTTTGCCTTGATTACGGGAAATACGGCCAGTCGCTTTATTGCCGCCACGACTATTTATACGCATAAATACGTGCGGCATGACGACACCAGTAAGGCAAAACCCGTTGCAGACAAAGCACTGCCCTTTCACGCACTTATTATCGGCTTTACTGCCGTCCTTGTCCCTTTCCTATTCTTCGGGCAATGGAAATATATGTTGGCACTGCCCGTTGCATATCTGGCCAAAGTATGGATGGCCGCTTATTTCAAAAAACAAATCGGCGGTTACACGGGCGATTGTTTGGGCGCCATACAACAGGTGTCGGAATTAGTTTTTTACCTAAGCTGCATCGCAATATGGAAATTCATATAATCAGGCATACACAGGTAGAAATCCCGGATGGTATCTGTTTCGGACAGACAGATGTGGCACTACGGCACAATTGGAAGGAAGATTTGGCCACCGTTCAAATAGATAACGATTATAACACCATATATACAAGCCCTTTAAACAGATGTGTTCAACTCGCAGTGCATTTTAGTTTGGCTTACAGGAAGGATGCCCGCCTCATCGAAATGAACTTTGGGGATTGGGAGATGAAAAACTGGGATGATATTCCTGCCGGGGAAATTGAGCCTTGGTATAACGACTTCGTGCATACGACACCTCCGGGCGGGGAAAACCTGTTAATGCTCCGCGAGAGAGTATCAGATTTTTTTGAAGAGGTACAACAAAAGCACACCGATGATAAAATATTAGTGATAACCCATTCGGGCGTTATGCGTCTTTTTCTGCAAAAAGTGCTTGAATTTCCTTTGCGAAACATGTTCCGCATACAGCCGAAATATGGCAAAAGGATAATCATGAAAAAAAATGCCGGTATATGGAAAATAGAGGGCATTAACTGTTAAGTACTCATTTTAAATATCTTCATGCTAACTTACCCAATTCTCCTACTGTTCATATTTGTATACAAGTAAGCAGTATGGCACTATTAACAACCAAATATAACTTAAAGCCCATTTTGATTTGCAAGTGATAAACATGCGACTGCACTATCTTTTTAAATATCGGGTTATATAATTTTATTAATTTCGCCACCCTTATCCTGTTCTCTAAAGCTGATAGAAAAATCAAAGGATTTAGGACATAGCTGAAAAGCGACAAAACAATCTCAATGAATTTGTTCTCTAAAATGAAAAAAAATACACAGCCAATAAGCATAGTGCAGTCAAGTGCAATACCGCAAAAAACGGTTTATACAATTCTGTTCACTATTAGTTTTGCCCACTTACTGAACGATATGATGCAGTCCATTATCCCTGCCGTATATCCCATTATCAAAGAGAAATTTCATTTTTCATTTACACAGATAGGCATTATAACACTCACTTTTCAATTTGCTTCTTCCGCATTACAGCCCTTTATCGGATTTTATACAGACAAACGGCCAAAGCCCTTCTCCCTGTCTATCGGCATGGGTTTTACCTTGATAGGGCTTTTCGTTTTATCGATGGCATCTAATTTCTACACATTTCTGCTGGCTGTTACGTTTATCGGTATAGGCTCATCGGTATTTCATCCGGAATCTTCTAAAGTTGCACAATTAGCATCAGGCGGAAAGAAAGGACTTGCACAATCTATCTTTCAGGTTGGGGGAAATTTCGGCAGTTCTATGGGGCCTCTATTGGCCGCTTTGATTGTCATACCATTTGGGCAACCTTCTATTATATGGTTCACGCTGGCGGCTCTACTCGCCATCCTGATTCTCTTTAGGGTTGGAAAATGGTATCAGGAGCACCTGCGTACAAAGTTGGCAGTTCATCATAAAATCAAGACAGAAAATGTTAATACATTACCACGAAGGAAAGTAATCACGTCATTAATCATACTGCTCTTCCTTATTTTCTCCAAGTACTTTTACATGGCAAGTATGCAGAACTATTTTACATTTTTTCTAATTGAAAAATTTCATATTTCTGTTCAACACTCGCAATTATACCTATTCATCTTCCTCGCCGCCGTGGCGATGGGCACAATCGTGGGCGGGCCATTAGGAGATAAGTTTGGCAGAAAATATATTATTTGGTTTTCCATACTCGGAACAGCCCCCTTTGCGCTTTTATTACCTCATGTCGGTCTTTGGGCTACCATCATCCTTGCCGTGTTTGTAGGTTTGATTCTTTCATCTGCATTTTCTGCCATATTGGTATATGCAACCGACCTTGTTCCGGGAAAAGTGGGAATGATAGCAGGCTTGTTTTTTGGCCTGGCTTTCGGCATGGCGGGGATGGCCTCTGCTTTTTTTGGTTGGCTGGCAGATAAAACGAGCATCGAATTTGTATTTAATATTTGTGCCTATTTACCTTTAATCGGTATCATAACAGGATCCCTTCCAAACATTGAGCACAAAAGAAACAAGTAGATGTAAATAGTAAGAATCCATGTTTGACATAAACACTCAAACCTGCATACAGATTCATCAATAATTTTACGCATACGTTTGAATAACTTTTTGTTTTTTCGCAGAACTTCATTTTGAAAACGGTAGCTTTGGCATCCGAAAATATTAGCTAAATAACGCAAGAAATCAATGTCGAGAAATTTTTCAACCGGATATGCGGATTCTAAGCCGCACTATGCCCTTTTAGATGGCCTTCGTGGTGTGGCGGCGCTTTTAGTCGTGTGGTATCATGTTTTTGAAGGTTACGCCTTTGCCGGTGGCACCACCATTGAAACGTTCAATCACGGATATTTGGCGGTGGATTTTTTCTTTATCCTTTCTGGTTTCGTTATCAGCTATGCTTATGATAACCGCTGGGGAAAGAACCTGACAATGAAAGATTTCTTTAAACGCCGTTTGATACGCCTGCATCCGATGGTGGTCATGGGAGCTGTTTTGGGTGTGATTACTTTCCTCATTCAAGGCAGTGTGCAATGGGACGGAACGCATGTTACGACATCGTTAGTAATGTTGGCTCTACTGTGTACGATGTTTTTTATCCCTGCGGTGCCCGGCGCGGGTTACGAGGTTCGTGGAAATGGTGAAATGTTCCCATTGAACGGCCCCAGTTGGTCACTGTTCTTTGAGTATATAGGCAATATCCTTTATGCCCTGTTCATCCGCCGCTTGTCAAATAAGGCATTGGCTGTCCTTGTCATGTTGCTGGGTGTAGGATTGACATCCTTTGCCATCTTTAATGCCTCCGGTTATGGAAACATCGGGGTGGGCTGGTCGTTAGATAGCATGAACTTCTCCGGTGGATTATTGAGAATGCTTTTCCCTTTCACAATGGGTATGCTTTTAGCTCGTCACTTCAAGCCCGTTAAAGTGAAAGGTGCATTTTGGATTTGTACCGTTATCTTGATTGCACTGTTTTCTGTACCATATCTGGAAGCAATGAAGCCTGTCTGCATGAATGGCGTCTATGAAGCATGCTGCATTGTTATTGTTTTTCCTATACTGGTTTGGGTAGGCGCATCGGAAACCACGACAGACAAAACTTCCACTAAAATCTGCAACTTTTTAGGCGGCATATCTTATCCGTTGTACATGGTGCATTATCCTATCATGTATCTTTTCTATGCCTGGTTGATTAAAAATAAACTTTACACCTTGGGGGAAACCTGGCAGGTAGCCCTATCCGTCTGCATAGGGAATGTGGTGCTGGCTTATCTGTGCTTAAAATTATATGACGAACCCATACGGAAATATCTGGCAAACCGTTTCTTGAAAAGGAAAAATTAATTGCCAAATACCCGTAGCTGATTCATTAATTTAAACGGCTGGTAACAAAAGGGCTTGACATCTTACAATTTATGCTCCTTGAACCAAGCCACCTGCTCTCGGATACCCGCTTCCAGCGACGTAGAAGGTTGATAGTTCAACAGTTTTTCAGCCTTATCTATGATGGCCATCGTGCGCAACTGGTCGCCGGCGCGAGGTGGCACTACTTGTATGTTTATTTTCTTTCCGGTAATTTGCTCCACCCAATCTATACCTTGCTGCGTGCTGTACTCCAATCCCGAACCGATATTGATGATTTCGTTCTTCAACGCTTCTTCCCTGCCGATAACCGCCATCAAACCGTTCACAATATCGCCCACATACGTAAAACTACGCAAGTGCTTCTCACTGCCTTCATACAAGGGAAAGGTATTGCCTTTAAGTGCCGCATCAATCAACAGGTTATACAATTTTTCAGGCCGCTCCCGTGGCCCATACACTGAGTAAAGCCTGAGCGAACACACATTCAGCAACCCTTGCCTGCCCTGCGCCAACGCTAATTGTTCGGCAGCTAATTTGGTAACGCCATACACCGAAGCCGGCTTGGGCACTTCGTCCTCGGCACAGGTAGCGTCCAGCCCGTACACCGAAGAAGTGGAAATATTCGCAAAAAGGCGCAGCTCACTGTTTTGACTTGCAAAGTTCAACAGATTTTGTGTGGCAATGATGTTATTTTGCAGATAATCATCAAATCCCGTAGTTGCCGAAATGCCCGACTGACCCGCCAAATGAAATATATAGTCAAAATTTTTTGACACCCCGTCCAACGCCTGCGCGTCCCGCAAATCAATATTTTTAATAATCACGCCGCGTTTTTCAACCTCCGCCGCGTTTTGCCGCTTCAATGCAGGGTCATAATAATTTGAAAAATTATCAACCCCTGTCACCTCATGTCCGGCCCGGGCAAGCTTTTCTGCCAGATGCGAGCCGATAAAACCGGCAGCCCCTGTTATAAGTAACCGCATAAATGTCTATTTTTGCCACCGAAAATAAGAACTTTCATGTCAATGGCGCTTAGTTAAATAATAATTTTGAAATCAGCTATAGAATATCTATCGGCTTCGTTGCGTCGCACACTTGTACTGCACAACACAAATCAACTTTTTCCTGCGCGGCATTGACCAAACAATATTGAAGTCTAACATCAACACATGGATTTTGAACTTACGGTGATTATTCCCGTTTACAACGAAGAAGGCAATTTAGAACGCGTGCAACGCGAAATGGAGGCTTTCTTTCAGATATCATCAAAAAAGGCCAAAGTGCTTTTTGTAAACGATGGCTCCCAGGATGGCAGCCTTCAACTGATACAACAAATCTGCCAACAGTCCGACGCCTTCACCTATATTTCTTTTGACAGGAATTATGGCCTGAGCGCCGCCATCAAGGCTGGTTTTGACGAAGCGGATACGCCTTGGGTGGGCTATATAGACGCCGACCTGCAAACCACGCCCGAGGATTTTAATATCCTTTTTCAATACGCCGATGATAACGATTTGATCACGGGCGTGCGGTCTGGCAGAAAGGATTCCTTTGTCAAGAACACATCATCCAAAATTGCCAACGGTATCCGCCGCGCCTTTACCCACGACGGGATGGACGACACGGGCTGCCCGCTTAAAATCATCCGCACGGAATATGCCAAACGCATCCCCATGTTCAACGGGCTGCACCGTTTTCTGCCCGCGATGATACTGTTGCAAAACGGCCGCATCAAGCAAGTGCCTGTCAGGCATTTTCAGCGCATTGCCGGAAAATCCAAGTTCCACTTGTGGAACAGGTTGCTGGGCCCGTTGCAGGACTGCTTCGCTTACCTGTGGATGAAGAAAAAATACATTAACTATAAAATAGCGTCAAAAGGGTGAGTAACTGGATTGTGTACGGAATCGGCTTTATAGCCCAGATACTTTTTTCAAGCAGGTTGATACTGCAATGGATTATATCGGAAAAGCATAAACGCATCTTAACCCCTGTATTGTTTTGGGAACTAAGCTTGTTGGCGTCTTTCCTGTTGTTTGTTTACGGCTATCTGCGACATGACTTTGCCATCATGCTCGGGCAGGTCATTACCTATTACATTTATATCCGCAACCTGCAACTACAAGGGCAATGGAAAAAACTGCATATCGCTTTTCGGTGGTTTATCTTGTTATTTCCGGTACTTATCATTATTTACGGCTATAACAACAATATTTACGACATGCACAACCTGTTGCGCAACGAAAAGATACCCGGCTGGACGATGATACTCGGTATTGTGTCACAGGTATTGTTCACCTTGCGTTTTGTGTACCAGTGGATTTATTCTGAAAAAATCAAGGAATCCGCACTGCCGCTGGGCTTTTGGGTCATCAGCCTGGCGGGGTCATTACTTATCCTTATATATGCTATCTTGCGTCGTGACCCGGTTTTATTTGCCGGACATATCATGGGCGTTGTGGTATATTTCAGAAGTATTATAATCATTTTACACAATAAAAATGAAGGAAAACCAAACAAGTAACTATGCGTGGTGGCTCACGGGGCTCTCGCTTATCATGTTACTGTCCCATCTTGCCGTGTTTCCGGTAAACATCATGGAAGCACGCAACTTCATCACCGCCCGCGAAATGGCGCAGGACGGAAACTGGATTATGACCACCCTCAATGGGGTGCCCCGTTATGAAAAACCACCGCTCCCTACATGGCTGACCGCGCTCAGCGGTGAGGCGTTTGGCTTCGGCTCTTTATTTGCGATGAGGTTGCCCGTGGCGCTTATCACCTTGCTCCTCGTGCTTACCAGTTATTTTTTTTCAAAGAGGATTGGATTGCCTGCCAAGCAATCGTTTCACAACGCGCTTACCATGCTCACGTCGTTCTACATTTATTTCGCGGGCAGGGATAACCAATGGGATATGTATTGCCATAGCTTTATGCTGGTGTCCATTTATTTCCTTTGGAATTTTTTCAAAAAAGAAGGCAATAGCTGGACGCAGGTGTGGTGGGCAGGTGTGTTCATGGGCTTTTCTATATTGAGCAAGGGGCCTATATCGCTCTATACTTTGTTCCTGCCGTTTCTTATAGCATACGGCATCGTCTATCGTTTCAGCCTGAAGAAATGGAAGAAAGAACTTTGGCAGGTGCTATTTATCATTATCATCTCTTTGGTCATCGGCGTTACATGGTTTATTTATGTGCGTTATGCCGACCCCGCATCATTTAATGAAGTAACTCAACGCGAGGTTACGCGCTGGGCTTCTTACAACACAAGACCGATTTATTACTACTGGGGCTTTTTCCTCCAAACCGGAATATGGGCTTTGCCTACATTGGCCGCGCTGCTTTATCCTTACATGAAAAAAAGGGTAAGTAACTTAAAGGCGTATCGTTTCACGTTGATATGGGCGATAGGCTCTGTCGTGTTGCTGAGCATCGTGCCCGAAAAAAAGAACCCGCTATCTGTTGCCCGCGCTCATTCCCTTGGCACTGAATACAGGCTTTTACATAGAATATTTACGGCAAAAATTCTCAGCAACATTAAGCAACAAGGAAAAATGGTTTGTATTTATTTCCTTTGGCATCTTAGCTGTTGTGGGGATTGCTTTTCCCGTTGCACAGTTCTTTGTCATCAAGAACATGCGGCAGGAATTGGTCGTATGGCTCGTGCTGTCGTCTGTCATATTGTTTGCGCTGGGTCTACTAATATTGATAGGACTTAGGAAATATACATTCAATCGTTTTTTCTACGGTACGATAGCCCTGCAAATAAGTGTTGTCGTTTTTGTGTTCCCGCTTGCCAAAAGTTTTTTTGACAACCCCGATTACAATGCAGCCTCCGCCATCCGCGAACAAGTAAACAAAGAAAACATACCGTTGTATGAATTGGGCGGTGGCTTTTGCCCGGAAATCATTTGGGATTACGGCACGAAAATACCAGACTTTGACAGCAGCTCTTTTACGGGAAAACGGATAGGCTTGTTAGCCGAACGGAAAGATTCCGCACTGGTGCAGCAAACCTTTGTAGGCCATCAAATCATACGCAAAGGATATATTAATCTCAATATTGCCGCAAAAGGGAACAACTCCGGCAAGGACAGGCTGTACAGAGATTTTTATATCATCTCCAAAGAACAGGAATAAATATCCCGAACATCTTAATCTTCCCGCAAACGAACTTGTTTCGCAGAAACAAAAAGGTGATACGTGCAGCCCACTTTTAAGGCATAGTTTTCCTTATCGTGACTGACAGGAAAATTATAACAAATCGGATAATCATATTCTTCCACCAAATGGCGGAGAATGTCGTGCACCTCTTCGCCAAAAGGCCGTGTTGTATCTAACACATCGGTGAAACCGCCTAAAATCAAGCCCCTCAGCTTGGCTAACTTACCGCTTCTTTTCAGTTGATACATCATGCGGTCAATATTATATTTCTGCTCGCCCACATCTTCAATAAACAGTATGCGGCCATTGGTTTCAATCTCGGACGGCGTACCAATCGTGTGCACCATCAATGCCAGGTTGCCCCCCACCAACATCGCAGTGGCTTCGCCCGGCTGATTAAGCCGATGCCCCTTACATGTATAATCCGCCTTCACCCCTTGCAATGCAGCCTTAAGCGACTTTACATATTTGTTCCGATAACCGTTATCGTTAAAAGCGGCTGCCATCGGCGCGTGCAACGTCGCAATCCCCAACTTGCGATTCACGTGCGCATGAAAAACAGTGATATCGCTAAAGCCAATCACCCATTTTGGCTTTTTTCTGAATTTTTTGAAATCAATTTGATCAATGATACGTCCTACGCCATATCCGCCCCTTCCGCACAACACGGCATTTATACCATCGTCATCCAGCATGGCCTGTAAATCTGCCAAACGTTCCTCGTCCTTACCGGAAAAATAGGTTTGGCTATTACCGCCAACCGTACTGCCCATCACAACGCAATAACCCCAATTCTGCAAGGTGGCCACGCATTGTAACACTTTCTCTCTTTCCATATACCCGGCAGGACAGGTGATGCCTATCACATCGCCCGGTTTCAAATAAGAAGGAATCTTTATCATAAATCAAATATAAATATTAGGTTATACAAACCTGCAGGATTAATTTAGTTCCACCTTCACCAACCAGTCAGGGCGCGCGTTTATGTATTCAATCAAATCGCTGTTCATTTCCACACCCGTACCGTTGGTGGCAAGGTCTATCTGCCATTCTTCAGTATCATCGCGTATGATAAAATTCAGCCCTGTCGCGCCCTTATGCGTCTTGAGGTTTTGCTGCACAAAGCGTATCATATCCTCGGTAATATCCTTGGCCGGAAGCCGCACATTGAGCCTGCGCGTGGCCGAAGTTCTAAGGCTTTCCGCCAATGATATGGAACTTATCTTAAACTCATATTCGTCACTATTGTAACGCGGCTTGAAGTAACCGTTTATATAAACCGTGGCTCCAAATTGCAGCATGGGCGAAAATTTGAGATAATCTTCCTTGAACAAAACAATCTCCTGTTTGCCCGAATAATCTTCCACGACAAAACTGCCGTATTTGTTCCCGCTCTTTGCCACACGATGTTGCGCATCGGACACCAAGCCCATGATTTTAAAATTCATGTTCATGGGAATTTTACGCTCCTCTTTTAATTGATTAAGGTATCCTATTTGCGTAATCCCGTAATGCTTCATTTCAAAACGGTAATCATCAAGCGGGTGGCCGCTTATGTAAATGCCCGTCACTTCTTTTTCATGATCAAGCTGCACCACCAACGGCCACTTGGGACAATCAGGAATCTTTGGCGGCTGCACTTCCATCACTTCTGACAAATCGCCAAACAAGGTGTTCGCATTGTTTTGCGTTTGGTTCTGACATACCTGACCATACTTCACGATACGTTCAAGCCCGTTCATCGTGTCGTTATCGGCTATGTTAAAATACTGCGCACGGTGCAGCTCGGGGAAGCAATCAAACGCCCCGGCATAGGCCAGGCTTTCCAATGTTTTTTTGTTCACCGTCCGTTGATTTATACGGCGTATCAGTTCAAAGATAGATGCAAAATGCCCCTTGGCATTCCTTTCTTCAATGATGCTTTCTACCGCTGCCTCGCCCACACCTTTAAGACCACCAAGCCCAAAGCGGATTTCGCCTTTTTTGTTTACGGCAAAACCTTTCAGCGATTCGTTAATATCAGGCCCCAATACTTCTAATCCCATGCGCTTACACTCTTCCATAAAGAATGTAATCTTTTCCAGCGAGCCGGCATTGTTCAGCACGGCAGCCATAAACTCGCTCGGATAATGCGCTTTCAAATAAGCCGTCTGATAGGCCACAAAAGCATAACAAGTGGAGTGAGATTTATTGAAAGCATATTGCGCAAAAGCCTCCCAGTCCGTCCAGATTTTTTCCAGTACCTCAACCGGATGCCCTTTTTGCGATGCCCCTTCCACAAATTGTTTCTTCATCTTGTTCAGGACGGCAATTTGTTTTTTACCCATCGCCTTGCGCAGCACATCGGCATCGCCTTTGGTAAACCCGGCCAACTTTTGACTAAGCAACATCACCTGTTCCTGATATACCGTAATGCCGTAGGTTTCCTGCAAGTATTCTTCCATCTCCGGCAGGTCATAACTAATTTGCTCCCGGCCTTGTTTACGGTCAATGAAATTAGGGATATATGCAATAGGGCCTGGCCTGTACAAGGCGTTCATGGCTATCAGGTCGGCAAACTGGTCAGGCTTCAGTTCGCGAAGGTATTTTTGCATACCCAGACTTTCAAACTGGAATGTACCGTTCGTTTCTCCTTTCTGATAAAGCTCATATGTCTTGGCATCATCCAATGGTATTTCGTCAATATTTATATCTACCCCGAAATTCAGCTTAATCAAATCCAATGCGTTCTTGATGATGGTCAGGGTTTTCAGGCCCAGGAAGTCCATCTTGATAACACCCGCTTCCTCAATATCACGGCCTTCTATCTGTGTTACCCAAAGATTTGAATCCTTGGCCGTGCACACGGGGATGAGTTCTGTCAAATCCTTCGGCGCGATGATGATGCCCGCCGCATGAAGCCCCGTGTTGCGCACAGAGCCTTCCAATATTTCTGCTTCATGCAATACTTTAGCGTGCAGGTCATCGCCATCATATATTTCACGAAGCCGCTTTACATTCTCCAAATCATCCGTGCCCAATCCTTCTTTATCAATCAAAGATTTTTCTCCGTCTTTTGACTGTTGCAAAGGCGCGTGCAAAACACGTTTTAAGGATATACCGGGCTTGTCCGGCACCAGCTTGGCCAGCATGTTGGACTCGGCAAGGGGCAAATCCATTACCCGCGCCACATCCTTGATGCTCATTTTAGCAGCCATCGTGCCATAGGTCACAATTTGCGCCACCTGGCTTTTGCCATATTTTTCTACCACATAGTCAATAACCTTCTGCCTACCCTCATCATCAAAGTCGGTATCAATATCCGGCATGGATTTACGATCAGGATTCAAGAACCTCTCAAACAGCAAGTTGTATTTAACCGGGTCTATATTGGTGATGCCTATGCAATATGCCACCACCGAACCTGCTGCAGAACCACGCCCCGGCCCGATGAACACCCCAAGATCGCGCCCGGCCTTGATAAAATCACTCACGATAAGGAAGTAACCCGCAAAGCCCATCGTTTTTATCGTGAACAATTCAAAATCTATCCGCTCCTGCACACTGTCCTCTATCACGCCATAACGATTACGGGCACCTTCATAAGTCAGGTGCTTTAGATATTCCCATTGATTCAGCGAATCAGCGTCCACCACGCCTTTGTCAGTCTTTTCATCCTTTGTGTGAATCCTAAATTCGGGCGGGATGGGAAAGTTCGGCAACAGGATGTTCTTTTTTAAATCCAGCAATTCTATCTTGTCCACAATAGCATTCGTGTTATCAATTGCTTCCGGCAAATCGTGGAACAAGGTGGACATTTCCTGCGTGTTCTTAAAATAAAACTGGTCGTTTGCAAAAGCAAAACGCATGTTCTTCATGTTCACGTCGTCATCTGCAAAATCACCCCGAAACGCAGGCGTGGACTGCTTTTCGCCCGTATTGATACAAAGCAGGATATCGTGCGCGTTAAAGTCCTCCTGCTCCACATAATGCGAGTCATTGCTCGCGATGACAGGCACGTTATACTTGCTCGCAAACTTCAACAGCACCTCGTTTACTTTCTCCTGATCGCCGATACCGTGGCGTTGCAATTCTACATAAAAATCTTCCCCAAAAATATCCAGCCACCACTTGAACTCCTTCTCGGCGGCTTCCTCGCCCTGCTGCAAAATAGCCTGCGGCACGGAAGCACCCAGACAGCAGGTCGTGGCGATAAGCCCTTCATGATATTGCAGGACAAGTTCTTTGTCTATGCGGGGATATTTACCATAAACGCCTTCTATAAAACCCAGTGAGGTAAGCTTGGTAAGGTTCCTGTAACCAACCTCATTCTTGGCCAAAAAAATCTGATGGAAACGTTTATCTTTTTTATCTTTTGTAAATGTTTTTTCATGCCGATTGGCTACCAGATAAAACTCACAGCCCACCACCGGTTTCACCTTCAATGAGCCGTCCTCGTTTTTATGCTTATAAGCCTCGGCCACAAATTGGAAAACACCGTACATGTTACCGTGGTCACTGATGGCCAAGGCAGGCATGTTATCAGCAATGGCTTTTTTATATAACCGACCGATAGGAGCTGCACCATCCAGTAAAGAATATTGGGTATGGACGTGTAAATGCGAAAACTTCATCCCTGCAAGTTGCACAAAAAATCGCATTAAAGAAAGTGGAAATTATGCACATCGCGGCAATAAAAAGTTGAGCGTTGAAAATTAAAAATCTTCACTTCTATGCTCATCCAATCTATTTCAATGAGATAGTTAATAACTATCAATATATACAATTATTTTTTCAACTCTTCAAAAACGCCCGTCTGGCGGTTTTTGCGCACATTGTCCCAATCAAAATAACGGCCGTTCATCGCCACATAAACCCCGTGCGGCAACGACTGTGCAAAAGCGATGGCACTGCCCAGGTTGAACAATCCGTCGGAACTACCAAATTTAATCGGGATCATTGCCCCGGTAAGCACGACCGTTTTGTCCTTGACAGTCCTGCCTATCACTTGCGCTGTTTTATCCATCGTGTCCGTGCCATGTGTGATGACTATTCTGTCCTCATCGGCCTGTTGGCATTGCCGGGCAATCAGTTCACGGTCATCATCGGTCATTTCAAGGCTGTCTATCATCATCAACGTGCGTATTTCTACCGGCACGGTGTTCCTCCCTAATTCCAGCAGTTCGTGCAGGTGCGAGTCCTTAAAATACAGTTTGCCATCAAGCATATTATACTCTTTGTCAAACGTGCCGCCCGTGATGAATATCCGTATAGTCATGAAACCTGATTTGTGCAAATTAAAACCCAAAAATATTAAAATAAAAAAGCTCCGGTAAATAAATAAAAGTTTTCTAAGCCTTTATGGATTTCTGTAAATAAAAACGGCACATCTAAATGATATGCCGTTATAAAATCTATGAAAAAAGATTTAACGTTCGATATACATACCCGGTCGTTTTCTTTCTAATTGTTCGATGCCCATCTTTTTGTATTCCGTTCCCGATACAGAACGAGCCTGTGTTTTACCAGCACTTGCCATGAAAGATTTTTCTGCAGTCATGTAACGCCCTGTATTAATATAATTCAATGCTTGACTCAAGCAAGGGTCGTTCGGATTTCCCCAATCAAGGTTCACGCCGTCATTAGCCAATATGTTCGGCGCAAACCCTTTATAATAATCCGCATTGCCCGCACTATTGATTGTTCTGAAAGAAACCGGGTAGATGGCCACTTTATTGTTGTACAAATAAATCGGGAAAAAACCGACAGGTTTACCACGGGTAGTATCCCCTATAAGCTGTACATCCATCACGGGTTTCAGATTGTTAATCAACAACTCACTGGCTGACGCAGAATTATAACTTACGATAAAGAAAACCCTTGACAAATTGAGTGTACCCGCTTTTTCAAAAGGTATCGTATTATTGTTCAATTTAAAGGCATTCGTACTGTAGTTATACTTCTTTTTCAGGATAGAGAACTTGCCTTCCTGTAATATTTTATTAAACTCGTACTGGTACATTTTCTTGCCATTGGCAGCAACAGGCGCAATCAGGTTAGCCAATGTATCCTGCGTATCTGTGGAACCTCCCAAATTGTTGCGCAAGTCCACCACAAGCTCCTGAATTCCCTGTGCCTGAAAATAATTAAACACTACTTTCAACTCATCGCGGGAAGGCTGACCCAAAAACTCATTAAACACTAAATAGCCTACTTTCTTACCACCGCTCGTAGCCGATGAAATAACGTTGTAATACAATACCGAGTTAGCCTGAAAGGTTGTTTTATTCAACGTAATAGTCTCCACAGCGCCATCACTTTTTGTAAATTCAACATTGGCGGACGTTCCCGTACCAAAAAACAAATCATTTAGCGCATCTACGCTCGCCTGGTTATAAGCAATCGGCACATCATTTATCTTATTGATTATCCATCCCCTTTTTACCCCTTTTTGGCCGGCATCCGACTGGTCGTAAACATAAGTTACATACCAGTTTATGTTATTGCTCAAATCATAGGCAGCCTTGACAAAAAAACCGTAATCCTCCGTTACGCCGGTGCTTATTCCGTCCGACTCCTGCCTTGAAAGCGCCATACTAAAAACGTCATTCTTAAAAAAGCCCCTGGTTGCCCACATGACGTTTTCCGCCGTTTCCACTCCGTTTCCGCCTACATATTGACGGGGGTTAAAACCCGCATACATCGTTTTTAAAAGGCTTGTGCCTTTTGCTGTGGCATCGTCGTTCCACAAATAAATCTCCCTTGTGAACAAATAGGCAGAATCGGCCAACTTTTCCAAATCAGATGATGCTGGCGTTGGGACTGTTTCTACACTATACATAAAAGGCGTTTCCTCCTCTTCTTTTTCCTTCTCCACCTTGTCTTTCTTGCAGGAAGGCATCAAAAAAAACACGGCAAATACCGCAAAGGATAACGGATTCAAAAACTTCATCATGGGTTTTATTTATATCAAAAATAAGCTTACAATATTTACTAAAACAGAAAAAAACGCACCGTTCGACTACCGAAAACACCTTATTCTCTATCGAATTTAGTGCTGCACCATACAAATATAGCTTCCATTCCCGTCTTGTAAATCTTCGGTAAAAATACAGGCAAATGCACCAGAAAGTGAATTTATCCAAACAAAGACTTTAATTTCGCAACCCTAAATTAAAATGTATTACTATATTACAACGAAGAAATTATGCCTAAAACCAATAATTCCCGCAGTGAGCAGGCTCTTGAATATCATGCAAAAGGCCGGCCGGGAAAAATAGAAGTCATCCCCACCAAGGAGGCAAAAACCCAACGCGACCTTTCATTGGCATACTCGCCGGGCGTGGCCGTTCCCTGTCTGGAAATTGCCAAGAACAAAGAAAATGTTTATAAATACACCGCAAAGGGCAACCTTGTGGCGGTCATCAGTAATGGCACGGCGGTGCTGGGCCTGGGCGATATAGGCCCCGAAGCAGGCAAGCCGGTGATGGAGGGCAAAGGTGTATTATTCAAAATTTTTGCAGATATTGATGTTTTCGATATTGAAATCAACGAAAAAGACCCTAAAAAGTTTGTCGAAATCGTAAAGGCGCTTGAGCCGACTTTCGGCGGTGTAAATCTGGAGGACATAAAGGCTCCTGAATGTTTTCATATCGAAAGGGAACTAAAAGAGCGCCTCAACATCCCCGTGATGCACGATGACCAGCACGGCACGGCCATCATCAGTGCGGCCGCGCTTATTAACGCGCTGGAGCTGCAAAAGAAAAAAATCGAAAAAGCAAAATTTGTCGTGAACGGTGCGGGCGCCGCGGCCATGGCCTGTGTAATGCTTTATCAGGAAATGGGTGCAAAACCAGAGAACTTTATCATGTTTGACAGTAAAGGTGCGTTGCACAAAGGCCGTACAGGTCTTGACGAGTTCAAGACACCCTTTGCCACCGCTCCTAAGGACATTTCCCTGCGTGATGCCATGAAGGGCGCAGACGTGTTCATCGGTTTGAGCGCGGCTAACATACTGGACACCAAAATGGTAAAAAGCATGGCCAAAAATCCCATCGTTTTTGCCATGGCAAACCCCGACCCTGAAATATCCTGGGAACTGGCCACCAGCGCGCGTAAGGACATCATCATGGCCACAGGCCGAAGCGACTATCCCAATCAGGCAAACAACGTACTGGGATTCCCCTACATTTTCCGCGGGGCGCTTGACGTACGCGCCGTGCAGATAAACAAAGAAATGAAACTGGCCGCCGTAAAGGCTTTGGCAAATCTTGCCAAAACCGCCGTTCCGGACATCGTGAACCTGGCCTACAACGAACAAAACATCACTTTCGGGCCGGATTATATCATTCCCAAGCCACTCGACCCGCGCCTGCTGTCCACCGTAGCCCCTGCCGTGGCTAAAGCCGCTATTGAATCAGGCGTAGCCAGATATACCATTGAGGACTGGCAGCAGTATGCCGATGACCTTGACCGCCGCCTCGGCATAGACAATCAAGTACTGCGTGTATTAGGTGCTAAAGCACGCCGCGACCCCAAGCGTATCGTTTTTGCCGAAGCAGAACATATCAACATCCTCAAGGCAGCCCAAATCGTGAAGGAAGATGGCATCGGATCCCCTATTTTCTTAGGCGATCCCGCCAAGATAAACGCTTTGGCCAATGAAAACAGAATTGACATTTCCGGCATCGAAATCATAGACCCGCGCAGTCCTAAAATGGAGAAAAAACGTGTGGAATACGGCGAAATTTTCTTCCAAAAGCGCAGCCGCAAGGGGTACACTTACGACGAGGCTATTCAGGAAATGAAAAACCGTAACCCGTTTGGCGCGATGATGGTAGAGAAGGAAGATGCCGATTGTATGATATCGGGGCTGACAAAAAAATACCAAGACACGCTCCGCCCCGCGCTGCAAATCATTGGCAGAGAACCCGGCGTGAGCAAGGTTGCCGGCATGTATCTGATCATGACCAAAAAGGGCCCGTTGTTCCTGGCCGACACAACCATCAACGTAAGCCCGACGGCCGAAGAATTGGCCGAGATTGTGCTATTGACCGCCAAGGAAATCAAATCCTTCAACATTACGCCGCGCATCGCTATGTTGAGCTATTCTAACTTCGGCAGCAGCGATACGCCCGACGCCAAACTCGTGGCGGAAGCCAGAAGCATCGTCAAGAGCAGGATGCCTTCCCTCATCGTGGATGGCGAAATGCAGGCAAACGTGGCCCTGAACAAAGAACTGTTAAAGGAAAATTATCCTTTTAGCGAGTTGGTGGAAAATGACGTAAACACGTTAATCTTTCCTAACTTAGCCTCTGGCAATATTGCCTATAACATTTTGAAGGAACTCGGCTCTACCGATACCATCGGCCCCATCGTGATGGGCTTGAAGAAACCCGTACATGTGCTGCAACTCGGCTCCAGTGTCCGCAGCATTGTGAACATGGCCATTATCGCCGTGGTGGATGCGCAGTTGAAGAGCGTGCAACAGGTAGACACCCTGACCAAAGACAGGAGCAGAAAGAGCAGGAAGTAGTTCTGAAAAATCATACGCATTGAAGATACTTAAAGAATTCGGACAGTTTATCATGATGTTCTCGGGCATGTTCAAAGCACCCGAGAACAAGGTAATGTACTGGAAACAGTTCATGCAGCAATGTCACGATATAGGGTTAAAATCATTGGGCATCATATCCATCATCTCGTTTTTTATAGGTGCGGTTTCCACGCTGCAAACAGCCTACCAGATGATTTCCCCGCTGATACCGCCCACGACCATCGCGCAAATCGTGCGGGACACGATTATACTGGAGTTTGCCCCCACGCTTAGCTGTATCGTGCTGGCCGGTGTAATTGGCAGCCGCATTGCCAGCGAACTGGGCAACATGCGCGTGAGCGAGCAAATTGATGCGCTGGAAATCATGGGCATCAATACAAAGACGTATCTCATCCTGCCCAAAATATTGGCCGGCGTGACGATGATTCCTCTGTTGATTATTATCTCGATGGTGCTGGGCATCATCGGGGGGCGCATGGTGGGCTCCATCGCAGGAATTATTGACAGTTCGATATTTGACAAAGGGTTGCGCATGGGGTTTTTAGCCTATAATGTGTTTTTTGCCCTTATCAAAAGTTTTGTGTTCGCCTTTTTCATCACGGCCGTACCTTCTTATTACGGCTATTACGTTAAGGGTGGCGCACTTGAAATAGGACAGAACAGTACGCGCGCCGTGGTGGTTTCCTGCGTGCTGCTGTTGGCCGCGGATTATATTCTTTCGGCGCTTTTACTGTAACGCAAAAGTCAGAGCCTACAACATTTTGTGCTGATGATAGAAGCACTGTTGTTGAACGGAGCGTCGCAAGCAAAGCCCCATCAGGGCAGGGACGACGGCAAACAAAAAACATTCGGGAGTTATAAACTTTTTTCATGATCGAGATAAAAAACATTACCAAAAGCTTTGGTTCAAAGAACGTGCTGAAAGGTATCAGCGCTTCGATGTACGACGGCAAGTGCAACCTTATCATCGGTTCCAGCGGCAGCGGCAAAACAGTGCTCATCAAGTGCATGATCGGCCTGATAAAACCCGACAGCGGGCAGGTTCTTTACGATGGGCGTGATTTTCTTTCGATGAATGAGGAGGAACGGCGTGACATCCGCAAGCAAATCGGGATGTTGTTTCAGGGCTCGGCATTGTTTGACAGCCAGACGGTGGAGCAAAACGTGATGTTCCCGATGCACATGTTCAGCAAGGAAGACATTCACGGCAAACGCAAGCGCGTGCGCGCGGTGCTCGACCGTGTGCAACTTGCAAGGGACGCCTACAACAAGTACCCCGCCGAAATCAGCGGCGGTATGCAAAAACGCGTAGCACTCGCCCGAGCCATCGTGCTTAACCCCAAATATCTTTTTTGCGACGAACCGAACTCCGGCCTTGACCCGCAAACGGCCATGGTCATAGACAAGCTAATCAACGAGATTACCAAAGAATACGATATTACCACCGTCATTAACACGCACGACATGAACAGCGTGATGGAGATAGGCGACAATATCGCCTATATGCACCAGGGGTTGAAGGAGTGGGAAGGCAGCAACAAGGACATTATTTTTAGCAAAAACGAAAAACTGAACAACTTCATCTTTGCATCGCAATTCCTTAAAGACGCCAAAAGTATGCGCACCATGCAGGAAACGGGCATCATACCCGACGACCTTCATGAAGATTTAAAAGAAGCGTTGGAAGAGCGGCTGAACATCGAAAATTCCGAAAAAGACGATAAAGGGGAAAATCCATAATATCATTATTTGACAGAAAAAACACCTAAGGTTGTTTAAACTTTAAATATCGCCGCGTTTGATGTTGGTCATTTAAAAATTGTACATTTGTCCGCGTCTAACGAAAAAAATCAATTTATAATAAACTTATAACATGGCAGTATTGGTCAATAAAGACTCAAAAGTATTGGTACAAGGCTTTACCGGCACAGAAGGAACTTTTCACGCTACACAGATGATAGAATACGGCACAAACGTGGTAGGCGGTGTTACGCCCGGCAAAGGCGACACCACGCATTTGGACAGACCGGTGTTTAATACCGTGGCCGATTGCGTAAAAGCCACGGGGGCAAACGTGAGCATCATTTTTGTGCCGCCGGCATTTGCAGCCGATGCCATCATGGAAGCCGCAGAAGCGGGGATAGCATTGGTCGTGTGCATCACAGAGGGAATTCCCGTACAGGATATGCTGAAAGTAAAAAACTACCTGCAAAGTAGCCAAACGAGACTGATAGGCCCTAACTGCCCGGGCGTGATTACCGCAGAGGCCTGCAAAGTGGGCATCATGCCGGGATTCGTGTTCAAAAAAGGGAAAGTAGGACTTGTTTCAAAATCAGGTACACTGACCTACGAAGCGGCAGACCAGGTGGCCAAAGCCGGACTGGGCATCAGCACGGCCATTGGCATCGGTGGCGACCCCATCATTGGCACAACTACCAGAGAGGCCGTTGAACTATTTATGAACGACCCCGAAACCGAAGCCATCGTATTGATTGGTGAGATAGGTGGCAGCATGGAAGCCGATGCCGCCAAATGGATAAAAGAAACCGGGAACAAGAAACCCGTGGTGGGCTTTATTGCCGGGCAAACCGCCCCTCCCGGCCGCCGCATGGGCCATGCGGGCGCTATTGTTGGCGGAGCGGATGATACCGCCGCCGCAAAAATGAAAATCATGGAAGAGTGTGGCATTACCGTTGCCAGCAGCCCTGCCGACATCGGTAAAAAAGTGTTGGAAGTTTTGGGGAAATGATTTCCTCGCAAAATATTACTTCTACAACCCGCTGGAATTCCGGCGGGTTTTTTATTTGAAATTAATAACTAAATCCAGACTGCACAATCGAGAGTTTTTATAGCTATCCCAAGATTCAGTTTAAAAAACAGCGTTTAAACATCAAAAATCAGGGTATTGTTTGTCCTTTGGGCATCATGCCATAAATTAAAACAAACACCTGATTATAAATACATTATAAACACCCCAAAGCTATTTACCATTCTAAAACCCGGTGGATATTGGTTTGCAATCGGTGAAAAACCACCGTAAATTTGTATCAACAAAACAAGAAGAGGTATAAATTTTTTCAGACACCCTCCTGATTTATACCCCGCGCGTTAAACAAAATTCCCTTTCGATTACTTGTTCGCATCCCGGCGGTTGGTTTCCACGAAGAAGATTTTTTACACTTAACCGTGTAATCAGGACAAATAAATTTGATAACAAAACAAAAAGAGATAAACATGAAAACAATGAACTCTAAAACCGTAAAAAACTTAGCAATTGCAGTAGTGGCTACTGTTGCTTCCTTGGTATCCGTAAACGCCAACGCCAGCTATGGCCCACTGGATTTGAACAAAGAAAAGGTTGTTTATTTAGGCAATCTTAACGAACTGCCCGTTTTCCAATTGTCTTTGGACAATGCCGAAAACGCCACATACCTCATCTCTATCAAGGATGACGAAGGTCAAATAATCTACTCTGAAAAAGTAAACGGCAAGAACATCGTGCGCAACTATCAATTTGAAGATGCCCCGCTGGACGCTTACTCACTTACTTTTGAAGTAAACAACCTGAACACGAAAGCCAAAAATGTTTACAAAGTAAACAAGGCTAAAAAAGTTCTTGATGAAGTAGCCGTGAGCAAAATAAAATAACAACAGAAAGATATAGTTTTTAGAAAATAAGCGCTGCAACATTTGTTGCGGCGTTTTTTTGGCGTAAAAAAAAGACCCACAAAGGGTCTTCTATTATTTTATCAATCTTGCTCGATTATCTTTCTGCCATGTCTGGTATTACCTCGGTCTTATAAGCGCCCATATCCAACTTTTGTTTTACGTCGGTAAAGGCTTTTAAGGTAATTTCAATATCCTCATCCGTGTGCGCCGCAGTGGGGATAAGACGATAGATGATATGTCCTTTGGGGATAACGGGATAAACTACGATAGAGCAGAATACTTTGTAGTTTTCGCGCAAATCCATCACCATTGCCGTAGCTTCTTCTACCCCGCCCTTCATGTAAACCGGCGTCACGACCGAATTGGTATGACCGATGTCAAACCCTCTGTCGCGTAGGCCCTTTTGCAATTTGAGTGCGTTCTCCCAAAGTTTTTCTTTCAGTTCAGGATGGTTTCTCAACAATTCCAAACGTTTCAGGTTGCCTATCACCAACGGCATGGGCAAACTCTTGGCAAATATCTGACTACGGATATTGTAGCGTATATAATCAATAATCTCGTGCTTGCCTGCCAAAAACGCCCCGATGGATGCCATTGACTTGGCGAACGTTGAGAAATAAAGGTCAATCTGGTCTTGCACGCCTTGTTCCTCGCCCGCGCCGGCACCAGTTTTGCCCAGTGTACCAAAACCATGCGCATCGTCCACCAACAGCCTGAAACTATATTTATCTTTCAGTGCCGTAATTTCCTTCAGTTTGCCCTGGTCACCTGCCATGCCGAACACACCTTCGGTAATTACCAATATACCGCCTGAATTTTTTTCTACCAATGCGGTCGCGCGTTCCATTTGCTTTTCAAAATCAGCGATATCGTTGTGCTTAAATACAAAACGATGCCCCGGGTGCAATCGCAGGCCGTCAATAATACAAGCATGACTTTCTGCATCATACACGATTACATCGTGACGGCCACAAATCACATCTATAATGCTCACCATGCCCTGATATCCAAAATTGAGCAAGATGGCGTCTTCCTTATGTTCAAAAGCGGCCAGCTCGGCCTCCAATTGTTCGTGAAGGTTACTGTTCCCGCTCATCATGCGGGCGCCCATCGGCAGTGCCAAACCGTATTTTGCGGCGGCTTCCGCATCGGCCTTGCGCACTTCGGGATGGTTGGCAAGCCCCAAATAGTTGTTCAGGCTCCATACAATCATTTCCTGCCCCCTGAATTTCATGCGGCTACCAACCTCTCCTTCCAGTTTGGGGAATGCAAAATAACCGTGTGCCCTGTCACGATGTTGGCCTATCGGGCCATAATTTTTCAATAATCTTTCAAATATATCTGCCATAATAGAAATTTAGCGTGCTTGAAAAATAAAATCGTGCAAAGATAAACATTGAGCGGGCAATGGACAAAAGTAAATATGCAGAAGAATTAGGCTGACTTTGTTTAATGTTTTCAATTATGCCACGTACAAAAATACCACCTTGAGCCCCAGAAAAAGACCTATTTTTTTGAAAGACAAACCACTTCCTTCCCACTTTTTTCTTAATAAAAAAGTGGGGCAAAAAATCAAGGCTGTGATGCGATCGCTAAAAATGAACTCCATTTCGCTAAAATGCCCAAACTCGCTTCCTGCCTGCATTTGACAAGATGTACGCTGCGCGCTCGGACAATGGGCATTTTTTGACGCTTCATTCTGTTCATTTTCTTAACGCGCCCGCATCAAGGCCGCTTGACATAGCGGATTGTGGCTATCAGATTTATTCACTTATTATTTCTCATCAGTATCCATAAGAATCAGATAAACTAATGAGTTTAAACAGCTTTGTTATCAACCCATGAAGACTCACACTATCGGAACAGACGGAAAATATCGAGCCCCAGCGCGTAGGCCATCAGGCCGAGCAACAGCACCATGCCCACCATTTGGGCATATTCCATAAACTTATCGCTGGGCTTGTGGCCGGTAATCATTTCATAAAGGGTAAACAGTGCATGTCCGCCGTCCAGACCGGGGATAGGCAACACGTTCATGAACGCCAGGATGATAGAGAACACAGCCGTCATCTTCCAAAACCTTTCCCAATCCCACACACCGCCAAAAGTCTTGCCGATGCTGATGACGCTGCCGAGGTTATCGTTCACGTCATGCTCTTTGGAAGTAAACAGCAACTTGATATTTTGTACATAATCAACCAATTGCGTTACTCCATATTTGATACCTGCGGGAATGGATTCCCCAAAACCATATTCGTGTTTTTCAAAATTGATAAGGCTGTCCAAACGCAGTGCCATATATCCCACACGACCGTTTTCATCCAGCTTCACGCCCACCTGCACACTGTCCGTGCCATGGCGCAAAACGGTAAGGTTCACCGGCTGGCTTTTGAATTGCTTTATCTGCCTTGAATAATCGTTGTAGAAAGGAACGGGAATATTATTGATGGCCACTACCCTGTCGCCTTTTTGCAACCTGCCGGAGGCGGTATATTTCACCATCTTCGCATCAATACTATCCACGACATTAGGCACCCGCACCGATACGAAGTTGTTCAGCTGGTTCCTTGTAAGTTCCTTTAAGAACCCTTCGGGGAAATGAATGATGGTGTCCCTTCCTTCACGGCTCACCGTCAAGGTATTTTTCTTTTCATTCAACAAAAGCCTTTTGGGCAGGTCGTCCTGATAAACCAGCGGCTCATCGTTAATCTTGGTAATCAGGTCGCCATCGCGCAAGCCTATTTTTTGTGCCATGACATCTGCCGAAAGACCATATTTTACGTTGGCAACGGGCAGTTTTTCCTCGCCCCAGACAAAAAGTATCCCGGAGAAAATAATAAGCGCCAGCACAAAGTTGATGACGACCCCGGCCAACATGATGATAAGCCTTTGCCAGGCCGGCTTGGAACGGAATTCATACGGTTGCGGCGGCAGCTTCATCTGCTCCTTGTCCATGCTTTCATCTATCATGCCGGAAATCTTGACAAAACCGCCAAGCGGTATCCAGCCGATGCCATATTCGGTTTCCCCGATTTTCTTTTTCCACAATGAAAACCAGGGATTAAAGAACAGATAGAACTTTTCTACCCGGCAACCGAACCATTTGGCCGTGATATAGTGGCCAAACTCGTGCAGCACGATTAAAATAGAAAAAGATAATATAAACTGCCCTACATTGGCGCCGAAGGCAGACCAGCTAAACGCTAAAAGTGTCATATTTTATAAATGCATTAAAAAACGGAGGCAAAGATAACGGTTGAGGGTATAATGAAATGCGAAAAGTTGGAAACAAGGCCAATTCGACAAAAACGGAGGAATTAACCGAAAAAGCCGGGCAACGAGGAGTCGTCGTGCAAAACACCTCAATCCTGCCGTATCCAGTCAGCTTTGTAGGATATCAACCGGACTTCCATCAGGGATTTTACTTTTAGCTTTAACATGTCCGCATCTTTTAAAGAAAGTCCTTCCACGGGCACTTCGGGCAGATACACGACACGGCAATGGCCGGGATTCAAGGTGAAAAGCCCCGAGTAAGGCATCCGCGTATATGTATCAAGGAACAAAACAGGCCGGATGGGTGTTTGCGTTTCGATGGCCAACCGAAATGCCCCGTTGTAAAAGTTTTTCAGCGGTTTGCCTGTTTCGTTGAAAGTGCCTTCGGGAAATACCAGTACCGAAATGCCTTTGCCCAAAAAAGATTTCAATCTGCGCAGGCTTACACTGCGGCTCCCAATGCTATCCCGTTCCACCGAAACGGTGGCGTTTTTGTAAATAAACCCGAATATCGGCAACTTCCCCATCTCGGCCTTGGCCAAAGGGCGCAGGGGCTTGCGAAAGGCTTTCATGATGAGCGGCGTGTCCAGATACGAAATATGATTGGCCACATAAATGCAGGATCTGCCCACGTCCAAAGGTGCTTCTTTTATCTTTTTGATAAAAATGAAAACAAGCAGAAACCAAACATCCGCCCATAACATGCACAAGCGGTAAAGCATATTGCCGCCGCGCACCCTTCCCCACAACATGGACAAAAGGGCAAACGGAAAAACCATCAGCAACAGCAACAAAAAAACAATCATTGCATACATGCTGAACAAAAACCGGGCAATACTGAATTTCATTTTAATTTTTAAACCACGCCCAACAAATATAAGGGGTGCATGACTATTTTACGCACCCCGTGCGAATGTATTCATTGGTGACTGCATGACATTAATTTTTGCTATACAAACGGGCTATCCTTTTCCACTCTCAATTCTCCACTATCCACTGTTCCCTTTTGGCTTTTTCCTTTTCACCCGATATAATCGTACATTAGCCCCGTTTATGAATCTGGCACTCCGATACATCTTATTTGTTTACGTTCTGCTCGTGGCGGCCACATGCAGGGATGCAAGGCAGGACGATAAAAAAATATTCCGCTACAATGAATACACGGGCATTGCCTCCCTCGACCCGGCATTTGCCAAAAACCTGTCCACTATATGGCCCGCGCATCAATTGTTCAACACATTGGTGGAAGTGGACGACAGCCTGCACATCGTACCCTCATTGGCCAAAAGCTGGGAGATTTCGGCGGATAAGCTTGTATATACTTTTCATTTGCGCAACGATGTTCTTTTTCATGACGATGCCGCTTTTCACGATAACAAAGGACGGCAGATGAAGGCGTCCGACGTGGCGTACAGCCTTGGCCGCATCATAGACCCGAAAGTGGCCAGCCCCGGCAGTTGGGTCTTTAACGGAAAAGTAGACAGCCTGCAACCTTTTACCGCCATTGACGACACCACCTTTCAGCTCAAACTTCAAAAACCTTATCAACCGATACTCGGCATATTGAGTATGCAATATTGCTCAATCGTCGCGCCGGAGGCCGTCAGCCGTTACGGCAACGACTTCCGGCGCCACCCGGTAGGCACGGGGCCTTTTCGTTTTGTGGCGTGGGAGGAAGGCCAGGGACTTGTTTTTTCCAAAAATCAACACTATTTTGAAAAAGACAGCAATGGCAACAGGCTGCCTTATCTCGATGGTATCAAAATCAGTTTTTACGACAGCCGCGCCACAGAGTTTTTATTGTTCCGTCAGGGCAAGCTGGACTTCATTAACGAGATAGACCCCAGTTTTAAAGATGAGATACTCACCAAAAAGGGAACATTACGCAAAAACTGGCAAAGGAAAATCGAATTGCAAACGCATCCCTACCTCAACATAGAATACCTCGGCATTTTGGTGGACACGACCAACGAACTGGTGAAAAACTCACCGCTGAAATTCAAAAAAGTGAGGCAGGCCGTCAATTACGGTTTCGACCGTCGCAAAATGATTCTTTATCTGCGCAATTCGCTGGGCACGCCTGCGGAGTCAGGGTTCGTGCCAAAAGGACTGCCATCTTTTAACGATACACTCGTCACCGGATACACTTACAATCCCGAAAAAGCCGTAAAACTATTGCGTGAGGCCGGATTCCCCGATGGCAAAGGGCTGCCTGTCATTAAACTTTTGACGGTTTCGGTGTATGCAGATTTTGGGAGCTTTATCGCCAAACAGCTTGAGGAAATCGGCATACCCGTGCAGGTGGAAGTCGTGCAAAAATCACTTTTATTTGAAATGACGGCAGGTTCCAAGGCGCTATTTTTCAGGGGCGGCTGGATAGCCGATTATCCCGATGCAGAAAATTATTTATCTGTGTTCTATTCAAAAAATCCTGCCCCGCCCAATTATACCCGCTATCACAATCCCGCGTTCGACAGATTGTTTGAAAGGGCCATCGGTGAAACCAATGACTCCCTTAGATACGCGCTTTATCGGCAAGCCGATCAACTTGTGATAAACGACGCCCCGGTCGTGCCACTATGGTACGACAAGGTGATACATCTGGTGCAACCCTATGTAAAAGATTTCCCGGCCAATGCACTTAATCTGTTGGAACTACGGCGGGCCAAGCTGGATAATTAGACGAAGTAAAAATAGTTTTACACCTCCTAAGTCAACCTTAATTCTCTACTTTTGCGCCATGAAACGAATAAAGGCTATCGTTGCAAGAATATTGGCCGTGTGGGGTTTGCTGACCTTTGCGGTTACGTTCCTCATTATTTTCCTACCGTCCATGCTGGCCTACCTATTGCCCGACCCGAAAGGCACATCCTATCTGCTTTTTTGGGGGAAATTATGGATTCGCTCCTGGTATTTCCTTATCGGTTGCCCTGTGGAAGTAAAAGGTAAGGGCAACTTTAAAAAAGGTGAAACATATATCGTAACGTGCAATCACAATTCTTTGCTTGACCCAACTATATCAAGCCCCTTCATACCGGGGCCGAATAAAACAATTGCTAAAGTTTCGTTCGCAAAAGTACCAATATTTGGTTGGTATTACGCCCGTGGCTCCGTGCTGGTTGACCGTAAAAATGCACAAAGTCGCCGCAAAAGTGTGGCTGATATGCGGCACGTGCTGGATACGGGTATGCACATGTGTATTTATCCCGAAGGAACGCGTAACCGCACTAATGAACCGCTGAAACCCTTTTATGACGGGGCTTTTAAGTTAGCTGAAGAAACAGGAAAATCCATCATGCCCGCGGTTATTCTAAACACGCGCCTTGCCGTGCCGCTGGACAAGACCTTTTACTTTTGGCCGCAACGGCTGGGCATTCATTTCCTGCCGCCCATCAGCCCTGCCAACAAAACGGCAGCCCAACTAAAGGAAGAAGTATTTGAGGCGATGAAAAAATACATTCAGGATTATTACCGCCATTAATTGGAGAAGAACGACCGGGTGCGGTTTATCTTCAAGTCCTGCAACAACGAAGATTTGGGATTGATGGTGAAACTGAACATCCGATAACGCCCGATTGGCGTCACATTGATAGCCATTTGCCAGCAATGCAGGTCGCGGGAAAGAGAGAACGCGAGGGTTTGTATTTCTTTTGTTTTGAAATCAAATGCCGTGTTGCCGCTCACGTTCCACTTGGGCGTAAGGTTAAAGCTGCCGCTAAGCATAGCGCCCGATGAAATATTGAAGGCACTGCGACCGAGCGAGCTATTATAACCCCTGCTAAAGTTCAGGGAATAAGAAACGTTTAATGTCCACGGCGTATTAAAATCCACAAACTCGGACGGGTTACTACGCATATATTCCAACAATTCCATTTGTTGCGCCTGCAATGCCGGGTCGTTTAGCGCCTGGTTAATCTGCTCCTTCCTTGCCTTTTCCTTAGCCTCGTCCTTGGGCTTGCTCTGGAAGGAGGCCGAGGCCGAGATGGTACCGCTGGTAAGAGAGCCCAATTTGCCTTTTTCATAAGCAAAGTTTCTCATCTTGTTGCCATATTGGTTCAACTGATAGGGTGTAAAAATACCGCTGGCATTGATGTCTATCTTGTCAAAAAGTTTGGTGCGGATATACAAATTGAAATCGGACAACTTGAAACTATCCGCCGCCAAATTGTATGAAGAGCTAAAACCAAAACCTTCTATCAGTTTTACTTTTTTATATTTATCCTTATCGTCCACGCTATCACTGTCGCTGTCGCTCGTATCGCGCTTTGCGCGGTTCAGCTTCTTCATTTCCAAATTATTGTCTATACCGAAACTGATACCGCCAAAATTTTTACTGGTCACGCCCAAAGAACCATTACCATAAAACCCGTCCAGTTTATTGAACATACGTATTGTACCTGCCGAATCCACCTGTGCCGCTTGCCAGAACTTTTTGTTCAAATCCGGGGAGTAACTAAAACTCACGTTCGGGCGGGCCACGTGGCGCACCTGCGTGCCGGAAGATTTACCAAACGTACCATACAAAGCCGTACTGACACCCACGCCAAACGAGGCGTTTTGTTTGATGGTCATTTGCTTATCTATACTGGCCATCAAAGAATCCGTATAGGTGCCATCCCATCTTTTCACCCCTTTTTCCCAATGACGCGATGTAACCCTGTCCACCCACTCCTGCGCGTAAGAAACCGAAGGCGATATAACCACCGCCCCGCCCAACACCGGCGGTAATGCCAGCGTGATAGGTATGCTGTGCTGTGCGCCCCATTGCGTGGTATCCAGCAAATGCTCCAGCATAGACTTGCCATAGACCTGCTTGGCTTTAACGGTATCATAAAAAGTAACGCTGTTCCTGAAACTTCCCTGATAACCTATGCCGAGCTGCTCATACCACTTTTTTGCCCCTACGGATTTCTTTTTCTCCAGCGGATAAATGGTGTTCATGTTAAAGGAAACGTTCGGAAAACTTACTGTCATCGTTCGTGAAACGTTGGCCTGGCTGTGATTGGCACTCACCGACAAGTTAAAGGGTTTATCCTGCCACGTTTTGGCATAAGTGATGGAAGACCCCATTGTGTTTTGATAGTTCAGCGTATTATTATTGGGCACTTCTTCGTTATACTTTGTTGAACTCATGTTCACGTTGGCCGAAAAACTGGTGCCCGGCCTGGAACGCGTGTCCTGAGAATGATTCCAGTTGAAGGTGTAGGTATTGCTGCTATAAAAATCGGGGTCGCCTTTAAAACCGCGCTGTGTGTGTTGCAAGCCGAAATTAACCGCACCATTATATTTATAACGCTTCATGTATTTGGGCAAAACGTTCGCGCTCCAGCTACCCAGTGAGTAAATATTGCCCGTCAACTGCACATCAAAATAATCGCTGATGACATAATAATACCCCAGACCGGACAAACCCACGCCCTGCACATCATTCGTTTCAAAGGACGGCGCCAACAGCCCCGACTTACGCCCCTGCGATAAAGGGAAGAAACCAAAGGGTAAGGCTATCGGCATCGGCACCGAATCAAACTCGGGCCATACCAGCCCCGTCACCGCTAATTTCTTGTTCACAATCTTTGAACGGCGCGCCCTAAACCCAAAGTGCGGCTCATCCAGATTACAGGTTGTAAAATAGGTGCCCTTGCCATACATCACGTTCTCGTCCATACGCTTTGCTATCTGCGTGTGGATGAACATCTCACCCTGTTGAGTTATCACATTGTTCGAGAGTCCTTTCTTGGTCTGGAAATTATAGCTCATGCTATCATTCACCATCGTTTGGTCGCCCATCTTCATCTCAGCCTGCTTAAAAGCACCGGAAGTATCTTTTGCCCCGCTTGCCTTCACCACTTTCGAGTCCTGATTGAGTGCAATGATTGGTGCCGATAAAGAAATGTCCTGATAATCTACCTTAGCTTTATTATAAAGGGTAATAATCTTCGTATCCATCAGCCCCACCACAGAATCCTCGGCTTCATACGTCACCGGAGCGTCCAATGAATCTTTGGAAAGTTTTAAGCTAAAAGTATCTGACTTTGGCAATAAGGAAGTATCAGGTAAACGCTTGGAATCCATGCCCAACGAGTCCAGCGAAGAAAGGAAGGAAGAATCTTTTCGGGGCAAAACAGTGTCCCCTGCGGCAGCACCGGGCTTCCGCAAAGGCACGGTGTCCCGCACATCGGCCAGGGCTTCGTATTTATATTTTGTTAAAGATGCGATGCTCCCATGCGTTGCCATAATAATTATCGCAGCCATCAGGAACACAGCAAAATAAATTCTATTACTTTTGTACATTGCTTTGCGTTGCAAAATACGCAAATGTATAAATATCAAATTAAAGAATTGGTAAAGCTTAACAGTTACTTATAACAAAAAACTTAAACACAACTATTTAGATGACCAACAAGCAGATATATCTCTTTGTGTTTTTATATACAATACTATTTCCCTGTTCTTTTTTATCGGCCCAGACAACGCCGGGCGAAAAAAAACCGTTTACGATTATCGTGGATGCAGGGCATGGCCTGCCGGACGTGGGCGCCAGGGGTATGCAGACCAACGAAGCGACCATTACTTTAGCGGTCAGCCTAAAACTTGCAAAAGCACTGCGGGAGCAATTTCCCCAATTCAGGGTGCTGCAAACGCGCACGACACCTTCCTTGCCGGGAGGCTATACGAACGCCGTGGCAGCCAACCGGTACCGGGCTGAATTTGCCAACCAATCAGGAGGCGACCTTTTCATTGCCCTGCACTGTAATGCTTCGGGCAGAAGGCCGGGCGGTTGGTACGAGAAACGCGTGGTGGGCAGTACGCCCCAAACCCGCTATATTAAGAAAGGCAAAAAGAAAGTGAAACAGACCTATTATGTAAAGCAATATGAGGATGTGTGGGTAGAAAACAAGGCCAGTGGTACCGAAACCTACATTTGGGCCGTGGGTAAAAATGACCAAAAGGTATCCTCCATTCAAAACAATGATGATTATCACGAGGAGGGCTCGGAAGGCGATGATGAACTGACGATGCCGAACCCCAATGACCCGGCAGAAAAAGCACGTATGCTCATTTATGCACAGCACTATTTCAGAAAAAGTTATAACCTGGCCACTCTTGTGGAAAAAGAATTTATAGCTTCCGGGCGCAACAGCCGTGGCGTGCAGCAGCGCAACCACAAGGGTATTTGGGTATTGCAGGCCACGGGGATGCCGAGTATTCTTATCGAAATGGGGTTTGTGAGCAACAAGGATGAGGAAGCCTACATGATGAGCGAGGAAGGACAGGCACAAATCGTGAACGCCATCATAAAAGCCATCAGGGCTTACACCGGAAATACACCGGTCAACATAGCACCGCCGCCCACAGCAAGCAATACTACACCTGCGCTTTGATATGTATATTAACAGGGCGGTTACATCCGATCATGCTCACTCAAAAATGAATGAAGTTCAGGCGCTACCTAAGGGAAAATAGTAGAAATACTAATATCCAAATCCCATAACTTTTCCCTGAATCTTTTTTCGTATAGTGTATATCGTAATAAATATGATTATACCTAACGCTATGAAAAACAAAATCTTATTATACATAAACAAGAGATACAAGATTATTAAAACTGGTAGCATTACAATAATAATATGGCTAATCCCATGAAAAAGCCCACCCTCGTCCTATAAATCGTTTCCATGCTTTGAAAATACATTTTGTATAACATGGTGCTTAAATCTATATCAATGCCTTCTATGCTATCCCAGTCGTTAATATTGTTTTCCAGATAGTCCATATAGCTTTTCATAAATTCCATGCATCTCTTTCTTTCACCAACCCCTTTTATGGAATTGATATACCGAATACAATTTTGTAAACTGCGCTTGTGCAGATAGCGCCATTTTGCGCTGGGTATTATTTCAAAGTACCTATTGATTCTGTCCTGCAGAGTTGTGGTATCAACAACAAACCTCATAATATGCTAATTTATACCAATATCACGACTTATCAATCATACAGAAAATGTTGATTTTTTATTAACCCAAACCTCATTCCACAAAAAAACCTCCTGCACGGAGGTTTGATATTTCTACAGATTAGATAAGGTCTTATTTTACTTAACCACTTCCCCGGTAAAATAAACGATTTTCGGCTCTTGCACGCCTTTTATCTTGATGGTCACATCCTTTGTGAACTTTACCACAGAGGTGGCGTTATACCCAACTTTTACCTGACCGGTCTTTCCGGGTAAAATCGGGGCTTTGGGTGTTTCAGGAACCGTACATCCGCAACCCGCCATCACATTTTCCACCACGATAGGTTTTTTGGTAATGTTGGTAAACTCGATGTAAAAAGTGGCAGACTCATTTTGCTTCACCTTTCCTATATCATATTTGTCCTGCGACAATTTGATTACCTGGTCAATAGACGGGCCAGCTTTTTGCGCTTTTACAATCACTGCGGCTCCCAATACAAATACTGCGATAAAAAATAAATATTTTTTCATACTATAAAATTTTTACAGGCTGTTATACGTTTACAAAAGTATGCAAAAGATGGTTTTAGCTATCTTAAAGTTGCATTAAAACCACTAAATTTCATATATTCGTGGCGATTGAGTATAACTCTATATTGTATTGAATGGATAATTTACACAACTCAATTACCGACCCGGAGGCAGTTTTGTCTTTTGACACCTTCAAGTCTGAGGTGCTGCATGATTATTATATTGCCTGCCTCAGTCGCGAGACCAGCCTTTTAGCGCGAAAGGAAGTGTTAACGGGCAAGGCTAAATTTGGGATATTCGGTGACGGAAAGGAAGTTGCGCAGATTGCGATGGCCAAGTTTTTCAGGCCGGGCGACTGGCGTAGCGGGTATTATCGCGACCAAACCTTCATGTTTGCTATTGGCGAATCCTCGCCCAGAACTTTTTTCGCACAATTATATGCCGACCCCGATTTGGAAAGGGAGCATTTCAGCAAAGGCCGTCAGATGGTGGGCCACTATACAAGCAGGAACGTGGGAGCGGACGGCGAATGGTTAGACATCGTGAATATAAAAAACACGGCTGCCGACATGAGCCCCACCGCTTCGCAGATGCCCCGCGCGGTAGGCTTGGCGTTTGCATCCAAACTTTTCCGCAATGTGGAAGCGCTAAAGCAATTCAAACACCTGTCCGATAACGGAAACGAGGTTTGCTTTTGCACCATCGGCGATGCCTCCACCAGCGAAGGACATTTTTGGGAAACCATCAACGCCGCGGGCGTGCTGCAAGTGCCGCTGGCCATATTTGTGTGGGACGACGGGTATGGTATATCGGTTCCACGGGAATATCAGACCACCAAAGGCTCCGTGTCCAAAGCCCTGAAGGGGTTTGAAAAAGAAGAAGGTACGAACGGTTTTTATATTGCCGCCGTAAAGGGTTGGGACTATATGAACATGATAGAGGTTTTCGAAGAAGGCATCGCGCTGGCACGCGAAACCCATACCCCTGTTCTTTTTCATGTGGAAGAACTCACGCAGCCGCAGGGGCATAGCACATCGGGCAGCCACGAGCGGTATAAAAATGCCGAAAGATTGGAGTGGGAACGCGAGTGGGATTGCATGAAAAAAATCAAGGCATGGATACTGAATAATGCCCTGGCCACCGAGGAAGAACTCTCCAAAATTGAAAGCGAGGCACGCACCGAGGTAAAGCGCGGCAGGGAAAAAGCCTGGCAGGGTTATCTTGAACCATTGGAAAAATTGGTACATAACACCCGCGGCCTGTTCAACAGCCTGATTGAAAAAAATACATCGGACACCCCGGCGCTCCGCAAAACGTTGGACAATCTATTGGCTATCCGCGAACCGTTGCGCCGCAACATCCTGCAAACTTTATACGAAGGCATTCTGACTTGCAGCAACAAGGACAATGTGGCCGCCTTGCGAAAATTTTATGACACGTTTTTGCAAGAAAACAAAGAGCTTTACAACAACTCTTTATATAACGATACGGAAAAAAGCGCGCTGAAAGTGCCCGTGATAGCGCCCGTTGTCACCAGCGAATCACCGCTTATCAACGGTTATGAAATCATCAACCGCTATTTTGACCAGTTGTTTGAAAACAATCCTAAGGTATTCGCCTTCGGCGAGGATGTTGGGAAAATCGGCGATGTGAATCAGGG
This sequence comes from Niabella sp., assembly GCA_047601605.1. GTDB lineage: Bacteria > Bacteroidota > Bacteroidia > Chitinophagales > Chitinophagaceae > Niabella. Next base: position 308,616 of record JASGIU010000003.1, read on the forward strand.
ATTTGCGGGCCTTCAACGCAAGTATGGCACTGCACGCATTTTTGACACGGGCATCCGCGAGCTCACCATCATCGGGCAAGGCATAGGCATGGCCTTGCGCGGCCTGCGCCCGATTACTGAAATTCAATATCTGGATTACCTGATTTACGGCCTGCAGCCGTTACTGGATGATGTATCTTCTTTATATTATCGCACGGCAGGCCAGCAGTGCTGCCCCATCATCGTGCGCACGCGCGGTCACAGGCTGGAGGGCATCTGGCACAGCGGCTCGCCTATGGGCATGATTGTGAACGCCCTGCGCGGCATGTATGTTTGTGTGCCACGAAACATGGTGCAGGCCGTCGGCATGTACAACACGCTGCTGCAAAGCAACGAGCCGGGCATTATCATCGAAAGCCTGAACGGCTACCGCCTCAAAGAACCGCTTCCCGAAAACCTCGACACCATGACCGTTCCGCTCGGCATTCCTGAGATTTTGCAGACCGGGGACGACATCACCATTGTCAGCTATGGTTCCACCCTGCGCATCGTGCAGCAGGCCATCAAGATGGTCACGCCCAAAAACATCAGTTGCGAACTGATAGACGTGCAAACGCTGTTACCTTTTGACCGCGAACATCTTATCCTGAAATCCCTTCAGAAAACCAACCGTATTGTGTTTGTGGACGAGGATGTGCCGGGAGGTGCCGCCGCGTATATGTTCAACAAGGTAATGGAGGAACAAAACGGCTACCGCTATCTGGACGTGGCACCGCGCACCATAACGGCGCAGGAACACCGGCCCGGCTATGGCAGCGACGGGGATTATTTCGGCAAGCCCAACGCAGAGGAAATCGCCACCGTACTGTTGGAGATGATGAACGAGTAATTTTGATGCCGGCAGCAGAATATATGGCATCTTTGTTGCGACGCTCCGTTCGGCAACAGAATACGTGGCAACCATTCCGAGAACTTTAAACATTTTTATACATGCGCCATTGCTTTGCCTTAGACCTCAAACCCGACGAGGGGTTAATCCGGGAGTACGAAGTCTACCATCGTGCCGTGTGGCCGGAAATTCTCCAAAGCATCCGCGACAGCGGCATAACCGACATGCAGATTTACCGCACCGGAAGCCGCTTGTTCATGATTATGGAAGTACCCGAAGACTTTTCCTTTGAGAAAAAGGCCACCGCCGATGCCGCCAATCCCGTGGTACAGCAATGGGAAGCACTCATGTGGAAATACCAGCAAGCGCTGCCCGGCACCATGGCCGGCGAGAAATGGGTTTTGATGGAAAAAATATTTGAACTGTAAGCATCGGGCAACAAACAACACGAATGCGCCCTGCAAGGCGTGAACAGCCTGTTTTTCAGTAGTCCACGGGCGATTGGACATCCGTTTGTCATTCAAAAATCGTAAACCAAAAATCATAAATTTTCTTACCTTCACATTCTTAAATTAGACCAAGATGCTCTTTCGGGCGTCCTTATATATGTCCCGTGCGTAAAGGAATGATTGAGCGCAATTGTCCCTTAGTTGCTATGAAGAGACATATATCATTGATTTTGAATAACAACAACACAAATCTCACATGAAGGCAATCATACCGGTAGCAGGCGCTGGCACCAGGCTTAGGCCGCATAGTCATACGCAGCCAAAGGCGCTCATTCCCCTTGCGGGAAAAACGGTACTCAGTATCATCATAGACCAATTACAGGGAGCGGGCATAAAGGAATTTGTATTTATCGTAGGCTACCTTGGCGACAAAATAGAACATTATGTAAGCGAAAAGCACCCTGATATTACGGCGCATTACGTAAACCAGCCGCAACGCAATGGCATCGGCCATGCCGTGAGCCTCGCAAAGGACATTATCAACGGCGATGAGGTGCTGCTTTCGCTTGGCGATACCATTTGTGAATACAACGTAAAAGAGGTGCTGGAAAGCCCCTGCTCAATGATAGGCGTGCGTAAGGTGGACAACCCGCGCGAATTTGGCCTCGCAGAGATAGACGATGATGGCGCGATATATTCAGTGGTGGAAAAACCGCAGATTCCCAAATCAAATCAGGCGTTGGTGGGCATTTACAAAATCAAGGAAAGCCGCATTTTATTTGATTGCCTGAACGAAAACATCCGCACCGGGCATCAAACACATGGTGAATATACCATCACCGATGCCATTGATTGCATGATTAAAAAGGGGGTTCGTTTTGAGTCATTTAAGGTAGACAACTGGTTTGATGCCGGAAAAAAAGACACCCTGTTAAGCTCTAACGCTTTATTACTCAAGAAATTTGGTGTTCTACCTGACACCACAAATTACGAAAACGTGGTATTTATCCCGCCCGTAAGTATCGGTAAAAACTGCACGATAAGAAACAGCATCGTCGGCCCCAACGTGACATTGGGCGAATCGGCCGTGGTAGAGCAGTCCATCGTGAAAAATTCCATTGTGGGCGCTTTCAGTCATTTGTTTGACATCGTGCTGGAAGATTCGCTCATCGGCAGCGATACATCGCTCAAAGGCGAAAGCCGCCGCCTGAACATTGGCGACAACACCAATATAGATTTGGGCTGATATTTTTTTATTTATTTTGGAACAAACCCCATAAAAAAACCCGCACTTACGCGCGGGCTTCTTTTTTTAAAATTAATTACTAAAGATTTTCATTCTTTTTCTTGTCACCGTCCACTACCTCAATGTGTACCGGGGTGATGCCTGTGCTAAGCGAAGCTATTTCCTTATAAGCGGCCTTGCTCAAATCAACCCTCCCTTTAATATGGGGAGCCATCCTGTCGTTTACCAAAACCTGTACGCTTTTACCTGTAATAGGATTGGTAATGAGCAATTTCGTACCCAACTTGTAAATGTTGGAAGCAGCGGTGAGAAAGTGATCCCAATAAGTATCCCCGGACGCTGTTTTCCTACCATTGAACTTACTGTGGTAATAAGATGCCTTCGCTTTTTGCACGGTTTGTCCATTAACTGCGACCGTGCCCAGCATGAAAATAAACGCTAATAATAAGATTGACTTCATTAATAGTATTTTGTTCACAAATACCTTTTGACAAAGGTTATTACGGTTCTTAAAACGCCGCAATTGGTGTTTTATTGTGCAAATTTAGGGAAAAGAATCCAAAGAAACAACCCCTAAAACACTAAATAACTGATAATCAATTTTATAAAAATAAAAAATATTAATAAACAATCGTACCTTCCAGATCGTAGTCATAAGCCTTGTCTATCCTGACCTGATAAAAACTGCCTATTTTGAGCGGTTTGTCGGAAGTGATGATGACCTCGTTATCCACTTCCACACTGTCAAACTCTGTACGCCCGATATATCTTCCCGCTTCTTTTTTATCAATAATTGTCTTGAAGACCTTGCCCACTTTTTGCTGGTTCAGTTCATAAGAAATCTCTTGTTGAAACTCCATGATTTCCTGCGCCCGGCGTTCTTTTTCCTCCTGCGGGATGTTGTCCTCAAGGGCATAAGCGCCCGTATCTTCCTCGTGCGAGTAGGTGAAAATACCCACGCGGTCAAACCGCTGACGTTCCAGAAATGCCTTCAACTCCTCCACATCCGCAAGGGTTTCCCCAGGAAAGCCCGTAATCAACGTAGTTCGCAGGCAAATGCCGGGCACACGGTGGCGGATTTCGGCTATCAGGTCTTCCATCTCGTGGCGTGTGATTTGCCTTTTCATTTGCGTGAGCATATTATCCGCCGCGTGTTGCAGGGGTATGTCGAGATAATTGCAGATATTTTCGCGTTGGCGCATCACATCCAGCACTTCCAACGGGAATTTGGTAGGATAAGCATAATGCAGCCGTATCCACTCCAAACCGGGTATATCCGCCAAACGGTTGAGCAGGTCGGGCAACATGCGCTTTTTATATATATCCAGACCGTAATAAGTCAACTCTTGTGCAATGAGCATGATTTCCTTCACGCCATTGCGCACCAGCCCTTCGGCCTCACTGACCAACTGTTCCATCGGTTTGCTGACGTGCTTGCCGCGCATCAGCGGGATGGCGCAAAACGAGCAGGTGCGGTTGCAGCCTTCGGATATTTTAAGATAGGCATAATGTTTTGGGGTTGCCAACAGGCGTTCGCCCAACAATTCGGCTTTATAGTCGGCCTCAAACTGTTTCAGGATAAAGGGCAGTTCCAGCGTACCGAAAAAAGCATCCACTTCGGGGATTTCCGCCTCTAGATTATTGCGGTATCGTTCACTCAGGCAACCCGTTACATATACTTTATCCAAACGGCCACGCTTTTTAAGCTCCACCTGCTCCAAAATGGTATTGATGCTCTCCTCCTTGGCCTTGTCAATAAAACCACAGGTGTTCACTACCACAATGTTATGATCCAGCTTGCGGTTCTCGTGCACCACGTCAATATCGTTGGCACGGAGCTGCCCGCTCAGCACCTCGCTGTCTACCATGTTCTTGCTGCATCCGAGCGTGATGATGTTTACCTTGTCTTTCTTAAATGTGCGTGCCCTCAAATTCTTTGCTTTAAAAGCTACAAAGGTACGCCAAGAACAGGGAAAATGGAAGTTAATATAATAAAACGGATAAGCGGCGGATAAAAACACGCGGCTTTATTCCCCGCATCATTTCTGCTTAAACCTTAAAAATCAATCCTCGAAACAAAGCTTTGGATAGATAACCTTTTTTCCGCATATCCGATGCCATTTTATTTTCACATACCTGTGCAAAACTCACCAAACGCAAACAGGATTTGAATAAGCATCTTTTATCCACAAGCTGTTAATATAAACCGTTTTCTTTCTTGTCTGATATGAAATATTTTCGTTGTTCCACGACAATCTATTTTGTTATTAACCATTAAACGATTTCAAGATGACCCCGGCAAATAATACTGCATCGAACGGCCTTGTTTTTTCCAGAAGATTCACACAGGAAGGTGTTAGCCCTTATGATATGTTCGACTATGATTACAGAACTTCCGTAATCAAGAACCCCAGCGGCGAAGTTGTGTTTCAACTCGACAATGTAGAGGTTCCCAAACAATGGAGCCAGATAGCTACCGATATCCTTGCTCAAAAATATTTTAGAAAAGCCGGTGTGCCCCAACCTGACGGAGGCATCGGTCGTGAAACAAGTGTAAAACAAGTGGTGCACCGCCTGGCACATTGTTGGCGCGTTTGGGGTGAACGCCATCATTATTTTGCATCTGAAAAAGACGCACAGGTTTTTTATGACGAGCTGGTATATTCCCTTTTGAACCAAGCCTGTGCGCCCAACAGCCCGCAATGGTTCAACACCGGCCTGCACGAAGTGTACGGCATCACCGGGAAACCGCAGGGGCATTATTATGTTGACCCGCAAACAGGCAAGCTCAAAAAATCCACCTCGGCATACGAACGTCCGCAACCCCACGCCTGTTTTATATTGAGCGTGGATGACGACCTGGTGAACGAAGGCGGCATCATGGACTTGTGGGTGCGCGAAGCACGTATTTTTAAATATGGCAGCGGCGTGGGCACCAACTTTAGCAGTATCCGGGGCGAGGGCGAGAAACTCAGTGGCGGTGGCTCTTCCAGCGGCCTGATGAGCTTTTTGAAAATAGGCGACCGCGCCGCAGGCGCTATCAAGAGCGGCGGCACCACCCGCCGTGCGGCCAAAATGGTCTGCCTTGACCTTGACCATCCCGAAATCGTGGAATTTGTCAACTGGAAAGTAGAAGAGGAAAAGAAAGTGGCCGCCCTGATTGCCGCCGGTTATTCAAGCGATTATGAGGGTGAGGCTTACCGCACCGTAAGCGGTCAGAACAGCAATAATTCTGTGCGCATACCCAACTCGTTCTTCAGAACATTGGAAGCCGACGGCGATTGGGAACTGACAGCCCGCAGCGACGGCCATGTCATGAAAACCATCAAAGCGCGTGACCTGTGGAGCCAAATCAACTACGCGGCATGGCGTTGCGCCGACCCCGGTACGCAATATGATACCACCATCAACGAATGGCATACCTGCCCCGAAGGTGGCCGGATACGCGCCAGCAACCCGTGCAGCGAATATATGTTCTTAGACAACACGGCCTGCAACCTCGCAAGCGTGAACCTGCGCAAATTCTTTGACGAAAAAAATAATCTTTTCGACGTAGAAGGTTTTGAATATACCTGCCGCCTGTGGACGACCGTTCTGGAAATCTCCGTGCTCATGGCACAGTTTCCTTCCAAGGAAGTGGCACAGCTTAGCTACGATTACCGCACGTTGGGCTTAGGTTATGCCAACCTCGGCAGTATGCTCATGGTCAGCGGCATTCCTTATGACAGCGAAGAGGCGCGCGGCATTGCGGGTGCTATCACCGCCATCATGACCGGCGTGGCCTACACAACCTCCTCCGAAACGGCATCGTTTTTAGGTGCTTTTCCCGAATACGAAAAAAATAAAACCCACATGCTGCGCGTCATGCGCAATCACCGCGCGGCGGCTTATGATGCCACCGATGCTTACGAGGGCATCGAAATCAGGCCGCACGGCATCAATGCCAAATATTGCCCGGATTATTTACTGAAAGCAGCCACAATAGCTTGGGACAATGCCGTGCAGATGGGCGAAAAATACGGCTATCGCAACGCACAGACCACCGTTATCGCCCCCACGGGTACTATCGGCCTGTTAATGGATTGCGACACCACGGGCGTGGAACCCGATTTCGCCTTGGTCAAATTTAAAAAACTCAGCGGCGGCGGTTATTTCAAGATTATCAACCAAAGTGTGCCGGAAGCCTTGCGCACATTAAAATACAGCGAAAGCGAAATAGAGGCCATCGTAAACTATGCCAAAGGATACGCTTCCCTGAAGGGCGCACCGCACATCAACGAGGAAAGCCTGATGGTAAAAGGCTTCACCGCACAGGAAATAGAAAAGCTAAACGCTGCGATGGGCACAGCATTTGAAATCAGTTTTGCCTTTAACGTTTATACGCTTGGCGAAGCCTGCCTGCAACGCCTTGGCTTCAAACCCGAACAATACAACGACTTTAGCTGGAACCTGCTGGAAGCCCTCGGATTTACACAGGAGCAAATAGATGCCGCCAATACTTATTGCTGCGGCACGATGACGATAGAGGGCGCGCCGTTCCTAAAGGAAAAAGATTTGCCCGTGTTCGACTGTGCCAACAAATGCGGCCAAATCGGGCAACGCTATATCCATGCCCATGGACATATCCGCATGATGGCCGCCACACAACCTTTCCTAAGCGGCGCTATCAGCAAGACCATCAACCTGCCCAATGAGGCAAAGGTTGAAGAAATTGCAGATGCTTACAAACTAAGTTGGGAACTTGGACTGAAAGCCTGTGCGCTTTACCGTGACGGCTCCAAGCTCAGCCAACCGCTCAGCAACAAATCAGATTCTAAAAAGAAAGAAGAAGAAACCGAAGAAACAGCCGATGCTGAAACTCAAATCGTGGATATGAGCAAACTCACGATAGAGGAACTGCTGGAAGAGGTGAACCACCGCGTGCAAAACAGTGCCGATACCCGCCTCAAACGCCAATTGGCGATGATTGTGGAACGACGCTCCCTGCCTGCCAAACGCCGGGGCTTTACGCAAAAGGCCAAGATAAACGGACAGACGTTGTTCCTGCGCACGGGCGAGTACGGCGACGGAACACTGGGCGAAATTTTCATAGACATGGCCAAGGAGGGCGCGACCATGCGCAGTATGCTCAACTGTTTTGCTATTGCCGTTTCCATCGGCCTGCAATACGGCGTTCCACTGGAAGAATTTGTGGAAAAATTCGTATTCACACGCTTTGAGCCGTCGGGCATGGTGCAGCATCCCAATATCAAATCGGCCACTTCTATTATAGACTTTATGTTCAGGGCGCTGGCTTACGAATATCTTGGCCGTGCCGACCTGGTGCACGTATTGGACAGGCCGGAAGCCGAACCCGTGACCGAGGAAGACGAGCAACTTTGGGACGAAACCTCTCCCACCATTGGCGAGCGCAAGCACGAACTAAGCGGGATGCGCATCGTGGGCAAGAAAGAGAATACCGGGAACAAGCATACGCAGGATACCATCAAGCCTATGTCAACAGGACTTGATGCCGTCAACGCTGCCGCCAAAAGTATGCAGGGCGATGCGCCTGCCTGCAATGTATGCGGCCATATAACCATCCGCAGCGGCACCTGCTACAAATGCCTCAACTGCGGCAACAGCCTTGGATGTAGTTAGTGAGTGATAGTTTTTAGATAGTTTGAGACCACCTGCTTTTGCGGGTGGTTCTTTTTTGGATAAAGACTTTTACTTCGTGGTTCTGTATGCTGCCAACGTGGAAGGCGAAGACTATATGAATAATAAAAGATATATTTACGGCTGATAGAGCCATCACAAAATGTAGCAAAGACAATATTAGCGAAGTTTTGTGAGGGGGTATTAACGATTTATAATACATTTTAAAGATGACCAACAATCAATAGAATTTGAACTAAATGGCTGACATCTATTTCTGTTTTAGTGATGAATGTGGAGATTACAAACCAAACTTAACCGACAAGCAGTTAAGAAATCATCCTTTTTATATAAGGACAACCTTGTTAATGAACTCCAATGAATGGAAAACGCTGAACTTGAACTTTAGAGAACTAAAAGAGAAATATGGCCTTCCAATATCAAAGGAAATAAAATGGGCAAATCTTTGGACAATTAGAAACTTTCAAAAAAACAAGAAGAAAATTCCTGACCATCTTGGACTTAATCATATTGAACACATTGATTATCACATATTAATAGACTTTGTTGAGGAATCACTTGCACTGGTTAATGTATTAAACGAGAAAAAAATCATTGCAACCTATACCAAAAATTCAAACAAGTACCCGACAAATGAAAAGTCAATGATTTCATTTCATTTACAAGAACACATGCAAAGACTCGAAATGGAATTACAAATTGATGAAGGAAATTTAGGTGTTCTATTTTTTGATCCAGTTGGAAATGAAAAGAACGAAATGTTCAGGAAAATTTACTATGATCTTTTTGAAAATGGAGACTTTATTGAAAAGTATAAATTTATAAAAGACAGTTTAAATATTGAAAATTCCCATCACTCTGTAGGGATTCAAATAGCAGATTATATTTCAGGAGCATTCAGTTCTATACTTAAAGCTTCAATTGACAATGACTACTCCCGTGGCGTAAAAATGTTTTATAAATCGGTTTATCCAAATTTAAGACGTGGTTGGAATGGCGCGATTCAAGGTTACGGAATAAGAGAAGTTCCGAGAAGTGTTCCAACCAGAAATTGGTTAATTGAACAAATGAATAACTTTAAACCAAAGACAGGATGAGAAAAACGTGACATAATACGGGTTTCGCGCCAAACGGGCTGACATGCAAAAGTAATAGGGACAGTGCTGCCAGAATAAGTAAGAGTGGTTTCGCGCCAAACGGGCTGACATGCAAAAGTAATAGGGACAGTGCTGCCAGAATAAGTAAGAGTGGTTTCGCGCCAAACGGGCTGACATGCAAAACCCAACAGCAGTTTTTCAATTGAACTTTAATAATAAATTCGGCTTTTGCGCTTCAATATCTCTCTCGAAGCAAAGTTCGAAACATTTATGTGCTATCTTAAACCAACATCCTACAAAAAATAAACTTACTACAAAATTGGACGACATGATCAAAATTTGCTAACTTGCAGACTAAAATATTTAGTAAAAAAACTAAAAAATGGCGAAAAACAACAAGTTAGTAACCCCATTCTTGAAATGGGTTGGAGGCAAAAGACAACTTATGCCCTCAATTGTTGAGCATTTGCCCGAAAATATAAAAGATTATAAATACATAGAACCATTTATTGGTGGAGGTGCTGTATTATTTAATTTACAACCTAAAAATGCAATAATTAATGATTTTAATGAAGAGTTAATTAACGTGTATAAAGTCATTAAAAACAATCTTGATGAGCTCATAGCAGATCTTGAAAAACATAAAAATGAAGCCCAATATTTTTACTCAATACGAAGTTTAGACAGAAACGGCGCATTCAAAAAACTTACAGATGTTCAACGAGCATCAAGAGTTATTTTTTTAAACAAAACTTGTTTTAACGGACTTTACAGAGTAAACAATGCAGGCGAATTTAACTCACCCTTTGGACGTTACAAAAATCCAAATATTGTTAACGAACCTACACTTAAAGCCGTGAATAAATTTCTAAATAATAATAATATAGAAATTAAAAGTGGGGACTACTCTGAAGTTTTAAAACGAGCAGATAAAAAATGTTTTGTGTATTTAGACCCTCCATATCATCCAATTTCTGAAAGTTCAAATTTTACAGGCTACATTCAGGGCGGTTGGAATATGTATGACCAAATTGACTTGAAAACCGCTTGTGATGAATTGCATAAAAAAGGAGTGAAATTTTTACTATCAAATTCATCAGCAGAGTTTATTAAAGATTTATATAAAGACTATAAAATAACTATTGTAAAAGCAAATAGAGCAATTAACTCAAACGGTGCTGACCGTGGAGAAGTTGATGAAGTTTTAATCAGAAACTATGAGTAAATCCAAGAATGACCTTGCGTGGGAAAAGATATTTGAAAAGCACAAAATCCTTGACAAGATTTTGAAAGACGGTCATATTGAGATTACAGCAACAAAAATTAATGAGTTTCGTGAAGCAAGATTAATGACAAAATTTGATCATAAATCTCAACTTCCAAAACTTTTTGCTGATAACAAACTTTCAATATTACCTACTTCAAGAGGTGGCTATGTTATTGGAGAATTTGAGGCTTTTTGCAAATTCAATTCAAATGATGTCGAAGTTACACCTATTGAATTTCCAACATTTTTAGAAAGCCTTGATTATCGTGATATAACAAGTGAAGCGACAGCAATAAACTGTGCCTTTGTTTCAAAAATTCTTCACGATTTCACAAGTGAGGAAAGTTTATTTCCAACTGTAAGTGGCAGAATGAGTTCATCTTCTTTTTCTTTTGGCATCAATTCTGCCAAAGGACTATTTAACGTAAATGTTGGAAACTCGCAAGTAGAAATTGACGGAGGTTATGAGGGCGACATTTCTCTAAATCTAATTGAAGCTAAAAATTATATATCATCCGATTTTTTAGTTCGTCAGCTCTATTATCCATATAAACTTTGGAGCGGTAAAATTCAAAAACAAGTTCGTCCAATATTCTTGACTTATTCAAACGGTGTTTTTCATTTAAGAGAATATGCGTTTTCCGATATTGAACATTATAATTCTATTGTTCTCATCAAACAAAAGAAATACGTCATTCAAGAAGGAAGTTTTAATCTTGAATCATTATCACAAATTATTGATACAACTAAAATTGTAAAAGAACCTGAAATTCCATTTCCCCAAGCAAACAGTTTTGAGAGAGTAATTAATTTGTGTGAGTTAATAAAGCAAAACCAAGTTATGACCAAAGAGCAATATCTTCAAGATTTTGACTTTGGAGCAATTGATCCAAGACAACACGATTATTATACAAATGCAGCAAGGTATTTAGGCTTAGTTGATAAAACACAAGACCCTACAACTAAACAAACTTCCTTTGTATTAAGTAAATTAGGTCAGAAAACGATGAACGTATCATTAATTGACAGGCAAAAAGAGTTCATAAAATTGATTTTGTCACATAAAGCATTTAAAGACGTACTAAAACTTCATCTTGACAACGGAGAAATGCCAAATAAAGAAACTATTATTGAAATAATGAAGCGATCCAAATTATATAATGTTGGTTCTCACACAACATATTTCAGACGCGCATCAACAATTATTGGTTGGACAAATTGGATCATAAACCAAACTGAAGAATAAGAAGACCATCGCCCTATAATCGGTTTTGTGCAAGCACAACTGAGGGAACGGATGTAAATTTCTTTCCTCACCGGGTCTCTAAGCGCAGGCAGGTGAGTGAACGGAACTCGGCGTAAGATATAAGATAAAAACAGTTCTTTTCTTTTAAACAATTTTCGTAAATGGCCCCGAGTACACAGCCAATGCGCAGGGCTAAGGGTGAGACGCAGTGGAGAATAATAAACAATAAGCATTTAGTTATATATTTAGCTTCTATTACGGGCAGACGAATCCGGTAATTCTGTTACGTCGCTAAGCCGTAATCGTTTGTTTTAAGCCATAAACATGAAAGTATGAAATCCATAATCACTTTTATCTTTTCGACCCTATGCTTATTGACGCAGGGACAGGCGCAAACTATTTCGGACAAGTTGCCCATTGACACAGCCCTTGCAAAGAAAATTACTGTTTCAGGGTTTTGTCTTTGCCAGACAACTTTAACTGACCTTAAAAATCTTGACAGTGAACTTAAAGAAGTTGATGTTGAAGAAATGGATATGTGCAAAGACGGATTTGTGCAGGATGCAAGATTTGAAAACAGAAAAGGGTATTCATCCAAAAACTATCCAGGAATAATTTTTCAGAAAGACAATGATACTGATTTTATCAGCAAAATAAGACTGACCAAAGATTTCAAGGGCTTGTTGCCAGACGGAACACCAATAGACATGAAAACACTTACGGCAAAAGACGTTTTAAAAATCTACCCAAAGTTTGACACATGGAGATCACGGGACCGTTCTGACTACTGGAATTTGACCAACGACACACTTTCTTTTTTTGTGAAAATTGACAGAGAAAGAAAACCACAATACCCGGTAGACGAAGCCTATTATTCAGAAAAACCCATTGAAGGCATTGACCTTGTTGTTTCATGCCATAGCATTTTTAAAAGGGCAAATAATCGTTATAAACAACTATCTAAAGACCCTATATTTTTTATTGACAGTGTAAACGTGACAATAATTGAGCTGCAACAATATCAACCAACCGAAATTGCGGTTGTTACAGTTTATAAAGATACCAATGCAATCAAACTCGTTGGAGAACAGGGGCAATATGGAGCTATATATGTTGAGACGAAAAAGTTTGCAAAAAAGAGATACTGGAATTACTTTAAAACCAAGTCGTCAGAATATCTAAGAATGGTGCCAACGCCCGAAAGTGATAGTTCAGCCGCTTACATTCTAAACGGCAAGATTCTAACAGAAAACTTTGAAGGTGACCTTTCTACAATTAACGATACAAATTTTATTAAACTTACTGTTATTGATAAACAAACTTTGAGCAAACAATTTGGCATTGATAACAAGCCGTTTGGAATCATAATCAGGGCAAGCATTTCCCATCCCAAACAGGCCTCCAAGCAGAAGTAGACGGATGAGCGCAACTTGGCGAGGAATACATATAAAGCCCAAGCAAACCCTACCAATACAACGGCACGATTAATTTTTCATATAGCCCGGCAATTATTTGGTGGGTGTATGTTTTGTATTCTACCCGCGCCACCCAGCTAATACCGAAAGAAGCATTGGTCAGGAAGATTTCATCGGCTGTTAAAATATCGTCAGGCATACAAGGTTTTTCGATAACCACAAAATCATTTTTCGCCATCTGTTGCAATATGTAGGCGCGCATCGTCCCCTGCACACATCCCTCTGACAAGGGCGGCGTGAATAGCTGTCCATCCTTTACCCAAAAAATATTGGCAATGGCCGACTCAATCACACGACCATGATGATTGAGCACAAAAGCATCATCCCAACCACGGGGGCGGGCGGTATCCGCAGCCATTCGGTACAGCAAGTAGTTTGCGGACTTTAGACTGGCATACGCGTCACTGCTCTTGAATGCGGACTTGCAGAATCCCATCACCAGCCCGTTTGTATTCAAAGTGGGGAAAACCACCGGGACAGGCGTTGCCTCCACCGCATACCCCAATAAACCATCTGCATCAAATACCCCGCCCTCTCCGTTAAAAAAGGAAAGCCTTATCCGCGCGGCATCGTTACACTGGTTCAGTTGACAGAGTTCATGTACTTTATCGAATATATCTTCAACAGGTATTGCTAAACGATAGTTTAACAGGTTTAAACTTTGCTTTATTCTTTCCAAATGGAAAGAATAAAGCAAAACCTTTCCTTTCCAGAACTTCATTGTTTCAAAAAAACCATCACCATAACGATAACCACGGTTTGTGACCTTGAAAACAGGCGTATCCGCGGGCTGCATATCCCCGTTAAAACAAATGTATGAGGTTTTAGCTGATTGCATTTCCATCAAATTTATAATCATATTCGTTCCGCGTTGCCATCGTCATTTCGACCAAGCGTATTGCAGAGAAACGGGCAGATACCTCGCTACGCCCGGTACGACGTTCCATTTTATTTCATGCGATATAAATATTCTCTATCTTCAAAAAATATACTTACATAGGCCTCACGACAGGTGCGGCTCGTAAACGAGCGTTCCTGATTTTTCGTTTCTTTTTATTTAAAGCACCAGATACTTTTATAGTATCTTTTTTAATACCCAATTTCTTCAAACTATCGGCCACGTGGATGCTGTCTTTGTGGCGCAGGCTGTCCACCCTTCTTAGACTATCCTTTGCCACCAGGCTATCACGGCGACGAAGACTATCAGGTTTTGCCCGTTCAATAGAATCAGCCCGCGCTCTTTCCTTCGCCTCCTTGTCCTGTTCTTCTTGCATGAAACGGGTCTGTCTGTTATTGATGGAATCCAGTACTACTTTCAACTTGCCGGGGTTCTCCTGATAAAAAATCACGCTCTTGTCAAACTCCTTGCGCGACACCTGATGTTGCTTTAATATCACATCCAGCACTTTGTTGGAAAGCACCACCCTATCAAGCGACGGATTTTGAGGAGAAAGATAACCGTTCACAAACTCGCCGCCTTCCATCACGTCCCACAACACGTCTATCATTTTTGCTTTAGGCAAAACACCGCGCGGCACGCCATCCCCACAACCTATCCCCGTTAATACAACTATTGACAACAACAAGATTTTCTTCATGCTTACACTTTTATTGATTTCAGCCGACCATAAACTTTAAATGGACAATCCATCTGTTTTTTTAATAAGGCCAACAATGGCATCCACAATATCACTTGCCACGGCGGTCTTAGTTTTTTGCGAATAGGAAACCGCTTCGCCATTTCTTGAAAAGATAGTCACTTTGTTCTCGTCCGCGCCAAAAGCCGGGCCATCGTTCAAAGAATTCATCACAATTAAGTCTGCATTTTTACTATGCAGTTTTTGCAACGCATATTCCTTTTCATTGTTTGTTTCAAGCGCAAAGCCCACCAACACCTGATTTTGCCGCTTGATGTCACCAAGGCTTTTTAGTATGTCCTTGTTTTTTATAAACCTGATTTGCAAATCTGCCTCGGTCTTTTTTATTTTTTGAACAGCCGCTTCCATCGGTTTATAATCTGCCACGGCGGCAGACATGATGGCTATATCTGTTTGCGCGAAATGCTCATGGCAAACGGCATACATTTCATCGGCTGTTGTTACTTTAATGATAGTGATGCCCGACAAATCTGTCGGCACCTGCACAGGCCCAAGCACCAAAACAACATTTGCCCCACGATCCCGACATTCTTTTGCCAGTGCAATGCCCATTTTACCGGAAGAATGATTGCCAATAAAGCGCACAGGGTCGAGTGCCTCATGCGTTGGCCCGGCAGTTATCAAAACAGTCTTTCCCCGCAAATCATCATTGGCCGCAAAAAAACCTTCCAGATATTGCAAGATGGTTTCCGGCTCTTCCATGCGCCCCTCGCCTATCAGGCCGCTGGCCAGTTCGCCGTGGCGCGGTTGCAGGATGACGTTACCATAACTTAACAGCAAGGCAATATTTTTTTTCGTAGCGGGATGATGCCACATATCCTCGTCCATCGCCGGACAGAAAATAACCGGACAGATGGCCGACAGATAAACCGCCAACAACAAATTATCGCAATGACCGTGCGCCATTTTGGCGAGCGTGTTGCAACTAAGCGGGGCAATCAGCATCACATCGGCCCATCGGCCAAGTTGCACGTGATTGGCCCAGGTATCATCTTCGGAGGATATATCGGTCAAAACGGCTTCTTTCGACAAAGTGGAAAGCACCAATGGGGAAACAAAATCCCTGGCTGCAGGCGTCATCACGACTTTGACCTGTGCGCCCTGTTTTAATAATAGTCGCACCAGTGTAACGGACTTGTATGCCGCAATGCTGCCCGTGATACCCAACAATATTTTTTTGCCTGTCAACATGCTATATCCAAAATGATGAAGCCCAAAATTAACGAGTACAGCGCTTTTCCCTCCCACTTTTTTCTTGGTAAAAAAGTGGGACAAAAAATCAAGGCTGTGATACGCTCACATCGCGATAATCATACTCCTTAATTTGATAGCCTAAAATGTTTATCAAATTAACGAATTATATTCTGCTGTTGAACGGAGCGTCGCAAGGAAGATGCCATTGGTACTGAAGCCGGTTACAATATGCGCCCATATTAATAGAAAAGGCCACAAAGGAAAATCCTTTATGGCCTTTGATACTTTTTTATCGTGCTGTGTTAAATTCTTTTGAGAATTTCTTCGCCGATAGCGTCCGTGCCCAAAATTTTGTCGGCAGGTGTAGTGCCATCTGCAATGTCGCCCGTGCGGAAACCGGCTTTCAGCACGCCGTCCACCGCATTGATGATCGCCTGGCTCTCGGCTTTGAGGCCAAATGAAATATCGAGCAATAAGGCGGCAGAAAGCACGGAGGCCATCGGGTTGGCGATGCCCTTGCCCGTGATGTCGTGCGCCGAACCGTGGATAGGCTCGTACACACCCGTGCCATCGCCGATGGAAGCCGATGCCAACATGCCCATAGAACCCGCGATTTGAGAAGCCTCGTCCGTCAGGATGTCGCCGAACAAATTGGCCGTAACCACCACGTCAAAGCGGCGGGGGTCTTTAATCAACAGCATAGCTGCGGCGTCCACAAACTGATGCTCCAGCGTAACCTCGGGATAATCCAATGCTACGCGCTGCACCACCTCGCGCCACAGGCGGCTTGTTTCGATAACGTTTGCCTTGTCCACGGAGCAAAGTTTTTTGCCACGCGTCATGGCCGCATCAAAAGCCTTGCGTGCGATGCGCTCTACCTCGTAACGGCTGTACTCCGCAATATCGTAAGCCGTGTCACCATTGTTTTTGCGGCCTTTTTCACCAAAATAAATATCGCCCGTCAACTCACGGAAAAACAAAATATCCGCGCCGCGCAAAATTTCCGGCTTGATACTAGACGCACTTAGCAGTTCATCAAATAACTTAATCGGGCGAAGGTTGGCATACAAACCAAGCTCTTTGCGCATTTTAAGCAATCCCTGCTCCGGCCTTACTTTTGCCGAAGGATCGTTGTCATATTTGGGATGTCCGACAGCACCAAAAAGGACGGCATCGGAATTTTTCATTTTTTGAAGACTTTCATCAGGTAAAGGTTCCCCCGTGGCTTCAATAGCCACATGGCCAATCAACGCCTCATCATACACAAACTCATGGCCAAACTTTTCAGCTATTTTATCTAAACCCTTTTTACCAACAGCAGTTACTTCCTGCCCTATCCCGTCGCCGGGCACTATTAAGATATTTTTTTTCATCTGTCTATTTTATTTTTTTATAGTATTTAATCAGCTTTTTGTTTCAAAGCGATGGACAACAAATAGCCTGTTAAAAGGCTTTCCGTTATCATCTCTCCACCATCTTCCAGTGTTCCTAAAACCACATTATACTTCCAGTCATACTGTATGATGGCGAGCCTGTGCACCTGGTCTAATACAATGGCACAAAATAAGAACAAAACCAATAATATAAATATAGTTCTTGAATGTTTCCTGAACAGCGCATCTCCTTTTTTATAGGCAACGAACACCGGCCCCAAAAAGATAACGCCCAAAAATGCAGCAGCAAAAAGCTCCATGATTTTCCCTGTGCGCTGCCCACTGTTCATTCCAAACATATCATAGAAAAAATGACCAAGCTCCCCGTGTATCCTGAATACATCTTCAAGAAAAAGAAAGAAAAAAACCAGTACCCAGGTAAAGTATTTCTTTTCTTTTCTGAACAGGGCGATTATTGTGAGGGCAATAATCATGATAATCCATTTGAAATTCTGAAAATCCTCGGCATAGCTATCGTCCACTTCTATTTCATACAAATTAGGGTCAGGAAAAGGATGATAAAAATTGATTACACTAAGAACAATCAGGACAATGTCTATTGCAAGTAAAATAAATAACGGTATATAATATTTTATGTTATAAGATTTCTTCAACTCTTCATGTTTTAGTAAACACTTAGCATTGGCCTCGAACAGAAAGACATCCCTAAATCAGATTCAACATTTTCTGCGTAGCTTTTATCGCCGCAACCGTTTGGTCACTATCCAGCCCCGTGGTGGTAAACTCTCGCCCGTTGAAATCCCAAGTAATGATGGTTTCACAAAGCGCGTCAGATTTTCCGCCCGGCGGTATGCGCACCACATAATCGCTCAACTTTGGCAACTGCATTTTCTTGTGCGCGTATATTTTATGCAATGCGTTCATAAAGGCATCATACTGCCCGTCGCCCTGTGCGTTTTCCTCCATCACGCCATCCTCAAACTTCACCCGAACCGTTGTGGAAGGGCGCATGTTTTTGGAATGTGTCAACACATAATTTTCCACATGCACTTTTTCGCTAATCGCATCACTGTCGAGCACATCGGATATAATGAAAGGTAAATCGGCTTGTGTTACCACTTCTTTTCTATCCCCAAGTTCGATAATGCGCTGAGTAACTTTTTTCAAATCCTCGTCGGACAATTGTATGCCCAACTGTTGCAGGTTGTTCTCGATGTTTGCCTTGCCGGAAGTCTTGCCCAGTGCGTATTTGCGTTTGCGGCCAAAACGCTCGGGTATCAAATCATTGTAATAAAGATTTTTCTTTTTATCGCCGTCGGCATGGATACCCGCCGTTTGTGTAAACACGTTTTCACCAACCACGGGTTTGTTCAAGGAAACCCTGAAACCCGAAAAAGCCTCCACCAGCCGGCTGATCTTATACAAAGATTTTTCCGGTATGGATGTATAAACGTCTTTCCGATAATCGTTCAACACGGCCACGACACTGGCCAGCGGTGTATTGCCCGCCCGTTCGCCCATGCCATTGACAGTCAGATGAAGACCATCCGCACCCGCATCTACTGCTTTTAAAGCATTGGCCACGCTGAGGTCATAATCGTTATGCCCGTGAAAATCAAAATGCGCATCGGGATAACGCACCCTTATTTCCGAGACATACTCAAAAGTTTCTTCGGGCAATAACACGCCCAACGTGTCCGGTAGCATGATGCGTTTTACCGGCTGCGTCACAATAAAGTCCAGATACTGAAAAACATAATCTTTGGAATGCCTCATGCCGTTGCTCCAATCCTCCAGATAAACATTGCAGCTAATTCCTTTTTTAGATGCCAGGGCTATCACTGCCGCTATATCATCAAAATGCTGACGGGGTGTTTTCTTTAGCTGGTGCTCCAAGTGGTTCATCGAGCCTTTGGTGAGCAGGTTCAATACACGCGCACCTGCTTTCTCCATCCAGTTGATGGACGTATCGCCATCTACGAATGTGAGCACTTCCACTTTGTCTATATGACCATTGGCGGCGGCCCAATCCGTGATACGCTTAACAGCATCAAACTCACCATCGGAAACCCGTGCGGAGGCCACCTCAATCCTGTCTACCTTTACCTCGGTAAGCAACAGTTGCGCCAGCGTTAGTTTTTCGGAAGCCGAAAAAGATACCCCACTCGTCTGTTCCCCATCCCGCAGGGTAGTGTCCATTATTTCAATATGTCTTTGCCTACTGCTATTCATCGCTTGTATATTAAAAATAAAGGCTGAATCTATAGGATCAGCCTTTACTGTAAAAACCTGATAATAATTATTTCAGTTCAAATTTTATAGTGGCCCTGGTGCCATCCATAAAAAGGCTTAATCCCACAGGCTTTGCCCCGGCCGGTATAGTGAATTTATCTTGCTCTGAAGTTTTTGTTTCTTCAGGCTGCGCCGAAACATATATAGAAGCCGGTGCTATTTTTTGGCCATTATCAAGTTCAAGCCTAAAATTGCCGGTATTTATACCTATGTTGCTGCCATCACCAATAGCCTTTTTGTTGGTCAATTCAATTTTATAAACCAATTCCATACCCTCAAACTTTCCGTCAGGGTCAGAAAGCCCAACAGCTTTAATATCTTTTATTCTAATAAAAGCTTCATTGTTTTTTCCCAGTAAGACCGTATCCGGTGTGGCAACGACCGTATAAACCTTTGTCGGTTCATTAACAGGTTGTACGTTTTCCCCTGTTGCGGCATCTGTGGCAGAAGAAGTGGTTTCAGTTGACGGGGTATCTGCTGTGTTCCCTTTATCCTGACCACTTTTACAGGAATAAGCAAAAGCCATAGCCATCAGGCTTAACGTAAAAATTGTTCTTTTCATTTTGTTTATAGTTTGTAATAATAGAATGATATCTATCTGTCAAATATATCATAT
Organism: Niabella sp.; assembly: GCA_047601605.1. Classification (GTDB taxonomy): domain Bacteria; phylum Bacteroidota; class Bacteroidia; order Chitinophagales; family Chitinophagaceae; genus Niabella. The sequence continues at coordinate 329,076 of JASGIU010000003.1, forward strand.
CTACAAGTAAATTCAACCAAAAAAACTGAAAGATACCTTTCGATTTCCCAAATATTAAACCGTATTTATTTTATGCCCCCAAAGGCCGCGAAGCACATATTTTTATGAAGGATTTCCACCTTTCCGAAACCCACTTTTTTCATCAAATCCAACTGATAATTTACCGACCTTGGTGAATCCTCTTTGTCTATATAATCCAATACTTTTTCACGGTATGTTTTTCCACCAATTCCTTCCAGATAATCGCCATACCTGCCCCAGATATATTCATTCACTTCCGCACTTTCCTGCACCACTAAATCAGAGATCATGAAACAACCACCGGGCCTGAGCAATGAGTAGATTTTGCGAAATGTATTTTCCCAGTCGGTATCTTCCCGCAAATGATGTATCACCGCCCCGGCTAAAATAATATCGTAGTGATTATTTTTTAATGCAGCCTCCCTGATATCTCCCTGCACGACTTCAACAGATTTATCAGTCACTGCTGAAACCCTTTCAAAAGCCTTGTCCAGCATAGGCTTGCTCAAATCCAGTAAGGTGCAGTGCAAGCCGGGCTGTTTGGATAACATCATCAACGTATAGTTGCCTGCACCGCAACCTATGTCCAACAGGTTTTCGGCATTAGGCACAATTCTTTTGGATGCCTCCGTAATCAACTCCAGTGAAATATTTGCATCAATCGTGGAGACCTGCCCGGTATCCAAATTGGCGAAACGCTCCACATCGTGGTCAAACCGCTCTTTTATTTCCTGTACAGAAGATTTATTCATTTTATAAAACGCCCCCGTTATCAATACAAAGACTTTTCGGTAAAAGCTCTTATTTCTTCCTTCATGTCCTGAAGATAATCAATGTCGTCAAAGCCGTTCATCATATTATGCTTCTTGTATCCATTGATATCAAAGGTTTCAAACTCCCCTGTTGACAGAATAGTCACTTTTTGCTCGGGAAGGTTCACCTCAAATTCCGCTTTCGGGTCGGCCTCGATAGCCTTAAAGATTTTATCCAAAAATTCGGGACTTACCGTAACGGGCAGGATGCCGATATTGAGCGAGTTGCCCTTGAAAATATCCGCAAAGAAACTGGATATCACACACCTGAAACCATAATCATAAATAGCCCATGCCGCGTGCTCACGGCTGCTGCCGCTACCAAAGTTCTTGCCGCCCACCAAGATTTTTCCGGAGTAGATGGGGTTGTTCAGCACAAAATCCTTCTTAGGTGTATCATCGCTGTTATAGCGCCAGTCACGAAACAAGTTGTCGCCAAAACCCTTTCTTTCCGTGGCTTTCAGAAATCTGGCGGGAATGATTTGGTCAGTGTCCACATTTTCTATCGGAAGGGGTACGGCCGTGGAACGTAATACCGTAAATTTATCGTATGCCATATTTTTAACTTTTAACTTAGAGCATAAAGCCCAAAGCTTTATTAGTTACATGTTCTTATCTTAATGTATAAAGTTTCTTTTAAAATCACGCATTTGCAGATTATATGAAACCTGTATGTTTTGCTTAAAGCCTATGCTGTGACTTCTTCCTCCATCAGCTCTCTCGGGTCTGTCACCACACCTGTAACTGCCACTGCGGCGGCCACATAAGGACTTGCGAGCATCGTGCGCGCACCCGGCCCCTGACGACCCTCAAAATTGCGGTTGCTGGTACTTACCGCATATTTACCCGCCGGAATCTTGTCATCGTTCATCGCCAGACAAGCCGAACAACCGGGCTGACGAAGCTCAAAACCCGCTTCGGTGAGAATGTCCAAAATGCCTTCTTTTTTGATTTGGTCTTCCACAATATGCGAACCGGGAACTAACCATGCCGTGATGTTGTCCGCCTTTTTCTTGCCCTTGATAATAGAAGCAAACGCGCGGAAATCCTCTATGCGCCCGTTGGTGCAACTGCCGAGGAACACATAATCCACCTTCTTGCCTAACAAGGGTTCATTTTCCTGAAAGCCCATGTAGCTGAGGGATTTCTTATAAGAAGCCTCTCCGTCCTTTACCTCTGCGGCGGTAGGTATCTTTCTCGTAATGCCCGTGCCAAGGCCGGGATTGGTACCATAAGTGATTTGCGGTTCGATATCAGCAGCATTAAATTCCAGTTCACGGTCAAAGCCCGCACCCTCGTCTGTTTTGAGCGTTTTCCAGTAGGCAAGTGCCTTGTCCCATGCCTCGCCCTTGGGTGCTTGTTCGCGCCCCTTGATATATTCAAACGTGATTTCGTTGGGCGCTACCATGCCGCCACGAGCCCCCATTTCTATGGACATATTACAAACGGTCATCCGGCCTTCCATGCTCATTTCCTCAAAAACCTGTCCGGCATATTCGACAAAATAACCTGTCGCGCCACTGGCCGTAATCTGCGAAATAATATACAATGCCACATCCTTGGGCAATACGCCCTTACCGAGTTTACCGTTCACGGTAATGCGCATTTTCTTCGGCTTGGGCTGCATGATACATTGAGAGGACAGTACCATCTCCACCTCGGATGTGCCGATGCCAAAGGCAATCGCCCCAAAAGCCCCGTGCGTGGAAGTGTGCGAATCGCCGCACACGATGGTCATGCCAGGCAATGTGATGCCGTTTTCAGGGCCTACCACATGAACGATTCCGTTCTTGGGATTGCCCAAACCCCAGTGAGAAATGCCGTACCTGGCCGTATTGTTCGCCAAAGCCTTTAGCTGATTGGCCGACAGCGGGTTTTGCACGGGCAAATGCTGGTTCAGCGTGGGCGTGTTATGGTCTGCCGTGGCAAATGTGCGATTGGAAAACATTACGGGAATACCTCTTTTTTCCAATCCCAAAAAAGCTACGGGACTGGTCACTTCATGAATAAAATGACGGTCAATGAAAAAAACATCAGGCCCGTCCGGAATCCTGCGGACAACGTGTGCGTCCCAAACCTTATCAAACAAAGTAGTTGCGCTTGTGCTCATTCTCTATATATTGTTTATTAAACTGTTAACAACCTTAGATAAATACCAATGAAAACCCGTCTTGACTGGCATTTTTATAACATGTAAATGTACTACTATTTCACTGACCACACATGCAAAAACAAGGAATTAAGCAGTCAACTTTATATGTTTTTTACGTTCGGTAAGGCAGGAAAATAACAGGCAATCTTTTTTTATTAAAAATATAAACTAATACGTATCAATTAATTACATAAATAAAAAAGAAATATAGGGTTGTGTTTAAATCCGCTGTCTGTTGGGCGGGCAACCCTGTAGCAACCAGCTATTTTTCAAACAGGCAGAAGCTGCTGCCCGTCCAGATTTTGTCTTTGTTATAGCGCACGCCTATCATCTTGCCCTTGCTCAGGCGGGCGAGATTGCTGCCGGGTATTGGCCTGTCTGCACCAGGTTTCCAAAAATAAAACAACCGAATTTCGGCCTTGGCCGGCCCATCCGGCGTCACAATGACCGGAGCATAATTTACTTTCTTTTGCAAAATCCAGTTTTCGGGATCTTTTACCGCGGCAATGTCATCGGGCGACACATCAATCACCACGCCTTGCCCCGCAAAGGAAAACAAGGGTTTCAGCACGTAGTTCTCCAAGTCGGCGGGCAGGTCTTTCACCGTGTCCAGATAACGGGTTTGAGGAATATGCGGATGGTCTATCAGCGGCAGCGTGAATTTGCTCAATCGGTAAAACCACGCCGGATGCGGCACCCATTCCACCTCAAGCGGTTCAAATAAAATGGCGGCTTTTTCTTTCACCTTGGGCGATTGCTGCGCCAGCTCATCAAAGATGACACGGTTATAAATCCGCTTGACGGGTATTTCTACACCGTTATCTTCATAAAACAACTTATTTCCTTTTTTGATAAGCTCCGTTATACAGACGGGTTTGATGCCCAGAAAATCCTGTGTGAAATAAAAATCAATTTTGGTTTTTTGCTGATGGGGAAATATTTCCAACAGGATAACATTCTCCGGCGCATGTTGACCCACGATAACTTCTTTCAACGTTTGCAGATATGTCTCATGCGTATGGCCACCGAGCAGCGGGCTGAAATTATCCGGTAAATTGAAATGACGGGCAAAGACTGCGGATTGCATTATCTGATAACCAAACAAAGTGGGGAAACCCTGCATTTCTATCAACTGCGGCTCGTAGCCTTCCCTCCCATCGGAACACACCCCAAAATCAAACGCGATAACGGCAGGATATGGCTCTTCGTTAGGAACCGCATAGCCGGGCGGGATGGCCCTGTCGGTGTCGGTCTTAAAACCGGGTTTCAGCATCACATCAATCACGGCCTCGCAAGTGTCCAGCATTTGTTGCGTAAACGCGCGCGGCACAAACACAGGGGTTTCGCCCACACGAAAGTCACCGCCGCCGTGGAAACTGTTTAATTCCTGCAAGTATGCCTCATATTTTTCCTGCGAGAAAGCCTCGTTGAACTCTTTTCGGATGTCGGGAATCATGGTATTCGATTATCGGCTAACAAGATAAATGAATTTTGGCAAAGGCATTCCGCCATTGCCAAATTGTCGGCTTTTGCAGTGCTCTCCATAATAAGGCTAAAATCTAAGCGGAAAAATAGTGGCTATAAATCCTTTCTTTCCCAAAGATTAATACCTGTTGATTTGTTCTTTCAGCAATTTGCGCGCAAAGTGTATGCGGCTCTTGATGGTACCCAGCGGTTCGCCCAGATAATCGGATATTTCCTGATATTTATACCCCTCAAAATATAATTGAAAAGGCACGCGGAAGGTTTCCGGTAAATCTTCGATGGCCTTTTGCATTTCTTTGAGGCGCATATTGCTCTCGGCAGCATTGGCCACGGAAACCTGCCGCACGTTGATAAGGTAATCCTCCGGCGTGCTGTCGAATATCGTGCGGCGCTTGGCATTGCGGCGGTAATCGTTGATAAAAATATTGCGCATGATGGTGAACAACCATGCCTTTATATTCGTACCGTTATTATATTTTTCACGATTGGCCAGCGCTTTGTACAAAGTTTCCTGATACAGGTCGTTGGCTGTTTCATTATTTTTGGTCAGATTAATGGCAAACGGCTTCAAAAAATCAGCGTTGTCCACCAGTAAATCCTTAAAATCCTTGTTTGCCATAATCGTAAATTTATTTAAAACCGCCCGAAATTAATGTTTAAACTTTATATAACGAGCGGCACCTGTAAATATTACAAAAACTTTACCGATTTCTTTACACTGCCATAACGTGCGCCAAACAATTTACTAAAAATACCCGGAACGCACAAATATGCCGATTTGGCAACGCCGGACAGAAATTTGTTCTGTAGATGACATTAAACATTAATTTGGTGGATATATTCTTGACATATTTTATATATGCCAACATAATATTAATTCGATACCAAATTTATTAAATGATAGTATCTTAGATGCGCCTTCCCTGAAATATGGGATAAAATATTACCTTTGATTTATATTGATTGCCCATAAAACGCAGTTGTCATCATATGCAGTTAATCCACTCTTGGTATATCAGTTTTAGAGCAAAATTGCAGGCCATCGCCTGTTATTTCGGATATACGGCAGAAGAGGCGGAAGATATTGTTCATCAGTTTTTTCTCGACTTATTGCAAAAGAGCATCACAGATAATATTCAGAATCCGGAAGCTTATCTGGTTACCGCATTCAAAAGAAAACTGATAGACCTTCACCGGCGCAACCAACACAAAGAATCGCCCTATAAGATTGAATCCTTTTACATTCCCTCAACACAGGAAATTATAGAACAGTTAGAAACCAATGAGCACCTCGTCAACTACATTGCTGAAGCTTACAAAAAGCTTCCCGCAAGATACCGGAAGGTGATCTACATGAAATATTACAAAGGCTATACCACTGAAAAGATCGTTTCTCTTACAGGCTTTACCCATCAAACCGTTTATAATAACCTTTCAAAGGGCATCCAGCACCTGCGACAGAATCTCAATAAAGAACGCTTGTTCAGCAAACTGGCCAGTTTTATCTTTTTTCCTTTCTTTTAAAAAAAAGTTAAAAATAGCGATTAGATTTTATCCGGAGCTTCGTCTGTAATAAAAAGGGATTATTCTGATGGCGTATACAATTGAGGAACTTACGATTAATGATTCATTTATTGCTTATTGTACCGGGCAAAATGAAAAGGATATTGCCTTTTGGAACAACTATTTATATCAGCATCCTGAAGAATTGATGACCATTGAAGAAGCGCGGAAATTGGTACTGGGACTCACTTATATGCTGCGTAAAAAGCAGAATGAGCTATCAGCGGATGATCTCCGGCCGGAGGAATATTCATTGTATGCGGTTCCTGGAAGAGCGGCGCGGCATCAGTTCCATAGAAAATTCCCTGAGCAACCTGCTGGTGTCCGAAGAAAAACAGGATGGCTGGTTGCGGTTTCTATTATTCTTTTATTAGGAGTAGGAATCGGACTTTTATATAAACAAACCCCACAGGATAAAGACAACTACAAGCTTTCTGCAAAAATTACTGTTCCCGGAGACAGTATTCAGTCAAAAACAGGCGAATACAAAACCCTGCAGTTATCAGACGGAACAAAAGTAACGCTCAACGCGCGGTCTACGCTATCGATTTCTAACGGTTTTGGAACCCGGGACAGGAACGTACGGCTGACGGGGGAAGCTCTTTTTGAAGTAGCGCACAACCGCGCATTACCCTTTATTGTACAGGTGTCCGGATATAAAATAAAAGCTATTGGCACAAAGTTCAATGTAAAAGCCTATGCCAATGATACTTATAGCGAAACATCGTTGCTTGAAGGAAAAGTACAGATCCTGCTTCCCAGCGGCAACCAGGATCGCGTATATAAAACATTAGAGGTGAACCAGAAGTTTGTCATCAATACTGCAGCGGCGCCGGAAGCACCGTTGCAGGAAAAACAGGAAATAGTACCTCTTTCCTATGACGATAGCCACCAGAATATAGAAACGGCATGGGTGGATCATTCCCTGGTTTTTGACAACACGACCCTTTCTGATATTAAAAATATCCTTGAGCGAAATTATGCTGTTATGGTTGAGATTGCCGACAGCGATGTAGCAAACTATCGTTATACAGCAAGTTTTCAGAACGAAGGAGTCGATGAAGTGCTAAAGGCCCTGCAGCTTTCTTATCATTTTTCTTATAAAAAAGACGGAAACAAAATCATCATCAACAAATAGAATATGTAAACAAAAAAACCAAAAAAGGGAGAAACGGATTGCAGCCATTTCCCCCCGGTAAAACGGAAGAACATTTAATCTCTTCCACTTAGTTAACAAAAACCAATTAAAAGTATGAAAAAAAGCGCTTACGTAAAAAAGCGGCCGGGGCGGCTGCTGAAAAAACTGTTGTTTATGAAATTATGTATTGCCCTGATGCTTATAACAGCTTCACAGGTTGCAGCAGGCACTGGTTATGGCCAGGAGGTGATCAGTTTAAAAGTAGAAGATGCCCGACTGTCCACCGTTTTAAAGACCATCCAGAAAAAAACAGATTACCGGTTTGTTTTTAGTAACAAGATTGTTGATGATTTTGGCTCTGTAAATATTAAAGTTGTAAACATGCCTGTTTTAGATTTATTGCCAAGAGTACTTGAAGGCACAGGGCTTGATTTTCAAAAAATGAACAATAATCTTATTATTATTTCTGAAAAAACAAGTATAAGAAAAAATATCATTGTAAAAGGGGTCGTAAAAAACAAAAACGGGGAACTGGTAGCTGGCGCCACCGTTTCTTCCAGTAAAGGACAGGTTACTTCAACCAACAATGACGGTGAATTCAGTATAGAAACCGATGAATATGCCGAACTTACATTCAGCTATGTGGGTTATGCTACTCAAACCATTAAAATAAACGGTCAGCAAATTATAAATGTAATATTTGAAGACGGGAACCGAGCTTTAACCGAAGTAGTGGTAACTGCGTTGGGGATTACGCGCGAATCAAAAGCCTTAGGTTACGCTGTGCAAAAAGTAACCGGTAATGAAATTCAAACCGTAAAAGGCGTGGACGCAGCCACTTCGCTTACCGGCAAGGTCTCAGGTCTCGTTATAAAGAACTCAACCGAATTTAACGCTACGCCTACCATCGAATTGCGTGGAGAAACACCCATGTTGGTTATTGACGGCGTTCCCTACAATAACATGACGTTACGAGATATACCGTCAGATAATATCGAAGATATCAGTGTGTTGAAAGGGCCTACAGCTGCGGCTTTATATGGATACAAAGGTACTAATGGCGCTATTATGATCACTACCAAAAAGGGAAAGGGAAAAGGGTTGTCCATTGACATCAACAGCAACACAATGGTTGCATCAGGTTTCTTGGCCATACCTAAAATACAAACCTCTTATGGCCATGGTCTTGATGGCAAAATAGCTACCGACTACGTATGGGGGCCAAAATTAGATATCGGCGACAGCGCCATACAATGGAATCCCGTTAGTAAACAAAAAGAAATGATGCCCCTTGTGTCAAGTGGCAAAAACAATCTGAAAAATTTTCTCGAAACCGGACTGATCACTAATAACAATATATCTGTTACTCAAAACGGAGAAAACGGATACTTCAGGGCAGGCGTTAATCATATTTATAACAAAGGACAGTTTCCTAACGAAAAGCTGAACATTCTTAACTACACCATGAGCGGCGCCTTAAAGGTAGGGCAAAAATTCAGTGTGGAAAGCAGCACGGGTTATACCTGGCAGCAGTCGCCCCAGATATGGGGTCAGGGTTATGGGGCTCAGGGATATCTTTACCAGTTACAGATGTGGACAGGGCCTGATTATGATATCCGCCAATACAGGGATTACTGGGTTACACCTAATGTAAAGCAAAACTGGCTGTATGATGCCTGGTATGACAACCCTTACGTGATTGCTTATGAAAAGTTGGACGGCATTCAAAACAACAAACTTAACGCCAGCCTTACTGCCAATTATAAGTTTGCCAAAGACCTAAACCTGATGTTCCGTACCGGATATGATTTTTACAAAAATGAAGAAAAGGTTCAAAGTCCGGCGGGGGTTTATTCCACACGGGGAGGATCAAGCCCTACTATTGGGTCAACTGGTATTAATTCTACCTTTACTTGGAATTACGGTGGGAAAGGCATGTTTGGGATGAACCAGATGTGGGGCTTCAGCACTAATAATGACCTGATTTTAACGTACGATAAAAAGATCAGCAAATTTGATATCAACCTGCTGGGAGGAGGAAGTATTACTTATTATGTTGACAGGGAACAAGGCGCGCAAACCGTTAACGGGTTGGCCATCCCGGGATGGTATTCCCTCGCCAACGCAGTGGCATCAACCTCTGTAGGTGTTGACAAAATAAAATCAAATTACGGGACATGGAGAAGGCAGGTGAACAGCCTATATGGCAAGGCTTCCATTAGCTGGAACCGGATCGCCTATTTAGATATTACCGGACGTAATGACTGGAGCTCTACCCAATCAGCTGCGCAACGGTCGTATTTCTATCCGTCATTTGCCGGAAGCGTTATACTTTCCCAGTTTATCAAATTGCCCCAGTCCGTAGATATGTGGAAAATTCGTGGTTCATGGACACAAAGCAAAACCCCCGCAGATATATATGCGAACAACCGCGCTTATAATCCTTCTACCTCATGGGGTTTGCCAAGTACCAGCTACCCAGAAAACTTACAGGCGTCAGACCTGATGCCATCTACTACAAGAACCTGGGAGGCAGGCACAGAGGCGTACTTCTTTAAAGGGCGGCTACATGTCGATCTGGCTTATTTCAACAAGTATTATTATCAGCAGCAGATCAGCCCTAAAATATCTCAGGCCTCAGGCTTTACGGGAGCTTTAATTAATACCACAGAATCCTACGTAAGAAAAGGTATTGAAATGAGCGTAGACGGATCTGTTATTAAAAGAAAAAAATTCGAATGGCACTCTTTGATCAACTATTCTTTCAATCACAATTATTATGTTGATTTAGATCCGGTTTATACAGCCGATAAACTTTGGATTAAAAAAGGAGCAAGAAAAGACGTATATGTTTCCAAGCCGTTGTTAAGAGACCCGCAGGGCAACCTTGTTCTTGTAGGCGGGCTGGTTGCGTCAAGCCTTTATGAGGCAAATATGGGCTATACAGATCCTAAATTCTCTTTTGGTTTTGTGAACAACTTTACTATTAACAATTTTATTGTAGGCATTAGCATTGATGGGCGCATAGGTGGCATTATGTATGATTATATCTGGAACAAAATGTTTGACAGCGGAACAAACCCTGAAACAGATACCAAATGGCGTTATGATCAGGTCGTAAACGGACTTACCAATTATGTGGGGCAGGGAGTAAAAGTTGTTTCAGGAGAGGCTACTTACGATAAATATGGACGCATCCTTACCGATACCCGCGTATTTGCGCCCAATGATGTAGCGATAGGTTACCAGTCATATATGCAGGAGCTTAATAACACAGATAGCTATGAGCACGGTTTAAAAAACCAGTCATTCGTTAAACTAAGGGAAATTTCATTAGGCTATAAGATCCCTTCAAGGTTATATAACAAAATCGGCATTAAAAATGCTTCTGTGTCTTTAACTGCACAAAATGTATTCCTGTGGACAAAATTCACGTTCTCTGATCCCGATTTAGGATCTGAAAACTTAAACGCCCCTTCTCAACGTATGTTAGGCCTGAACATTAAGCTGGGATTATAAGAAATGAACGAGATTGTATGACTTTTAAAAAAATTGTAATGAAACTTATTCTAAAATATACAATAGTACCGCTGATTACCGCCGCGGCCCTGGTATCCTGCACCAAAAAATTTGATACGATTAACACCAACCCTGACAAATCCACTACCTCCACCGCTCCATGGCTGGCAACCAACATGCTCACAGCTATAACTTCAACTGACATAGCCAGCACAAAAAGTTTTTGTCAGCCCTTTATACTGTCGAAATATGTACTGTGGACAGAGAGGCAGGAAGATTTCCAGTACAATAAAATAGCCAGAACCAATTTTGGTCGTTTAGGCGTATTACGCAATATAGCCCCCATGCTTAACTATGCTGCTAATGAATCTGCGGATTTAAAAAACTCCTACACGGCACTTGCGCATTTTATAAGAGCCTGGCAGTTTTTTCAGTTGACAATGCAGGTAGGAGATATACCCTACTCTGATGCGCTTAAAGGAGAGAGCGAAGGCGTGATAAAACCCAAATATGATGACCAGAAAGCTGTGTTCATTGGCATCCTTAATGAATTGGACAGCGCCAACACTTTATTTGCTTCAGGTGCCGATTTTTTAGGCGATTTTATTTATGGTGGAAGCGCTGATAAATGGCGGCGCCTTACCAATAGCTTTGAGCTGCATGTACTGATGCAATTGTACAAAAAAACCGGAGATGCCGATTTGAATGTGGTAAACCGTTTTAGAGATATAGTAGCCAGCCGCCCCCTCATGCGTGACTACAATGATAATTTCGCGGTCACATATGTTAATTCTGCTGGTTATGCATATCCATGGAGCAATACACCTATTCAACTTAATTCGTTCGCTGGCCAGTCGATGATAGGAGCCAATTTAATCACACCGTTAAAAAACCTGCATGACAGAAGACTGTTTTATTATGCCGAACCCGCACCCGCACAGATCACCGCAGGTAAATCTGCTTCCGACTGGGATGCCTATATGAGCATAGAAGCTTCTGACGTTTTTGCCAATACCACATCAGCAAGAAACTCCGGTAATTTCTGTGATTTCAATACCAGATATAAAGAATTGTACAATGCAGAACCCGTAGGGCTTTTAAACCACTGGGATGTTCAGTTTGTTTTGGCAGAAGCTACTGTAAGAGGATGGATCTCCGGTACCCCCGCACAGACCTATTATAAGGCTGGTATTCAAAGTTCGATGAATTTCCTTGTCAAATATACACCAGCATCCTATAATCACGGGATGGCTATGGATTCTGCTTACATTGCTGACTATCCCGCTTCAGCCCCCGTTATGCTCGCAGGCAGTCCGGATGAACAGATCCAGAAGATCATTACGCAGAAATACCTTGCAGGATTTTTACAGGGTGTTGATTATAATGCCTGGTATGAAAACAGGCGCACCGGCTATCCTGTATTTGTATTAAATACAGCTACCAATCGTAATCTTCCGGCTACCAAATTCCCCGTTCGCTGGCTTTATCCGCAACTGGAATTAGATGTCAACTCAGATAATGTTGATGCTGCCGTTCAATCGCAGTATGGAGGTAGTGATGACACAAACCAAGTAATGTGGCTGCTTAAGTAACATTTCATTTAGTAAAAAGAGGCTGTTTCGGATTTTTGAGACAGTCTCTTTTTATTCGGTAAGGAGAGGTGATGAAACGCGAAACCAAATACGCGCATCGCAGAATCTTCAATCATTGTCAAACCAGAAGAAGATCATTTCTACTATCCATCGCCTATGGGCGGGCTTGATTTTCACTGCCTCAACAATACCTTCCCTATAACCCCAGCGAACGCTTTGGCTATCTATAACACCTAATGTGATTGGGCTTTTGGCATTGTTTAACTTGTACTTTCCTACGCAGCTTATCCAACAATATACCAAACGGCCCTGCTGCATCCAACCCATTTACAAATATATACCAACTGTCATTTAGGGAACTCTTGGGGCTACAGAAAGATATCGCTCGAAGGACTGGCAACCGGCGACACCGCCATCAACACAAGGAAGTACCCTGTGATAGCATCGAGCTTTTACACAACGGAGTCCTATTTTGCCGACATGCTACGGCAGGCGCTGCGCATAGGTTACAAGGTCTACGGCCACGACGACACGACAGGTGGCAATAACAGGGAGTACGTACAGGCGCAAAACCTGAGGGCCAACTACGAAAAGAAAGGCGCGGAAAGGGAAAAGATGATAGTTTACGCCGGGTACGGACATATCTATCGTGATGCGCAATTTAGTTCAGGCCCCAGCATGTACGACGAGCTAAAAAAACTATTACCGGGGATAAAGACCTTTACGATTGCCCAGTCCTCCTTCTCGGACATCTTTTTCAGCAAACCGATATGCCCCTCCCTCGACGAGCTGGCCAACAACAGGGCCGTCAACCCGGACGAAATACTAAAAGGCCGCGCTAACGTTGGGAAGGACGGTTACATCTATTGCTATTATTTACAAGAGTACAAAGAGGCGGGCGACCAGGCGATACCCTTCTTCGTAAAAAAGATGTCTTCGGTACGGCCCGGGAACCCTTTCCGCCTCGCATCTGCTAAATACACTTTTATTATCAAGGACGAAAAGAGCCTGGGACTGGATGCCGTTGATTATCAGGTTAAATAGTTTACTATTCACCATCGTCAAAAAAACTACACCTTCTGTCGCAGTTTTGATATAGTGAACACAAATGTTTATTTTCGCCAAAATAAAATTCTGGTATGGACTTTTCTACGGCACTTTTGCACTTGCACAGCTTTCTTCGTTGGGTGATTTTATTGTTGTTTATCCTTGCCATTTTCAAGAGTATCGGCGCGGGTAACAAGCCGTTTACGGACGGCCACCGCAAAGTCGGGTTATTCCTGATGATTGCGTTTGACATCCAGTTTCTCATCGGCATCATCCAATGGCTTACGGGAAGGTTCGGCATTGTGCTGTTTCAAACCGTGGACATGAAAACCATCATGCAAACGCTTGTCTATCGTTTCTTCACCGTGGAGCATACCACCATGATGCTGATAGCCCTCGTGCTGGTGCACATAGGAAAATCTTTTGCCAAAAAAAATATACCCGACAGCAAAAAGCACCGCAAAACGGTATTGTTCTTTGTGCTGGCGCTTATCGTAACCCTCGCTTCCATACCGTGGCCGTTCAGGGAAGTAGGACAAGGAAGGGGATGGCTTTATTAAACTGACAATCCTGCCGTCTATCGCATCTCCACGACCTCGCAGTCTTTTATATCCTGCCCGTCGATAGAAAATCGTACGAGCGTCCTCACTTTTTGCCAGCCCTGTTTGCCCGCAGCGCCAGGGTTTATGTGCAGGCATTCCAGCTTGTCGTCATACATGATTTTGAGGATGTGCGAATGCCCGCTGATGAACAGTTTGGGCTTTTCTGCAAGCAGCTGCTTTTTGGTTTCCGGATTGTATTTTGGCGGATACCCGCCGATATGCTTCATAAACACTTTTACGCCTTCGCAGTTGAAAATATTCACCTCGGGAAACAACAGGCGGATAGGCTGCCCGTCAATATTGCCCCAAACCCCGCGCAACGGTTTTTGCAGGGATTGTAATTGCTGCACTACATCCCGCGTGCCAAAATCCCCGGCGTGCCATATTTCATCACAAGGTTTCAGGTATTGCAGGATGGCTTCGTCCATGTAGCCGTGCGTGTCAGATAAAAGACCGATTCTTGTCAAAGTTATTTTTTGGTAAAAGTAAATTTTTCGGCACGGTTTCGGCTGCTGTTTTTGGGTAAACCTTTTTTATTCAGCAAAAACTTTTTATCATGAAGCTGAACGAACTAAAGCCCGGCGATAGGGTAATGATTGATGACGACGGCGTAAAAAGGGAAGGAACGGTGGTGAGGGTCAGCCACGAGGAACAAGAAGCCTGCATTGACAACGGTGTGCAGGAATTTTGGTATCCGTTACAGGCCATCAGCGGCATCCCGTTGAACGAAGAACAATTGCTCCGTCTCGGATTTGAACACCTGCCCAGCGAAGGCGGCCAAAAATACGGCAAGGGGCCTGTGCGCGTGGTAGCGCTTAAACCTGATTTCTCTGCCGTGGAAGTTTGGTACCGCGAGGACAGGCGCCATTTTGAGCATCCCATTATGGTGCATGAACTGCAAAATGCCCATGCGCAAATGACCAAAGTGCCATTGGAATGAATGTTGATTGAAGGACGATAAAAGACTTGGAAGGTCATTATAACTGAGGCACAACAGAACGGGGAAATCTAACTGCAATTTCAGTTGGAGCTTCCGTGGTTTTGTTATGTGTGCTTTTGTGTCAGTTTGTCAAACTTTTATTACTCTATCCGCGTAAGCCTTACATTTGTTACAGGCGCTACGATGAGTGGATATTTTTCCACCGTAACGTTCGCGGCATCCAGCCCGAAGCCTTTTTCTTCTGACAGGCTCAAATGTTTGATGATGAAATGCAGGCGCATAATTACGCGCTCTAAGAAGGGCAGTTCATTGTCCATGCTCAGGTATTTTTCCATCACCATAAACTGAAAATCCCCCACTGTATTGCTGCTGGCCAGGCTTTCGTAGCGGCTGATGATGTTCACTTCCTTGTTCGCCACTAAATCTTCCACTACTTTCTGGAACATGATGTTCACGCGCGGCTGCACCCTGAAGCCCAGTTTGAAGTCTATCCGTATAATATCGTTGGGAATAATATGCTCTACCTTATACTCGCCGGTGTAAGGAGCATCCATCGTATCCACGTGCAGGAACCAATAAATATCAGCCCGCTTGGGATTTTTGTTTAGGATAGAATACATGATTTTATGTTCTATCTCCTTGGGATTGTCGGCACTTGTAAGATAAATAAGGTGCGTGGCATATTTAGGCACGGAGCGGTCATTGCTCAGCTCCTGCAACTTGGGTACATAATGTTCCATGCGCACAAACTCAAGATAACGGTTCTTGATTTTGCGGGCGCGGTACCAAACATACATGACCGTGAACATGACGCCACCTATCAGCAAAGTAATATAGCCGCCGTGCGTGAACTTATCCAACAGCGCTACCAGATAACCCATTTCTACCACAAAATAACTTCCCATAAAAAGATAAATCCATATCGGCTTTACCCGTTTTATGACCAAATAATTGGCAAAAAGAATGGTGGTGGTAATCATGGTTACAACGATAGCCAATCCATAAGCCGCCTCCATGCGGGATGATTTCTGAAAATAAAGCACCACGCCTATGCACCCTACGAGCAATAGCAGATTGACCGCGGGTATAAAAAGCTGCCCCCGCGCCTCGGATGGATAACGTACTTTAAGCTTTGGCCACAAATTGAGCCGCATAGCCTCACTGATAAGCGTATAGGCACCCGACACCATCGCCTGGCTGGCAATGACGGCCGCCGCCGTGGCGATAACCACTGCCGGTACCACAAACCATTGCGGCATCAGTCCGAAGAATGCGTTTATCCCCATCGCCGTCTTCAGGCTTTCGGTTATGACCAGTCCCTTATAATGAGCCAGCAGATAAGCACCCTGGCCAAAATAATTGAGCAGCAAGCAAAGTTTTACGTAAATCCAGGAATAACGTATGTTCTGACGCCCACAGTGCCCCAGGTCGCTATACAAAGCCTCCGCACCCGTGGTACAGAGAAATACTGCGCCCAACAGCCAAAAACCATGCGGATATACGGTAATAAATTCTATCGCGTAATACGGGTTCAACGCCCTGAAAATAGAAAGGTCGTCCACTAAATGGACACTGCCCGATACAGCTAACATCGTGAACCATATAAACATTACCGGGCCAAAAATCCTGCCGATAGAAGCTGTCCCAAATTGTTGCAGAAAAAAGAAAGTACCCAAAATAGACAGCACGATGATAACAATCGTGTTGGTGGGCATCCCCCTTAACGAGGGCAGGATGGACAACCCTTCCACTGCGGAAGTAACTGTCATGGGCGGGGTAATGATACCGTCGGCAATCAACGCCGCGCCACCTATCATTGCGGGAAGCACCAACCATTTCCGCCGCCGCCGCACCAGCGCGTACAGGGCAAATGTGCCGCCCTCCCCTTTGTTATCGGCCCGCAATATCAGAACGACATATTTAATGGTTGTCTGCAAGGTCAACGTCCAGATGACACAGGACAAAGCGCCTATTATCAAGGTTTCGGAAACCTCCCGGTTGCCTATAATGGCATTGAACACATATAAGGGAGAAGTACCAATATCGCCGTAGATGATGCCAAGCGCCACGAGCAACCCGGCAGCGGTTACTTTGTTAAGGGGAGTTTTCACTAAATAATTAAAACCTTTTTGTTCGATTTAAGAGCGCAAAGTTTATATAAAACATTCAAATACGAAAACTTTATTTTCACATTTCTATCACAGCAAAGGATAAGAGGTGCATAAGCATGATAGAAGACAAATAAATAATAGCAACCCGGCAGCGGTTACCCTAAACTCCCTCCCCCAACGGTTTGATTTAAAGAAACGTTATATTTATGGTCGCGCACAATATTTTCATAAAAGCATTAGGCAATTATTGCCCCTTTGACTAATTTTATGGTATAAAATAAGTACCATTATGAAGCGATTCTTTTTATCAGTCTTCTTACTACTCGCTATTTTTTCGATAGCAGATGCCCAGCACATCATTTATGCCGATGATAATAAAAGTGACGTGCAGCGGATGAATTTTGAGATTATTGGCAAATTAGCCAACAATTACCTCATCTACAAGGAACTGAAAAACAACACCCGCATCAGTGTTTACGATGAAGTGATGCACTTGGTGGAGGAAGTACCCGTCACTATTTTCCCGCAAAAAGCCTCCTTGCTGGATGTGGCGTTTTTCCCGTACCGCAGCCATGCTTACCTGATTTATCAATATCAAACCGGGGATATTGTTTATTGCGAGGCTGCCCGCGTAGAAGCCAACGGGCGCATTCTGGAACAGCCAACCGTGCTGGACACCACACATATATCCTACACGACCAAGGGGAAAATATATAACGTCATCACCAACAATGATAAAAGCCGTTTGCTGGTCTTCAAAATAAACCGCAGGGACAGAAGCCTCTACAAGGCCAGCACCCTGCTGGTTGACAACAGCCTTGCACCATTGCACCGCGGCCAGTTCACCATTCCTATTGACAACGAAAAAGGGGAAAGGCTTGGCGGCTACAGCCTGTCCAACGATGGTGATTTTATCTTCACCAAATATACCCGGCTCAAGAGCGGCAATATTGCGGAATCTTCGCTGGCGGTGGCCGGCGCAGGTACCGATGGTTTTGAAACCTATCCGATAGGCAACAGCATCGGCATTGACCAGCTCTTTTTGGACGACATAAAAATAAAAGTTGACGATGTGAATAAACGTGTGCTGCTGGCATCCTATTTCAGCCAAAGCAAAAAAGGCAATATAGACGGTATTTATGTGGCCGCTTTTGGCAAAAACGGTAACCGTGATTTTGAACGCACGATTACCTTCACCGAGGAATTAAAGAAAAAAGTAAAGAGCCGTTCCAGCGTGCGCGAAGCTTTCAATAACCAATTCATCAACCAAATCATCACACAGGACAACGGGGCGTTCACCATCAGCTCCGAAGCATTATACACATCCAATAACAATTGGGATAGGTGGGGGTTTTGGGGGCCTGGCATGTACGCCGGCTGGGGTTTTGGCCCCGGTTGGGGATGGGGCGGTTGGGGCTCTTGGGGATGGGGGCCTGGCTGGGGAGGTTATTGGTCACCCTATTATTACTATTCACCGTTTTATTACCGCAGCTATTGGTGGGGCGGATGGGGGCCTTGGGGCGGCGGACTCTACGACAGGGGTTGGTCTAAGTTCCATGCCGACAATGTAGCTATTCTTTCCTTTGACAAAAACGGTTTGCTACAATCTGACAACGTTATCGTGAAAAGACAAGATGATACAGAGACAGATGGCACGATTTCCTATCAGGTGATGAATACAGAGGATGGTACATACTTCCTGCTGAATAATTCGGGCAAGGTGTCCGAACTGGAATGCATCGCGCTTGGCAATGACGGCTCACTGCACAAAAGCGGCAGCATAGAAGCCAAAACAAAAAGACTGGACTTCATGCCGCGATACGGAAAGCAAGTAGGTTCCACTGAAATGATTGTCCCATATTTATATAAGAAAAATATCGGTTTTTCTAAGTGGAAACTGTAATAAACATTTCAAATCCGAGAGCGAAAGTTTTTTGAATGGTTTATCAATAAAACATGATTATCAAAGCGTAAACGGTCAACAACGGGTTGGCCGTTTATCATTTATTACCATTCGACCTATTGATTTGGGAACATATTTATGTGCATTTTCTATTGCCGACAGATTAATTTATCTTCGTGGATTATTCATATTAAACAATCATTTGCCGATGCTACGTTTTACTATATCCTTGCTTTTTTCAGTGCTATTGTTCGTCACACAAGGTTGTGCGCAAACACGGTACAATTATAAAAACGAAACAAAGGATTTGTACAATACCATTCAAAAGGAGTTTTATCTGAGCGATATAAATTATTATAAAGAATCGCTTAACGAAAAGGAGAATAAAAACAAAGTGTCTTACCTGTGGCCGCTTTGCGCTATGTTTGAGGCCTCCAATGAAATGGGCAAAGTAACCGGGCACTTTGATACGTTCGAGAACATTTTTACGATTATCAAAAAATATCACAATAAACACGCGCCCGCACCCGGCTATGCTTCCTATAGCATGGAATTTGGCGGTGGCAGCCGTTTTTACGACGATAACCAATGGATAGGCATCACGGCAATGGATGCTTATTTCAGGACAAAAGACAATCGTTGGCTGGCTACGGGCAAGGAAATATATCAATTCATGATGACTGGCTTCGACACGCTCACAGGTGGCGGTCTGTACTGGCAGGAAGACCAAAAAAACTCCAAGAACACGTGCAGCAACGGCCCGGGTGTATTATTGGCACTACGGCTGTATGAAGCCACGCACCAGACAACCTATTCTTGACACGGCGGTTTTGTTGTATGATTGGACAATGAAAACACTGCAAGCGCCGTCGGGTCTATTTTTTGATAATATCAATATAAAGAATAGCAAGATTGACCCTCACTTTTATTCTTACAATGCAGGTACGATGCTGCAAAGCAGTGTACTCCTTTATGAGATAAAGAAAGATACGACATACCTTAACAATGCCCTGCGCATAGCCGATGCTTCGGTAAAACATTTTTTAGCCGATGGCAAATTCAGGGACTCATGGTGGTTCAATGCCGTGCTGCTCAGGGGCTATCAAAATTTATTAGCTTTCGACAAAGACAAAACCTTTGTATTAGCCTTTCAGAAAGCATTGGACAGTGAAATTGACCGCCATCGCCAAACAGGCAAATGGGAATTGATAAAGA
Source organism: Niabella sp. (assembly GCA_047601605.1). Taxonomy (GTDB): domain Bacteria; phylum Bacteroidota; class Bacteroidia; order Chitinophagales; family Chitinophagaceae; genus Niabella. The sequence continues at coordinate 349,176 of JASGIU010000003.1, forward strand.
AAAGAAACCTGGTAGATTACGGGGGGCTTTTAGAATGTGTGGCACGTTTTGCACAAATGCAGAAACAGCACGTCATTAATTAACCTGATCATAAAACAATAAGTAAGCGCACCCGCAAGCTTTATTTTCCCAAGTCGCGGGTTAAGGTTATTTTTGCCATCGCATAATTCCATAAGACGTGACAGGTGTTTTCAGGCAAAAGAATCCCGGCAATATTGTAGTATTATTCATTTTAGGATTTTTCCTGAAACTGCCTTACATTTTCGGGAACGTAGCACCACAAACAACCCCTCACAGCGGTATTATTTATACGGAATTGCTGGACTTTTTAGCGCCCTTCGCCGTCGTTTTCGGGAACACTTACTCAATATTAGCTTTTCTGTTATTGTTGCTGCAAACTTTCCTTTTAACGCGCTTCATCAATACGCAACGGCTCATGTCACAGGCAAACTTTTTGCCCGGCATGGCGTTTATTCTTATCAGTAGCCTTTTGCCCGAGTTTAACAGGCTTTCTGCTCCATTGCTGGCATCTGTTCCCGCGTTTTTGGTATGCAGTGAAATGTTTAAATCCCATTCACCCAAATTTGGCAAGACCAATATTTTTAACGTAGGAATGTTGTTGTCCATCGCCACATTGATTTATTTACCATCGGTACTCTTTCTGTTAATCGCCTTTATCGCCCTCATCATGTTGCGGCCTTTTAAGCTGAACGAATGGCTGGTGCTGCTGCTTGGTGTTATCACACCTTATTACCTTTTGGCGGCGTTGCTGTTTATTACCGACAATTTCAACGTGGCTTACTTGTATCCGGGCTTTGATCTGTTCAATCCCACAATACCGCACTCCATTTGGATAGCAGGTGCGCTGTTCCTGCTGTTGATGCCGCTGTTGACGGGATTTTATTATGCCCAAAAGCATGGTGGACGTATGCTGATACACATACGCAAAACCTGGACGCTGTTCGTGATTTACCTGATTGTCGGGCTGGCCGTTGCCTTACTGAACGGTACCGCCGAAATAGACGATTTTATTTTTGCACTTGCACCCATCGCGGCTTATCACGGCTTTGGTTATTTTAATGCAGAATGGAAACCTTTCCCCAAAATATTCTTTTGGCTATCCGTGGCATTTATCATCGCTTATCATATTTTGGGATAATGGGAACTGATTGATGGTTTAGTATAAATCTTATTTCCATGTTTTTTCATTGACCAACCCATTAGCACCTGCACCTTAAATAGCAAATTCCCAAACAATCATACCAATCAAATATACGCTTGAGATATTTGTATAACTTTGTCAACACGCATAAATGAGTTAGCAATCAACTTATAAAAAGGCTCTCCAAATTAAAAATGCACTTCTATGAATTTACAAGAAGTCCTCAATTTTAGACGCTCTGTAAGAAAATATGATCCTGAAAAAGAGTTGGATTGGGAAAAGGTACGACATTGCATAGAACTTGCCACCTTAGCCCCTAACAGTTCCAATATGCATTTGTGGGAAGTATATCACGTTACGGATCAAGAAACGCTAAGTAAAATCGCTGTTGCCTGCCTTAATCAATCTGCGGCAAAAACCGCACATCAAATAGTAGTATTTGTTATACGGCAAGACTTATATAAAAAAAGAGCAAAGCAAGCGCTCGAATTTGAGAAGGGAAATGTAAGAAGAAACAGCCCCTTGGAGAAGCAGGAAAAACGCATTAAAGAATGGGAAGTATATTACGGCAAAATTATGCTTTTGCTTTATGTCCGATTTTTTGGAATTATAGGGTTTGCACGCAAGACCTTTGCGTTGATTGTAGGATTATTCCGTCCAATGATGCGCCAACTTTCTGAAAATGATTATCGTGTAGTTGTACACAAAAGTTGTGGATTAGCGGCACAAACTTTTATGATTGCCATGGCAAACGAAAGATACGACACTTGCCCAATGGAAGGCTTTGACAGCAAAAGAATGAAAAAGATCCTGAAACTCCCCTATGGCACCGAAATTAATATGGTAATATCCTGTGGAATACGAAAGGGGAATGAAGGAATTTGGGGAGAAAGATACAGGCCTCCCTTCGATGAATTTTACCATAAAATATAATTCAAGGCAGCCGAAGCGCTGACATAACGTATGTGCGATGGCGTGTAACGTACCAAATTCAAAGTTATTGTATTCAACTAACTTTGTGCCTAATCGAAAAGCAGGAGTATCTAAATTCACCACAGACCTCATACATGCGGAAAATAGTGCATCACTTTAGAAAACTCTATCTATGACTAAAAAAGATGTAAAAATATTTTTCAAAGCGATAAGAAATAGTGACATAGATAAGGTTTCAGAATTGATAAACTCAAATAACGAATATCTTGTTATTTGCAATTTTGCACCGCCCAAAAAAGATGACGGGCAATTGGGGCTTCAAGTCGCATTTAAGACAGGCAACTTTAAAATTGCCAAACTGCTTATTGAAAAAGGTGCAGACATTAATTTCATTGAAACCTCACAAACCAATGAATAGACAGCACCGGTTTTGCATGACAGTATTAGGGCTACAATTTTCAATTCTTACACATTGCAAAAAAATGCAAGTAAGTTTGACGAAGCATTTTTAATTTTTCGGTTAATGTTAGACAAAAAAGCGAATCCAAATGCAACTGACTCTTATGGTAACAATGCTTTGCACAGAGCGATTTTAGATTCAAGACAAATGATTGACAACCCGAACGCGGACTTGACAAACGGGATTTTGTTGCAACAACTTAAAAAAGTGTTTAGCGAACTTATTTTAGCTGGTGCTGACATAAATTCCACTACCGAAAAACGACCAAGTGCGATGATTATGTTAACTCAATTTCGATTAGACCAATATGAACTCATATAAATAAAAGTAAACACTCTACACGGGGTTGTCGTCAAATAAAACTTCCCCAATCACCCAACTATTATCCGCAAAATCTTAAACCCGTATTTTTGCACGGTATCATTATTAACAAATGTTAGAAAAGAAGCAAATAACACAACATACGGAAAAAGCGGTCATCGTGGGCGTGGTGCAAAAAGACCAAACGGAACAACAGGTAAACGATTATCTGGACGAGCTCGCTTTTTTGGCGGAAACCGCTGGAGCTGAAACCTACAAACGTTTTATCCAAAAACTGCAACACCCCGATTCCCGCACGTTTGTGGGGAAGGGCAAGTTGGAAGAAATCCGCCAATACGTGGTCGCCAGGGAAATAGAACTCGTCATTTTTGACGATGAACTTACCGGCGCCCAAATCAATAATATCCAAAGAGAACTGAAAATAAAGGTCATTGACCGCTCTGACCTGATACTTGATATTTTCGCCCGAAGGGCAAAGACCGCGCAGGCACGCACACAGGTAGAGCTGGCGCAATATCAATATATACTCCCCCGACTTCGCGGTATGTGGAGCCACCTGGAACGGCAAGGTGCGGGCATCGGTTCAAGAGGGCCGGGCGAAACAGAGATAGAAACAGACCGCCGTATCGTAAGGGACAAAATATCGCTGTTGCGCAAAAAACTTTCCGAAATTGACAAACAGGCCTTTACACAACGTAAAGACCGCGGTGAATTTATACGGGTAGCGTTGGTGGGCTATACCAACGTGGGCAAAAGCACCATCATGAACCTGCTCAGCAAGCGCGAGGTGTTTGCCGAGAACAAATTGTTCGCCACGCTTGACACCACCACCAGTAAAGTGGTTTTCGACAATACGCCCTTCCTGCTAAGCGACACGGTGGGCTTCATCCGCAAACTGCCGCACCACTTGGTGGAAAGTTTTAAAAGTACGCTCGACGAAGTGCGCGAGGCAGACATCTTGTTACACGTGGTGGATATATCTCATCCCAACTACGAAGACCAATTGGCCGTAGTGAACAAAACACTGCAAGAACTGAACGTGCACGACAAGCCGATCATTATCATTTTCAATAAAATGGACTTGTACGAAGAACATACGTTTGACCAATGGCTGGGAGAAGATACCAAAAAAGAAATCCTGCAAGACCTTTACGAGCGCTGGGAACATGAAACCAATCATAATGCTGTATTCGTATCCGCAACTGAAAAGCGCAATGTGGAAGGATTACGCCATACCATCCTGCAAAAAGTGAAGGAACTTTATCAAATCCGCTACCCTTATAAAAGCCTGTTTTATTAAAAGATCGAAAACTGCAAATTTTTAACGGCACAAATCGTAACGATTGCCTGTGCCTACCACTGAAAACCGACACGGCGCATCGGCGCCAACTTGTTATTATTTCCTTTCGAGATTATTAAATCGCCGAACTGCTTCATTGCCAATAACCATGCGCAAAAACTTCAAAGGCGTTTCCATTATGGCACGATGGTTGCTTAATCAGTTTGTATTAAAAAAGATTTAACAATTTTTGGCGCGTTTACTGTTTTATCAATACTGAAAATATTTCTAAATCAATTTTTGAATATGACTAATACAAATTATCCCTCGGCCGCACCTTCTGAAGGCCAACCTTCTAAAAAATCTAATGGAAGCAAGAATTTATTGATGGCTATTCTGGGCATTGCCCTGTTGGGCACATGGGGTTATATCCTATGGGACAAAAATAAAAGTGCCAATACCGATGGTATGGGCACTTCCACGGAACAGCAAATGCAAACAGTACTTTCGGAATCCGATTCACTTCGGCAAATGTTTAACCTTTCCGAAATGAGACTCGACTCCATCACTGGCGCGAACAGTTCCCTGATGGGTGAAAAAACTGCCCTGCAAAAGGAAATTGATTCCAAAAAGAATGAAATCCGCAAGATTTTGAGTGATAAGAACGCCACTGATGCCGACCTGAAAAGAGCAAGGCAATTGATTGGCGAGCTGAATGGACAAATCGCACGCCTCGAAGTAGAAGTAACCCAATTACGTGGAGAAAACCGTGAGTTGACCGCCCGTAATCAACACTTAAATGAGGAAAAATCAGTCCTTAACCAAAATCTGGCCATGCGTACCTCCGAAAACGAAGAACTGGCCAATACCGTTGACGTGGGCAGCACTTTAAGTGCCTCCGGAATCAGCATCATCCCACTCAAAGAAAAAAGGAACGGAAAGGAAAAAGAAACCATACGCGCCAAAAAAGTGGACAAATTAAACGTTAATTTCAACATTGAAAACAGAATAACCACTTCAGGCCCCGCTGATTTGTATGTCATCGTAACTGACCCGAACGGAAATATTATACAAAATACCGAGTTGGGTTCTGGTGCCATGACCACCCGTCAGGACGGAGACCGCAACTTTACGGCAAAAGTCCCCGTTGAATATGAACAAGGCACACGCAAAGGAGTATCCTTCCCCATCAGGAGCAGCGACGGGTTTAAAGCCGGAGACTACAAAGTGGAAGTTTACCACAACGGCTTCAAAATTGGAGAAGGTATCAGAAGTCTGCGTAAAGGTATTTTCGGATAAGATATTTTCTAACACATCCACTCATAAAAAAACAGGCAACTTTAAAAAGTTGCCTGTTTTTGTTTAATAATATTATCTAAGTTCTAAAACTTCCGATAGACACTTTCGCTCGAATCAAAACATTGTTTATACCTCTTCCAATAATAAAACCACACTGGCACGCTGCTGATTTACCTGTGGGTTAAAGCCAACCTTCATTAAAAAATCACCACTGTAAACCTTGGTTTCGTTAATAGGCGATTTTTGATTCTTATATAAATTCAACTCTCTGACTTTATATTGTTTGGCCGCATCAAGTCCTTGTAGCTTTACAGGTCTTGCTGAGGATTCAGCAATATAACGCCAGTTAGTAAGATAACTGAACATTACGATTTTTGACTTATCTGCATTTAAAAACAGAAGTGAAGCCATGTCGTTTTCGTAAGGACTCATCAGGCGGTACATATCCCCATGCCAGATAATATCTTTAAAGCCGTTATAATTAGCAACAGCCTGCTTACAAAAAGCTATATCATCCGCAGACAGTTCATTTGCTTTGATGTCAAAACCGAGCTTGCCCATAGAAGCCACATCTACCTTATATTTGAGCGGCTGCTTTCCCCAGTCGGTAACATGGTTGCACATAGCAATGGCGGGGTAATAATAGGAATAGTCCCATTGCATAAAGATTCGTTCTAACGGGTCGGTGTTATCGCTTAGCCAAAACTCCGTAAAATATTGCAGCATGTTATAATCCGTGCGCCCGCCACCGCCAGAGCAAAGCATCATGGGCACTTTGGGATATTTGGCACGAATGCGCTTTAAGACATTTTCAAGCCCTTTGGTATATTCAACATACAGGTGCGATTGGGGCAGATTCTTTTTCTCTAGATATTTTGAGTGACCATTGAATATGGGCGCATTGCAATCCCATTTGATAAAGGCCAGTTCAGGGTTCTTTTTAAACAAACCGTCCACGACATCAAAGACAAAATCCTGCACTTCGGGATTGGTCAAATCCAGCACCATCTGGTTTCTGAAATATATTTCCGGCCTCGCAGGTTCGCGCAATACCCAGTCAATATGTTTTTCATATAGCTCGCTCTTGGGATTTACCATTTCAGGCTCTATCCATATCCCAAACCGGATACCTGCTTTTCCGGCTTCCTTTACCAAATAAGGAATGCCATCCGGCAGTTTAGTTTTATTTTCCTGCCAGTCCCCCAGACCTTGTGTGTCGCTGTTGCGGGGGTATTTATTGGCGAACCATCCATCATCTAACAAAAACATATCAACGCCCAAATCCTTGGCACCTTTAAATAACCCTACTAATTTATTCTGGTCAAAATCAAAATAAGTCGCTTCCCAGTTGTTTAGTAACGTAAGACGTTCACCATTTCCATCCAATATCTGGTGATTACGCAACCATCTTTGCAAATTCCTGCTCCCCTCACCCGTACCATTAAAAGATATGGTGTAGATGAGTTTAGGCGTTTCAAAAACCTGTCCGGCACTTAGCTCATACGCAGATTGAAACGGGTTGATGCCCGTAACTAAATGCAGATTTTTATAATTGTCCGTTTCAAATTGTAGCTGATAATTGCCGTTCCATGCCAGCTGGCCTATCATCACAGTTCCTGTATTTTCGGTTGCCGGGCGGTCAAAAGCAAGCATGAAATTTTGGGAACCTACCAGATTTTCCCTTGAGCCCAAGCGCGATTCGATAGTGTGCATCCCTTGCTGCAAATGCGAAACAACAGGCCGCATTTCCTTGGCCCAGTTTCCATTGTAAGAAGTGAGATAATAATCTTTATTGAAAAAATAAAGATTAGCTGAGGCATATTTATTCAGTACCACTTTTGTTTTTTCGGTATGATGGAAAGAAGCCCATTGCTCAATCACATTTTCATTTTTCCATGCACGGTAATATAATTCTACATAAAACGGATACACCGCATCTTTCAGAAATATAGTGGTAAGCGTTGAGCCGTCAGTATTCTGCACCGTAGTATGTTTTTGATAGCGCAGATCCAGGGAATTATTACCATCCGCATGTTTCACTGCAATAGCAGGTTCTACAAAATTAGTGTTCGTTCCCGCTGCAATGAACGCATTATTGTTGGACAAGGCACGGTCTATACGATATTCCGGCAACGATGATAGAAGCCCGTAGTCCTTGTTATTTTGTAATGCCTTTCCGAAATAAGTAATCTTAAGCGCGTCCTTTTGTTTGGTTTCCAAAACCAAGGCAGCATCCTGCGTCTCTATCGGAATGATTTGGTTTTGAGCAATAGAGTTAAGCGTAAAGAGCGTTAAACAGCCTGCAAGCAAAATTCTTTGTATCATAATCGTATCTTTTTAGGGCAATATCAATTTTTTGGCAATAGTACAACTCTTATGATTAACATAAGTCAGTAATTAAATCCTTTTTTACTGCTACTCTATCCTGAGGATCCCGTTTTCAATTCTCGCGCTCTTTATAGTGAGTTTCTCCGTTCTGCTATTGGGAGCATGGTAAGATATTTTTAAACCCCCATTTTTTGCTTTGAATAACATGCCGTGTCCGCCATCATCATTATTAAGCGTGGTAGCCGATTGTCGCCACGGACCTTCTACCCTGCCAGACGATGAATAGGCTACGCCCATGGCATATTTCCCATTTACATCAAAGCTTGACCACAGCATGAGCAACTTATTATCTTTCATCCTGTATATAAAAGGAGCATCAGTAATATTCCCATGCTTATCATGCTCTTTTGAATAAATACCTTTTACCCATGGTGCGGCGCTTGCTTTGAACAGCAGAACGGGATCGCCTACAGTCGTTTTCAGATCAAGACTTAGGCGTTGCGCGTAAATTTCACCATCAGAGACCTCCAACCACTCCCTGCAAAAAATCATCCAGGGTTTATCGTCCTTATCTATATACAAAGCGGCATCCAGGCACATCCAGTCTTTGGGCGTAACAGGCGCGTTCACCAATGGCTTAAAATGCCCGTACGGGATATCGGACACCAGAACAGAAGTGCCTCTTTTTTTATTTACTCCGGAGAATGTAACGAACAGGTAGTACTTTCCTTTATAGTAATAACAATCGGGTGCCCAGAAATCATATTTCCCCCAAAAATCCGCATCGGCTACAAATACCTTTCCCAGGTCTTCCCAGGTGTTGAGATCTTTGCTTCTGTATCCTTTTATCGCCGGCCTGTTATTAGCATAGGTATAATAATAACGGCTCCTTTTATCGTAAAAGATAAAGGGATCTCTTAACAACATCTGACCTATATCAATAACTGTAGGTTTCTCCTTTTTATCAACACTCTGCTTAACGCTATTGCACGATATGTATGAAAAAGCTATACATAACGCTACGACACACACACCAATTATTTTTATACGCCGATTCATATCCATTTCAAAAAACATACATTAAAAAAGTATTATAAAGAAGGATGTCAGTTGTCAATTACCACGGTTCTATTGGATTCCTGAACTTTGATAATCTTCGGTCGCGAAGTACCAGAGTTAGGAGCATGATAGGAAATATATTTTTGCCCGTCAAATCCTTTGAAGATCATAGCATGCCCTCCATCGTCATTATTGAGTTGGGCCGGCAGGTGTTTCCAAGGCCCTTCAATAGTGCCGGATTCAGATTCTGCTACACCAATGGCATATTTTCCATTTTTATCAAAACTTGACCACAGCATTTGCAGCTTACCCCCATCTGTTTTATACAGATAAGGCGCATCAGTTACATAGCCTGTTATATTTCCTGATGTGATGGGTGCCGTCCACTGCGCAGCCGATGCATTTAACAAGAGTATAGGATCTCCCATTGCGGCTTTCAAATCGGAGGCTAAACGTTGGGCATAAATCAACCCATCTGTAACTTCCAACCACTCCCTACTAAATATGATCCACGGGACATCGGATTCGTCCACAAAAAGGCTTCCGTCTAAACTCGTCCAATCAGAAGGGGTTACTGCATGATTCTCCAATGGCGCGAATAGTCCGGTAGGTTTATCTGCAACCAATATGGAAGTGCCTCTTTTGACCGATGGAGCTGAAAACGTAGCGAAAATATAGTACTTATTTTGGTACATATATAAATCTGGTGCCCAAAAATCCTGCTTACCCCAAAAATCGGCATTTGCACTAAAAACAAACCCCTCATCTTTCCAGTTCTTCAAATCCTTACTACTATACATTCTAAAGTGCGGCTGGTTATTAAATGTAAGATAATATGTTTTTGAAACCTCGTCCGCCAATATAAATGGATCTCTGCCTTGCAACTGGTCTACCGAGATTGGATATGCGACCTTAACAGAGTCAATAACACTCTTTGGGTTTTCACCCCATTTCTTGACACAGGAAGATAATAGCACTAACAACAAACCAATACTGTATAGAAATTTCATACTTCAAAATTTTTATTTGGTCAATTACTTAATACCCTGGATTTTGTTTTAAATTAGGGTTTTCCACAATAGCACCCTGTGGAATTGGGAACAGCAAATTCTTCTCGGAAAAATTGTATGCGTGTTTTCTTCCTTCCTCCACATATTTTCCCATCCGTATTAAATCGTCCCTGCGCTTACCTTCATACCAAAATTCCCAGCCTCTTTCTTTTAGAATATGCTCCCGTAATGATTCCTTATTGGGGAACTCTGATAATTTTAGCGAATGGGAAGTTTCTTGACCCAACTGCTTTTCTATGGATACGATTTTAAAATCATCAACCCATAAAGTGTAATTGGAGCCCGAATTGCCCAATGCCAGCATTACGTTGGCAGTGTTGCCTGTCTTGTAGGACTCGGAAGTTTCCACCTCGATATGTGTAAGCTTATTGGCTTCCAGCGTTATCGTTCTTATATAATCAAATCCATTTTCAAATCTAAGTTCAAAGCTGATGTTCTTATCTGACAGGGCAGTAAAAGTGGTTTTATATTTCCTTCCGGCCTCATAGTTAAAAGTTTCATTTCTTATCTGTAAAGCCCAAAATTCACTCCCGGAAGTTCCCACATCAATTTTTAAAGCATTGCCATTACCCAATTTATCGGCATTATCTATAGAATAATTCCAAGCGGCGGCGGCATCATATTTATTCATATTAAAAATACCTGCCTTATTCCCATCAATAGGATTATCGAATTTTTCATCCAATATCGTCAGAGAAGGAAGTACCCCCGTTGGTGTTCCAAATGCCCTCCCTCTTACTTGGTTAATTAAATTGATACTTTCCTGATTAGGGCCATTTAACTCGTTCAGCGCTTCCGCTTTAAATAATAAAACCTCTGCATATCTATCCAAGACTTTGTCATTGCCCGCCCAAATCCCGAAGGCCTGAGGGTCGATTCCATACTTTAAAGGTAAAGCCCCGATATCGGTATTTCTTAGGTTTACAGTCTGATTAGACTTATTAGTATATTGAGACCAAGCAAGTTTACGCCTTTGATCTTCTTCTTGAAAAGTGTCATAAAACTCCCAAGGCATCCTGTGCCCATTCCAACCATCCAATGACTGCGAACTACCGTTCGGTGACTGAAAATCTCCCGGCAGGATGTTGACATAGGTATGATTTCCAAACCCATCACGTGCTTCTGCGGTTACAGCAAAAATTATTTCTTTATTGCCTTTGTTATCGGCACTAAATATTTTTGCATAATCATTTTGTAACTGATAATAATTTAGGTTAATAATTTCGTTGGCAATATCAACAGCCTCGCTCCAACTTTTCTTTCTCATATAAAACTTTAGCAGGTAATGAAGCGCTGCGCCTTTCGTCACCCTTCCAAATTCAAGCTGTGACACAGGAAGATCATCGGCCGCAGCCCTTAATTCGTTCACAATAAAAGTTTCCATCTCTTGTTCCGAAGGCCGTGCAGGTTTGTAATCCGGATCCGGTTGCAAGGCATGGGCATAATCCGTAATTAAAGGAAGTGGCCCATAAAAACGGTATAGATCGTACACAAAAAAGGCCCTAAGCGCCCTTACCTCTGCCATTATTACCTTTTTAGATTCCGGCGCAACCGGCGATTCTTCCATTTTTGCCAAAGTATAAGTGGCCCTTGTCACCGCAGGATTTAACCAGTTATAAAACCCCACCGTCATAGCCTCATTGATAATCCAATTTCCATTTAAAAAATTAGACCATGCCCATTTCGTCGTCCATTCGCCCGTTGCCACTTCATCCATCACGAAAGAACTACCATCACAAAAAAGATAAGAAGACCAACCACCTAAACGCAACTCATGGTATATTGCAGTTGCCGCAGCACTTAAATCTTCTGACGTCTTGAAGAAATTTGAAGTATTTATAGTACCTGGCAGTTCCGGATCAAGATTCCTTTCACAAGAAACCAGCAACGCTACCGATATCATTAATGGAAATATTATTCTTTTCATCTTTCTCTTTTTATTGATTTTGAACAAAAACTTGTCCCGCTAAACTGTGATTAAATCACACAAAGACTAAAACCTAAAGTTCACCCCCACATAAAACGTTTTCTGTGAAGGATAGGCAGCTCTGCTATTTTCTACTTCCGGATCTAACCCGGTATATTCGGTAATCGTAAATAAATTCTGCGCACCAATCACGACCTTCAGATTTTGCATGCCCCAACGTTGCAACAACCCCTTGGGAAAGTTGTAACCGAGTGAAACTGTTTTTAACCTCAGATAGGAAGCATCCTGCCAATAAGGACTACCGTATGAACTATAGCTGTTTACTTCGCCACTGGGCATGGTGGTGCTTGGGTTATCTGATGTCCATCGGTCTTTAACCTCTTTCAAAAAATTAAAATTGTCCCTAAACCGTTGCGTGCCATAACTACCCAGCACACCATGCTCTATATATGTAGTCGGCCATTTTAATCCCCCTACGGATGCATATAGAAAAGCCATTACTTCAAAATTTTCAAACTCTATGATATTATTTAAACCGGCAGTGAACTTTGGCGCCCGGGTTCCCATATATACTACATCGGCCTGATTAATGATGCCGTCCGGTTCATCAGTAAGTTTCCCGCTTTCATCAAGACCGTTCACATCTTTAAATTTTTGCTGACCTGGTAGCAGCGCGGGCATAGATGGCGTGCTTTCCCCAAACTGTTTAATTCCGTATGGAATGAGTGCATAAACAGCCGTCATCGGATCATTAATGCCCTGATAAGGTTGCAGCATTACTTTGGGATCCCTTTCTTTCCATCGATCGCGATAAGCGGTAAAGGTCAAAATGGTGTTCCATCTCAAAGGATTAATAATATTCAATGTGTTCAAAGTAAACTCAAAACCATGCCCCCGTGTGCTCCCGATATTCCAAGGGATAGAGCTCACTACTGAGCTTTGGGGAAGTGCCCTGTAACTCAAAAGATCTTTTATGTTTTTTACATAGAAATCGAAATTGCCCGTGATTCTGTTCTTAAAAAGGCCGAAATCAAAACCTGCATTAAACTCTGTAGTAGTCTCCCATTTAAGATCGGGATTGCCCAATTTACTTAAGTTTACCCCTTGATATAAATTCCCGTTAAAATAATAATTCCTGCCACCAAAGACATAGTATTCAGATGCAGCATCATTTGGAATATTCTCATTGCCTACCTGCCCTAAACTGGTTCTCAATTTAAGATCAGAGATAGCTGTTATATTTTTAAGAAACGATTCATCTGACACCCGCCATGCAAGCGCAATTGACGGGAAAAACGCATAGCGGTTATTAGCACCAAAGCGATCGCTACCGTCCACTCTACCTGACGCCATGACAATATATTTCTCATTAAAAGCATATTGTAGCCTTGAGAAGTAAGACACCAAAATATGTCTGTCCCTGTAAGAACTGACAACAGGTTGTTGGGATCCTGCTTGTATAGCATCATAAGATAGTATATCGGTAGTGAAATCCTGGGCACGTGCGCCCGATCCCTGTCCGTTATAGTTTTGATAAGAATAGCCCGCTACTCCGTCTAATTTATGTAGTTCGCCAAGCTTTTTGTTAATATTGAATGTAATATCAGACACATAATCAGTCCGCTCTGCCCTGTTTATATTAGCTTCTCCATTTACTTGGCTACCATATCGGCTTGTTGTTGGATAATAGCTATTCCTTACACTACTACGAATATCCGCACCATAAGAAAGCTTTAGCCATATATCCCTGTTTGATGTAAAGTAAAAATTAGTAAATATATTACCCAGAAATCTGTATGCTTTAGTTTTATCAGTAATATCCAGATAAGAAAGCGGATGAGCCAAAAGGGGTTGTTTTGGATCTTCTATCCATTTGCCAGAGATTGAATCCCGCTCGGGTGCAATAAGCGGGCTATAATTTAAAGCAGACTCTATCATTCCCGCGTCTGCATCTCTACCATCCCCCAACTGAGAATTCCTGGACTGCGTTGAAGCTGCACTGATAGATGTTCCGTAATCCCACCATTTCTTAATTCGCTGATCAAAATTGAACCGGGCGGTAACCCTTTCCAAACCTGTGTTTTTTACAACACCGTCTTGTTTAAAATAATTTAGCGAAAAATACATCTTGGCGGCTTCGGTGCCCTGGGCTACACTTATGTTATACTGATTGACTGTTCCCTTTTGTGTAATGAGGTCATACCAATCGGTACCATCCCCGGTAGCGGCAATCAATTCATCAGAATTGAGAGGTACAAAGGGGGGCACCAACGAAGGGTTTACCCCTCCATATGGGGCTAAATTGTTTTGCTGAAGATACAATTCATACATATATCGGTTTTGCTCTATCAGGAACTCTTTTGCAGTAAGTAATCTCGGACGCCGGGCTATAGCCTGAACAGAAGTGTTTAACGATGCCTCTACCACAGAGCCAATCTTAGCTCTTTTTGTAGTAATCAAGATAACACCATTACTTCCCCTGGCACCGTATATTGACGTGGCTGCAGCATCTTTCAACACCTGAATGGACGCTACGTCATTAGGGTTTATATCATTCAATGCTCCCCTCCCTCCATTATAATACTTGTTACCACTACCGGGCTCAACTGCATCATAAATAACAGGGAACCCATCGATTACAACCAACGGGCCGTTCCCGGCCGCTGCAGAGGTGGCTCCTCTGATTAATACCGAAACCCCACCACCCGGTTCATTGGCATTGGTTACGGTAACCCCGGATGCCTGCCCTTGAAGCATGTTGTCAATGGAGGGTTGGGAAGTCTTATCAAGCTGCTCTGGCCTCACCGAAACAATAGCCGCATTTACATCTTTACGCCGTTGTGTGCCATACCCAATCACGATTACCTCATCTAAGCCTCTTATTTGTTCCTTTAATTTTATTAATAGGGAAATATTAGAGTCTTCTTTGATTTTATACCCCGAGAGTTTTTCTTCCGTATATCCTGTATTAGAAATACTAAATGAATATGAGTCACCTACAGGCAGATGCCTAAACTCAAAGTAGCCCGTAGAATCAGATGCCGTTCCGGATGTAAAACCAGAGCGCATATTGCTAACAACAATCGAAGCCCCTGTCAATGGCCTTCCTTCTTCATCACGGACATATCCTTTTACTAAGTTAGGGGTCTGTCCAAAAACTATATCTGTAATACATATGGCACAAAAAACCAAAACAGAGCGCTTCCATTTCAGGAAAAACAAATAATGAAACATAATTAAAAAATTAAAGTTTGAATAGCAATCTGAACCATTTCCCAAACAATCTATAAACAATACGTGCTAAAAAAGATTAACCCTACCTCTGGCATTGATTTTTTTTGAAACAAACCGTTTTGGATTTTAGAATATTCGAGAACCCGTCATTACATGTCTTCTATATTGATATAAATAAAGCGGTTTGCTACCGGGTATGCAACGGTATTTCGGTTGAATTAATTGGACTATATGTCTTTATTTGCTGATTATATATGACTTGTCTTCTTTCGATAGTTTTAGTCCATTTAACCGAGAAAGATATTCCAATACCTGTTCCAAGGTATCCGTTTTATCAATTTTACCGATAAAGGTTAGCCCGCTTAAGTCCCCCTTGTTATAGCTGATATTGACGCCATATATATTGCTTAATTGATCAAAAACCTCATTCAGCGGTTGATTGTTAAACATATACCATTGATTTCGGGGTGAATCTAATTTTGTCACTTCATCAACAGTACTTTCTTTTTTCCTTGGTTTGCTGATTTTTTGTGGTATCTGGAAGCTTTCGACCCTATCTTGTTGTGTATTTTTTGAGTAATAATAGACATCCCCGGGGTTTAAGATATATTTTTTCTTATAGATGCTATCCGAAATATATTGCGCTGACAACCGCCCTGTAAATAAACTAACCTTTATCAAAGAATCAGACTTATCTGCCTGCACCGAGAACGAAGTTCCTAACACAGTTGAATAAACCTCCTGTGCTTTTACAATAAATTTCCGCACGCTATCTTTTTTTACAGCAAAAAATGCCCCGCCGTCAAGCGTTGCCAATCGTTCATTGTTCTGTGTTACTTCAAACCTCAAACTACTATTAGAAGCCAGATGCACTTTTGTACCATCTTTCAACATAAAAGATGATGAATCAAATCCTCTGTTTACAAACAATTCATAGTCCTGCCCAGTAGATTTATCCTTTTGAGAATAAAAAAATAATAAAATACCAAAAATGATCATAACGGAAGCAGCAACGGCAATACTTATCCCTATAATCTTCCCGCGAAGTTTTCTTTTTGGCTCTTGCATGAAAAATATAGATTCATCATTTATGCCTGTCTCAATTTTGTGTTCCTTGGTATCATACGCAGAAAGAAAGGCCTGCCAATCTTCTTCATTAAGAAAAGATGAGAGCGCATCAGAATGTTCTTCCAAATAACGGGCAATAGCCTCGCTTTCTTCAAGGGCTAAAGGCCCTCTCAAAAAATTCTGTATAGCACTTTTTCTTATCATTTTTATAAATACGTTTTAAAAACCTTCATCCCTTAATTAAGGAACAAATAATCTTTGCACAATGATGATGAGTATCAAAAAATATTTTTTTAATTGCTTAATGGCCAATGTAATATGCTTTTCAACCGTTTTTAACGAGACGGAAAGCTCCTCTGCAATTTCTTTATTTGAATAACCTTCTATTCTACTCAACATAAAAATTTTTTTACGAGCAGGAGGCATACTTTCCATACCTCTTTGAAGAATTGTATTGATTTCCCTCAATTGTATCTGATTCCATAATTCTCCGGAAACAGGATATTTTGAAAACTCCTTAATCGCTGCTATTAAATTATTTTGCTTTCTTATTTCATCAATAAGGGAGGTCTTGGCAATGCGAAACAATTGCACTTCAACTGGTATATCTTCATTAATTCGGGATCTATTCTGCCAAAGTTTAATAAAAGTAATCTGGGTTACTTCCTCTGCTAGGAAACTGGATTGGGTCTTGCTGTATATATAATTCAACAGTTTCGGAAAGTATTCCTTATAAATCTTTCCAAATGCAACCTCGTCTCCATCCTTTATCTTCCTAAGCATATTCAAAACTCTCTTTTAGGAGTATCTGTTTCGTTTGGGTGCAATTTATAAAAACATCCGTTAATAAATAAAGGAAAGAAAGATGCATATTTCAAGCTTTCGGTAATTTTCGAAAAAACGTTAGTAACGAATATTGTATCATAAGCCAACACCCTATTTCCTCAAATATCACAAACACAAAAAAGCCCCGCTTTTGCGGGGCCATTTTATTTTAGAAGTAGTTCGTGATTAAGCTTTTGCTTCCTCGCTACCTTCTTCTTTTGTTTCTTCGGCTGCGGGAGCTTCAGGTGCAGCAGCGGTAGTTTCTTCTGCAACTTCAGGTACAGTTTCCACTACGGGTTCTGCCTCGGCCACCGGAGTTTCTACCTCTGCGGAAGCCGCGGTTTCTGTCTTCTTCTTCGCACTGCTGCGACGACGAGTTTTCTTTGCTGCGGCTTTTTCTTCGCCTACGCCCTTACCGTAAATTTCGTTGTAATCAACCAACTCAATCATCGCTTTTTCAGCGGCATCACCGGGACGAATGCCCAGTTTGATGATGCGGGTATAACCACCGGGGCGGCCCGCTACTTTACCGGCAATGTTGTCGAACAATTCCTTGATCGCTTCCTTATCCTGCAAATGACTGAACACGATACGACGCTGATGTGTTGTGTTATCCTTGCTCTTGGTAATCAAAGGCTCTACATAAACACGTAATGCTTTTGCCTTGGCCAAAGTAGTTACGATACGTTTGTGTTGAATCAGTTGACAGGACAGGTTGGATAACAGTGCATCCCTGTGCGCTTTCGTGCGGCTTAAATTTTTGATTTTGTCTCCGTGACGCATGACTTTAAATTTGAGATTTGAGATTGAGGTTTATCGCCCCAAACACAAATCGGTTAAAATAATTCGGCTATACCGTGTCAAGGAATTATAGCCTACTCTGGTTAAACTAATAATCTTCTTTATCTATACCCAGCTTTTGCAAATCCATGCCAAAGCTAAGGCCTCTTTCATGAAGCACCTGCTCGATTTCAGAAAGTGATTTTTGACCGAAGTTGCGGAACTTCATCAAATCTTCCTGCTCGTATTGCACCAGTTCGCTCAAAGAATTAATCTTAGCAGCTTTCAGGCAATTGAAGGCACGAACAGAGAGGTCGAGGTCTTCCAACGGGGTCTTCAACACCTTGCGCAATTGCAGGGTTTGTTCGTCCACCATATCTTCCTTTTTCTCTTCCTTAGTACCGAAGGTGATGTTCTCATCGGTAATAATCATCAGGTGTTGAATAAGGATACGGCTTGCCTGCTTTACAGCTTCTTCCGGATGAATGGTACCATCGGTAACCACTTCCATCAACAGTTTTTCGTAGTCCGTGCGTTGTTCCACACGTGTGTTCTCGATGCTGTATTTTACGTTCTTGATAGGCGTAAAAATAGAATCAATGGGAATATAACCTACGGGAGCATCCTTTACTGCATTTTCATCAGAAGGAACATAACCGCGGCCTTTGCCGATAGTCAGCTCTACATCCAACTTAGCAGAAGAATCCAAAGTGCAAATCAGCAACTCGGGGTTCATGATTTGGAAAGACTGGGTAGCATCCCCGATCATTTGGGCGGTGAATGTTTCCTGGTTCTTTACCGAAAGAGAAATTTTATCTACGGTAATGTCCGTGTCAACAATCTTTTTGAAACGAACTTGTTTCAGGTTCAGGATAATTTCCACTAAATCTTCGCTAACACCTTTAATGGTTGCGAACTCGTGGTCAACCCCTTCGATTTTGATGCCGGTGATGGCATACCCTTCCAAAGAGCTGAGCAAAACCCTGCGCAAAGCATTACCAATAGTAACCGCAAAGCCGGGCTCCAACGGGCGAAACTCAAACTGGGCTTCAAAGTCGGAAGCTTTTTGCAGGATAATTTTATCTGGCTGCTGAAAATTTAAAATTGCCATATTTCAGATGATTTAAAATGATAAAAGGGAATGCAGTGCATTCCACCTTCAATAAATTACTTACTGTACAATTCCACAATCAATTGTTCCTTGATGTTTTCAGGAACGCTTTCCCTTTCAGGATAAGTGATGAAAGTACCTTTCATTTCTGCCTCGTTGAAATCCACCCAAGTGAACTTAGGATTTTTGGGGCTTACCACGCTTGTGATAGAGGTCCTTGCCTTGCTGCCTTCTTTAATAGACACCACATCACCGGGTTTCAGGGAATAAGACGGGATGTTCACAACTTCACCGTTTACCTCGATGTGCTTGTGGCTAACGAGCTGACGTGCGGCAGGACGACTTGGTGCAATGCCCATGCGGAACACGGTATTGTCAAGACGTGATTCAAGTAATTTAATAAGGTTTTCACCGGTAATGCCTTTGCGGCGGTTAGCTTCTTCAAAAGTTTTACGGAATTGTTTTTCCAATACACCGTAAGTGTATTTTGCCTTTTGTTTTTCACGAAGCTGCAAAGCGTATTCCCCAAGGGTTTTGCGCTTGCGCTTTTCACCGTGCATACCGGGCGGGTTGCTGTTCTTACCCAACCATTTACCATTGCCTAAGATAGGCTCACCGAAAATACGGGAGATTTTGGTCTTTGGACCATTGTAACGTGCCATAATTATACTTTCATTTAAGCTTTTTTAGAAACCGGCTCTCCAATCGTTAAAAAGCTTTTTAAAAAATTAATTGGAAGCCCTTTTTTAAAAATGAAACCAAACTGGCTCAAAATATGTCAAAAGCTAACGGCAGATGGCCATTAGCTTATAAATCAAATTATACCCTTCTCTTTTTGGGCGGGCGGCAACCGTTGTGCGGCAACGGGGTCACGTCCTTAATCATCACAACCTCAATACCGGATTGAGAAATAGAACGAATAGCACCTTCCCTACCACTACCGGGGCCTTTTACAAATACGTCAACCCTTTTCAAGCCTGCGTCAAATGCCACTTTGCAGGCATCGGCGGCGGCCATTTGGGCTGCGTAAGGCGTGTTCTTCTTAGAACCGCGGAAGCCCATTTTACCGGCGCTGCTCCAGGAAATAACCTGACCGCTCTTGTTGGTAAGGCTGATAATAATGTTGTTAAACGTTGCGGAAATGTGGGCATCGCCATAAGCGTCCACCTTCACATTCCTTTTTTTTGCAGCGGCTTTTGCGCTGAGCTGTGCTTTTGCCATAATGAATCTTTGAGGTAATCTTTTGATATTTATAAAAAGCTATCCTGCTTTTGCAAGATGCCCCTTGCCAATCCTCCACCCGCACCCCGGCATCCGTAACCGGCAAGGTATTTTCTGGTGCTGTATATATACAATTGCACCCAACTTGTCCAAAACCAAGGTTCGGGACAAATCCGGCGCAATGCTCGTATCAGTATTACTTCTTAGCAGCCTTCTTCTTACCTGCAACGGTCTTACGTTTCCCTTTGCGGGTACGGCTGTTGGTCTTAGTACGTTGTCCACGAACGGGAAGCCCCTTTCTGTGGCGCAAACCGCGGTAACATGCGATGTCCAACAAACGCTTGATGTTCATTTGCACCTCGCTGCGAAGCTGGCCTTCCACCTTAAACTCTTCGGTGATGGTAGAACGGATAGCATTCAAGTCTTCATCGTTCCACTCGTTAACCTTCTTGTCGCGGCTAATGTTGTTTTTATCAAGGATGTACTTAGCGGTAGAAGGGCCTATACCATATATATAGGTAAGACCGATTTCACCCCTTTTCGTTTTTGGTAAGTCCACACCGGCAATACGTGCCATAATTCTATTTTCTTTTTTTAATTTTTGATTTATGATTGAGCCTGCCAGTTAGGAAAACCCGGACACCCTGTAAGAAAAGGGGCTTCCGATTTCCGCTCTTTCAGGCTTATCGCCTTAACCCTGCCTTTGCTTAAAGCGCGGATTTTTTTTGTTAATGATATAAAGCTTCCCATTGCGACGAACGATTTTGCAATCGGCGCTGCGCTTTTTTATAGATGCTCTTACTCTCATCGTTTTATTTTTTAAAAAGTGTTAAACCAATTATTTATACCTGAAAATAATCCTGCCTCTTGACAAATCGTAAGGGGACATTTCCAGCCCAACCTTGTCGCCGGGCAAAATACGGATATAGTGCATCCTCATTTTACCGGAGATTGTCGCCAAAACTTCATGCCCGTTCTCCAGTTTCACCCTGAACATTGCGTTGGACAAGGCTTCCAGGATAACACCATCTTGTTTTATTAAGGGTTGTTTAGACATACAAATTTTAGGGCTGCAAAGATAGGGAGATTTTATGAAATACGCACAAATAACTTATACATTATGTATTTGTTTTTTTCAGGCACTTTGGCAAAGTTATGTATATAGCTAAAATTAGACACTATTATATCTATAAAATATTGACTATAATCAATTTAATAAAATATTTTTCAATTGCCCGAACTTTAGGCATGCAATTTGGTTAATCATCTTTAGTTCTAAAAATTGCGAACCGCGTGCACCGGTTTTCACTTTAAAGAAACTTTAAGAATTGAAAGAACAACCTTTGAAAACACATTATCATCTTAAACAAAAATTTATATTTATGAAAAAAGGTTTATTGATTCTTGCAGCTGTAACTTCTATTACCGTGGCTGCAAACGCACAGAAAGGATTAGGTGTTCAGGCAGGTGTAAACTTCTCGAACATCGTGGGTAAAAATGCAAGTGACGACCTCAAAATGAAAGCAGGCTTTCAGGCTGGCGTGAACTATGATATCGCCATAGGTGATGAGTTTTATGTGCAACCTGCCGTAAATTATATCCAATACGGGGCTAAAAGTGATGGTCTTATCAACGCTACCTTAAAGCACAACTATATTCAGGTTCCCATAACTTTCCAATATCAACCAACTGTTGGCACAGGTAATTTATTGTTAGGCGTAGGCCCTTATGTGGGATTCGGTGTTGGTGACGTTAAGGCAGAATCAGGCGGAAAAACTATTAGTGGGAGTTTTAAAGACGCCGGCTACAATACAGTTGACGCCGGTGCCAAGTTTAATGTAGGCTACAAACTTAGCAACGGGGTTTACGCGGCACTTAACGCAGATTTAGGCTTGACCGACCTGCACAAAGACATTGAAAAAACCAGAAACGCCGCCTTTGGTGTATCCGTAGGTTTCAAATTCTAAAAAAATCTTATCCGATGAAATAAAGAACCGCCTTTGGGCGGTTTTTTTGTGCCCATCGCCTATTCTTATCACCTCCAACTCCTGTAAAAACTATTTTATCCAAAAAAATATATAGATACAATAATTTGATTATTAGCATATTACAAAATCTTTTGAAAAAAATTTAAAATGTTCCACAATATAACGTCCAAAAATGCGTTTATAGGAACGTGTATCGCGGCTTAGCCGTGTTTGATTGATAAAATCAGTTTGACTATCTAAACTATGGTGGCTATAAGGATTATTTGCGGCGTATTGGTTTCAACCTTCTTGGTTAGTTGTTCTACTGTATCCGGGTTATCGTCCTCTGTCCGCAATCAAAAAGAAAAAAGTTCATTGGTTTCTGCCGATATGGCAGCAGCCTCTGTCAAGCCTATGCAACAGGCAACCGTTTCGGCCCGCAACCTGAAATCAGATACCCGTTTGGAAAGGATATCTCAGGTCGTTTCGGAAAAACAAGATATTCAAGAAGTCAATTTTCAAGAAAAGAGTGTCATGCAGGCAAGGTTGCACACCACTGCGTCCTGGTTGCAACAGAAATATGGCAACATGCTCAACATCATGCCGACCAGCCTTTCCAACCTTAACCTGCTGGAAACCATTGACGAATGGTATGGCACACGCTATCGCTATGGCGGCACTACCAAAAGCGGCATTGATTGCAGCGCTTTTGTAAGAACACTTTTCGACGAGGTTTATAAGGTAGCATTACCCCGCACAGCACGTGAACAATATGGCGTGGCAAGGCGCATCCCGGCAACGGAACTGCGGGAAGGCGATTTGGTGTTTTTCAACACGCGCGGCGGCGTGTCGCATGTGGGCATTTACCTGCGCAACAACAAATTTGTACATTCTTCTACCAGCAAGGGCGTAACTATCAGTGATATGTTCGACTCCTATTATATGAGGCATTTCATTGGCGGCGGACGTATTGAAAAACCCGATCAGGTAGCTTATAATAACAACAATTAAAATATCACAGGTAGCCCAAAAGCTACTTGTTTTGGCCTCTGACCATTGCTTAGTGTCCATCTGTTAAACGAGAATAACCTATTTGCTAAAAGTTCGGCCTCCTTGTACAAGGAGGCCGAACTTTTTATTCGACCATACAACTACGGACAATCGGGATCTGCGTTTGTACGCCATCAGGTTTGTGCGTGAAAATGCGTATTATGGCAGAATATCAAATATTGCGCAAAGGACACACTAAATGAACACATTAGAATATAGACCTTTTACATGCAGTCCTTCATGTCGTACGGTTAACTTTCGATTTAGACTGTAAAGTCAAAATAATATCCCCCTGCATGCGGCAAGCAGGCTTTCAGGGTTTTTGATGTACTTTATCTGGAGCAATAAAAGCTATCACAAAATTTAACCGAGAAGCGATGACATTATTATTCCAGACTTGTATTAATACCCAACATTTACTTCCTTCTGCCCAAACGTTTGCCAATCGCTTGAAGTACCGGTTTCAGGTCGGGCGTGAGGTTGAGAAAATAAACGCCAGCCCCAAAAATAACGCACATAAAAATGCTGCGGCTGAAAAGCGCCGCCCAACTGTGCATGTTCCTGAAAAAGTAATACCCCATTATCCATACGGCCAAGGTCAACAGTATGGTATATATTGTTTTTCTGTCAAAAGGAAACAGCCTGAATTTTTTCCAAAGGAAAAAGATACGGATGGCGTTATAGACAATGATACTGATCAAGCTGGCAATGGGCGGGCCTACAATACCGAACGATTTGGTAAAAATATATGTCAACGGTAAGGTCAGCGCAACCAGAATAATCCCTGTCGTTAACTCGAAGCGCCAATAGTTAGACGTGCCAATGATATAATTGTTTACGCCCGTGCCCATTTCTATCACCTTGTTAAGCCCCAAAAAGATAAACGCGGTGAAGCCCAAAAGCAGGTTTTGCGTTAACCCGAAAGTGATTATCGCATCATCATAATTCACCAACACGAGGATAAATATCAACGCAGAAAATATAAGCTGGTTGATGGACGAACGTTTGTAAATATTATTGATGGAGTTGAGGTTTTTGTCCTTCCAAGCTTGCGCGAGGTGCGGGATAGAAGCCGCGACAATACCGCGCTGGGGCGCCGCTACTAAACTCGTCATCAGTTGTGCAATAGCAAAAATGCCCGCCTTTTCCATGCCGTTGGGCAACACGGAAGCTATGACCAGCGTATCGAAAGCCTGCGCCAAAATAGGCATCTGCCCCGCCAAATAAAGCATGGTGCAAAACCTTTTAATCTTTGGCCAAAACTTAATCGTTACGCGGCTCAGCTTAAAAGTGATATTTATCTTTTTTGTAAAAAACAAATACCCGAACAATATCAACGCCAACGCGAGATAAGTAAAAGAAAACCACTTTATAAAAACCGAAAAATCCGGGATAATATTGAAAATAAACAGCACAATGAGGAGAGTGGAAAAAAGCCGCCACTGTACTTCTTTTAGAAAATTGGTGAACACCGACTTGTGAAGCCCCCACGCATACGCCTCCAAAATACCATAGAGCGTAAAACCAAGCCCGATCGGAAAAACCCAGTAATAATACTTCACAAACAAATCACCGTTTGCAGAATACTTCCGAACCACTACATCCTGAAACACCAGTCCAAAAATACTGACCAATATCACTCCAATAAAACCGACAAACAAGGACAAGGTGAGCATGTCATTTTCGCGGGGATTTAAATTGGCTTTATAATACGGAAAGAATTTATAAATATAGGACGGCATCGAAAGTGATGCCAGAGAATAAAAAATGGGAATAATGGACTGCATCAAAAAGGTAGTGTAGCCATATTCCGCGGTCGTAAACCACCCCGCTTTGTTGGTGTACAAAAGCGTATTTAACATCCCGATGGCAAATCCCAGATAGATTACCAGCGAGGATATGATACTTTGTTTGCGAATGGCAACACTCATGACAGGTTACAGGTATTTCACAGATATAAAAAAGTTTTTGTCCACTTCGGGCTTTTCCCTTGCTGAAAGCGTTTGATATTCGCGCTCAGGCTGCAACCAGGTGCCATTAGCCAACCTGACTTTCATGTCGAAGCCATTTATGCAGGATGCCCAACGATAGAGATAAACGTTGCCCTCCTGTTTAAATTCCAGCACGGGAACATCTTTGCTGCGCAGGTATTGGTCGAACACTTTTTGCAGATGCAAGCCGGTGTAGCTTGTCATAAAATCCTCTATCTGCTTTGTCGTTACGGTTTTATGATAAAACTTGTGGCTTATCTCCCGCAGCATTTCTTTAAACCGTTTGTCATCCTGCAACAACTGCCTGATGGTATGCAACATGGCCGCGCCTTTATCATACATATCGGCACTCCCCTCTCGGTTCACGCCATAATGCCCAATGACGGGGATGTCGTTCTGGATGCGTTTTTCGCGCCCAATCATATATTCGCTGCCAGCCTGCACGCCTTTTGTATCTTCGATATACATTACTTCAGCATAAGTTGTAAAACCTTCGTGTATCCACATGTCCGCAACATCTTTGGCCGTAATGCTGTTGCCAAACCATTCATGACCTGATTCGTGCACCACGATAAAATCCCAATAAAGCCCCAAGCCCGTGCCAGACAAATCCTTTCCGCGATAACCATTTTGATACCCGTTGCCATAAGCCACTGCACTTTGATGCTCCATGCCCAAATGCGGTGCTTCCACCAACTTGTAACTGTCCTCATAAAACGGATAAGGCCCCATCCAGCTTTCAAAACACTTTATCATCGGACGCACAATGGCAAATTGTTTCTTTGCCCGTTCCAGATTATAATCAAGCACCCAATAACTTGCATCCAGCTTGCCTTTCTCTCCCTGAATCGTATCGGTAAAATTAACATAATGCGCGAGGTACGGGATGATATCATAATTGTTAATCGGATTGACCACCTTCCATGTCCACGCCGTATAGCCGGGACGCACATTTTTCTTTTCGACCAATCGTCCATTGCCCACGCCGGTCAAATCACCGGGTGCAATGATGGTCAACGTGGCGCCCTTATCCGGCTCATCCGACTGATGATCTTTGCAGGGCATCCACACGCTGGCGCCAAGCCCCTGACAGGCCACGCTCACAAAAGGCCTGCCCAAAGAATCCTTTTTCCAAATCCAACCGCCGTCCCACGGCGGGTTCACGGCTGCCCGGGGTGTTCCTTTATAGTAAATTCTTATTTTGCCTTGCCTGCCGCTCTTAGGAGCATTTAGCCAAAACACGTTCCCTTCGCGTTTAAAATCTATTTTCTGATTTTTATATAACAGGTTTTCTACTTTCACGATTTCCATCGGTTCCTGCAAGTCAATCTGCATCAACCGGGTCGACTTGCCCACCACATCAAAAGTGATGTCATTATATCCGCTAATCGTCTTGTTGGGGATATCTGGCTCTACCAATATATCATAACGCGTCACGTTCCACCAGTTGCGCTCGGGGCGCAGGCTGCCGCGCAAGGTGTCCTGCCGCGTAAATCCTTTGTTTTTTGACAAAGGTTGCGCCGTCACGCCGTTCACCAAAGCCAGGCACGATACTACCAACACGAATTTGAAACACTTGTCCATCCGGGCATTTTAAGGTTGTAAATTTAACTCATCACGCGTAAAGTAAACACCGTTTTTTGATAGAAGGTTTACCGCTATTTTCTCCATCGGCGATAAAACATATTTTGACGATGTTATATTTTTTATACGCCCGGCCGTTGCACTACTATCAGCTTTGCTTGCGACGCTCCGTTCAACTGCAGTACATTTATGAACAATAAAAAAACGACCTGTTTATAAATTGCTCTCAATAGCTTTTACCTCGTTATGAAATTCCTTTACGGGACTATCCAATAAAACGGCGACCACCGTCATGTTAGCATCCAGCCGTTCTTTGGGAACATCAATATACACAATGCCCGGCACGGGACTCCAATATAATTTATCATATACCTTATGTTCCAGCAGTGTACCATCCCCCACGATGCGGATACGTGCAATGCCATTGCTGATGCCCTTCAATGCAATCGGCCCGTTAGGCTTACCGTTTATGAACAGATACACCGTTTGCTTATCGGGCGACAACGCCGACAGTCCGTCGTAATGCCCGGCAGACAAGCCTTTGCCCGCATCGGCCAGTACTTCTGCATGTTTTTGCACCCATTTGGCAATGACTGTTTCATTATTATTTGCCGACAACTTAACGGATTCGTGCATCTTCAAGCCAGCATTTCTGAACGGGTTTTGCCCCACACTCACCTGATAGCAAATTTCCTGAATATACCGCGGCACGGAAGTTTTTGATACTTCTTCTTTCAATTGGGGCGAGGTTAATTGCAACGCCTCGTCAAATGAAACCTTCACTACCGTAATGTCCTTATCCGCAAGTGCAGCAGGTACATTGATATAATAATCGTTGCCTTGTTTTTCATAAGTAACCTTTTCCGGTCGTCCTAAAACAGTGATATTCTTTATCCCGCTCGCAATCCCCCGCAAAACCACGGGTGCTTTCGGTTGCGTGGTAAGGAACAAATAGCAATTCTTACCGTCCTTTGACAACGCCGATTTCCCGGCAAAATTTTCTTCGGAGACACCTGCTTTTGTACCATAGATGGCCTCGCTGTGCTTGGTCGTCCATCTCCCCAATTCCTTTAAGATATTTACCTGTTCAACTGCAATGGAACCATCGGCCTTAGGGCCAATGTCAAGTAAAAGATTCCCGCCCATTGCAATGCAATCCACCAACGTGCGGATGAGCATATAAGGTGTTTTGTAATTCCTGTCAAACGGCTGATACCCCCATGAATCGTTCATCGTGTAACATAATTCCCAATAAGGAGAAACGGGTTTATCTACTGGCACGCCTTGTTCCGGCGTGGCATAATCCCCGTGTTCCTTCAGGCGCGAATTGATGATGATATTGGGATTGTATTGTTGCAATAATTGTTTTGATTCCTTGGCCTTCCATTCTTCGTCGCTGTGTTCCCAATCACCGTCAAACCAAAGCAGGTCGGGCTTATAGCGCTCGCTCAACTCGCGCAACTGTCCTTGATAGTATTGGATAAATCGCTCAAATCTTTGCGGGTCTTGTTTTATGTCATAACGCTTTCTTTCGCGTGTGAAAACATCATAATCTGTATGACTCCAATCCGGCAACGAATAATAGATACCTGTTTTCAACCCGGATTTTTTCAACGCTGAAACAAACGGCGTCAACACGTCTTTCTTTGCCGCACTGTGTTTGGACGTAGTCAATGCATCATGTTGCTTGCTGTCCCACAAAGACACGCCGTCATGGTGGCGTGATGTTATCACCGCATATTTTGCACCACTCGCTTTAATCAGGTTCACCCATTGTTGCGGGTCATAATTTTTGGCCGTAAAACCATTGAGTTGCGCACGATAGTCCTGATAATTGATATAATTATTGAAAAAACTCCAGGACTCAGAAACTCCATTCACCGAATAAATACCCCAATGAATAAAGATGCCCAGTTTGGCATCGGAAAACCACTGCATCTTATCTTTTGATTGGGCAAAGGCCATACTACTACCCCACAGACAACACATCAATAAAAAATACCGACCAAATTTATACATATTCTTTTTGGGCTAAGCTAAGAAAGAATACCGTATTTACCATCATAAATATTCATGCCTCTTATGATGTATGAATACGGTAAATGTTCATTTTATTTTTAAAAATCCGGTGTGGCAGGCTCTCCAAGAATTTTCAGGAACATGGACAAACCTTTGCGC
Source organism: Niabella sp. (assembly GCA_047601605.1). Taxonomy (GTDB): domain Bacteria; phylum Bacteroidota; class Bacteroidia; order Chitinophagales; family Chitinophagaceae; genus Niabella. The sequence continues at coordinate 378,023 of JASGIU010000003.1, forward strand.
TTTTCCTCATCAAGGTCATAGCTAAGATCATGCGCATAATACTTTTTTAAATTATAAGGGAATGCGGGCGCGGCCGCAATCACTTCGTCCAGATGATGCAAGCCATAAGCATTGGCCTCATCAAAAAGTTTTATAAAATCCCCGGATAGCGGCTGTGTACTTACCCATGCGGCAAAAACAAAGGGCAGCCCCGTGGCCGACCGCCATTCGCCCGCAAGGTCATAAATATATTTTGATTTGTCACGCTGCAGCAAGGCACGATCCCCGATAATAAGCCCGGCCACATCGCCTTTAATCTCCTCTATATACCGCTCGTCTTCCGCATGAACCAAGTCCGGCGTAATATGCCAATGATGCTTAATAAGCCAACGCAATAAGGCAACCGAAGAGCGACTTTGATAATCAAGGTAAATCTTTTTGATTTCCTTTATCGGCACATCGCTAAAAAGACATACCGAAGCCACATCGCCCACCGCGCCAATGCAATATTTTCCGTTGATATAATATTGTGGTAAATGAACCGTTGTGGCAACCGGCACAAGCCCTACATCAATGGTGCCGTCCTTTAGCATCTGTGCCAAATGTGCCGGGTAATCTTCCACCAGTTCTATCCAATCCGATATGGGTGCTAATTTCAGCCCGTACAACAAGGGCCGTGTATTAAGGTAATTAATAATCCCTACTCTAACCTTTCTATCCACCGTGTTTTCTTTATTTTTGCGCGGCAAAGATAACCAAATTCAGGTATCGCGGTAGTAACCAATGAAGTTGCCGCAATGTGTTGATAGTAGTACCACAGTTGAACGGAGCGTCGCAAGTAAAGCTGATAGTAGCACTGTCGTTGACATCCATCAAGAAAAATCAACATAGCACCCGTTTGGTTTTCTGTCTAAAATTTTTGATAATAAAATAATTGAACCATGTCCTTAAAATCTATATCCCCTGTTGATGGCCGTTATGAAAAACAAGTGACCGCTTTGCAGGATTATTTTAGCGAATACGCCCTGATAAAATACCGGGTGCTGGTGGAAGTGGAATACCTGTTTTTTCTGGCAGATAAAAAATTCCTGAAACTCTCCGCAGCCGCGCGCAAACATTTGAAAAAAATGCTTTCAAGCTTTAGCGAGGATGAGGCCAACCGCATCAAGGAAATAGAGAAAACAACCAACCACGACGTGAAGGCTGTGGAATATTTCCTGAAAGAAGAATTAGACAAGACCGATGCAAAGGATGTAAAGGAGTGGATTCACTTTGGGCTAACCTCACAGGACGTCAACAATACGGCAATTCCTTTATTATGGAAAAATAGTTTAGAGTATGAACTGCTGCCCGCGTACATTAACCTGCAAAAGCATTTGCATGAACTGGCAACTGCATGGAGGGACATCCCGATGTTGGCCAAAACCCACGGCCAGCCTGCATCCCCGACAAAATTGGGCAAAGAAATAATGGTGTTCGTGGAGCGCATCGAGCAGCAAATCCAGTTGATGTCTTATATACCTTTTGCGGCAAAGTTTGGTGGCGCCACGGGCAATTTTAATGCGCACCATGTGGCATATCCCAAAACGGATTGGGTGAAATTCGGGAACAGTTTTGTGAACGATGTGCTGGGCCTGCAACGGATGCAGTACACCACGCAGATAGAACATTATGATTCGCTGGCTGCTCACTTTGATTCCATTAAAAGAATCAACAACATCTTAATAGATTTTTGCCGCGATGTGTGGACATACATCAGTATGGAATATTTTAAACAAAAGACAAAAGCCGGGGAAGTTGGCTCATCCGCCATGCCGCATAAGGTAAACCCGATTGACTTTGAAAATGCGGAAGGAAACCTTGGTATTGCAAACGCCATGCTGGAACATCTTTCGGCCAAGCTGCCCATCAGCCGCCTGCAACGCGACCTGACGGACAGCACCGTGCTGCGCAACATAGGCGTGCCGGTGGCACATACCATTATCGCCATCAAAAGCATTGAAAAAGGCTTGGGTAAATTGTTGTTAAATATTACCGCCATCAACAATGACCTCGAAAAAAATTGGGCGGTGGTGGCAGAGGCCATACAAACTATCCTTCGCCGTGAAAAATATCCTAACCCTTACGAAGCGTTGAAGGAATTAACGCGCGGCAAAGAGGGCATTACCAAGGCTTCCATTCATCAGTTTATAAAAGGATTGAAAGTGCCTGCCGCCATCAAGGCAGAGATGAAGCAGATCACCCCGCAGAATTATACGGGTATCGTGGCAAAGTTTTAAAGGGAAATCAAATATACTTTGCGGTATAACTTGTCTTTATTTTCTTAATATCCGCAGGGCGTCCGGCAAAAACAAGGTTGCCGCCGCCATCCCCGGCCTCGGGGCCAAGGTCTATGAGCCAATCGGCGCTCCTGATGACATCCGTATTGTGTTCTATCACGATAATCGAATGTCCTTGTTCTACCAATGCGTTGAAGGATGCCAGCAATTTGCTGATGTCATGAAAGTGCAGGCCGGTTGTCGGTTCGTCAAAAATGAACAACACTTTGTTGGTGCTGCGGCCTTTGCCCAAAAAAGAAGCCAACTTTACACGTTGCGCTTCCCCACCGGAAAGCGTGTCCGATGACTGCCCCAGTTTTATATATCCCAAACCCACGTCACTCAAGGGTTTTATGGCATCGGCAATGCGTTTTTCGTCCTTAAAGAAACCTATCGCTTCATCCACGCTCATCTCCAAAACATCATGGATGCTTTTGTTTTTATATTTCACTTCCAGCACCTCGTCCTTAAACCGCTGCCCGTGACAACTTTCGCAAACCAGATGCACATCGGCCAAGAACTGCATTTCCACTACCTGTTCCCCTTCGCCCTTGCAGGTATCGCAACGGCCGCCATCCACATTAAAAGAAAAATGTTTAGGGGTGAAGGCGCGCATTTTGCTCAATGGCTGGCGCGAAAACAAATCCCTTATTTCGTCATAAGCCTTGATGTAAGTTATCGGATTACTGCGGGATGATTTACCGATGGGATTTTGGTCAATCATTTCTATTTGCTGAATGCTCTCGACATCACCTGTTATGGCCTTGTGAAAACCAACCTTTTCACCATTATGTTCCCCTTTTAGTTTTTGCAGGGCAGGATAAAGGATTTGTTTGACCAATGTGGTCTTGCCGCTGCCGCTGACACCGCTCACCACGCATAAAACGTTTAGGGGAAACTCCACCGTAATATCCTTCAAATTATTTTGCCTTGCGCCTTCTACTTTGATAGACCGGTTCCATTTGCGCACCATGGCAGGCGGCTCTATTTTATACTCCCCGCTCAGATATTTTCCCGTAAGGCTTTGGGGATTATACATCAAATCATCTGCAGTTCCCTCGGCCACCACCTCGCCCCCAAGATGAGAAGCCAACGGCCCCATATCTATAATATGATCGGCATGGCGCATAATCATTTCATCATGTTCCACCACCACCACGGTATTGTTGAGGTCGCGCAGTTCCTTTAATACTTTTATCAGGTTGTCCGTGTCCCGCGGATGCAGGCCGATGGAAGGTTCGTCCAGAATATAAAGCGAGTTGGTCAGGTTACTGCCCAGGCTGCGTGTTAACTGTATGCGCTGGCTTTCACCGCCGCTCAACGTATTGGCCACACGGCTGAGCGTAAGATATCCAAGCCCCACTTTGAGCAATGTATCTAAACGGTTTGTTATTTCCAGCAGAATACGCTTGGCAACCTGTTTTTGATGCGTAGAGAGTTTCAGTTTATCAAACCATTGCTTCAAATCGCGCACGGGCATCTCGCAAAGCTCGCCAATATTTTTACCACCTACCTGCACATACAGGGCTTCCTTACGAAGCCGATACCCATTGCAATCCGGACAAATAGTGCGCCCGCGATAGCGGCTCAACAACACACGGTACTGCACTTTGTAAAGGTTTTGTTCCACCTCTTTGAAAAAAGCGTTTATGCCGTATAACCATTTGCTTCCTTTCCACAATAAATCATACTGCGCTTTTGTTAAATCAGCAATGGGTTTATGCACGGGAAAGTTATACTGTGCCGCGTCCCGCACAAATCTATCCTTCCAGCTGCCCAACTTCTCGCCCTTCCAAGGCATCACCGCCCCCTCATAAACACTCAGGCGTTTATCCGGAATAACCAGGTCAGCATCAATGCCCAACACCAGGCTAAATCCTTCGCAAGTGGGGCAAGCGCCCAGCGGATTGTTGAACGAAAACAAATTGGGTTGCGGTTCTTCAAAACTAATGCCGTCCAATTCAAACCGGTTATTAAAGTGTAACAGATTATGCTTACCCGTAGCGCTAACCGTTTCCACGTACACATCGCCCTCTCCTTCGTAAAAAGCCGTACCCACCGAATCGGCAAGCCTGTGTAAATCATCCTCGTCAAAATCCTTCGCCACCAACCTGTCTATCAATACATAAATTTTGCCCGCCTGCTTTTTGCCCATACCCAGTTCCGACTGCAAAGTCTTGTCTTCCATTTCCAGCAAATCCTCAATGCGTTTTACGGCCATGCCTTCTCCGTTCCCCGAATCTTCCAGTGCTACCCTCGAAAAACCTTTTTGCACCAATATGTTCAGCTCTTCGCGTAGTTCTCTGTTACGATGCTGCCTGAACATAGACAGGATAAAAACCTTCGTGCCCTCGGGTTGTTTTTGAATGGCCTGCACCACATCGGTTACATCATCCTTCCTGACCTCGTTGCCCGAAATGGGCGAAATCGTTTTGCCCACCCGCGCAAACAACAAACGCAAATAGTCATATACTTCCGTCATCGTGCCCACCGTGCTGCGCGGCGTGCGGGTAATCACTTTTTGTTCAATGGCGATGGCCGGGCAAAGTCCTTTGATATAATCCACATCGGGTTTGTTCATCCGGTTGAGAAACTGGCGGGCATAGGCGCTCAGGCTTTCTGCATACCGCCGCTGACCTTCGGCATAAAGCGTGTCAATCGTCAGCGACGACTTGCCCGAACCAGACACGCCTGTCACCACGATAAATTTACTGCGGGGAAAACTGACCGTTACGTTTTTCAGGTTATGCACCCGCGCGCCCTTAATCAATATCTCATCCTTTTCGCTTTTTTTATTCCCTGCGGCCATTGATTCCTCCCTTTGATTTTATCAACAAACGTACATGAAATTTTTCGTTCATAAAATATAGAGGGGCTAAGCGAAAAATTTTACAAAAGTTGCTCAGGGACAATTGTACGCTTTATACAATTTACCACCATTAACAGTTACATATTCCCGCGTATTCAATCGCTTAAAAACACCTTGCGGGTTTTGCTTTAAGATAGCCACGCCTGTTTGATATTTTTCCAGTATAAACGCAATGGCGGATTCTTCTGTTGCGCCCCAACTTTTCATCTCGCTTATTTCATCTATGATTTGCTCCGGAAAAGTGGGTTGATATTGTATGCCTGTTATTGAATCTTTTATGCCCGGTCTTGGCGGGTATGCGTTTAAGAAATTGGCAGCTTTGTTTTTATCTATCGGTATAAGACAAAAAACGGTGTGATTTGCTGTGACGATGAAACGCATATACCCGCGCGTTTCGATTGCCAGTCTCATAAAACCATAAATATCCCCGCTGTGCGGCGGTGCATTGTTTGGATGATTGTGCATATCGGCAAAACGAAAATGTATATCCGGCAGTGTGGCGGCATTAAACGAGCCACTACTGATACCGGATGTGACAATCTTTCCATTTGCATCTTTTCCGAAGACAACACCATGCTCTTTTCCATCCCGCGCCGCGCTGTTGATTTTTCTTAGCGCACTTAAATAGGCTTCGCTGGCAGCAAAGGTTGTTGCGTTCTTAGATGCTACTCTTGCTTCTTCACAGGGATTGAAACCCTTTCGAGTTAATGGTTGTATGCATAAGCCCGCGCACCATACGCCCGTGCTTATCATCCAAAGCAGAAAGAAAAAAGACAGGGAATTTGCAGACTGTTTTTTCATCTGTTTGTTTTTTGACTTTTTTATGGTCAGATGAAATTTACATAAAAATCATCATCGTTTTGGGCATCATTTAGCTCGCTGATTTTTATGCTCATTTCATACACAAACATCCTTGCAAAGAAAAACTTCATCAATTCAGCACATCCGGCTCTTTCACGATTTGGGCACGCGGCTCATTCTTGATGCCCGCCCAACCGCCGGCTATGTGATGCAGGTTATGGATGCCGTTCTTTTTGAGCAACGAGGCCGCGATGACACTTCTTGAGCCGCCGCCACAGTGCAGATAAATATTATCCGCCTCCTCAAACTGTGCCATGCGTACCGGGTCTGTTATATCGTTCAGGGGCATGTTAACAGCGTCTTTCAGGTGGCCTTCAGCAAACTCCACAGGTTGGCGTACATCCACCACGACAAGATTATCATCAAAGGGAATGTCCATCATCAGTTCATCGGGTTCTACATCTATAATCATATCTATCGGCTCTCCCGCACGAAGCCAGGCGTCAAAACCGCCGTCCAAATACCCGGTTATATTTTTGCAGCCCAATAAAGAAATGGCCTCCGCAGCCTGCGCTTCCTTGCCTTCCTCCGCCACCAGCAGGACAGGCTCATCCGGGGACAACAATACGCTGCCCCATTCTGCCAACTTCCGCAAAGGGATGTGAATGCTACCGGGGATAAACGCCTCTTTGAAAACGTCCGAATCGCGCACGTCCAAAATAAAGTTTGTATTAATATATTCCTTAAATGCGGCTATGGGTAAACGTTGCATGATAGTCCTTTTTGTGAAAGGGCAAAAATACATGAAATAAACCACGAATGGGTTATAAACAGGCGAAAGACAGTGGCAAAAAACCGAAGGGTTATAGTTTAGCGGTAAGTCTCATTTCTATATTTTCACCTTTATTTCAGGAGCTGGTTCACAAACTCGTTCAGTTCCTTGATGCGCTCGGTGTTTACCGTATAATGGATAAATTTTCCTTCCCGTTTGGTCTTTACAAATTCAGCTTTCCGAAGGATGGCCAAATGCTGCGACGCCACCGATTGCTCTATGCGCAGTTTGATATATATCTCCGTAACCGTGATATTTTCGTTGGTGTCAATCAATTTTAGAATCTGCTGCCTAAGTTTATGGTTGATAGCCCTCAGTATCAATGAAGCCTTTTTGACACGCAGCGTGTCAAGTATTAATTCACTGTTTTCTGTATCCTTTAGCGAAAATGATATATGATAACTACTCATGTCCTTGCCGATATTTGTATCTGACAAAGGTACAGAATATTTTCAGGTTAAATAAGTTATCAATATGTATTTTTTACACAGACTTGATAAAAATATCCTTTAGATAAAACGGCTCGCTGTAAGCTATATCTGAAAAATTGTTGGCCGAGAAAGCCTTTTCAGAAAATTTTAACATATTGCAGGCATTTATATTTGAAGGTTTAAACAATAAATTGCCCGAATCCGACATTATTCCCCCAAATTTTTCCGCTCCGTTGCCCGTGCAGACAATCGAACGATGCCGCAAAAAATCAGCAAAACTTTCCTTCGTCAGTACCATGGCCTGCGGGGGCAGAACTTCCTGCATCTCCCGGTCATAAAGCGCGGTGTACACTTCCATCCGCCGGGCATCAATCATCGGGCAAATCAGGTCGGCATCGGTTGGCAACACCGCAGATGCCATCACCTGCAACGTGTTCAAACAAATAAGTTTTTTGCCCAACGCATAGCAAAATCCCTTGGCCGTGGCCAGCCCGATGCGCAATCCCGTGTAAGAACCGGGGCCGTTGCTCACAGCGATAGCCTCGATAACGCCCCATTCCACCCCGGCCTCCCGCATCGCCCGCTCAATAGCCGGGTGCAACCAAGCAGCCTGTTGGGTCGGCACATCATTTTCCGCGTAGGCCACGCACACGCCGTCGCGCCCAAGGCACACGGACGCTTTGTCCACCGCTGTATCAATATTCAGAATCCAAGCCATATAAAGGATTTTTGCGCAACGAGTTGTTTTATGAACCCGGCTTTAGTACCCTGATGGGGCTTTGCTTGCGACGCTCCGTTCATCGTCCCGGTCATGCTTCAACAGGTTTGCGCCGCCAATGCCCATACAGAATTTTGCAAAGAAAGCACTTAAATTTATATTCGCCGGATAAAGAGCAATAAAATGGAAAAGAAAATTATCAATACACCGCACGCCCCGGCACCGATAGGCCCTTACAACCAAGCCGTGCTTGCCGGAGATACGTTGTACATATCCGGTCAAATATGTATAGACCCCGCCACCGGGGCATTGAACAACGAAAGCCTTGAAGCGGAGGCGCACCAGTGCATGAAAAACCTGCAAGCAATACTCGAAGGGGCAGGTATGAACTTTACGAACGTGGTAAAAAGCACCATTTTCATTACCGACATGCACCAGTTTGCCCGTATAAACGAAGTGTATGGACAATACTTCACCGGAGATTATCCCGCGCGCGAAACCGTTCAGGTAGCCGCGCTGCCCAAGTTCGTGAACGTGGAAATTGCCGTGGTAGCCGTGAGATAAACGGCTGATGTTTCAGGTTTAATATTATATTTTTCACACTTTTAGGAAAGGAAGAAGCGCACGCATATCTATCATTTTACAATCCCATCATCATGGATATTACAGAAGCCACATACATCAAAAGCAGTGCTATCTATACGCAATGCCCTCCGGCAAACCTGCCGGAATATGCTTTTATCGGCCGCAGCAATGTGGGCAAGTCCTCGCTCATCAATATGCTGTGCCATAAAAAGGCATTGGCCAAGACCTCGGCAGCGCCGGGCAAGACACAGTTGATTAATCATTTTGAAATCACCAATGGCGCAAAGGCTTCTAAAAATATTTTCAACTGGTATCTGGTGGATTTGCCCGGATATGGCTATGCGAAGGTTTCGCAAAAACAAAGAAAAAGCTGGGGGCGGATGATAGAAGAATACATCCTGAAACGCGAAAACCTGGGCTGCCTGTTCGTACTGATAGACAGCCGCCACGAGCCCCAAAAAATAGACCTTGAGTTTATAGACAACCTTGGCGAATGGCAGGTGCCCTTTGCCATCGTATTTACCAAAGCGGATAAGAACAAACCGGGCATTTCTGAGCAGAACGCTGCCCGTTTCCTGCAAAAAATGTCCGAAACCTGGGAATTTTTACCGCTGCATTTTATCAGCTCGGCAGTGGACAGAACCGGGCGCGACGAGATATTGGACTATATAGAAGAATTAAACGACTCCTGGCGGAACAGGTAAGCTACTTTGTCGCTAAATTTTTTATTTCATCAATATGAATACCCGTGAAACAATCGTCCGCGCAGTTTTTGGGGAAATAACCGCAAGTAGAAATCATGCCGTTGTTCTTTGCCTCAAAGTAAATATGGTTTTCTTTTTTGCTCACATTTAGCCATTCGCTTTTTGCCTTGCCGTACACCTCGTCCAGTGTCATGGCTTTTCCAAAATCGGTGTGGGAATTTATTTCGTCCAGGCCTTCCGTCCATTGCCCAATGATTACAACATCTCCGGGCGTATCCCCTATCCTGGTTGCCACATAACTCCTTGAAGTGATTTGTCCGTTTTCTACCGTTATGGTCATTGTTGAAGCGTACCCTGTCCAGGAGCCTGACGATTTGGTATAGGTATAGCTATTGCCGGATGCTGCTTTGAAACCAAGCCACGCCCGATAACTTTTGTTGTAAGAATCCTGATACTCAAAATCCTTTTTGCACCCCGTTACTACTACCAAAAACAATAAAGCATATAAGAAACCCTTTGCCATAAGAATCGTTTTTAGATAGAACGTACAAAAAGGCAAAAACGCAACAGTTCAAACAAAAAAATCATTTTGCTCATTTGGCGCCCTGAACCTTTTAAATCGGAATGTCGTTGTTGGCGAAGCATAGCCAAACAATCTGCCCGAACCACAACGAACAAACTTGGCGATAGAAATATTTCTCCATTCGCTCCACTACGTTGCGCTTAGTCGAAACGACGATAACGCCTTTTAGTTATCACTAAACAAACAATATCTTCCTGAAAGCTTCTGCCGCATGATGCACTTGCACGCTCCATTCCTCGGCGGCTGAGCCATCGGCACCGTCCGAAATGTATTTCAGACAAAGAAAAGGAATTTGTTCCCGCATGGCAATAAGCGCCAGCGGATAGGCCTCCATATCCACCACGTTATAGTCCGTGGAAAAATGGTTCATTTCAAAACTATCGCCACTGCCGCATACGCCCAACGGCAATCCGGGATAGGCAATGCCATATTCCAAAGAAGTGCCGGTTTCGGCATAAGGTGTTTCATATTTTTCATAACCCAGTCCGGTCACGTTCATATCGCGTTGCACAAATCGGGTGCAACAAACTACCGAACCTCTCGCAAATTCGTTGCTCCCAGCCGAACCCAAATTAACAATAAGGAACGGGCGCTCCCGATAAATTGCATTCATCAGCGCGTAAGTTGCGCTTATCTTCCCGATACCCATGATAAGTTTATTGCAATTTTCAAAAACCTCTGCGGCCTCCGACTCCAGCGCAAAAACAAAAAGTGTTTTGTTTTGGTCATAACCCAACACCTGAAAATTTTTCGTCATGCCCCAAACGTACAGGAAATTTTTTATTCATAAACATATAGATGCAGAACATTTTTGCTACTGTTCATAGACCCGACAGCAGCGAATAAAAAATTCAACGGTAAAGAAAAGAAAACGAATAATGATAAGCATAGCATATCCGGCAAGAGCCTAAAATTGCCCGGTGTTCAGCATCACCAAAGTGCAGGCCTCCATCGGCTGGACACCATTCGCTGTCGCTTTTTCCGCTAATGCTTCATTTTCTGCCCCGGGGTTGAATATAATTCGCTTTGGTTTCAGCGACAGGATATAATCCTCATACTCGCGTTGATTGGCGGCACTTAAATAAAGCGTTACCGTATCTATATTTTCAAACGGCTGCATCTCTTTTTCAATCTGCACGTCATCCACCATGCCCATGCGGCGGCCAATGGCCTTTACTTCATGCCCGTGCGCCCGTAGCCGCCTAATCGCCATATTGCTATATCTGTTCGGGTTTTCCGATGCGCCAAGCACCAGCGTTTTTTTAGTAGCCATATTTTCATTTTTTTGCCAAAAATAAAAAGCCGCAAAAACTGCGGCTTTGATTTATTAGATATTTTGATATTTAGATTAACATCCTCAGCGGCTCTTCCAACAGTTGTTTCAACGTCACCAAAAACGCTGCCCCCACGGAACCGTCCACCACGCGGTGGTCAAGACTAAGCGTCAACTTCATAACGTTTCCGGGAACAACCTCGCCGTTCTTTACCACGGGAACCTGTGTGATGCCGCCCACGCCCAAGATGCCGCCATCGGGCGCATTGATAATCGGGTTAAACGATTCGACACCATACATACCCATGTTTGAAATGGTAAAGGTATTACCAGCCCAATCGGAAGGTTGAAGTTTTTTGTCTTTTGCTTTTTTTGCGAACTCCTTCACTTCCGTAGAAATCTGGGAGAGCGATTTTGTATCCGCAAAGCGGACAACCGGCACCAACAGACCTTCGTCAACCGATACCGCTACACCGATGTGTACATGATGGTTGACACGGATGGTATCGCCCTGCCAGCTACTATTTACGGCAGGATGTTGTTTCAGCGCCGTAGCGGTGGCCTTGATAATAATATCGTTGAAAGAAATTTTAACCGGACTGATTTCATTGATGCGCGCACGGCTGGCAATGGCACTGTCCATATCAACCGACATCGTTACATAAAAGTGCGGGGAATTTTGCTTGCTCTCCGTCAGCCTTCTTGCGATGGTCTTGCGCATTTGGGAAACAGGGATTTCCTCGTAGCTTTCCTGTCCGGCCGGAGCGGCGGCAACAGCAGCTTTTTGCGCGGGCGCGGCAGGAGCAGATGCTGTTTCTTTTACAGGCTCTGCACTCGGTTTGAAATTGTCTATATCAGACTTAACAATGCGTCCGTTATCTCCCGAGCCTTGAACTTTGTTGAGGTCAATGCCTTTTTCCGCAGCCAGTTTTTTCGCCAAAGGCGATGCTTTAACACGGCCATCAGTAGTGGTAGAGGTCGCCGCTTCAGGCGCAGCAGTTGATGTGGATGCAGATGGCGCTTCTTCCGTGCCGGCAGCGGGAGCAGCGACTACGCCACCTTTTACAGCGGCAACTATTGCATTTACATCCACTTTGCCTTCTTCGCCAATGATACACAAAAGGTCGTTCACTTGTATTTTTTCACCCTTTTGCGCGCCCTGATATAATAATTTACCGTTCTTATAACTTTCCAATTCCATAGTGGCCTTGTCGGTCTCTATTTCGGCCAGGAGGTCACCTTTTTTTACATCATCTCCGATGTTTTTAGCCCAACTGGCGATAACCCCTTCAGTCATCGTGTCGCTCAAGCGGGGCATCAGCACCACTTCATCTAAATGGGATACGTCAACCGGGGCAGATTCGCTTTTCGCAGGGGCAGCCTCTGCCTTGGGCGCTTCGGCTTTAGGTGATTCCTTTTGCCCGGAAGCGTCACCGGATTTTCCGTTGACGAGACCGGAAACATCCTCTCCTGCATCACCTACAATTACCATAAGGTCGTCTACCTGTAATTTGCCACCTTTTTCGGCACCGAGGTACAGCACCGTGCCGTCCTTGTAGCTTTCAAGCTCCATAGTGGCTTTATCTGTTTCGATTTCTGCCAATAAATCCCCTTTTTTTACGGGGTCGCCCACTTTTTTATGCCATGCGGCTATCACGCCTTCGGTCATCGTGTCGCTCAAGCGGGGCATTAATATCTTTTCAGCCATTTGCCTTAAAATTTTCGCCGAAATTAAGGAATTTCATTTGTTTTGTCGGAACGTATTTTTTAAACGAGCGCATAAAATATCCCCGAAAGCATTCTTGCACAAATACATTATGTCCATGGCATATCTGTGCTTTGATAGTATTTCTGAAAAAAAGCTACGCTCTTTCAAACCTAATATGAATGCGTGTTCAATTGCAGGGCTTAACGGTTTATTTCAAGCTTCAATTTGTCTTTAAGCTCTTTGATAAGCGGATATTTTTCTACCATTTTTTGATATACTTCCATGATGGTCATGGGTTTCACCGCAGGCTCTTCGGATACAGCCTGATTCACTTCCAAAACGCCATACATCATCAGTTGGCTATTCTGCAATTTCTTTTGTAAAAATTCACAGGCGGCATTTTTGCCGCTTTCGATAAATCTAAATTCTATCGCGTTGGAAGAATAATAATAAAAAGCATTTGCATCAAAAACCTTTAACCGGGCAAACTCAAAACTATTCGCCGCCGGGTCTTTGGCCTCTTTCAACAAAGCGATATATTCCCGCCAGGCAGCTTCAAGCGCTTCCTGTTCCAAGGGCAAGTTTTCTTGCTTAGGCGCTATGTTATTAAATTTTTGGCGCAGTTTTTCCAGACTGCCTATTTTTTGCCGTTCTTTGGGCGTGGTCGTCTGCTGTGCAGGAACGCTTGCCTGCGGCGCAATGGGTTGGGAAGGCGCTACTGTTTTCTTTACCGGTTCCTCAATGACAAGAGTTGCTTTGGGCTCAGGTTGAACAGGCGCAGGGGCTGTGGCAGGCGGGGCAGCACTAACCGCAATCGGCCTGATTTGCCTAAAAGGAACCGCTCTACTACTTTCAGCTATTTTTTTTTTAACGATGCCGTTTTCTGCGGCAGTCAATTCAAGCGCTTGTTGCAGGTAGCAAAGCTTGATGAGCGTCATCTCCACATGCAGCCTTTTGTTCCGCGCAAAGCGGTAATTAATCTCGGACTCGTTCAAGATGTTTAGCGCACTGATGAGCAGCGACGAAGGAATCTGTGCGGCTGTGGCTTTATATTTTTCCTTAAAGCTTTCTACGGTATCCAGCAGTTTGGCCGCCCCGGGGTCTTTGCTTACCAATAAATTCCGGATAAAAGCCGCAAAGCCATTGATGACCAAATCTCCCTCAAAACCTTTGCTGTTTATATCATCATAGAGTAGCATGGCAGCGGAAAGATCCTGCCGCATCATGAAGTCCATCAATTTAAAATAATAATCCTCATCCAGGATATTGAGGTGCTCCAACGTATTGGCATAGGTAAGCTCGCCGTTGGTAAAACTGACGATTTTGTCCATGATGCTCAGCGCATCGCGCATGCAGCCCTCGCTTTTTTGGGCAATGGTCTGCAACGCCGCCGGGTCTGCCTTGACGGATTCCTTTTCGCAGATGGCGGACAGATGCGCCACCGTGTCGCTTGTGGTAATACGTTTGAAATCAAAAATCTGGCAGCGGCTGAGGATGGTGGGCAATATTTTGTGCTTTTCCGTCGTGGCCAATATAAATATCGCGTAGGGCGGCGGCTCTTCCAACGTTTTCAAAAAAGCATTGAAAGCCGAAGAGCTGAGCATGTGCACCTCATCTATAATATATACCTTATACTTTCCGGCCTGTGGTGCAAAACGCACCTGTTCGGTCAATGCGCGGATGTCATCCACCGAGTTGTTACTGGCGGCATCCAATTCATGAATGTTCAGCGAAGTGCCCTGATTAAAAGATACACAGGACGGGCATTTGTCGCATGCCTCGCCCTCGGGCGTCAGGTTTTCGCAATTGATAGTCTTGGCTAATATACGCGCACAAGTAGTTTTACCCACCCCGCGCGGGCCGCAAAACAAAAACGCATGCGCCAGTTGGTTTTGCCTGATGGCGTTTTTGAGTGTTGTGGTGATATGTGATTGACCGACCACCGAGTCAAAATCCTGTGGTCTGTATTTGCGTGCCGAAACTATAAATTTGTCCATACTACTCTGCCTCCTCGGTTAAACAACAAATGTAAGGCAATTTATGATTAAGATTTTGAAATGTGGCGACAAACAGGCTATGCCCCTTTTTCCTCCAGTTCCATGATTGACGTAAAAACGGATTCGTATTTTTCATCTAACCGAAGCTTGACATCAAGTGCTTCTTTATAAGCTTTTTCTGTATCCAAAAACCGTTGTTTATCCGCATACACTTCCGGATTGGCCAAATCCCCTTCCAGCTTTTTCAAAACTTCTTTGTGTTGGTTCAGTTCTTCCTCTACACGCTGAAAAAGTTTCTGCTGTTTTTGCAATTCTTTTTTCAACTCTTTACTGATAGGCGTATTGCGCGGTGTTTCTGTTTTTGGCTTTTCCTGCACGGCAGGTTCTTTATCCGGCACTTCGTTTTTTGTAACCGATTGGTTTTCCTGCTTGGCCATGCGTGCGTTCCAGGCTTCCCATTCATCATAGGAGCCTTTAAATTCCTTGATTTTGTGGTCAACGATTTCCCAGATTTTGTTGGCCGTTTTGGAAATAAAATAACGGTCATGGCTGACGAGTATGAAACTGCCTTGATATTTGTTCAACGCCGAAACGAGCAGTTCGCAACTGTGCATGTCGAGGTGGTTGGTCGGTTCGTCCAGCATGAGGAAATTGGCTTTGCTGACAATGGTCTTTGCCAATGCCACGCGTGCCTTTTCGCCACCGCTCAACACCTTGATTTTTTTGTCCACATCATCACCGCCAAAAAGAAAACAACCGAGCAGGCTGCGCAATTCCAAATCTGTCATCTGGCTGCCGCAACCGCGCATTTCTTCCAGCACCGTGTTCTCCACATTCAACGCCTCTAACTGGTGCTGCGCGTAAAAACTTTCTTCCACGTTGTGCCCCCACTTGCGCTCTCCGTTGAAACTTTCCGCATCGGCTATAATGCGCAGCAACGTTGATTTGCCCTTACCGTTTGCCCCGATAAGCGCAATCTTATCGCCACGGTTTATCTCGGCATGTGCATTTTCCAAAATCACATTTTCGCCAAAGGATTTATTAATATGTTTTAACTCGGCCAATATGCGCCCCGGTGTTTTGTCCATCCGGAAATTAATACGCATGTCGGGGCGCTCTACCGTTGCCTCCTCAATGCGTTCTAATTTGTCCAGCTTTTTCATGATGCTTTGCGCCATCGCCGCCTTGGAAGCCTTGGCCCTGAAACGCTCCACCAGTCGTTCGTTTTGGCGGATGTAATCCTGCTGGTTTTCATACGCCTTTTGCTGCATCTCCAAACGGACAGTTTTTTCCGCTTCGTAAAAATCATAGTTACCGTTGTAGATATGCAGCTCGCGCTGATAGAGCTCTACGATTTTTGTTACCATCCTGTTTAGAAAATATTTATCGTGGCTGACGATAACCACCGAGCCCTGATAATGTTGCAGGTATTTTTCGAGCCACTCGATGGACGGCAGGTTAAGGTGGTTGGTCGGTTCGTCCAACAACAGCAAATCCGGTTGGGACAAAATCATTTTTGCCAAAAGCACGCGCATACGCCAACCGCCGCTAAACTCTTTGTAAGGTCGCTGCAAATCACTGTTGGCAAACCCCAGTCCCTGCAACACTTCCTCGGTTTTGTGATGGATATTGTAACCATCGAGCATATCCATTTCGTGCAGCCTGTCGGTATAAGCATGTAGCGTTTTTTCGTCCCCGGTCTTTTCAAGTTCGCGTCCAAGTGTTTCGATTTCCTTTTCAAGTTGCAACACGCGCTCAAACGCCCCCAACGCCACTTGCAGGATAGATTCATTGGTGTCAAAACTCAGCAAATCCTGATGCAGGTAGCCGATGGACGTTTCGCGGCTGCGCTCTACCGAACCGCTGGTTGGACTGTATTGTCCCACCAACAACTTTAGTAACGTTGATTTGCCCGTTCCGTTATATCCTATCAAACCGATACGCTCGTTGGGCTGTATATGCCAGGTAACATCGTCCAAAATCGTCCTGGCGCCAAATTCAAAAGTCACATTTTGTAATCCTGCTAACATCTTATATCAAAACAAATTTAAAAGTCAAAAACCGCTGAGCCATCGGGTATCCAATCGCCCCGAACAATATTTTATGCGATAAATGCGGCAAATTTATTTAATGCTTTTAATATTGAAGATTAATTATTACTTTTGCCACCCTTTACAGGGCAAAGCCAATAAAGTTATTGCACATGAAGAAGTTTTTAATCGTATTGGTAATCGTATTGGCGGCTTTTTTGGCATATAAATTTGCCTTTCAGAAAAAAAAGCCGGCGAGGGAAAAGCCTGTGCCTGTAGCAGTAAGCACGCATAGCGAAGGCTTTAACAAATCAGTTGACGCGGTGCTGAAGCGTTACTTTGAAATGACGGACGGGTTTGTGAACTGGGACAGCGCGGTGGTGAACGCAAAAGCTGCGGAGCTGCAACAAGCGTTGGAATCCTTTGATTTGGAGGACTTGAAAAAGGACAGCATCATTTACCAAACAGCACTCTTTCCTTTGGAAAACTGTAAGGGAAGTGCGGCGACCATCGCCACATCCGGCGACTGGACGGAAAAACGCAGGGAACTGCAAAACCTTTCGGACAATTTGAGGATGTTGCTGATAACAGTAAAATTTGACCAAAAGGTCGTTTACTGGAACGAATGCCCGATGGCATTCGGCGAAGGCCAAATTGGTAATTGGCTGAGCGAAAAAGATGAAATCGTAAACCCTTATTTGGGTAAAAAAGACCCGAAATATGGCGCATCCATGTTGTCCTGTGGTGAGAATAAAATGAAGATAGATTTTACCCAGGCAGACAGCGCAAAGGGTAAATAAATATTGAAATAATTGTCTCCGTAGCTCAGTTGGTAGAGCAGCTGACTCTTAATCAGCGGGCCCAGAGTTCGAGTCTCTGCGGGGACACTTGAGAATGAAGCAGTTACAAATTATATTTTGTAGCTGCTTTTTTATTTGCCTATGTACAAGCATTACGCAAACAATAAATCAACCACATATTGAGTTTTAATTAAAAAATAACAATGGTTTTTATCTTTTTTTATTAATTTACAATAGGCTTTTCGCCCTTATCTCGTGAGGGTCTCGTTCAAAATATATTTTTTCACTTAAAAAAAGACATGATGAACCTGAACAAAATACAAGATAAGATTATACATGAATTTGAATCTATCGCCAACGGCCTAAAAAACAAATTCGGATACCTGCGCCATATTGCGAAGCTTGGCGATTTTCTTCCTTCTTCTACCTCTGCTACAAATGGTGCTTATGAAAGGACGATTAGCCTTTCAGGAACCACCAGGTTATGGATGGGCGCGGAATACAAGGAAGGGAAAATTTATTATTACGGAAGCAGTGACAACAAAATAATAAGGGGCATCCTTTTGCTGTACCTCCGCGTATTTTCCGGGCGGACTCCCCAGGAAATCATTGATACCGATGTTTATTTTATCAACGAGATACAACTTCACGATTATCTGTCACCGCGAAGAAGAAACGATTTATCTTCTATATTACAACACATACGGTCGTTGGCTGCCACGCTCAAATCAAAAGAATTTGAAGTAAGCTAAATTATCTTCTCGTGAAGAATAAAAGATTGGCGAATGTGGAGAGAAAACCGTAAGTACAAATATTATGCAAGATACTTACCCAGTTCCTCTACCAGTTCGGCTTGGGTGATAGGCACGCCCATGATTTTATTATAACCCTTGGCATTCACCAAAAATTCGTCCCGGATAATCTTTATCAATTGCCCGTTGTTAATCTCCGGCACCACGATGATTTCAAAGTTTTTGATGATGTCTCCCAGATTTTTGGGGAACGGGCGAATGTGGCGCAGGTGAACATGGCTGACAGATTTTCCGGCAGACTGCAATTGCTCCACAGCAGATTTGATAGCGCCGTAAGTTGAGCCCCATCCGATGACCAGCACTTTGCCCGAAGCCTCGCCGCTGTCAATGGTTTGTTCGGGGATATAATCTGCAATTTTATCGACTTTCTCCTGGCGCAGTTTTACCATGAGCTGGTGGTTTGCCGGGTCGTAGCTGATATTGCCCGTAATATTTTGTTTTTCGATGCCACCGATGCGGTGCTCCAATCCTTTTGTTCCCGGAATGGCCCAAGGGCGTACCAGTTTTTCATCGCGCAGATAGGGTTGAAATTTTTCTTCCCCATCTCCCAATTCCGTCTTGAAGGCCACTTTTATGGCAGGCAATTCTTCTTCAACAGGGAATTTCCACGGTTCAGCACCGTTGGCAATGTACCCGTCACTTAAAAAGATAACGGGCGTCATGTGCTGCAAGCTAATCCGCACCGCTTCAAAAACCGCATCAAAACAATCTGCAGGCGAAGAGGCTGCAATGACCGGCATCGGGCATTCGCCATTGCGGCCATAATAGGCCTGCAACAAATCGGACTGCTCTGTCTTGGTAGGCAATCCTGTGGAAGGCCCGCCGCGCTGCACGTCCACAATCACCAAAGGAATTTCTAACATAACCGCCAATCCCATCGCCTCGGTCTTCAGCGCCATTCCCGGGCCGGACGTGGTCGTCACGCCCAAAGCCCCACCATAAGCAGCACCGATAGCAGCACCGATAGCAGCTATTTCATCCTCGGCCTGAAAAGTGCGCACACCAAAATTTTTATGCTTGCTCAATTCATGCAAAATATCCGAAGCAGGTGTGATGGGATATGTGCCCAAAAACATCGGCAGGCCACTTTTTACGGAAGCCGCGACCAAACCAAGCGCAACGGCTTGATTACCCATGATAGAACGATAAGTACCGGGCGCCACATCTGCTTTGTCCACTTTGTAAGTAGTGGCAAAAGCCTCGGTGGTGTCGCCATAGTTATAACCCGCTTGCAGCGCACGCAGGTTGCTTTCCAGTATTTCTGTTTTTTTGGAAAATTTATCTTTCAGGAAGTTAATCGTGTTCTCCATGTCACGATTGTACAACCAGTACAAAAAGCCCAGCACGAACATATTCTTCGCCCGGTCTTTTTCCTTGACGCCCATCGTGATATCCTTGAGTGCTTCGCGGGTCATCTTGGTGACGTCCATTCTGATGACCTCAAATCCTTCCAGACTGCCATTTTCAAGCGGATTATCCCCGTCAGCATAATTGGCGAGACGTAGATTCTTGGTATCAAAACCATCTGTATTAGCGATAATCTTACCGCCTTTTTTCAGGAAAATAAGATTGGCTTTCAACGCCGCCGCGTTCATAGCAATCAACACATCACACTCGTCACCGGGCGTATATATACTATTGGATGAAAAACGAAGCTGAAAACCGCTCACGCCGGGCAATGTGCCCTGCGGTGCGCGAATCTCTGCCGGAAAATCGGGAAAAGTAGATAGATCAACACCCAACAGGGCGGTGTTATTGGTAAACTGTGTTCCGGTCAGTTGCATACCATCGCCACTGTCCCCCGCAAATTTAATCACCACATCCTGTAATGTCTCTTGAGTACGCATCATAATTTAATAAAATGAGGGTGCAAAGTTACGTAAGTTCGCGCGATAGCGAAAAGTAAAGAAAGACTATAAGATGGCCGCGTTGCCAAACATTGCCTTCTTTATCCTATCTCGTGACCGAGTTTTTCGCGCTTAGTACGCAGATATTTTTCGTTGTGCACGTTGCAGGGAATGACAATCGGCACATTTTCCACTATTTCAAGGCCGTAGCCGACAAGGCCGATGCGCTTGCGCGGATTATTGCTCATGAGGCGCAATTTTGTAACACCGAGATGCCGAAGTATTTGTGCACCCACGCCATAATCGCGTTCGTCCATCTTAAAACCGAGGTGCAGGTTTGCCTCCACGGTATCCATGCCAGCCTCCTGTAATTTGTAAGCCCGCAGTTTGTTGAGCAAACCAATGCCACGCCCTTCCTGATTCATATACAGTACCACGCCCTTGCCCTCCTGCTGCACCATTTCCATCGCCTTGTGCAACTGGTCGCCACAATCGCAGCGCAGGGAACCGAGTATATCACCCGTAAAGCAGGATGAATGCACACGTGCAAGAACCGGCTCGTCTTTTTGCCATTCGCCTTTGATGAGTGCCAAATGCTCGTTGTTGCTGTTTCTTTCCTTGAACGCCACCAGCGTAAAATCACCATATTTAGTGGGCATCTGCACCCTTACAATTTCTTCGATGAGTGAATCCTGCTTCAGGCGGTACTCAATCAAATCTTTTATGGAAATGATTTTCAGGTCGAACTTTTTGGCAACCTCTATCAATTGCGGCAGTCTTGCCATCGTGCCGTCGTCGTTCATAATCTCTACCAACACACCGCCGTAAGGGTAAGAGAAGCCTGCCAAACGAACCAAATCTGTCGTGGCCTCCGTATGTCCCACGCGGCGCAGCACACCGCCCTTGCGCGATATGAGCGGGAAGATATGCCCCGGCCTGCCCAGTTCTTCCGGTTTGGTGGCCACATTGTTGAGCGCGGCAATGGTCTTTGCCCGGTCGCTTGCGGAAATGCCCGTGGTGCAGCCATGCCCGAGCAAATCTACCGATACGGTAAAGGCTGTTTCGTAAGTAGCGGTATTGTTCAGCACCATCGGGTCGAGGCCAAGCTCGGCGCACCGCTCTTCGGGCAGCGGCGCACAAATCAACCCACGGCCGTTCTTTGCCATGAAGTTTACGATTTCGGGACTTATTGTAGCGGCGGCGGTAATAAAATCGCCCTCATTTTCACGATCCTCATCATCCACCACTATGACCAGTTTCCCGTTCTTTATATCCCCGATAGCGGCTTCTATAGTATCAAACATTGTTTCAAAATTTATATGCAAAGGTAGTTATACCAAGGCAAAGGTTACCATTTTAGTGAATAAACAGCGGACAGGCGCTTTTGTTCAGCGAGTTAAATATTATCATAATTCACCATTAAAAAGACTGCTGATTTAGGTAACAATTTGTTAATATTTGGTAAAGAAACGTTAATGGATATTCCTTTTCTTTGCACTTGTAAAAATCTAACTTACTATGTTAAAGAAAATTCTTCTACTTGTTTCCGTGGTAGTTTTATCAGCGGTAACAATGCTAAATGCCCAGGTAACGACTGGCAGTATTACAGGTCTCGTTAAATCGCAGGATGGGGAACTGTTAAAATCCGCAACGATAACCGCGGTGCACGAACCAACGGGCACAAAGTACACCACCACGTCAAATAGCAGTGGTGCATATACCCTTCCCAATCTTCGCATTGGAGGCCCTTATTCTGTTATAATTAGTTATTCGAGCCATCAAGATGCTAAATTTACGGATTTGCAGGTGAGTTTAGGGGATCCATTAGTGGTGGATGCGAATCTATCTCCTAAGTCTCAGGAACTTGCCGAGGTGTTAGTCGTCAGTGCCGGGAACGGCGGAATCATAAACGGCCAAAGGAATGGCACCTCCACTCTAATAACAACCAAGCAATTACAGTCATTGCCCTCAATTAACAGAAGTGTTCAGGACTTTGCGAGATTGTCTCCCCAAGTAAAGGCCGGAAACAATGTAGGTACAGGAGCAAGCACAGGTCTATCCTTTGCCGGGCAAAGCAACAGATACAACCAGTTTGCCATTGACGGTGCTAATGCAAGTGATGCCTTCGGGCTTACATCTTCTGGCACGAATGGGGGGCAGGCAAACGTAAACCCCATTTCAATGGAAGCAATTCAGGAAATCCAAATTGTTCTATCTCCTTATGATGTGACACAAGGCGGCTTTACAGGCGGAGGAATTAACGCTATTACGAAAAGCGGAACCAACCAATTTCACGGAGCTGTTTATGGGCAATTTCAAAACGAAAATCTTATTGGGAAGAACAATCAATACAACAGCGGAATCAACAGACAGAAATACGGGGATTTTACAAACAGGACATTCGGCGCAAGTTTCGGAGGCCCTATAATTAAAAATAAATTGTTCTTCTATATTAATGCCGAAAGGTATGAGAAGTCAACCCCATTAGCTTATGACCCGACGAAAAAAGGATCAGGATCGAAAGTAAACCCGGATACGCTCCAAAAAATCAGAGACTTTATGTTAAATACATATGGTTTTGATTTGGGCTCCTACGGAGCTATCAATAATGACAATAACTCGACCTCTTTGTTTGGACGTTTGGATTGGAATATCAACGATAAACATAAGTTGACGTTCCGTCACAACTATGTGGACGGCAGCGACGATAAGCGCAGCCGGGCGGCCGCAACACCATTATTTGAAAATACGGGGTATTCATTTGCCACAAAAAGCAATTCAACCGTGTTGGAACTAAACAGCGCATTTTCATCATCTTCCTCCAATGTGTTTAGGGTTACTTATAACCAGATTAGGGACAAGCGCACAACAGCAGCAGCTCCTAACCTTGCGATATACAGTTATTCAAAGGATAGCGCCGTAACAGTGCTCTATAACTTAGGCTCTGAGTATTCAAGCGCTGCCAACTCATTAGATCAGGATATCTTCAGTATTACCGATAATTTTACTTTATATAGAGGCAATCATAGTTATACTTTCGGTACAAGTAATGAATTCTTTAAAAGCGGCAATGTTTATTTACAAGGATACTACGGCGCTTATACTTATGGCTCTTCCGGAACAAGTTCCGATGCATTCCTGAGCAATTGGTTTAATAACGCTCCCCCTACCCAGTATCAGATTGGATACTCAACAAGTGGCAGGGGTGATAAAGCTGTTGCTGAGCTGAAAGCTGCCCAGTTTGCTTTGTATGGTCAGGATATTTGGAAGGTTAATAAAAATTTGAGGTTAACATACGGTGTTCGTTTTGATTTACCATACGTATCTAACACCCCTGCTGCTAATGCAGATTTCAACCAAGCCTTTGCATCGTATGGTGTGAAAACAGACCAAATGCCAAAGAAAAGAATAATGGTCTCACCCAGGGTTGGATTTAACTGGGATGTAAATGGAAATGCGACAACCCAACTGCGCGGCGGGGTTGGATTGTTTACAGGCAGAATACCATTTGTTTGGATATCTAACCAGATGAGCACCACAGGTGTGGCAACTAAGAGTTTAACATATACTGGAAATGCTATCGCTACAAATGACATAAAATATACATTTGACAAAAATGACCCTCAATACGGAGCGTTTATGCCCGCTACTACAAGTCCCTCTGCTACAATCATTAACGTAATAGATAAAGATTTTAAATTTCCTCAGGTATTGCGCGGAAATATTGCAGTTGACCAAAAACTTGGATGGGGTTTAATAGGAACTATAGAAGGCGTTTATTCAAAGACTTTGAACAATGCAGCGTATAAAAACTTGAACATTAGCGAGAACGGGGATACAACAGTTACGCTTGGGCCGACCACACGTCCATATTGGAAAGCTTATTCTAATTCATCTTTCGCCCAAGTGATCAAACTTGGAAACACGAGCGCTGGATATGCATTTAGCTTAACGGCACAAATCCAAAAGATATATAGTCATGGTTGGGCAGGTTCTATTGCTTACACTTATGGCACGGCAGAATCATACAACGACATTCCATCCTCGGTTGCGTTATCTAACTGGAGAGGAACCCAAACCGTAAACGGTCTAAATAAGCTTGATTTCGGCAGATCAAATTTTGATATGGGCTCAAGGATTAACGGTTTTATCAGTAAAGAATTTAAATATGGTAAGATATTCGCCACTACCATTACATTATTCTACAATGGTCAAACAGGACAAAGACTTTCCTATTTGTACAATAATGTAAGCAACAGAAACATCACGGGGGATGATATAAGTGCATCTTCCGGAACACGCACTTCATTGGTTTATATACCCGCTACTCAGGCTGAAGCAAACTTTGCCGATATCAGCGGCGGAAAAACGGCGTCTGAACAATGGGCTGACTTTGTAGCCTTTGCCGACGCCAATCCCTACCTGAAGGATAATATGGGAAAAAATGCAAAACGTAACGGGGATAAGCTTCCCTGGGAAAATCATTTCGATATGAGAATTTCACAGGACATTTCGTACAAGACGCATAAATTACAGTTATTCGTGGACGTATTAAACCTTAATGCACTTATCAATAAAGATTGGGGACGTTCTTATTATAGTAATGGAGATGATGGTTTTTATCCAGCTTCCGTTTCATTATTTACTCCGGTTGTGGGTGCTCAAAAGCAGGATGGGACAGCTATTTCCCCAACTGTTTATAAACCAGCTTTTCAGTTTAATATCAATAACTTTACTAAAGTTGGCAATACTTATCGCCCTTATACTGTCGCAGATTTCACTTCCAGATGGAGGGCACAAATTGGTATCCGCTACAGTTTTTAATCATATTTAGTTACAGAATCTTTAAAACCGGCGCAAGGCCGGTTTTTTTGTGGATAAAAAAATGATGTAAAAGTTTTTATTTCGGACAAATGGCCGTAATTTTGGGACAAATTAACAGGATATGAAAAATCGAAAAGATACATATCAACCCCAAACCGAAGAGCTGCCCGTGGTGCAGGAAGCAGCATTGGCCTACAATTTTTCTGAAAAAAATGCCACCGGCCCTTTGGCGCTTATGGGTCTTGAGGGTAATCGAAACATAGATAATATCCAAAACACTTCCGATTTTATCAACTATATACGCGAAGGCGTTCCTAAAAAATCGCTTGACCACCTTGCTTTGGAAATCGGACTTTCCGCCTCAGAAATAGCCGCAGTCATCCACACTTCCGAAAGAACGCTCCGGCGCTACACCCCTGCTCAAAAACTCAACACAGAGCAATCGGAGCGCGTGGTGGAGTTGGCACGGCTATATGCAAAAGGTGCCGAAGTTTTCGGCGACCTTGAACAGTTCAAAGCCTGGATGGCCTCCCCCGTTGGTGCGCTTGGCGATAAAAAACCCAAAGAATTTTTAGACACATCCATGGGTATCGGTATGCTCACCGAAGAACTTGGCCGAATCGAACATGGCATTTTTGCCTAACAAAAAGAAGCCCCTTTCTCCAAATGAAAGTTTATCGCATCAGCAAGTGTGCTTATATTGACGACCTGAGCGGAACAGGAGCCTCGCGTTATCCGGGTCGGTGGCATAGCAAAGGCACTTTTGTTCTGTACACGGCAGCCTCGCCCTCTCTTGCCATGCTCGAAAGCGTAGTGCATATCACCACCATCGTAAAACTTGACCTTTGTATGCTTTGCCTGGAAATACCCGAAGACAGTATCGCTGAAATATTGCCTACCCAGTTGCCGGAAAAATGGTTTGTAAACCCGCCACCGGATAGCATCAAGCAATTTGGGGACAGCTTTGCTATGGCTAAAAAATATCTCGCGTTAAAAGTTCCATCGGCAGTTATGCCAGAGGAACACAATATTTTACTAAACCCTGCCCACCCCCTTTTTAAGAAAGTGAAGGTGGTCTATTCGAGACAATTGCGGGTTGACGAACGCCTGCTCAAACATTAAGAACTATCCGATAAAAAGCATGTTTCCTGTACCTTTTGCACAATTACAAACACAAATGTCCTATTCCCAAATACATTATCTTTATCAAAATCTCTTAAAAATGAAAATATCAAAGTTTTTCTTTGTTGCAGCCTTTATGACTGCAAGTTCACTGACCGCATTCTCTCAAAAAACAACCCTTAGGTTTCAGCCCGCAAATGGTAGTCAATATACCTGCAAGACAACTACCAAAACAACCGTGCTGCAAGAGGTAATGGGACAAAAGATGGAAATCATTTCCAATTCACTTATCGCAAATACATATAACATAAAAGATGCCGGTACAAATAAAGACCTGAAAACAACCATCGATTCTATTTCCACCCGGGCAAGTGCAATGGGCAATGAAATCATCCTCTCTTCGGAAAATGATGATGAATCCTCCAAACCCATGCGCGATATAAAGGGGAAGAGCTATACCGCAACCGTGACACCTTTAGGAAAAATTGAAAAGGTAACGGGCATGGACGAACTGGTAAATGCCAGCGAGGGCAATAACGACATCAGTAAAATGTTCAGCAAAGATGCCCTGACACAAATGGCATCGCAAAGCTTTAGGTTCTATCCCGAAAACGCTGTAAACGTTGGCGACACCTGGACAACCAACTCACAAATCACCACGCCAGTGGCCATTAATACAAAGAACACTTACAAACTTCTGAAAATTGACAACGATATTGCTACTTTAGAAGTGAGCGGCGACCTTGCAACCGACGGTGAAGTAAAAACTATCAATCAGGGAATGGAAGTTATCATGACACTAAGCGGCACACAATCGGGTACAATGAAAGTGAATATCAAAAACGGGATTCCTATATCATCCAATATCAAACAAGACATGAAAGGTACAACCAAAGTTATGGGTATGGAAATCCCCCTGACCGTCATTAATGATGTTTCATTTATTTGCACGCCCAAATAGTTCACAGAAACAGCGAGCTTAGCAAAACGTAAGCATCTTATTTCTATTCGCTACAAAATAGTAAACCCGAAGCCGGAAGATATTTATCCTGCGTCGGGTTTATCTATCGTATTATGGTATTTTTCTAATTATCTCCCGGCATTGATTACCGATATGGCCCTGGCCACCTCGCCCGCAAAATCGGTAAAGGCTTTTTTAGAGAGCGCGTCGTCGCTCATCATGATGGGCACACCGATATCGCCGCCCTCCCGGATGTTCTGCACCAAAGGTATCTCGCCCAAAAAAGGCATGTCGTATTCCTCGGCGAGCCTTTTGGCACCTTCTTTCCCAAAAATATAATATTTGTTATCGGGCAGCTCGGCAGGTGTGAAATAACTCATGTTCTCCACAATACCGAGGATTTTGGCATTCAACTGCGCCTGACCGAACATGGCAATGCCCTTTTTGGCATCAGCCAATGCCACATCCTGCGGCGTGCTGACAATGACCACTCCCGTTACCTGTACCAATTGCACCAGCGTAAGGTGTATATCGCCCGTACCCGGGGGCATATCCACTACCAGATAATCAAGGTTTCCCCAATCCACATCGGTAATAAACTGCTTAATGGCACTGCTGGCCATCGGCCCGCGCCACACCACGGCCTTACTCTCGTCCACCAACAAACCAATGCTCAACAGTTTGATGCCGAAACGCTCCAACGGCACGATGACACCCTTGCCGTCCACCTCGCGCATCATTGGCCGCTCCCCGCGCACCCCGAACATAATCGGTACACTGGGGCCGTAAATATCCGCGTCCATCAGGCCTACACTGGCACCGCTTTGGGACAGGGCAAGTGCCAAATTTGCCGCTACGGTACTCTTGCCCACTCCACCTTTGCCGCTCACCACGGCAATCACGTTCTTCACACCGGGCAACACTTCATTTTGCCGCCGCGTGCTGCTGGTACGGTTATCAAAGCCCACTTTTATCACCAAATCCTTGTTGACATGCGTTTTGATGGCATTAATACAATCCTGTTTTATCTTATCCTTCAACGGGCAGGCGGGTGTTGTCAGTTCTATATTGAACGATACGTAATATTTTTCTATCACGATATCCTTCACCATGCCCAAAGTCACGATGTCTTTTCCTAAATCCGGCTCCTGCACTGTTTGCAATGCCTCTAATATTTTCTCCTTTGTCATTACTAAAGTTTCTGTTAAATTAGCCCGAAATTACAAAGTTAAACATCGAAAAAGCTAATTTGTTGTCTTTATAAAGATTCATGTACTTATTTTTGACACTGTGAAGAGATTTTTACCGATATATATCATGCTACTGTTGGCTTGCCCGCTATCTGCCCTTGCGCAATTTGAAAAGGCGCGGGACTCCGTTGTGCAACTTTTTGGGGTTGTGATGACGGCGGATAGTCTGGAAGGAATCCCTGCCGTGAGCGTGCAGGTAAGGGGTACGCACCGTGGCACAGTGACCAACCGTGACGGTGTGTTTTCCATCGCCGTATTGAAAGGAGATCAGATAGAATTTTCTCACGTAAGTTATAAGACCAAGGTAACAACCGTTCCGCGCAACTTAGATGGAAACCAATACAGCATTGTGCAACTTATGGTGCAGGACACCGTTTATCTGCCTGCTGCCATCATCAGGCCAAGACCCACCAAGGAACAATTTGCCCGTGATTTCGTGAACGTACAGGTGGCCGAGGACGAGATGGAAATATTGCGCAAAGCGAACACGCGCGAAATGCAGGCCGCGCTTATCCGCACAACGCCCTACGACGGCAGGGAAGTAACCACCCGACAATTAGGGCAAGTTTTCCAAAAAGCTAAATATCAGGGACAGGTGCCGCCTATGAATATCTTTAGCCCCGCGGCATGGTCAGAGTTTATCAAGGCATGGAAACGCGGTGATTTCAAAAGAAAATAAACAGCTATTGAACAACCTTGTTCGCGCAGCAGGAACTGGCAAAGGCTTCCGGTTTTGTTTTGTAGGCAAATCCCATGCCCGTGATGTAGCCTATCGCTTCTTTTAGCGCTTCGTTGCTTTTGTGCACCGGGCTTTTGTTAATATCCACATGCACTTCCATATCTATCGCATGGTTGGTAAAAATAGTACTGAGATGATAGGCTACCTGCACCGTTTTGGCCACTTCCGCCATCATGCGCTGGCGAATGCTCATTTTCTCACAGGTTATTTCATTATTAAGGTACATGAACCCGCCATTGCCCTTTCTCAGAAAAACGATAGCCGTGGCAAATTCCGTTTCGGCTCCTTTCACCTGACTGTCCGTTCCGATGTAAACCTTTAAATGGTTGCCCATCATTTTTTCCCTCACAATCACGCCATGAAGTTCATCTTCAATCCGGGATTTAATATACTCGCCGGTCAGTTTTCTCCATTTGTTGATATGCCCCATACCAAAAGTGTTTCACAACGTTAAAAATATTTTACGGCAATCCGTCAAAAATTTTATTAACAAATAGTGAATAATTGTGCCGCTATAGACATAAGAAACTGAGGGTGGAAAGAATAACAGTCCTCAAAAATCAGACAGCAGGCTCCTGTTGGCTCAGGCAATGGAAACTGCCAAGGCCCCAAATAATCTCGGTAGAGTCAATGCCCACGACTTCCCTGTCGGGAAAGCACCATTGGATAATATTCAACGCTACCTCGTCTTTTTTGCATTGATAGGTGGGTACGATGACCGATTGATTGGCTATATAAAAATTGGCATAGGATGCAGGCAAACGCTGGTCTTCCCAAATAATGGGGTCAGGCATCGGCAATTCTATGATATTAAGTTGCCTGCCATCATGCAGCCGCATTTGCTGCAAAAGTTTGAGGTTGTACTGCAACAATTCATAGTTTTCATCATGCGTGTTGGTTTCTACCACCGTCAGCACCGTGTCCTCATTCACAAACCGAACGGTATCATCAATATGCCCGTCCGTATCATCACCCACGATGCCTTCGTCAACCCATAATATCTGCTGTGCCCCGTAGTAGTTGCAGAGATATTCTTCAATTTGCTGTTGCGAAAGGCGCGGATTACGGTTTTTATTGAGCAGGCAGGCTTTGGAAGTTAATATCGTACCCTTGCCGTTAAAATCCACAGAACCGCCTTCCATCACAATACCAGGATGAAAAACAGGTATGTTGAAATGCTGCGCAATGCGGGTAGGTACCACATCGTCCAGTTCATAAGGCGGATATTTATTACCCCAGGCATTATAGTCCCAGTCAACGATTACTTTCTTCTGTTCCGCTTCCGGATTTATCAGGAAAGCAGGGCCATGGTCTCGACACCAGGCATCATTGGTCGGATTATAAAAAAACTCCACACGATCCATATCCACTTCGTGCGACAGCAGGCAGGCTCGGGCATTATTTGCCATATCCTCACCCGAAACATTGATGCGCACGATTTCTCCCCGCGTAAGTTCTTTTACAAACGCTGCGTAAGAAGGAAAAATAGTTTCTATTTTGCCGGGCCATGATTCTTCCTTATGCGGCCAACTCAGCCATGTAGCTTCGTGCGGATACCATTCTGCCGGAAAATGGTATCCAAGTTGAGCGGGATATTGTCCGGAAGAATTCATGTGCTTTTGCATTGATTAATAATTTTTTTGTCTTGGTAGATGATTTACTCCGCTATCCCTCATCAATAAACCGCTTGGTAATCGGTTGGTATGAGTCAATCCTGCGGTCGCGCAAAAATGGCCAGTGTACCCTGAACTGATTTGATTCCTTCAAATCCACCTCAGTTACTACGGTTTCTTCTTCATCGTGAGAAGCCAGGTATAAAATTTTGCCTTGGCCGTTCGTGACAAAACTGCCGCCCCAAAATTTCATCGCGCCGTTTTGCTCAAATCCCACACGGTTTACGCTGACCACGGGCACGCCGTTCGCCACCGCATGGCTGCGCTGGATAATTTGCCAGGCATTGTATTGGTCTTTGTTCGTTTCTTCGTCTTGTTCGGTAGCCCAACCAATAGCTGTCGGGTAGAACAGGATTTGCGCGCCCATCAAAGCGGTAATGCGCGCGGCCTCGGGATACCATTGATCCCAGCAGATCAGCACGCCCAAAGTGGCAAACCGGGTCTTAAAAACTTTATAGCCCAAATCGCCGGGCGTGAAATAAAACTTTTCGTAATAAGCCGGGTCATCCGGGATGTGCATCTTGCGATATTTCCCCAAATAAGTGCCATCCGCATCCAGCACGGCAGTGGTATTATGATATAAGCCTTCCGTTCTTTTTTCAAAAAGTGAGGCAATGATTACTACCCCCAGATCCTTTGCCACAACGCTTAGCCTTTCGGTAGAAGGCCCGGGGATAGCCTCGGCAAGCCCGAAGTTGTCATAATCCTCCACGTCGCAAAAGTAAAGGGAGGTAAAAAGCTCCTGCAAGCACACGATTTGCGCACCTTTGCCCGCCGCTTCTTTTATCTTCGCAATAGCTTTTTGCAGATTGGCCTCTTTATCGGCCGTGCAGCTCATCTGCACCGTACCTATTTTTACTGTTGACATAAATATTTCGGTTATGGTTATTAAAAAAAGAAACCGTACCCTCTATTATTTTTTATGGTGCTATTATCCCTTTACCTCAACCTGTCCAGACTGCGGATGAGCTTTTGATCTTTTCTGATGCCTTTCATCGCAAAAAAGAACCCTATCACGGTAACGAGCAATAGCAACGCGGTAATCGAAATGCTACCGCTCTGAAAATATTTGATATAGGTATAATTCAACACAATAGTGCCGATAGCCGCCAACAGACCTAAGAAGCATATCATTAATTGCTTTTTACGGTCTTTGAACATAAAAATACCGGCCAGCCCTAACAAAGCAGTCAGCCCCGTAAGCAACATGAGCGGGATATTATCCGTGGCCGTAAGTTCTGCGCCACTCACTCCCTTTGCGCCGCTCACAACAATACCGTTATAAAACGGAAACTTAAAAGTAAGCACCGTGGCTATCACAGCCAGCAACAACCACAGGGTTTGTTTTCTCTGTATCATAGTATGCAATAAATAGATTTATAAAAATACGGGCAACTTTTCAAACTGGTTATGCCTTCCATTATCAACAGTTGACATAAAGCACGGTTCAAAACCCGTAAGATTATCATGCCAAATCCGGATAAAGCGGGAAGCTTGCCATAAAGGATTTTACTTCGTCCTTCACGCTGCTCACCACTTTCTCATCGTCCGCGTTCATCAATACCTTATCAATCAAATCTACCACTGTTACCACGTCGACTTCCTTCAGCCCGCGGGTAGTAACGGCAGGAACCCCCACGCGGATGCCCGATGTCACGAACGGCGATTTATCATCAAAAGGCACAGCGTTCTTGTTCAGGGTGATATGCGCTTTGTCTAATGTCTCCTGCGCTTTTTTACCGGTAATATTTTTATTACGCAGGTCTATCAGCATCAGGTGGTTATCTGTGCCACCGCTTACGATATTATAGCCTTTGTTCACAAAGGCACCAGCCATCGCTTGCGCGTTGGCTATGATTTGTTTGCCATAAGCCTTAAAATCATCGCTCAATATCTCGCCGAAAGCCACGGCTTTTGAAGCAATAACATGCTCCAATGGGCCGCCTTGAATACCGGGAAAAACCGCAAGATCCAGCAGTTGGCTCATGGTGCGGGTGTTGCCTTTAGGGTCTTTGAAACCCCAAGGATTTTCAAAATCATGACGGATCATAATGATACCGCCCCTTGGGCCGCGCAACGTTTTGTGCGTGGTGCTGGTCACGATATGGCAATGTTCAAACGGGTCGTTGAGCAGACCAGATGCGATAAGCCCTGCGGGGTGCGCAATGTCCGCCATTAGTATAGCGCCCACTTTGTCGGCAATGGCACGGAAACGTGCATAATCCCAGTCACGGCTATAGGCAGATGCGCCGCAAATAATCATTTTAGGTTTTTCTTCGATAGCCTTTGATTCCATTTCTTCGTAATCAACCAGCCCTGTTTCTTTTTTCACACCGTAAGAAATCACTTCATAATGCTTGCCGCTGAAGTTCACCGGGCTGCCGTGCGTCAGGTGACCGCCCATGCTCAGGTTAAGCCCCATTACTTTGTCGCCGGGTTTCAGTGCGGCAAAAAACACGGCCGCATTGGCCTGTGCGCCGCTATGCGGTTGCACGTTGGCCCAGCTCAGGTTAAAGATTTTCTTTAGCCTGTCAATAGCCAATTGCTCTATTTCATCCACCACTTCGCAGCCGCCATAGTAGCGCCTGCCGGGATAGCCCTCTGCATATTTATTGGTAGGAACGGTTCCCATTGCTTGCATAACCTGTTGGGACACAAAATTCTCGGACGCAATCAATTCAATGCCTCCGCGCTGACGCTCAAGCTCTTTGCTGATGAGGTCGAATAAAATGGTATCTTTTTGCATGGCGCAAATTTAAGGGTATGATTTGGCTATTGCAATTTTAAAATAAAGAGAAATAGTCCGCTTTATACCTGCCATCCGTTATTCATATTTTATCCGTCCGGCAGTTCAAAACGGTTTACTTTTGAGGTCATGGATTTATCATACATCATAAATGAACTTGGGGAAGAAAGGCAGCAGTATTACCATGCGGTAAGCCCGCCCATTATGCAGGCCAGCAACTTTGCTTTTGATACGGTGGATGAATTGTTGGCAGCTTTTGCCGATGAGATGAACAGTTTTGTATATAGCAGGGGCAATAATCCTACCGTGGACATCCTGCGCAAAAAACTGGCAGCGATGGATGGTGCGGAAGACTGCTTAGTGTTCAATAGCGGGGCGGCAGCCACATACGCCGCAGTGCTGGCGAACGTGAAAGTTGGAGACCATGTGGTGTGCGTGAAAGAACCGTATAGCTGGACGAAAAAACTTTTCTCGTCCCTGTTGCCACGTTTTGGCGTTGAAACGACTTATGTGGAAGGCGGAGAGATAACCGAATGGGAAGCAGCCGTTAAGCCCAATACTACTTTGTTTTATTTAGAATCGCCCAATAGCCTGACTTACACGTTACAGCCGTTGCGCGAGGTGGCAAAACTGGCCAAGTCCGCAAACATCGTCACGATTGTTGACAATACTTATTGCACGCCCCTTTACCAAAACGTGATGGAGATGGGCATTGATATTGCCATGCAAACGGCCACCAAATACATCAGCGGCCACAGCGACACCTTGGGCGGCGTGCTTTGCGGCAGTAGAGAGATGATGAAAAAGATATTCAACAATGAACTGATGACCGTTGGCAGCGGCATACAGCCGTTTAATGCGTGGTTGCTGCTTCGCGGACTGCGCACTTTCCAAACAAGACTTGAACGGATAAAAAACACCACGCAAAAAATAGTGGATTATCTGGACGGGCATCCGTTGGTGGATAAAGTCATTTTCCCTTTTCATCCTTCTTTTCCGCAATACCAGCTTGCCCGTGAGCAAATGAAGGCAACCTTGGGCTTAGTCACCATTACCCTGATCAACAAGAGCCGCCAAGCCATAGTAGACTTTTGCGAAGGACTGAAAACGTTCCTGATGGCCGTAAGCTGGGGCGGGCATGAATCGCTCGTGCTGCCCCGTTGCGCCGGCATCCCGCCAGCACATTACAATGCCGCGCAGGAAAGCCACCGCTACATCCGCCTTTATTTTGGGTTAGAAGATGCCGACTACCTGATGAAAGACCTTGAACAGGCGCTACAAAAGACTGCAGAATAAACTTATTCGCCTTCCTTTATGAGCAGATGCTCTTCAATAATTTGCTTAAAAGCGGATTTGGGCAAAGCCCCCGGCTGAAGCGAAGGTGCCTCGCCAACAGGAATGAATAACAAGGTGGGTATACTCTGAATACCAAAAACAGCGGCAAGTTCCTGCTCCACCTCGGTGTCCACTTTATAAATCAAGAGCTTCCTTGCGTATTCGTCCGAGAGTTCTTCCAAAACGGGTGCAACCATTTTGCAGGGGCCGCACCAATCTGCATAAAAATCAACAATAGCGGGCAGGCTTCCCTTATACTCCCATTCCTGGCTTTGGGTATAATCGAATACTTTATCCTTAAAATCCTGCGTGGTCAGACGAATTGTTGCCATAAATTGTTTTATTAGGTTTTATCAAAACTATATCATTGCTTCTATATTGGCAAAGATTCCCATTTTATGCCCCAGGTCGTGTGATAAAAATTACTTTGGACAATAAACCACTCTGCTCTTCTTTCTCCAAAAAAATGTTAATTGTTGGCCGCCCGGGACATCCATCACCTATTTTATCTGGATTTAACCAACAAAAACTTTCCCCTGTTTTTCTGCCCATCCGCTGTGTATTTTACGAACGAAAAATTTCCTGTACGTTTGCAACCTATATGGTTAAAAAATCTATACCTATATTTTTTTTAATGGCCTTTGCGGCCATAGTGGCCTTTTTGGCAGAAACGGGTTGCGCAACCATCGTGCCACCCAGCGGCGGCCCCCGGGACTCACTGCCCCCCGTCATCGTGAAGGTTGACCCGCCCTCAGAAACAACGGGATTCAACAGTAAGAAAATAACATTTCAGTTTGACGAATACGTTGAACTGGACGATGTGCAAAAGAACATGGAAGTGAATCCGCTGCCCACACAAATGCCCGAAGTTACCCGAAAACTAAAAACGGTAACAATGCGTTTGCGCGACAGCTTAGAGCCAAACACGACATATACCTTCAACTTCAAAAACGTGGTAAAAGATTTGAATGAAGGGAACAAGGCCAAGGATATGATTTACGTGGTCAGCACGGGCAACTATTTTGATTCCATGCAACTGAGCGGGCGCGTCATAATTGCCAAGACCAACAAAGCAGACAGCACGATGACCGTCATGCTGCACAATGATTTAGAAGACAGTGCCGTTGCCAAGCACCGCCCGCGCTATATTGCACGGGTGGATACGGCAGGATATTTTCTTTTCAGGCATTTATCTCCGGGCAAATACAAACTATATGCACTCAAGGATGAGAGCGGCATGTATATGTACACAAACCCTGAACAGGTTTTTGCTTTTGCCGATTCGGTGATTACTATTGCCCCGCAACCGCCCAAACCCGTGATGTTGCTGGCCTATAACGTGGAAGAGAAAAAAGAGATTTCCGTCCCCGTCGAATCAAGTACCAAAAACAAAAAAAAGGACAAAGAAAAAGAAAAGGACAGACGGCTGAAATTTACAACCAACCTGCAAGGCAAACTACAAGATTTGTTAGAACCGTTGGTGTTTAAATTTGAAAACCCGCTAAAGGTTTTTGATACAACAAAAATTGCTTTTAGCGCCGACACCTCTTTTACACCTATCACAGGCAATAGCTTTATCATTGACAGCACGCGCACCAGTGTCACCATGAACATGCGTTGGCAGGAAGGCAAGGATTATAACCTCATTCTTGCCAAGGACTTTGCAAGCGACAGCACCGACAGGCAATTGTTGAAGGCAGATACAATTTCTTTCACCACCAAGACAAGAGCCGATTACGGTAAGGCAAAGATTACGTTTTTAAACTTTGACGCCAGCAAAAACCCGGTATTATTGGTATTGCAGGGCGGCACCATCAAGAATGCCTTTCCGTTAAAAAGCAATGTACTCGATATTCAGATATATGCGCCAGGCGAATATGAAATGCAACTTTTGATAGACGATAATAAAAACGGGCAATGGGATCCCGGCGAATTTTTTGCCGAGAAGAAACGACAACCCGAACGCATTTACGCTATCGAGCGAAAATTAATCATCAAGCCCGACCTGCTTACAGAGTTTGAGTTGAAATTGTAGGATGTTTTTGTTTGTCAGCATGCGCTCCTGCAAGAAATAACCGAAGCGTGTTATATTTGCAGGATGCAATTTTCTTCCGTATTATTAGAATCTGCCGTCAACGAGTTTTCGCGGCTGCCCGGCATTGGGAAAAAGACCGCGCTTCGCCTCGTGCTGCATTTGCTCAAACAGGACGAGTCCGCCGTGTCGCAGTTCAGCGAAACGATTACGCGGATGCGCAAGGAGATTCGTTTTTGCAGGCGCTGCTTTAACGTGGCCGATGGTGACTATTGTGCCGTATGCGCCAATTCCTATCGGCAGCAAACGACTATATGCGTGGTGGAGAACATCCGCGATGTGATTGCCATCGAAGGCACACAACAATACAACGGTACTTATCACGTACTGGGCGGCGTAATCTCTCCACTGGACGGCATAGGCCCCGACCAATTGCATATTGATTCGCTCATTGCCCGTGTGGAAAAAGAACGTACCGAGGAACTCATTTTTGCGCTGAACCCAACGATACAAGGCGATACTACCATTTACTATATCCAGAAAAAACTTGCCGGGAGCGGGGTGCGCATCACGACCATCGCACGGGGCATTGCTTTTGGCGGGGAGCTGGAGTATGCTGACGAACTGACGCTTGGGCGCAGCCTGCAAAACCGGTTGCCCGTGGAACAGTACATGGGCAGATAATAGTATTACAAAAGCTGAACGGAGCGTCGCAAGTAAGGCTGATAGAAGTACAAAAGTTGGCCAAATAATTAATACCATTATCAGGCAAATAAATGTTGCCGTTTAGGTTAAACGTTTCCGAAATATTTATTGTTAGTTTTCTTTCATTCTTTATGTAATTTGTGAATGAAAATTTTCAGTTTGTTCATCCCTAAAATAAATCCTTATGAAATTTACGTATTACGGTCATTCCTGTTTTGCCGTAACCCTCGGCGGCAAAACATTTTTGTTCGACCCTTTTATAACAGGCAACGAACTGGCAAAAGATATTGATGTGGACAGCATCAAGGCAGATTATATACTCGTGAGCCATGCCCACAGCGACCATACGGACGACCTTGTGCGGGTAGCGAAAAATACCGGAGCACTTGTTATCAGTAATTTTGAAGTCATCGCGTGGGCACAGCAACAGGGCATCACGAACGTGCACCCGATGAATTTTGGCACTGCAACTTTTGGGTTTGGCACGCTCACTTATATGCAGGCGATGCACAGCAGCAGTTTTGCAGACGGCAGTTATGGTGGCAATCCCGGCGGCTTTATACTTTCATCACCGAATGGCAACTTTTATTACAGCGGCGACACCAGCCTGATGCTTGACATGCAACTTGTGCCACATTACGCAAAACCGGACGTGGCCATCCTGCCCATTGGCGGAAACTTTACCATGAATGTTACCGATGCGTTGAAGGCGACCGAATTCATACAATGCGATAAAGTAATCGGCGTTCATTTTGACACGTTCGGGTATATAAAAATAAACAAACAAGCATCAACAGAACTTTTCGTCAATGCGGGAAAAACGCTGATCATACCTGAAATTGGCGCTACTTACGAAGTATAGAAAAGGTTATAATGAAATCATAAAAGCCTGTTTTTGAACACAGGCTTTTATGATTTAAAATGAGATAAAACTTATCTCGTGGCATTGGCCGTCCATCTTTCACCGTCCTTGAGATACAGGATTTTCAATGTGCTTGCATTAACCCTGATATAACTCAGTTCATCACCACCTACGTTGATGTAAAACTCGCCGTCTTTTTTAAATTCAACACCAGTGATATCCGGAATACCGTCAGAGAAAACAAAATTGTACTTGCTGCCCACCTTTACGACTGTTACAGAACCGTTTGCGGACACATCTTTGTCACCACCTGAATAACCTATATCGCCTCTGTAAGTGCCCACGAACATATTATTGTCCGCTGGATTATCGTCCTTGCTGCAAGACACAAACATTAACGACACAAATGCCAGGATACCTATCATACTTAATGCTACTTTCATAAATTTTAGATTTTAGTGAAACAATACCTGTTAACCCAAACAATCATAATACCAACATTGCCACCTCAACCTTCCTTTAACATTTCTATAATTTTTA
Organism: Niabella sp.; assembly: GCA_047601605.1. Taxonomy (GTDB): domain Bacteria; phylum Bacteroidota; class Bacteroidia; order Chitinophagales; family Chitinophagaceae; genus Niabella. The sequence goes on from JASGIU010000003.1 coordinate 417,099, forward strand.
TCCTTAACACAATGCAAAAGTTTTATAAATAGTGATGCCGCATCTACATTAACAATACCTTTGATTACAAATAAGTTGCCTTATGTATCGCCCATCCTTGCCGGGAAAATATTTTTTGACATGGTTATTCGTATTCGCAAGCCTGTTTGCTTCTGCCCAAAGAATGGAGGCTGATATTTTTGACAACCTGCAATACGAATCAAACGACCGCCGTTATGAGGCCACCTTAAAAAGAGACATTTTTGACAATCTCATTTTCTCCGATAATCAGAAAAATCAAGTAACCTTTGAAAAGAAATACCTTGATTTAAAATTGCCGCGCGTAAAGGACAAGGAATCGCGCATGGACTTTTTTCGTTCGTTGATAAAACAATACCGCCGTGAAAAGAATTATACGGCCAAATTCTCTGTGGACATATTCGACAAGGTTATCATCCAGGATAACCGCAACAACCGCATCGAAGCGGGCAAGGATATTTTCGGCAATCCTTCTTACGAAGAAACAAGTAATGGGGTAAAGTATTCACTGAAAAAAGATATTTTCGGTAATTACCAGTACACGTTCAACAATACAAAAGCAACACTGGAAAAGAATATTTTTGACGAATGGACATACAGCGATACGCGAGACAATAAGATTGTATTTGGCAAAAAGACATGGGCTTCATTAGTAGCAAGGTATCGCAGCGAGGAAAAATTGTTTCTCTTTTTAATAAACGATCTTTTGCGATAGCCGGATGAACGCCCCTGACTACTAAGAATGGAAAGTTTCCTGTATCAACGGTAAAACCGGGAATCACGAATTATCCATTGTTAATTTGCGATTCTTCATTACCTTGAAGTATGAATATGATTCGTTCCGGCAGCATATTGATAGCCAATCCTCACCTTGATGACCCGAATTTCATCCATACGGTGGTATTTCTTTGTGAACATTCGCAGGAAGGCAGTTTTGGGTTCGTGCTAAACCGACCTACCACTTATACGATAGACGAACTGGTACCCGAATTGAGCCATTACAAAATACCCGTGTTTGAAGGCGGCCCGGTGGAACTCAATACGCTCCACTTCCTGCACCAATATCCTGACCTCATCCCCGGCAGTAAGGAAGTGATGAACGGTGTATATTGGGGAGGCAGTTTCAACGAACTCATTACCCATATCAGAAAACGCGCGGTGGATATAGATAAAATCCGTTTTTATCTTGGTTACAGTGGTTGGGACGCCGGCCAGCTTGATGCAGAGATGGACGAAAAGGCATGGATTAGCAGTTATGCCACGCACCAATTGTTATTTGGCACCGATTATAACGACATCTGGAAAAGTGCCCTGAAGAGTTGCGGTAAGGAATACGAAATGTTCATCAATGCACCGATAGACCCAAGGTTAAATTAAAAAAATTTTTTCCTGCAGGGTATTATAAAATATTGCCCAAAATGTTTGCATCATTGCAAGACTTTAGCACACTCGCAAACACCAAAGTGCCTATTTTTGCCAACAGAAAAATTCCCGACCTCGGGATGCAACAACATCATTAAACAAAAAAAATAAATATCCAAAAATGAAAAGATTATGTTTGGCTGCACTGGTAAGCGTGAGCATGCTGTTCTCGGGCTGCGACACCATCAAAGCCGTATCCAACAGTCTAGGCATGTCCGAATGGGAAATGGCAGCCGGACTGAAAGAAGCACTCACAAACGGCCTGTTCAAAGGTTTTGACGCTTTTGCCAATCCCAACCAAGGCAACGCACTCCTTCGGTTTGCTTTTCCGGGTGACGCGGCCAAGATAGAAAAAACATTGCGTGATTTGGGCATGACACAATTGGTGAACAATGTAACGGCAAAATATACCAACGCCATGTCACAAGCTGTGCAAAAGGCTAAGCCCATGTTCGTCAGTGCTGTAAAAAATATGTCCATACGCGACGCCGCAAGTATTTTGCTCACACAAAACAACACCGCGGCGACCGAATATTTCAAAACACAGATGACCCCGCAACTCATGACAGCCTTTAAGCCCATCGTGGATAGTACCGTTCGCTCATCCGGTGCAGGAACAGAATATCAGACCCTGGCAAAAGCCTATAACGCCTTGTCCAGCCAAAAATTGGAGACCAACCTGAACGATTTTATTGCGGCAAGAGCTATTGACGGCATGTTCCTATATGTGGCTAATGAGGAAAAAAATATCCGCAGCAACCTGCAATATCGCACCAGCGACCTGCTCAAGCGTGTATTTGGCTATGCAGACCAACAATTAAAAGGAAGCTCGATAAGCAATTAAAAACTTGTTATTATTTATAAAAGCGAAAGACTTCCCGAACAGAGAAGTCTTTCGCTTTTATTATGCCTTTATTTTTTCTTTTGATTTTTTGTCCGATTGTCTTTAAAGCAACATCCTTTCTTTACGCATTATTGTCGTCCCGCCTTTATTTCTTCCACTATGGCAGGGTCGAGCAAGGTGGTGGTATCGCCCAGATTTTCGGTATCACCTTCGGCTATCTTGCGCAAGATGCGGCGCATAATTTTACCGCTCCGTGTTTTGGGTAGCCCACTTACAAACTGTATCTTATCCGGCTTGGCAATAGGGCCTATGATGCGCGACACGGTAGCAAGCACATCCTTCTTGGTCAGTTCATCATCTTCGCTATGGTGGTGTTTTCCATCAAGCACCACATAAGCATAAATCCCCTGCCCTTTTACGTCATGCGGATAACCAACCACGGCACTTTCTATCACGCTGGCAAACATATTGATGGCGTTTTCCACTTCTGCCGTGCCCAAACGGTGACCACTGATATTGAGCACATCGTCCACCCGTCCGGTGATGCGGTAATTGCCTTTGTTATCCTTTAACGCGCCATCCCCCGTGAAATATTTACCGGGATAAGCACTGAAATAGGTTTGTTTGCAACGGTCGTGGTCGCCCCATGTCGTGCGCAGAATGGCAGGCCAGGGCATAGTGATGCACAGGTTGCCACTTTGATGATCGGCATCCCATTCGGTAACTTCATTGCCGTTTTCGTCCACCAACACTGGCTTTACGCCGGGCAAGGGCAACGATGCCCAACTGGGTATTGCAGGCGTTATTCCAGCCAGATTGCTAATCAGTATGCCGCCGGTTTCCGTCTGCCACCAAGTATCCACTATGGGACATCTGTTTTTGCCCACATGTTCGTTATACCAATGCCATGCTTCCTCGTTTATCGGCTCGCCCACCGTTCCCAACACTTTTAACGAAGAAAGGTCTTTGCCTTGCAAAGGTTCCAGACCATGCGCCATCAATGAACGGATGGCCGTAGGGGCCGTATATAAAATATTGACCTTGTGCTTATCCACAATATCCCAAAAACGCCCGGCATCAGGCCACGTGGGTATGCCCTCAAACATCAGGCAGGTAGCACCAGACAACAACGGGCCATATACGATATAACTGTAACCCGTAATCCAGCCGATATCCGCCGTGCAGAAGAAAACATCGCCCGGCTTATATTGAAATACATTGACGAATGTATAAGTCGTCCAAAGCATATACCCAGCAGCGGAATGCACCACGCCTTTTGGTTTGCCCGTGCTGCCGCTGGTGTATAAGATAAAAAGAGGGTCTTCCGCATCCATTTCCTCGGCAGGTATTTTTAATACGTCCATGCCTGATTCAATCACATCGTCCACTTCGTCGCGCCACCACACATCGCGCCCCTTAATCATACTCACGGGCGTACGCGTGCGCGTCAGGACAATTACTTTTTTAACTGTGCGGTTACCGATGAGGGCATCGTCAATGATAGATTTTAGCGGTATATCCTTAGCTCCCCGATAGGCGCCATCACTGGTAATGATATATTGTGCATCGGCGTCATAAAGCCTGTCGGCGATGCTCTGTGCTGAAAATCCCCCGAAAATAACCGAATGGATAGCCCCGATACGCGCGCAGGCCAGCATGGCAATGGGCAGTTCCGGCACCATGCCCATATATATACAAACACGGTCACCCTTTTGCACACCGTTGTTCCGCAATACCTGTGCAAATTCGCAAACCTTGCGAAACAACACTTTGTAACTCAGCGTTCTTATTTTTTCGGTAGGGTCGTTTGGCTCCCAGATGATGGCCGGGGTATCAGGTTGCGATTCGGCAAACCGGTCAAGGCAGTTTTCCGTGATGTTCAACTTTGCCCCTTCGAACCATTTTATATTCGGCTCTTCAAAATTCCAGTCAAGCGCTCGCTTGCTAAACGGTTGTTTTTTCTTCCACTGAAAGGCATCGGCCACTTCGCTCCAAAACCCTTCGGGGTCTTCAATACTTCTTTTGTAGTCGGCGTGGTATTGCTCCAGCGACCCGATTTGATAAGGATATGACATTCTGCAATACTTTTTGTTTTGTCAGGGCAATATACAAAGTATTTTAAATAACGAAAATAAAATTCAACGTTTTAACACCGGCATAAATAGTTTATTGCATTCGTCTATTTTAAATTTAAAGTACAGATATTAGCGATTATCATAAGCCCATTTTGCACCCCATTCATTCTTGCTAAATTGGTTTTTACATCTTGATTTGATCCCCTAAACTCCTATTCAAAAAAATGGGGGAAAAATATTTTTTTTGAAATGTTAAATAATTTAGTATTTTGCACTAAAATTATTAGTCATGTCTATTGCAGGAAAAAATTTAAAGTATTTGCGAAAGCTCAGGGAGTGGACGCAGGACGAGTTTTCCAGAAAGCTGGGCATCAAGCGTTCCCTGCTTGGGGCGTATGAAGAAGAACGCGCCGACCCCAGGCTGGATGTGCTGGAAAAGGTTGCAGATGCGTTTAAGCTTACGCTCGACGATTTGTTGCGCAAAGATTTAAGTGCGCAAACAGATAATTATATGGCGCGTCGCCGTGCGCTTAAAATGGCCAGCGGCCCCACGCCTATCCCGTTCGTACCTGTGAAAGCCGCCGCCGGTTATCTGGCTGGATACGGTGATCATGAGTTTATTGACGAACTTAACACCTTCACCCTGCCTATGTTGTCAGGCGGCAACTATCGGGCTTTTGAAATCATCGGTGATTCTATGTTGCCCACACCCAGCGGCTCTATCATTGTCGGCGAAAAAGTAGACGGACTGGAAGAGGTAAAGAATAACACCGCCTGCATTGTGGTTTCACGGAACGAGGGTATCGTTTACAAACGCATACAAAGAAATAATAAAACAAAAAATACGCTCACACTTGTAAGTGATAACCCGACTTACACACCTTATACCATCAACGCTACCGATGTGCTGGAAATGTGGCAAGCTCAAATGATTATTTCAAAGGCCAATACCACACAAACATGGAACATGAACCAGTTGGCTTCACTGGTTACAGATTTGCAGCAACAGGTAACGACGTTGCGCAAAAAGATGAATTAAGACAGACAACTATTTTATCATTAAATGACGTGCACTGACTCCAACGGGAATTTTGAGCCCCACAAAAAACATTTCTCCATCTTTTAAACCACCATATTCAGTTTATTAGCTTTAATGGTTGATACAAATAACTATTTGTACCGACAATGCAAGACTGCCTGATAACTAAAGAAATCTATACGTCACAATAGTTATAAAAAACTTAACAAGTAAAATTTTTTATAGTTTTTTTTCCAAAAAACGATTTTTGGCTTGATATTTTGTTATTGAAATAGTGATAAATAATTTGGGATATAAAAATCCTTTTTCTTTAACCATAATTTTCGTAAGATGAAGAAGCATTTATTGCTATTATCCACCCTTGTAATCTTTTGTATCGGCACTGCCTGTGCCCAGGTTTCCTCAACGCCCGAAGTTCCCCGTAACTATAAGCCCAAGCCCAAGGAACTGTTACCCATGCCCGATTCTCTGACAGATGAAAAAATATTCCCGGTTTTAGGTGAATATACGGTTTCACGCGGTGATAGTACTTATACCGTTTCCGTCACCCGTGATGATACAAATAAAGGAGCGGTATGGATAAGCGGTTTTCCACAGGGAAAATTTACCGCCGTGCTGAGAGACTATCCGGCCGTTTACAAAATTCCGGCGCAAAAAGCACAACCATACGATGAAATAGATGAGTCTTCCGCTAAAAAGACAAGTCCCATCGCCGAAGGGACGCTGATATTCGACGAGACAGATAGTACTCTTTACGTAAACATTGGCAATAAGTACAATGAAGATAACCCGGCCGCAGTCTTCGAAGCATTACACACAGAAGCTACCACAGATGACAGTGCCGCATCGGCTTCCATATCTCCTAAAAAGAATAAAAAGCCAGTAGTGAAAAGCATATTCTACACTGGTAAAAAAAGTGAACCCGTTGTTGAACCCTAATGGTAAAACACAAATGTTAAAAAGAGGCAAAAGCCTCTTTTTTATTGACAACCATTCGCTTTTGTCAGTCGTCATAAGCTTGGCACGCCTTTTGAGCCGTAAGCCAACTAATAAAATAAAAATTTTTTAAATATGAAGCATATCAAAACTTACACATTTGGAGTGGCCTTTACCGGCCTCATGTTAGCAGGATGTAATTCTATGAATCGCACCCAAAAAGGAGCCGCAATAGGCACGGGCGGAGGCGCCGCAATAGGTGCTGTTATTGGCAAAGTGGCCGGAAATACCGCTATGGGCGCAGTAATCGGGGCCACGGTGGGCGGCGTGACCGGAGCCATCATTGGTAAAAAAATGGATAAACAAGCGGAAGAAATTAAACAGGAAGTAAAGGGAGCAAAGGTTGAACGCGTGGGCGAAGCCATCGTTGTAGAGTTTAGCAGCGCCGTTCTTTTTGGCTTTGACAAGGCAAATGTGAGCCTTGCTGCCCAAAAAACACTTGACGACCTGATTGTTATTCTGAACAAATACCCCGATACAAACCTTGAAATACAAGGCCATACCGACAACACAGGTACAGCCGTGTACAATCAGGGCTTGTCTGAAAGAAGAGCCACTTCAGTAGCTAATTATTTGGCTGCCAATGGTATAAACAAGGATAGGATGATAACCCGCGGCTACGGTAAGGATTATCCGAAATACTCAAATGACACCGAGGATGGCCGCGCAGGAAACAGGCGGGTTGAGTTCTTGATTACCGCAAACGAGAAAATGCGCTCTGATGCCGAAAAAGAGGCTGGACGCGGCAAATAATTTAGTCCATTAACATACAATATATAAAAGTTAAAGAGGCCCGTTATCAAACGGGTCTTTTTAATGTCAATAAATACTATACGATAGCTTTTCTATAAACTTGTTTAACCTTTTCAATTTCATTGTGCCTGATAGAGAAAAATATCGTTCTGTCCATGACGAAGGATAGACGTTTTCCGCAAAAAAGCTCTGAATCTTAGCCTGACACGCAATTTGTATCACGGTTTTATAATCCAAACAACTCCCTATTACAAAAAAAGTACGGTAAAAACCGTACTTTTCATAATTGCGTAAAGATTGACCTGACTTACTTACTCATGCCAGACTTTGCTTCCATGCTCAGAGTGGCATGAGGCACAGCGCGCAGGCGAGCCTTGTCTATCAGGTTGCCGGTAACACGGCAGATGCCATAGGTTTTGTTCTCTACCCTTACCAATGCCTTTTCAAGATGGTCAATAAAAGTAATTTGGCGGCTGGCCAACTGACTGAGCTGCTCACGCTCCATGCTCACACTGCCATCTTCCATCGTCATGTAACGGCCTTCGTCTATATCACCGCCTTCATCGCGGCGGGTGATAAGTCCTTGAAGATAAGCCAGTTCTTTCTTGGCAGCATCCAGTTTCCTCAATATAATGTCTTTAAATTCCTGCAATTCCGCATCTGAATATCTTATAACTGACTTTGCTTTCTCCATGCTGGGTTTTTCTAATACACTTTTAAAATCGGGTTCATACTTCACAGAACTTTTTGTAGAAATCTTAGGGATGACTACCTTGCTCGGCTTCGTTGCCTTTTCGGGAACGACCGGGGCAACCGGTTCCTGTTTTTTTACGGGTTTTGAGGCCACTACGGGCTTGACCGCTTTTTTAGGTTCGGCCTTCACGGCAGCCTTTTTTTTAGTTGCGACTGCCTTTACAGGAGCAGCTTTTTTTGCGGCGGTCTTCTTCGCAGCCACAGCCTTTTTAGGCGCAGCTTTTGCCTTCACGGGAGGTGCAACCACCTTCTTTTTAGGCACAGCCTTCACTTCAGCCACTTTTTTGGGGGCTGCTTTTTTAGATGCTTTTACATCTGGTTTAGCCGCCTTTTTTACAGGGGCTTTGGCTTCTTTCTTAACCGGGGCAGCCTTTTTTGCTGCGATCTTTTTCTTAGAGGTCATTTCACTTACCCTTTTTTTGAAACAATCGTTGTTAGCTTTTGACCATTTACTTCAATTTCCATACCACCTGTTGTGATGGGAAGAAAATCCAAGGAATCTGCCAAAATTTCTGCGCAAATATAGGCTTTATGCGCCATAATCGAGCTTTTTAGTGCATCATTTGTATCAACCTGCACCGCAATCTTATCGGTCAGTTCAAAATTGCTGTCCTTCCTGATTTTTTGCAAGCGGTTTACAAATTCACGGGCATCTCCTTCTTGTTGAAGTTCAGGCGTTAAGGTAATGTCCAACGCCACGGTGAGCAGCCCTTTGGATGCCACTGTCCAGCCCGGGATATCCTCGCTGGTTATCTCAACTTCCTCTGGTTTTATTGTTATTTCTTCTCCTTCAAGCTGCAAAACGTACTCTTCCGTGCGCTCCAGTTTCATGATATCCTCTTGGGTAAATTGGGATAAAGCCACGTTCACGGCCTTCATTTTTGACCCTAATTTTTTACCTAACACCACGAAATTGGGTTTTATCTTCTTCTTGATAAACCCTTCTGTATCGGTGAGATAAGTAATTTCCTTGACGTTTACCTCTGATTTTATCAAGTTCTCCACCTTTTGCAATTGGGCGGTCATTTCTGGATTCAGGACGGGTATCAAGGCCTTTTGCAGCGGTTGACGCACTTTGATGTTCACTTTTTTGCGCAATGACAAAATAAGTGAGGAAACATCCTGTGCCATTTGCATTCTTTCTTCGAGCAAAGTATCAATAGCCGTTTCGTCCGCCTTCGGGAACAGGGTATGGTGTACCGAGGTCAAATCATAACGGCCTGTAACCTTGTTCAGGTTTTGGAAAACAGCTTCGCTAAAGAACGGCGCGATGGGTGCCATCAGACGCGTGACTGTTTCCAAACATTCGTAAAGGGTTTGGTAAGCCGCAATTTTATCGGCCTCGTACTCGCCTTTCCAAAAACGGCGGCGGCAAAGGCGCACATACCAGTTGCTAAGGTGCTCATCCAAAAAGTCCTCAATCAACCGTCCGGCCTGGGTGGGCTCATAATCATCCATCGCCTCTGTTACCTGCTTGGTAAGGGTGTGCAAAGAGGAGATGATCCAACGGTCAATTTCCGGTCTTTCGGCCAACGGTATCGGCGCCTCAGCATAAGAGAAACCGTCTACATTGGCATACAGTGCAAAAAACTGATAGGTATTATATAATGTACCAAAGAATTTACGCTGTACTTCTTTGATGCCTTCAATATCAAATTTAAGGTTGTCCCAAGGCGAGGCATTGGTGACGAGATACCAACGCGTGGCATCAGCCCCGTATTTTTCTATAGTGTCAAAAGGATCCACCACGTTGCCGAGGCGTTTGCTCATTTTATTGCCGTTCTTGTCAAGCACCAGGCCGTTGCTGACCACGGTTTTGTAGGCAACGCTGTCAAAAAGCAGCGAGGCCAGCGCATGTAGCGTATAAAACCAGCCGCGCGTTTGGTCAACCCCCTCACAAATGAAATCTGCCGGAAAGTTGTTTTCAAAAGGCTGATTGAAAGGCCGTGGGTCGCCCGCTTTCAGCTTTTCATAATCCAATCCCCATTGGGCGTAGGGCATGGCGCCACTATCGAACCAAACGTCTATCAGGTCGGGCTCGCGGTGCATAGGCTGTCCGGTGCTGCTCACTAACACTACCTCATCCACATAAGGCTTGTGCAAATCCAGGATACCGTCATGCAGGTAAGCTTTGTTCACATCGCTCCCCAATGCTTCGTTAGCTTTTTTGATTTCGGCGTTCAATTCTTCAATAGAACCGATACATTTTCTTTCACTGCCATCCGCCGTGCTCCATATCGGCAGCGGCGTGCCCCAAAAGCGGCTACGGCTCAGGTTCCAATCCACCATGTTTTCCAACCAGTTGCCAAAACGGCCTTCTCCCGTGGACTTCGGTTTCCAGTTAATCGTTTTATTCAGTTCCACCATGCGCTCACGAATAGCAGTGGTTTTGATAAACCAAGCATCCAACGGATAATAAAGAATCGGTTTGTCCGTGCGCCAGCAATGCGGATAATTATGCTCGTATTTTTCCACTTTAAAGGCACGACCTTTCAATTTCAGGTCAACCGAAATATCCACGTTCACATCCACATAATCCGGCTCGTCCTTATAATTTTTTACATAACGACCACTGTATTCGCCAACACCGGGAACAAATTTCCCTTCCCTGTCCACCAGCGTGACGATGCCGAGCTTGTTCTTCTGTCCTACTTTATAGTCATCCGCACCAAACGCAGGTGCCGTATGCACGATACCTGTTCCATCTTCCGTGGTCACAAAATCGCCCACAATTACCCTGAACGGATCGGCATCCGGTGTTATTTCCTTTATTTTCTCCAAAGCGTTGGCCTCAAAAGGCATTAGCTGCTCATAGCGGAGACCTTCCAGCTCCTTGCCGGAAAAGGTTCCCGACACCTTCCAGGGAATCACTTTGTCTTCCTTGGTAAATGAAGCAAAATCCTTATCCCTTCCTTCTTCCTTAAAATATTTCGGCAGTAATGGCGTGGCCACTATGACGATTTGCGGCTGATGCGTATAAGGATTAAAAGTAGATACCACGCTGTACTCAATATTCGCCCCAACCGTCAGACCCAAGTTGGAAGGCAGTGTCCACGGGGTGGTCGTCCATGCCATGAAAAAGACATCATCCGGTATGTCCTTCAAAACACCTTCCTTAACAGCCTTGAACAAAACCGTTGCGCTGGTATCTTTCACGTCCTTGTAAGTGCCCGGCTGGTTCAGCTCATGCGAACTAAGCCCCGTGCCCGCAGCGGGCGAGTAAGGCTGAATGCTGACACTTTTATACAGCAAACCTTTATTATAAAGCTGTTTCAGCAACCACCAAAGCGTTTCGATGTATTCGTTCTTGAACGTGATATAAGGGTCGTTCAGGTCAACCCAATAACCCATTTTGCGGGTAAGGTCATCCCATTTGTCCTTAAAACGCAGCACCGCCTCACGGCACTTTTTATTGTACTCCTCTACCGATATCGTTTTGCCGATATCCTCCTTGGTAATGCCCAATTCTTTCTCCACACCAAGCTCCACGGGCAGGCCGTGCGTGTCCCAACCACCCTTGCGCTTCACCTGAAAGCCCTGCATGGTCTTGTAACGGCATACCAAATCCTTTAAAGTCCGCGAAATAACGTGGTGAATGCCGGGCATACCGTTGGCGCTGGGCGGCCCTTCGTAAAACACAAAAGATTTAGCCCCCTCGCGCAGGGAAACACTTTTTTCAAACGCATCCTCTGCCGTCCATTTTTGCAATATTTCCTGCTCGATGGCAGGCAGGTTTAACCCGGAAAACTCTTTATATTTCGCACTCATAATATTATAATAAATCAAGGTGTGCAAAGGTAAGGAAATAGGGTTGGAATGGCCGTACCCCCAGCGAGCGGGAGCGCACGAAACCCCGAACCTCAAAAATTACGATTTTATGACACCGACACCTGTACTACTATCAGCTTTGCTTGCGACGCTCCGTTCAAGTACTGCAATGCTATCATCAGGTTAGCATGCACCGACAAGCTTACATGAATTTACACATACAAAAACCTGCGTTTAATCATGTTCTTATTTTTGTTTTTTTAAAAAAGATAGTAGTACATTTACCCCTTGTATGGGATAACAAACCGGATTGTTGTCTGTTTGTAAAATATCCCGGTTTGCCATTATTTTATTTAAGGTAAAAATATCAGCGATATGATATGGTTTGCCCCTAACGATAGGCCCGATTGCGATTTAAAAGTCCTTCTTCCAAGCGAAGCGACCAAAGACTGTACTCCATGCACATGCCTCCGGATAAATTATTTTCTTCACCATAATATCAATCATTCTTATGAAACGTTTATCTGCCTTGGTTCTTAGCGTATTACTGGCCTTGCCCGCACTTGCGAACGAGGCCGAACTAAAAGTCCCTGAATCCATCAAAGAACATCATGTGCTTTATTACGGGTTCGCGGTCACATTATTGGGGATGCTGTTCGGCTTCTATCAATACACCAAAGTGAAAAAATTACCTGCCCACAAGTCCATGTTGGACATTGCGAGCGTTATTTATAAAACCTGTAGGGCTTACCTGAAGCAACAGGGCAGGTTCCTTGCGATACTATTCTTGTTCATCGGTTCGGCCGTGGCCGGATATTTTGGCTTTTTGGCCAAAGACGAAGCAGGCAACTCCCTGTTTGGAATAGGCGGCGTATTGCTCATCCTCGCGTGGACGGTCATCGGCATATTGGGTTCTTACGCCGTGGCGGCCTTTGGCATCCGCATGAACACGTTGGCCAACTCGCGAATGGCCTTTGCTTCGCTTAAAAGGAAACCCCTGAACTTGCTCAACATTCCGCTGGATGCCGGTATGAGTATCGGCGTATTATTAATATGCGTAGAACTTACGCTCATGTTGGTCATCCTGTTGCTCATGCCCGGGCATTTGGCAGGGGCTTGTTTTATCGGTTTTGCTATCGGGGAATCGCTGGGCGCATCCGCACTGCGTATTGCCGGGGGTATTTTTACCAAAATTGCCGACATCGGTTCGGACCTGATGAAAGTCGTATTTAAAATTGGTGAAGACGACCCGCGCAATCCGGGCGTCATAGCCGACTGTACCGGAGATAACGCTGGTGACAGCGTAGGCCCGACAGCCGATGGTTTTGAAACCTACGGCGTAACAGGCGTGGCGCTTATTTCCTTTATTTTATTGGCCATCACGGGGGCTGATATCCAAACAAAAATGCTCGTTTGGATATTTGTGATGCGTATTCTCATGGTAGTCACCTCCATCTTTGCTTTCTGGATAAATAAAATAATCAGCAACATGCTGTACAAAAACCGGGAAGAACTTGATTTTGAAGCTCCGTTAACACACCTTGTCTGGATTACTTCTATCCTTTCCATTATCGTTACCTATATCATCAGCTATCTGCTAATCCCCGACCTTAACGGCAATACGGATATGTGGTGGATACTCTCAACCATCATCAGTTGCGGCACATTGGGTGCTGCTTTGATACCGGAGTTTACCAAAATATTCACCTCGCCCAAATCCGCCCACGTGGCAGAAGTAGTGAACACGGGGAAAGAAGGCGGTGCTTCGTTGGTCATCCTGTCCGGTTTTGTGGCCGGTAACTTTAGTGCCTTTTGGAAAGGCATGGTATTCTTCCTGCTCATGTTCATGGCGTATTTTGCCAGCACATTCGGGTTGAACGAAATCATGATATACCCGTCCGTATTTGCTTTCGGATTGGTCGCTTTTGGTATGCTGGGCATGGGCCCCGTGACCATCGCGGTTGACAGCTACGGCCCGGTTACGGACAATGCACAATCCGTATATGAATTATCACTTATAGAAAGCGTGCCGAATATTGACGAAGAAATCAAAAAGGATTTTGGATTTTCACCCGATTGGGAAAAATCCAAATATTATCTGGAAGCCAATGACGGCGCGGGCAACACCTTTAAGGCAACCGCCAAACCCGTGTTAATCGGCACTGCCGTTGTAGGTGCTACCACGATGATATTCTCGCTCATATTGATGATAGAAAAAACATTGGGCGTTGACCCCGCAACCATTTTGAACGTGCTGAACCCCTACACCATCTTAGGATTACTTTTGGGCGGCTCCGTTATCTACTGGTTCACGGGCGCATCTACACAGGCCGTTACTACCGGGGCATATCGTGCCGTTGAATACATCAAACGCAATATCAACCTCGACCCTAACGCACCCAAAAAAGCCGACCCCCAAAAGTCTGTCGAAGTAGTGAAGATATGTACACAATATGCGCAAAAAGGCATGTTCAATATCTTTATCGCCATCTTCTTCTTTGCGTTATCGTTTGCCTGCATTTCTTCCCCGGCAAGCATTGGCGGCAAGGAAGCTGTTGCACTTTTTGTTAGTTATCTGATAGGCATTGCCGTATTCGGTTTGTTCCAGGCCGTATTCATGGCCAACGCAGGCGGTTGCTGGGACAATGCCAAAAAGGTTGTGGAAGTTGACCTCAAAGCAAAAGGCACGGAACTGCACGACGCAACCGTGGTGGGCGATACTGTTGGAGACCCATTTAAAGACACTTCTTCCGTAGCCCTCAATCCCATCATCAAGTTCACAACATTGTTCGGGTTGTTGGCCATGGAGATAGCCATATCCGAATCGTTCCGCACAGTAGCCCCTTATATCGGTGTAATATTTTTAATTATCGCATTGATATTTGTTTGGCGCTCCTTCTATAAAATGCGGATTGAAAAAGAACATTAGTATTTTAAATGCCCATTAACCACAAAAGCGATGCCCTTGGGTGTCGCTTTTTGTTTATCCGCAGTTTTTTATCCAAAATCGGTTTTTATCGTACTTTCGCGCCCCTTAGGCTTTCTTTGGGTTAACATGACATTAAGATTTATAAAATTGGAAAACCTATCATCATTATAAGAATGATTCATCTTTTGACATCATTTATATCGAAACCAAATACAGAAAGAATCATATCAAAATGAAAAAATATTTTTTAGTCATCGCAACCACCTTCCTTGGCTCACTCCTGTATGCGCAAACCGAAACACCGAAAGGGCTTGACGAGGTAACGGTAACCGCAACGAAAAAACCGATGAAACAATCGCAGACCGGGAAGGTGGTCACCATCATAGACCAGGCGACCCTGCAACGCAATGTGGGCAAGTCTTTGACGGAAATTCTCAATATGCAGGCAGGCATCTTTACCGTAGGTGCCAACAATGCCCCTGGCAGCAATCAGGAACTTTATATGCGCGGTGCAAACACCTCCAACACTTTAGTGCTGATTGACGGCACACCGCTGCAAGACCCGTCAAACATCAGCACGACCTATGACCTGAACAACATCAACCCAAGTCAGATAGAGCGCATAGAAATACTGAAAGGCGCACAAAGTACTTTGTGGGGAAGCAACGCCGTGGCCGGGGTCATCAATATCATCACCAAAAAAGGAGGCGCAAAAGAAATATCCCCGAACGCCATGTTGTCTTATGGCACTTATAACACTTTCAAAGGAAGTGCTGGAGCGAACGGTGCGCTTAAAAACTTCAACTACAATCTTATTTACAACTATACGAATACCGACGGATTCTCTGCCGCTCACGACAGCACGGGAAATAAGAACTTTGATAAAGACGGGCTTTCCCAAAATAATTTTCAGGCAAATCTGGGCTATCGCCTTTCAAACAAATTATCTGCGGCTTACCTTGCTAATTATGGCAAATACAATGCAGATACCGACGCGGATGCTTTTACTGATGACAAGGATTCACGTGTGTACAGCAATAGTTTTCTACAAAAACTAAGTTTTGTATTCAACACGGAAAAGGCGAACATTCAACTTTCGCAAAGCCACAACATAACCCATCGTGATTATATTGACGACAGTACAGACATCTCATCCCCTTATGCTAAATGGTCGCAAGGGAATTATAAAGGCCAGTCTTACGTCACAGATCTTTTTGGCAATTTTACATTCACGCCACATTTGTCGCTTGTCGGCGGTATGCAATATATCCATCAAAGAACAGACTATAAATATAAGAGCATCGGCATGGACGCGCCCTATACATCCGCTATATCCGATGATTCCGCCAAAACAAATACCTTTTCGGCATACGCATCTTTGCTGTTGCTCGATCTTCACGGGTTTAACAATGAACTCGGCCTGCGATATAATCATCACAGTATTTACGGGGATAACACCACGTTTACGTTCAACCCTTCTTATCAAATAGACGAATACACGCGCGCCTTTGTCAATATTTCCAGCGGTTACAGGACGCCCAGTTTTTACGAACTTTACAGCAAGGCCGGTAACAAAGATTTAAAACCAGAAACCAGCATGAACTACGAACTGGGTATGCAGGTTTTTGCCAACAACAAGAAAAGCAGCTATCGGATTGTCGGTTTCAAGCGCGACATCAAAAACCTGATTATTTATTACTCCGACCAAAATACCTATATGTCGCAATACATCAACCGTGATAAACAGCATGATTACGGTTTTGAGATAGAAGCACAAACCACCATCGGCAAAAACGGGAACTGGACAAACAACCTTACGTACATTGACGGCGAAGGCACGGTAAATGACACAAAAACCCAAAACCTTTACCGCAGGCCTAACTTTACGTTCAACAGTGCCCTCACTATTGCAGTGGGAGAAAGGCTGACCTTTACCCCAGCCTTCCGGTTTGTGGGCAGCAGGCTGAAAAGCAGTTACGACGCAGGCCCTGAAAGAATGCCCCATTATTACAATATTGATTTTTATGCCGCGTATCATTTGGCAAAATACTTCCGGCTTTTTGCAGACTTCCGCAACATAACCGACCAAAAATATTTCGATATCCCCGGCTACAACAGCCGCAGGTTCAATTGCACGGCAGGCATTGCGGCAAACTTTTAAACAGGCACGCATAGCAAATCACACTTCCTGTTTCTGAATGTTGATTTAGATATTATCTTTGCGCAAATGCAACCTTAGGTGCAAAATTTTAATCTTGGAAAATAATTCGCTAATTTTAAAAACATAAAGAGGATATGAAAGGAAACATAAAAACCCTCAGGTAAATATACCCATAGTAATGAGAGTTTTATGCAAATTTCTATCTGACTATTTAGAAACAATAAAAAATACACACATGAAAAAATGTTTATCATTTTTGTTCGTTGCATTGGCTTTTGCAACCTACACCAATGCGCAACAAGCCTATGAAGGAGTACTGAAAGTTAAAAAGAATGAACAACCCGCCGTGGTGATTGACTACAATTATCCTAAAGACGTTGTAGAAAGCGCGTTAAAAGCGGCTCTTTCAGATAAACGACTGAAGCCCAGCAGTAAAAAAGGAGTTATCAAGTGTTCGGGTGCTGTTATCAGCGAGGTAAGTCCCATGCCGCTTGACTATTCTTTTAACCTAAAAACAAACGGTAAAAAAGGTAAAGAAACCACTTCCGTTTATATGATTATGGAAGGTTCTAATGCGCTTGCAGGTGACGCAGCCAGCTACGCCAGAGGCGGTAAATCATTTCTGGAAAGCCTTGCCCCGGGAGTAGAAAAAAGCAACCGGGTATCCGAACTGAAAAAACAGGAAGAAATCCTGGCCAAGGAAGAGAAGAAGCTCAAAGACCTGAAGAGCGATCAATCTTCGCTTGAAAAGAAATTATCCGATAACAAAAGGGAACAGGATAAACAAAGCAACGTAGTATCTTCTCAACGCTCCGTTGTAGAAGGAATTAGGCAAACCCTGTAATTCTATTATTTTATTTTTTAAGCCGCACGATTATTACGTGCGGCTTTTTTGTTTGTGGTCTGCTAAATTTATATATTTTTATCCGATGAACAACGACCCCATACAAACTGCCCCGAAAAAGATCACTAATGCCTGGGCGATGTACGACTGGGCTAATTCGGTATATAACCTGGTCATCACCACTACTTTTTTCCCAGCGTACTATGCCACGGTCACCTCTCCCAAGTTCTTTCCACAAGGCATTCCGTTGGGCGGTCGCTATTATGTAAACACCGCCCTGAAAGATTATGTGCTTGCCATCGGGTTCCTTTTTATTGCCCTATTATCCCCCATCCTTTCGTCCATCGCAGACTACAAAGGAAATAAGAAAAACTTTATGCGCTTCTTTTGCTATGTAGGTGCACTTAGTTGTTCGCTCCTGTTCTTTTTTGATGACACGAATGTCTATTTCGGTCTCGCCTGTTTCATGACCGCAGGCATCGGATTCTATGGCAGTCAGGTCTTTTACAATTCCTATCTTCCGGAAATCGCCTCAGTAAAAGACAGGGATCGTATCAGCGCCCGCGGTTATGCTTTTGGATATATCGGCAGCGTTATCATGCAACTTATCGGTTTCGCATTGGTCATCGCCATGCCCGATAATCCCCTGCCGCTGCAACTTACGTTCCTGCTGGTAGGGCTATGGTGGGCAGGATTTGCGCAAATCACTTTTGCAAGGTTGCCCATGAACCCCCAATCCGAACGACGCGCCCGCAAACACGCCCTGGTGAACGGATTTCACGAGTTGGGCATTGTTTGGGGGCAGATAAAAAAAACGCCCGTTCTCAAACGCTTTTTAGGTGCTTTCTTTTTTTACAGTATGGGCGTGCAAACGGTGATGTTGGTGGCCATTGATTTTGGTATAAAGATTTTTATGCTGCCTAATGAAAACCTTATCATTGTGGCGGTCATTATACAAATAGTGGCCATAGCCGGGGCAGTGCTCATGTCTAACCTGTCTGCAAAATATGGTAATATCACTGTTTTGCTCTTCACCGTATTTTTATGGATAGGTGTTTGTGTGACGGCATACTTCATTAATGCCCCGATATGGTTTTATGTATTAGCCGCACTTGTAGGACTGGTAATGGGGGGCATACAATCGCTCAGCCGCTCTACTTACGCAAAGCTGATGCCCTCGACAAAGGACACTGCATCCTTTTTCAGCTTCTACGACGTGACGGAAAAAATAGCTATCGTACTGGGCTTATTTTCTTTTGGATTTATAGAGGACATAACGCATTCCATGCGCAATTCCGTACTGGTACTGATCATATTTTTTGTTTTGGGCGCTCTCTTTCTTTTTCGTACCTTGTATGGGCAAAGGCAAAACTCTTTGCACCCTTAAACATGACACTCTATTCCATCAATTGCGGCCATTTCAAGCTTGACGGTGGGGCAATGTTCGGTGTAGTGCCGAAGAGTATTTGGAAAAATCTTACACCTGCCGATGAAAACAATTTATGCAGCCTTGCCACCCGTAGCCTACTGATTGAAGATGACAAACGTCTGATGCTTATTGATACCGGATTGGGCACCAAACAAAGTGAAAAATTTTTCGGGTTCTATTACCTGCACGGGGACGACAGCCTGCAAAAATCGTTAGTCGCGCATGGTTTTCATCCGGATGATATTACGGATGTGTTCCTCACGCACCTGCACTTTGACCATTGTGGAGGAGCTATCCAAAAAGATGGTGATAAATTTATACCTACGTTCAAAAACGCGACTTACTGGAGCAACCACCACCATTGGGGATGGGCGCTGAACCCCAACCCGCGCGAAAGGCCATCTTTCCTGAAAGAAAATATCACACCTATCAGGGACAGCGGCCAATTGAAATATATAGACGAGGAAATACATATTGACGGCAAACTCGATACGGCCGACTTATGTCCTCACTGCCGCGTGCGCTTTGTAAACGGCCACACGAATGCCATGATGCTGCCGCAGATAACCTACAAAAACCGGACAATCGTATTTGTGGCAGATTTGTTTCCTTCAGTGGCACACCTTCCCGTAAACTATGTACCGGCCTATGACATAAAACCGCTTGTCAGCATGACCGAAAAAGAACAGTTCCTGCAAGAAGCATTAGCCAACGATTATATCCTATTCTTTGAGCACGACCCGGTGAACGAATGTTGCACGTTGCAACAAACAGAAAAAGGCATCCGCGCCAAAGATATTTTTAAATTGAGCGAGTTGTAAGCATCGGCGCATTACTCGAATGTCCAAAAACTATTGCCCAAGACCTTTGGGTTGTTTAAATTTGGGCTTTAAAGTATTTTGGAAGATGCGCACGATAATCATAGATGATGAAAGATTGGCAAGGGCCGAATTAAAAAGGATGCTTCAGGATTTTCCCGACATCGAGATAATTGATGAAGCAAGCAATGCCAATATGGGTATTGAAAAGATAAATGAACAAAGGCCCGACCTGATTTTTCTGGACATACAAATGCCGGGCAAATCAGGCTTTGAGATGCTCGGCGCATTAGAGCATACTCCGCAGGTGATTTTTACCACCGCGTATGACGAATATGCCATCAAGGCTTTTGAATTCAACGCACTGGATTACCTGCTGAAACCCATCGAAAGCAAGCGTTTGCAGGACGCCATCAAAAAACTCAGCATCCCATCTACCGAAGAATATCAACCAAGCGGCCAGCCGAACCAAAGTATGCTCACCGATGACAGCCAGGTTTTTGTGAAAGACGGCGACCGTTGTTGGTTTGTGCGCCTTAGCGACATCAGGCTGTTTGAAAGCGTGGGCAATTATGCCAAGATTTTTTTCGGCATCAACAAACCGCTCATCTTAAAATCATTGAACGCGTTGGAAGAAAGGCTCGACCCCAAATTATTTTTCCGCGCCAACCGAAAGCATATCGTTAACTTGCGCATGATAGAAAAAATAGAACCCTATTTCAACAACGGGCTTCTTATTGAGTTGAAAGGGGGTGAAAAAATAGAAGTAAGCCGCCGACAAACAGTAAAATTCAAGGAAATGATGAGTTTTTAAGTGCTGACAATAACATTGAAACACAGTGCGCATCCGATGGAAATGAAGTCCGTAAGAAAAATATAATATCAAGAATAGGTCAATTTTTTTTGCTCCAAAAATCTTTTGTCCTATCTTCATACAAGTTCTTTAATCGTTCTTATCAAGAAAGGCTGAGGGTAATGGCCCTGAGACGCCTTGGCAACCTGCAAATAAGCAAGGTGCCAATTCCATCCCACGGACAACGTGGGGCAGATAAGTCAGTTGTTGCGAAATATTATTTTAAGATAGTAGCTCATCTGGTTTATCGGGTGAGCTTTTTTGTTTTTGAGCTTAGCCCGATGCCCTTTTTGATAAGGCAGTAAACATTTTTTATTCATCTTATCAAAAAAAATTATGAGCAACAAAGTAACACAAGCTATTCACAGCATTCCCGTAGACCCCTTGACCGGCGCGGTTTCCGTACCCATTTATCAAACCTCTACGTTTGTGCAGGAAGCACCGGGCATAAACAAAGGCTTTGATTATTCCCGCACCAACAACCCCACCCGGGCAACCCTTGAAAAAATTGTGTCCGAACTTGAAGCCGGAAGTGTGGGCGCGGCCTTCTCCAGCGGACTTGCCGCGATAGATGCCGTTATCAAGCTACTTCAAACCGGTGACGAAATCATAGCGGTAGACGATATTTATGGCGGCGCGTTCCGACTGTTCACACATGTATATCAAAAATTCGGGATAAATGTAAAATATGTGGACACTACCAATGTCCAAAACGTATTTGATGCAATAACGCCTGCTACGAAACTAATCTGGATAGAGTCGCCCACGAACCCTACGTTAAAAATCTCGGACATAGCACAAATCGCGCGTATTGCCAAAGCGCACAACCTGTTGCTGTGCGTGGACAATACCTTTGCCTCCCCTGCCCTACAACAGCCCCTGTCGCTCGGTGCGGATATCGTGGTACACTCGGCAACAAAATATCTCGGCGGCCATTGTGATCTGATTGCGGGCATCGTCATCACAAAAAATGCAGAACTTGGGGATAGAATAAAATTTATTCAGAACGCGAGCGGTGCCGTGCTCTCCCCATTTGATAGCTGGCTGATTATCCGCGGCATTGAAACCCTACACCTGCGCGTTAAACAACATTCTGCAAATGCGCAGGCCATAGCAGAATACCTGAGCACTCATCAAGCAGTGGATAAGGTTTATTACCCCGGCTTAACCACACATCTGAACCACGACATCGCCAGAAAACAGGCCACTGGTTTCGGGGGAGTCGTATCATTTAGCCTAAAAGAAGATACTGTAGAAGCCGCGACCGCTTTTGTGACTTCCACAAAATACTTCAAACTGGCAGAAAGCTTAGGGGGCGTCAAAAGTTTGTTGTGCCACCCCGCCGCAATGACCCATAAAAGTATCCCAGTCGAAAAACGCAGACAGTCCGGCATATCAGACAGCCTGATACGGTTATCCGTAGGACTGGAAGATGCCAACGATCTTATCGAAGACTTGGGCAACGCATTCTCATCATTAACGAAAAAACAAAATTCACCGGCAAAAACTTTTGCATAAAAAAGACGTATGCAGACATCGCTGAAAAGTATTAAACATAACCACATAGAGTCATAGTATTCAAACGTCCAAAAGAGCTTCAGATTTTGTACCTTGATGCAACAACATAGGCTAACATACTTCAAAACGGGTATGATTATATTTTCTTTTGACTTGTTTTTATTATCGTTCTATGTGGTTAATCAATTTAAGTGAATAATGTTTTTTGTATAATTATTTAATGGATGCAAAGCCAGAAGGAATGTATATTTTCTACTATCCTTTATACAATTTATGAATGAAATATTTCATGTAAGTTTGTACTCCAAATGAACATCTTGTCATCGTCCAGAAACAGATTTATATATGTTTTATTGATTGTGCTGTCGTTTATCGCGATAGGGCTAATCAGTACCCGCTGCACACAACCACAAAAAAATAAACCTGTTACTGATAACGATTACGTCGGCGACCAAGCGTGCATAAGCTGCCATGCAAAGGAATACAACGAATGGGGCATCTCCGACCATTTCAAGGCCATGCAGGTGGCAAACGACTCCACGGTGCTGGGCGATTTCAATAATAAAACTTATACGGCGGACGGCGTCACGTCAAGGTTCTTTAAAAAAGACGGCAAATTTTATATCAATACAGAAGGGGAAGACGGCAAGAACCACGATTATGAAATCAAATATACTTTTGGTTATTACCCGCTGCAACAATATTTGATTGAGTTTGACAAAGGACGTATGCAGGTCACCCGGCAAAGTTGGGACAGCCGCACCAACAAATGGTTTCATCAGTATGCCGGCGAAAAAATCCCTGCGGGGGATTGGCTGCACTGGACGGGCAACGCACAAAACTGGAACACGATGTGCGCCGAATGCCACAGCACCAACCTGCAAAAAAATTATGACGTTGAAACGGATAGTTATAAGACCACTTTCAGCAACCTGACGGTAAGTTGCGAAAGTTGCCACGGGCCGGCCAAGGCGCATATTGATTTTGTGAACAGCAGCGACTATGACCCCAAGGGCAAGCATAACGGCTCGTTTATGTTGCTCGCCAAATACAGCTCGCAGCAGGCAGAACTGCAGGCCTGTTTTCCCTGCCATGCCCGCAAGGGAAATATCAGCGGGCACCTGCTCCATTCCGGCGAAATCATGGACAACTATATCCCGGAAATACCCATCACCGAGTTTTATTATGCCGACGGGCAGGTGGATGACGAGGATTATACATACGCATCTTTTCTGCAAAGCGAAATGTATAAACATGGCGTAAAATGCAGCAACTGCCACAATCCGCACAGTGGAAAGTTGTTGATAGCCGGCAACGGTGTTTGTGGGCAATGCCACCAAAAGGAGAAATACGATGTTCCCTCGCACACCTTCCATGCCGTGAACACCGAAGGTGCCGAATGCAAAAACTGCCACATGCCCTCTAAATACTATATGGGCAACGATTTGCGGCACGACCATATTTTCCGCGTGCCGCGCCCCGACTTGTCCGCAAAGAACGGCATACCTAATGCCTGCAACAATTGCCACAAGGACAAAAACGCAAGCTGGGCCGCGGGTGCCATCGTCAAGTGGTACGGGCCGGAACGCAAGTATCATTTTGCCGAAGACTTGGTGCCGGGCAGCAAGATGGACGAACAGTCGCAGGCGCACCTGCTCCGCTTGCTGAACGATACCACCACGCCCTCCATCATACAAGCGACAGCCGTACATTATATGGCAAGCATCAACAACGACAACAGCCTGCAAACTTTATTGCACGAACTGAACCACAAAGACGCACAGGTGCGGTATCGTGCGGTAACGGGACTGGTAAACTTTGACCCCAACAAGTGGCGGGGCAATGTTATTCCTTTGTTGAAGGACAAGGTAAGAGCCGTGCGTATTGCAGCGGCCAATGCTCTGGTAACGGCCGATGACCCGCAGCACCCGAATGATTATGGCGCAGATTACATAAAAGCCGCCGCCGAACTGAACGATTATATTCTTTATCAAACAGATTTTGCCTCGGGCAATGCGATGGCCGCCGATTATTTTTTGAAAAGGCTGGACTATACAAAATCGGAAAGCTTTTACCTGCGCGCACTGCGAAAAGATACCGCCATGAACTATGCACGCCTAAACCTGGCAACACTTTATAACATCATGGGCAGGAACACCGATGCGCTCAGAACCTTGCAGGAAGCGCTAAAAACCGATGCCAAGAACGACCGGATTTATTTCAACATGGCGCTGCTCTACAACGAAATGGGCAACACCGAACAAGTAGAAATAAATCTCAAACAAGCTATTAGTTTAAAATCCGCAAACCCAAGGGTATATTATAACTACGGCGTGCTGCTGCAACAGCGGCAACAACATGATGCGGCAGCGAAAATGTACACGCAGGCGCTCGGCCTTGCCCCGACCGATGCGGATATAAACTTTGCCCTCTGCGTACTGTACCTGCAACAAAACAAGCCCCAAAGGGCTATGCCCTACGCACAAACCCTGCGCAAGTACTATCCCGGCGACAGCAGGTTTATGCAACTATATCAAACTTTGGGGTTAGTGAGGTAGCAAAGGTAGAAACAAACCGTATTTCTATTTCCTTTATCGCCATCCTACGGAATATCAGAAAATGATATTCATTTTTTGGTCAATGTTTCATTTATCTTCTCCTGTTTTGAATGGAACATTGCACCCGTCCCTGGGTCAACGCCAACCATGCCAATAGCTCCCCCGATAAGAATGTTACCCCAGTACCAACCATTTATATTGAACTTGACAGGAATAGATTTTGTTTCATGTCCTTCAGATGAGATATTAACGATGTATTCAGCAGGTTGGAAATAACCTGAACTTCTTCTTAGTTTTACCTCTGTTGGAGTTTTTCCACTAAAAACCTCCCTTCCTGTTAAGTTATTGACAATAGTCACATTGGCAGAATCGGGGTCAGAATGAATTGTAAAAGTTTGCTTTGAGCCGCTGAATACTGTGGCACAGCTTGAAAACACAACGGCGATTAATGCCGGATAGATTAATTTTCTCATTGTTTTTCATTTTTAATATTGATCAGTTCTTTAGCCCTTTGCAAGATATTTGCTTTTGCAGCAAACGAGCTTGTGTTTTCAAAGTATATAGAACAAAAACCAAGGGTTTCGTCATTGGGATCTATTCCTATGTTGTATCTTTTTTTATTGTCGGACAGGAAAATAATATCAGAGCTTGAACCCATGTATAAATACCTTTCTGCGTAATATGTGCCAACTTTGGTCGCGTTTGCCGATGTTGCCGTAAACATTACAATTGCACCAGTCATTTTTCCAGCATCAAATACGTATATTATACCATTCCTGATAGAGGGTGAAGGGTCTTTGTAATAAAGCACGCTTTCGGTTTCGGAATACAATGTTCGCTTTTCCTTGGCTTTAGTGGTGGACTTGAACGCCCCGATTTCCACGAAAGGCTCCATAAAAAACGTTTCTCTGGGAGATACTGTTAGTTTATAGGTTGCCGTTAAGTTCCCCTTTTTTGCCGTTATAGTTGTGTTGCCGATATGATCGGCGGTGAATAGGCCGCCTTGACTCACTGTTCCAACAAACTCGTCCGATGACGACCATTCGTATTCGCCACTGCTTCCTGTTGACGTGCTGATTTGAGCTGCTTCATCGTACTTAATATCGTTTCTTTCGGCTGACAACGATAAAGAAGGGGCGTTGTCTTTTTTAGAACATGCCGTAAATAATAATGTTAAGACTGCAATTGTAATCGTCAATTTTCTCATTGTTTTTGTTTTAAGGTCAATAAAAAGACCATATCCAATCGTCAAAATCGCTTTTAATATCCTCTAAACGAAGAAACCACTATGGAAGTGGTTTTAGTGGTCTCGACAGGAATCGAACCTGTATCTGGAGCTTCGGAAACTCTTATACTATCCATTGTACTACGAGACCATAAACTTTAATGGTGCTGCAACAGCCCGGGCGCATTTGCCGCAAATATTTTTACCGCAATGGCCAGCAATATTACGCCAAAAAATTTTCTTATCGCCATTAATCCGCTTTGTCCTAACAATTTTGATATTTTATCCAATGACAACAACACCAGATAAATAATCAACAGGTTAAGGATGATGGCAATAAAAATCGTCAGTTCTTTATAGTTTGCCTTTAGCGACATAATTGTGGTGAGCGTGCCTGAACCTGCAATCAGCGGGAACGCTACCGGCACCACCACCGATGATTTGACATCGCCCTCCGACTTAAAAAACTCAACGCCCAGCACCATCTCCAACCCCAGGATAAAAATCACGATGGAGCCGCCCACCGCAAAAGAGCGCACATCCAACCCCAATATATTCAATATGGGATTCCCCAAAAACAGGAAAAGGATCATCAGCACCCCTGCTATCACGGTTACTCGCAACGCCTTGATACTGCCGCCCATCTTGTTGCGTATCGAAATCAGTATCGGGATAGAACCGATGATATCGATAATCGCGAACAGCGTGAACGTCACCGTCAATATTGATTTGTAATTAATATCCATTACCTGCTTACTTAGCGCCGCAAAGGTACGTCTTTAGGTGCAAACTCCTCATTCCGACCTATTTTGTTTTTACCCGTTTCGTTTTTGTTGCAGCAGTATTTTATGGAATCAATACCTTTACAGCATATTCAAACCATTAACCATTTTTTATGATGAGATTGAAATCTGTTTTATTCGCACTGTTCATTTTTTCTGCTGTGTCCGTAACGGCACAAAAACCTGTGACAACCCATGTGTTTACGCACAACCGTGCCACGATTATCTGTGACCCCGCAAAAGGAGAAAACCCTTACCCGGCTTGGGGCGTTTTCCCCGCAAGCAATTATCCTGTACGCAAAATAACCATGCACGTTACCTTGGGGAGCCCCGACAAATTGAACACGGCGCATTGGGATTATCTGGATCATATCATATTGCGCCGCAAAGGCGGGGCTAACGGCACGGAGCTAAATTATGAATTGGGCAGGATGCTTACTCCTTATGGCAGCATTTACAATAAAGGATGGAGTTGGAAATGGCAGGTGGATGTTACCGATTTTGCACCTTATCTGCGCGATAGCGTGGAAGTGTCATATATACATTCCGGTTACGAGGATAACAAAGTGGGCTGGGCATTGACGATTGATTTCGAAATTTTATCAGGCCCGCCCGTTGTGACCCCGCTTGGCATGGTGCCGCTTTGGAACAAAGGATATAAATACGGCGACCCCAACGAAAAAATAGAAGACAACCTTTTGCCGATTGGTTATGAATCCGTGACAGGCGCAGCCCTCAACCGCATACGCATTCAGCACACGGGGCATGGCATGGACAAGCCGCGCGGATGCAGCGAATTTTGCAGCCGCTGGAGAGAAATAAAACTGGACGTGCAAACCGTTGACCGGCGTGATATGTGGAAGGACTGCGGAAACAACCCCTTGTATCCACAAGGAGGCACGTGGGTGTATGACCGGGCATATTGGTGCCCCGGCGATTTGCAACAGCCGGATGTGATAGATGTTTTCACCAAACCGGGCAAGCATGAGGTATCCCTGCAAATGCAGCCCTATACGGCAACTGATAATATACAAGCTGTGGAAAATATCTCGGCTTATTTATTCCAGTATTCTGCACCCCGACAAAAAACGGATGTGGCGGTTGAGGCCATTATGGTGCCCAGCGACGAGCAACGTTTCTTCCGATTGAACCCGGCGAGTTTTATCCCGCGCGTAGCCATCAGAAATCTTGGTGCAGACCCGCTTCGTTCGCTCACCATTGTATATGGAACCGAAGGTTTTACCAAGAAAACATTTCGCTGGAAGGGAGAACTCGCTTTTAATCAGGTTGCCGAAATAGCGTTGCCCGGAGAGATTCAGGAAAAGGACGGCATCAATAAATTTAGTGTGGTATTGACCAAACCCAATGGCAAGACGGATGCCTGGCCCTTTGATAACGAAATGAAATCTTCCTTTACGGCACCGGAAAAATTCCCGTCGGAATTTGTGCTGCAATTGCTCACAAATAACAAACCCAAGGACAATAGTATTTTTCTTGTAAATGACCGACTGGATACTATTTTCCGGAAAACAGCCCAGCAATTGGAGGCTACGACCACTTATACCGATACCATCAGGCTGGAAGCCGGTAAATACACTTTAAGCCTGATAGATACTGCCGGCGATGGCTTAGAGTTTTGGGCAGAACCTCAAAACGGCGACGGCCATCTGCGCATGTTTGATATAAAAGGGAATCTTATCCATGCTTTTGAAAGTGATTGCGGCAACGGCGAAATGCTCAGCTTTAAAGCTGTTCCGGGTTTTGTAAGGGACACGACTGCGGCGAGATATGCTTTTTCGCTCTACCCAAGATCTGTCGTTGACCAAACACAGTTGAGCGTGGTGTCCAACAAGCCGGGCAACATGATGGTAAAAATTACCGTTGACGGCGTGGTTTGGCAAAAGCACAAATATAAAGACATTAAAAATGCCGTATTTAATTATGACCTCACCCATCTTCCCAAAGGAAGGATTGTGGTAGAAGCCTTTATGGACGGCGTAAGCAAGTTTAAAGGAAGGATTAATAAGAGTGACAGGAAATAAAGTATTTTACAACTCTATTAGAAAATTTTTATCATTGAGCTTGCGTTTAAACTTATTTCAGACTACAACTTGCTGCGCGGTGGCATAGAGGATATAATCAGCAACTAAATAGAAATAAGCTTAAAAAGGAAAGTCTTGCGAGCGAAGCATGACCAAGTGGATGAATCTGTTTGTATAGATTCATCCACTTGGCTTGAAAGACGAATGCTTCTACGGAGTTATCTTTAGCAAGTTTTAACACGCTCTTTGCTAAAGGATCGTCGGAACACAACAAATACTATTAACTTTACTTGCTGTGAACATGGGTTTGAGGATGGCGGCTAAAAAATATTTCAGCTCCGGCATTTTAGCTTCAACATTCGCCATTGCGGGTGTTTTCACCCGCAATTACACTGAAACCTTAAACAAACCACATTGAATTGCTTATAAGTAATTTCATAATACAAATAAAAACAGCCTTATTTTTTATCCCTGTACGCATCCGCAAGTTTATCCAGGAATTGAAACAATTTATCATTCATTTCAGTATAATCATAACGGCGTATTTCATCAGGCTTTTGCACATACTTGTAGATTGTATTATTCGTCAAAAACGCTTCTTCTTCGGCAATAAGTAATGCTACTACTTCCCGTGTAAATTCAATATGACACTGAAAACCATAAACTAAAGCACTATAGGATACTATCTGCCTTGGGCAGCCAGTACTTGTTGCCAATACCTTGCTTTCCGGTGTTAGACCAGGCATATCGCTGTGCCAATGCCCAACAGATAAGGAGGAGCCGAAGTGGTTAAGCTTTTCATCCCTCAAACCGTCCTCCGTGAGTTGAATAGGGAACACGCCTATTTCCTTTTCCGGGCTATGCTCACAGGCTGCCCCTAATGCCTCACCGATGAGCTGCGCACCGAGACAAACACCCACCACTGCTTTGCGGGCATTGATAGCTTTTAGTATCAAATCCTTTTCGGCCTTTGCATCAAAATAAGAGCACTCCTCTTTGGTCGTGGACGGACTTTGAGGGCCTCCCATGACTATCAGTAAATCTATATTTTCTATCGTTTCTGGCAGGGACTGGTCTTCATATACTTTTGAGAAAGTAATATGATGGCTTCTAAGTTCTGCCCAAGCCAAATATGCGCCCGGCGCTTCAAAAACTTCGTGTTGTACAAAATGAATGTTCATTACTTTTTAATTAATTCACGATTTCCGTTTCGTTCCAATAATAACTGTCGGGATACATCCGTTGCCCGAAAATAGCCGTGCCCACTCTTACAATCGTTGCGCCCTCTGCAATAGCGATTTCCATGTCGCCGCTCATGCCCATTGACAATTCCTGCATTTCAACATTTGAGATATTCAGAGCTATGATTTGTTGCTGTATTTTTTTCAATAGTTGGAAACACTTTCGCACGCTCTCCGTTTCGGCACTAAACAAACCGATAGTCATCAAACCTTTTATTTTCAAGGTTTGCAACTGTGCAATCTGCCTTACCAACTCAATAGCGTTATCAGGATGCACGCCAAATTTGCTTTCTTCATTGGAAGTATTAACCTGTATCAATACTTCTATCGTTTTGTTTTCAAACTGTAACCGTTGGTGCAGTTTTTCTGCTAAATCCAAACGGTCAAGCGATTGTATGCAGGATACGTCATATTTCAGAATATCTTTTATTTTATTGATCTGTAAGTGACCGATAAAATGATTGATATGTGGCACTCCTTTCAAATCATCGTACTTCTCTTTCAATTCCTGCACCTTGTTTTCTGCAATCAAAGTTTGTCCTGCCAGTAATGCTATTTTGATACGCGCGGCCAATACGGTTTTTGTCGCCAATAATAACTTAACCTCGTTAGGGTTTCTACCACTTTCACTACAGGCTTTCAGAATACGTTCTTTTATAATAGCAATATTATGTATAATCTGTTCGCTCATGTCCCTGTATTTTTTCTTTTTGCCTCCAGATTGCTAATCAGTGCTGCTTTTACACTTGTAAAAGCGTGGTCTTTTGCTTCGGCAAATGATATGTTGTATTTACGCGCTATGTGCTGCAAGTCCTCCGGGAAGCGGGATAACAGTTTGTTATAATATTCATCCAAGGTTTCTTGGGTCGGCATCTCAAAACTTACCCGCAACTGAAAACGCCTCAATAGCGCCGTATCAATAATTTCAGGATGATTAGAAGCGCAAATCAGCAAAGCGTTATTCGGAAAATAATCTATCAGTTGGATTATCGTATTCACCAATCTGCGCATTTCGCCTACGTCTTTATCATCATTCTCCCTTGCTTTTCCTATCTGGTCAAATTCGTCTAAGAACAAAACCGCCTTTTCCCTGCTCGCCTTATCAAAAACCAGTTTCATGTTCTGCGATGTTTCGCCAATACGCGCACAAATCACATTACTTAAATTAAGTATCAGGATACTCTTGCCCAAAGCCCGGGCAATGGCCTTAGCCGCCATCGTTTTGCCACAACCGGAACTACCATGAAGCAATATTTTATTGTTCACAGGCAAACTGTATTGGCTTAATTCTTCCATGTAGGTATGTTCCTTAATGAGCTGCTCAATGCTTCCCCTATTGTCCGCATCAAGAAATACATCATTCAACGACACCGGTTCTTTGTCATTTATAATAAGGTCAAACACATTCATTGCTGTTTGGTTTTTGCCATTTTTCTTTATTGATTTCGTACACAAAATTCAGCCTTGGAGCTTCACCGAAATAGGTCACTTCCTGTTCGGCAATTTTCTCTGCGCCAATACGGCCAATGGCAATCTGTGAACGGATATTATTTGCCCCAATATGGAAATAAACCTTTGAAACAAATTGAAAAACATAATCTAACATGATAGTTTTTACAGAACGATTTATTCCCTTGCCCCAACATTTCACCGCGTAAAAGGTATAGCCAATAAATATACTATTTTCCTGTTCGTCGTAATCATAAAACCGTGTACTACCGATAATGCTTCCTGTGGTTTTTTCCACAACTTTAAAAGCACCCTTGCTTTGTATGGCGCCGTCAAAAAAGATTTTAAATACTTCTTTTTTCCAACGGTCTTTATTGGGATGCTGCGCCCAAATCTCAGGGTCGGAAGCCACAGCATATAAAGCCTCAAAATCCCCATCCTGCAAAGGATACAAGATTACGGCCTCATTCTCTAATATAGGTTGTACATCAACATTCATTTGTTGGATATTAATTCTTTTTTCATCATCATATCGGTCTGCTCTTCATTGCCCAGTCTGAAAACATGCTTGTCAAATGCGACAAAACCATTTTTCTGATAAAAGCGCATAGCTCTTAGATTTTCTTCCCAAACGCCCAGCCAAACGTAGGGAACATTTTTTTGTTGTGCCACCTGCATGGCTTTTTCATAAAGCACTTGTCCTACTTTTTTACCATGATAAGCCTGTAACACATAAATACGTTCAATTTCAAGCGCCTTACTATCCTGCAATTCGGTCTGCGATTGCCCAGTGTTCAGTTTTAAATAACCGATTACATAGTTATCCGATACTGCAAAATAAAATAATGAATTTTCATCGTTGAGCTCGGCAGTCAATTTTTCTATGGAAAACTTTTCTTCCAGATATTGATTCATATTTTCTTCTGTATTAACAGCCGAAAACGTTTCATAAAATGTTTGACTGCCTATTTTTTGTAGCTCCTTAATATCATTGAGCGTTACCTTTTTAATTTCTATGTTGTGCATACTTTTCTGAAATAAATATTTTTTAGAATATACGTGCCAAATCTCCTTTAATAGTATTTCTCCCAATTGTTATACAATGTACCGATAATGCTTGTTTAAGAAATACTCCATTCATAATTTAACCACTCATTATTTTGCTGGGCGCCCAATCTTTCATAAAATCGTTGCCCTGCTTCATTCCACGGCGCAACAGTCCATTTAATTTGTGTACAGTTGTTTGCCTTGGCCTCTTTTCGTAAAGCATTCATTAATTGTTCGCCGACCTTTTGCCCTCTGTAATTTTCGTCCACGTAGAGTTCCTTCATATAAATAGCTGGCCTGTTTTGTGCCGTGTAGGGCAGGATATAATAAACCAATATACCGACTATCTTATCATTGTACTCCGCAACAATACAATAAAAGTCAGGCGGATTTTTGCGGAATCCACTCTCCCTTACAACTTCCGGAGTGATGGCAAATGTGTTTATATATTTTTCAAAAACCGCCAATGCTCTCATCAAAAGCCAAACTTTTTCACTGTCCGCTTCAACAGCCCTGCGTATCCTTATATTATTCACTACGATAATTATTATAAATATGACAAAATTATTCTTAAATTGGATTATACTTGTAGTCCAATGTCAATATAATGAATAGTCCAATTTTAATCCGCCTTTTTGAAACACTGCGCATTGACCATTCGGCTAATAGGTCTGTTTACCTGCAATTAGCGGATGCTATTTTATCTTTTATCAAAAGCGGCAAACTTCGTTCGGGTCAAAAACTGCCAGGTTCGAGGGATATTGCCGTGCTTCTCCATATCAACAGGATAACCGTATCCAAGGCTTACGAAGAATTACAAATGCAGGGATGGCTGGAAAGTTTTGTAGGGCGAGGCACTTTTGTTTCCTCTCATATTCCTGAACACGAACCTAAAAGCCTGCATCAGATTCCTAAAAAAACAGCCTATAAGAAAGCCGGATTTATTGTAGAAACAAGACCATACCTTGAGAACACTTTATCGGTCGCCAATACCGAATTACATTTGGATGATGGATTCCCCGACCCGAAGTTAGCACCTATAAAAGAATTGTACAGGGCTTACCGGAATCAACTGACAAGAAGCGGGCTTTATAGCAAATTCGGTAGTTATAGCTACCCTAATGGCTCTCATCTATACAGGGAAGCATTATCTGAATACCTGAATGAGACAAGAGGATTAAAGACTACCGTAAAAAATATCCTCTCCGTCAGAGGAACGTTAATGGGTATAAACCTCGTGTGCAACGGATTGGTCAACGCAGGGGACGTTATTGTTTCCGGCGTGCCAGGATGGCAAAGAGCTGAACATAATTTTTTGCACGCCAAAGCAAAACACCTCACGATACCCGTGGATGAAAACGGTTTGGCGGTGGATGAATTAAGAAAGATTTGCAGGAAAAGAAAAGTAAGAATGGTGTATGTAACGCCACATCATCATTATCCCACAACGGTATCTTTGCGGATTGACCGAAGGCTGGAATTGCTCCGGCTGGCCAACGAGTATGGTTTTATCATTTTTGAGGATGACTACGATTTTGACTTTCACTATAAACATCGCCCATTGTTACCGCTTGCAAGCGCGGATGAAAACGGAATGGTCATTTACTGTGGCTCGTTCAGCAAAAGCTTTTCGCCCGCCTTCCGCATGGGCTATTTAGTGGCCGCAGAGAATGTGATTGAACATCTTGCCAATGTGCGTGTACTATTGGATAGGCAGGGCGACCATATATTGGATAATGCAATGGCTGAGCTATTACAGGATGGCACTATACAACGCTATCTTAGAAAAGCATTACCTATATATGAGGAAAGACGAAATTACTTTTGTGACTTGTTGAGTAAAGAATTAACTGATATTGTTACATTTTCTGTTCCTGAAGGCGGAATGACAGTCTGGACTGAGTTTGATAAATCCATCCACCTCGAAACATTGGCCAAAAGAGCTTATCAAAAAGGGCTATACCTATCCGATGGAAAAACCCACCAATATCCGAATTACAAAACCAATGCCGCACGTTTGGGCTTCGCATCTTCCTCTTTAGACGAATTAGCCAAAAGTGTGGAGATTATAAAAGACACTGTTAATCCAGCAAAGCGGCATGGTTATTAAAGCCATAAACGGCAAGGTTGTTTTTGATCTTTACATATACAAATTTTAATTGGTTGTAAGCCCGCCGTCAACAGCGATTATCGTTCCTGTAATCCAACTTGCTTGTTCCGAAGCCAAAAACGTTGCTGTTTTTCCAATGTCTTCTACATTCCCGATTTTGCCTAACGGATAAATGTTTTTTACCATTTCGTGAAAGGCGTTTTGTTGAGCATCGGGTAAACTTTCCAGATTCCTGTCAAACTGTGGTGTGGCAACGCTCCCCGGCGCTATGGCATTAACGCGAACTCCTAAATGCCCGATTTCAAAAGCCAATGATTTGGTAAAGGAATTTATCGCCCCTTTGGTTAAGGAATAAGCTGTTGTAGTTCGTCCCTGTAACATTCTGTGAGCAAAATAAGATGAAATATTGATTACGTTTCCTTTGCTTCTGATAAGTGACGGCAATAATGCCTGTGTAAGCAAATAAGGTGCTTTCACATTTAAATTCAGGTGCAAATCCAACAGTGAAATATCCGTTTCAGGAAATGGCAGAAACTTTCCGATTCCGGCATTGTTTACTAAAATATCTACGTTTGGAAACAGATGAATAATCTGTTCCGACAAAGGTTTAATCTGTTCCATATCTGATAAATCTGAAACCAGAATATGAATTTTTGTTTTATATTTTGCTAATTCCGATTTCGCTTTTTCAAGTTTTCCGGTTTCACGTCCTACTAAAATCAGGTTTGCTCCATTTTTTGCAAATGAATGGGCGATTCCTAAACCTATTCCGTCGCTTCCGCCCATGATAACTGCGTTTTTGTTATTTAATAGTGCCATTTCTATTTTTTTATTTTACAATTTGTTTAATTATTGTATAAATCATTAGTTGTTTTGTGTAAATTCTTTCGTAGTCAAATGCTCTCCGAAATGATGAACAATTTCTCTCAAAAAATACTCTTGTTGCATTTTATTAAAAGCCGA
Source organism: Niabella sp. (assembly GCA_047601605.1). GTDB lineage: Bacteria > Bacteroidota > Bacteroidia > Chitinophagales > Chitinophagaceae > Niabella. Next base: position 452,736 of record JASGIU010000003.1, read on the forward strand.
AGTGGCATCGGAAATCACATAAGTGTTGTAACCTCTGTCGTGAGCATCCCTCAAAGTGCTTTCCACGCAAACGTGCGTAGCATAACCAGCCAGATAAATATTTTCGATTTTATTGTTACGCAGAAAGGCATCTAAATTTGAGCCTGTAAATCCACTTGCACCAACACGACCTGTAGCTACAAATTCGCCCTCAATTGGTTTAACCGTTTCATAAAATTGTGAGCCAAATTCGTTAATCGGGAATGTTCCTGCATTCGGAATGGCTTTACGCAGACCGCTTTTTCCATTAGCCAATTCGGGATAACCTTTCTCAAAACGCAATCCAACGTGAATAACAGGAATATTATTTTTTCGTGCAAAAGCAATTGCTTTTTCGATATTGGCTATTGAACTAAGCATCATTTGTTCGTCTTTAACTAATGCTTTTCTCAATTTTCCGTTTGTGTGCATCCACTCGTTTTGGGTTTCTATGAGAATGAGTACGGAGTTTTCTTTTGTTTGTGCTTGTGTGTAATTCATACTTAAAAAAGTCAGAATGATTAAAATTGTTGTTTTCATAATTGTTGATTTTAAAGATTAAGATTTAACGGATTAGGAATATGTTCGTGGGAAATTTTAGCAACCGCTTTCCAACCTTCGGGAAATTTGATATAGGAAAGATAATCGGTAATCACAAGTTGTTCTTTTCGGAAAAATTCGGTTTTTACGACCGCCGTTTTTTCTGTAATGTCTAAAACTTCAATCGTGTAATTGAGATTTCTTACGCCCGAATTCATCTGTTTTTCGGATTGTTTATATTGCTCAACGACATTTACCCAATCTTTAAGAAACAATCGGTAAAGATTATTTTCTTTGGCTATGAGAATAGCAAAATCCGGATGAAATCCTTTTTTCATTTTATCAGTGCTTAATTTATTCAGAGCACCATTGGCGAAGGTTTGTTCAACAATGTTTCGCAGGATTTCTTTCTCTTGCTGAATTTCCTGTGCGTTTACTTTTAGTGTTGTCATTAATACGGTTAAAATTAAAATTGATTTTTTCATATCTAATTGTTTTAAATTATCAATAATTGTAAATAATTTACATTACAAAGTCATAAAAAAAGATCCGGTAGCTCCCTTTCAGTTCTTACTTATTTCGGTCTGCAATTACTTCCTTTAACGCATTTGTTCCGTTGATAGCCGACGGAAAGCCTGCATACACGCTCATAAGTAACATAATTTCTTTTATTTCATCTTCTGTAACACCGATATTCAATGCTCCGTTAATATGAAATTTTAATTGCGGTTGTGCCGTTCCCAATGCTGTCAAAGCGGAAATTGTTGCTATCTGGCGGTGCTTTTTGCTTAAATTATCCCGTGAAAAAATGTCGCCGTAACCATATTCCAAAGTAAATTGTACCAATTCGGGCGAAAAGTTGTTATAAGCGTTTTTTAACCGCTCCACCTGCAAACTGTCTAATTGCGAAAGTTCTTTCTCGCCTAATTCTAAACGATTGGCTGATACAGTGTTTGGCGTTTTCCCCTCGTTATCTTTTATACCGTGATTTTGTCTTTCCTCTAAAACTTCTATCAATGCGTTCATCGCATTGATAGCCGAAGGAAATCCCGAATACACCGACATCTGCAAAATCACTTCTTTCACTTCACTGATTGTGCTTCCCGTATTCAACGCACCGTTGATATGCACTTTCAGTTGTGGCTTTGCATTCCCCATTGCCGTCAAAGCCGAAACAACGGCAATTTCCTTTGATTTCAAATCCAATGCTTCTCTCGAATAAATATCGCCAAACGCATATTCGATAATGAATTTCCCTAAATCAGGCGAAATATCTTTCAAACTGTTGATGACTTTCTCACCGGCTTCTCCGTCAATTTCTTTGAGTTTTTCCCGACCCAATTGGTATCGTTCCGATTGTTTCATATCTTTTTTATTTTGAGCATTATTGTTTTGTACAGCCACGAAAAATAATATCGTGAATAGTATAAATTTACTTTTAAGGATATTTATTTTCATTTTTTGTAGATTATTTACATTTGCAAAATAAAGCCTTTAATTTTATATTTGCAACATAAATTGTAAATTATTTACAAAATGGCAAAAAGCAAATCAAATAAAGACCTTTCTTTTGACTTCGATTTTTTGGATAAATTAGTTGTAGGAATTGGCGAAGTATCGCAGATTACGGATATTCCTACAAGGCAAATCCGCTATTGGGAAGAAAAAGGAATAATAAAAAGCCTGACCGAAGAAGAAGGAAAAAACCGGCGTTATGATTATGAGAACATCAAAAAAATGTTGCTCATCAAAGAACTTTTAGATGAGGGATATACGCTGGACACATCAGCCGAAAAGGTTAAAAAGCGTATGGAAATGATTGAAGCGACTCTGGGAAAATTCCAAAAGTCCAAGAATCCATGACCCAACAGAAACACTTGTTTTGAAATCCTGAACCTCAAAGAAGAGCTTGGTAAAGCAATCCATACAATACAAAAAAACGACCATCACTTATTGGTTGATTGGCAATGGTTCCGTCCCGGTGTTTTGCATACACGGTTATGCAGGAAACGGCAAAATGTTTTCGGTACCGAAGGTGCTGGACGAACAGTATACTTTTATTGCCCTGGACATGCCCTTTCATGGCAACACGGTTTGGGATGAAGGCCCGATTGTGAAAGTAACCGACATGCAGCAAATCCTGTCATTGATTTTGCAACAATGCGGGTTTCCGCTCTTTACCAAATATATGTTGCTCGGGCACAGCATGGGCGCGCGTATCTCATTGGCCTTGTATCAAAGCCGACCAGCACTGGTGAGCAAATTAATACTCGTTGCGCCCGATGGCCTGAATATGAACTTTTGGTATTGGCTGGCAACCCAAACGAAAATCGGCAACCGTTTTTTCAGATTTGTACTAACCAAAGCAAATGCTTTGCCGCGCATCATTAATCTATACAAAAAACTCGGGTTGATAGGCAGCAAACCCGCCAAACAGCTCGCCAATTACTATCATGATGAAGCCCAGCGAAAACAACTGTATCAAATCTGGACGGCGTTCTGTGAATTCAGGCCAAATAAAAATATACTGAGCCAGTTGATTAAACAACATAACACGCCCGTCCGCTTGTTATATGGCCGATGCGATTTCATCATCCCCATAAAACCGGGTAAAAAATTCGCCGCGCGCCTGCCAGAGCAATGTACCATATCCATTGTTAGCCAAGGGGGTCATCAACTCATCACGACAAAATACGCGCCGCTCCTTATCCAAATACTCAATACTTGATACTTGCGAGTCCAGGAAAAACCGCCGTCATTTTCACTTCCTTCCTTTGCATATTTTATGAACGAAAAATTTCATGTACGTTTGCGCCCATGCTTTTGCTAATTGTTACGGCTTTATTGTTCCTCTTCTATGCAGGCGTAATTGTCTTTTACTATCTCGCATGGAAAGAAGCGCCCGTTTATAATAGCGCCAAAAACAATCACAACGAAACAAGGTTTTCCGTCATCATACCTGCGCGCAACGAGGCTCACAATATCGAAAAATTATTACGCTCCCTTGAGGCTCAAACATATTCCCAAGCCCTCTTTGAGGTCATCGTCATTGATGACCAATCAACGGATGAAACTGTCGACGTGGTCAATCGCTTCAAACAACAATCCCCGCTAAGCATAACAATAGCGCAGCTTTCCGCCGATGTGAAAAAAGCACACAAGAAGCGAACGATAGAAAAGGGCATCTTGCTCGCGGTCAACGAGTGGATTGTTTGCACCGATGCGGACTGTACCGTTCCCGCCACATGGCTGCACACGCTTTCCTCCTTTATCCGGCAAAAAAACAGCATGTTCGTTGTTGCGCCTGTGGCATATATTCAGGACAAAAAAGCATCGGATATTTTTCAGGTACTCGACTTTATGACACTGCAAGGCATCACCGCGGCATCTGTTTATAAAAACGTGCACAGCATGTGCAACGGTGCCAACCTTGCCTATCACAAAGAGGCTTTCCTGCAAGTAGGTGGTTTTGCGGGCATTGACAATATTGCCTCCGGCGACGACATGCTATTGATGTACAAAATCTGGAAGGCTTACCCCGACCGCGTACATTACCTCAAAAGCAGTGAGGCCATCGTGCGCACCGACACCGCCAATGGCTGGAAAGCATTTTTTAACCAACGCGTGCGATGGGCCAGCAAAGCGCCAGACTACGACGACAAGCGCGTTTTCATCGTGCTGCTATTGGTATATCTGTTCAACCTATCTTATCTCGTGCTGGGCATCGCGGCGTTTTTTAACATCCGATATCTCTATGCCCTGATTATTTTCATTACGGCCAAAGTAATCGTGGAGTTCCCGTTTGTTTACAGCGTGAGCCGCTTTTTTGGCAGGCAATCGCTGATGAAATACTTCCCGTTGTTCCAGCCCCTGCACATCCTGTACACGATTATCGTCGGCCTTTGGGGAAGTTTCGGCAAATACGAATGGAAGAACAGAAAGGTAAGATAAGCATTGCTTCTTTCCAAAAAAGCAGGCATCTCCTTCCCTTTAATATTTGTATTTATTGACCCGTCAACAGAACATATGGCATCCTCGTTGCGTCGCACACTTCAACTGTGGAACATGGATGAACAATTTTATAAACCCAACCTGTTTTAATACCGTTGAAAAACGACATATTCCTTCGTAACACATTATCAGATGGCCCGTTGTATTATCTTTGCGCCAATGGACATCCTGAACAAATATTTTGCTGATTTTACCGGGGAACAATCGGCGCGGTTCACCGCACTGAAAGACTTGTATAAAGACTGGAACGAAAAGATAAACGTCATCAGCCGCAAGGATATTGACAGCCTGTACGAAAAACATGTGCTGCATTCGCTGGCCATCGCCGCCGTGTTTTCCTTTGATGATGGCGCAGAAGTAGTTGATTTGGGCTGTGGCGGCGGTTTTCCGGGCATTCCGTTGGCCATCTTTTTTCCGCAGGTGCAGTTTCACTTGGTGGACAGTATCGGCAAAAAATTAAAAGTAGTAGAAGGCGTGGCATCGGCCATCGGCCTGCAAAACGTGACCACGCAGCACACCCGTGTAGAAGATATCAGGAATCGCCAGTTTGACTTTGTGGTGTCGCGCGCGGTGGCCCCGCTCAAAGACCTTTGGAAATGGAGCAAGCCGCTCATCCGCAAAAGCAGCAAACATCATGAAGCGGATATTGACGCGGGCAAACACGCCCCGGGTTTAATTTGCCTCAAGGGCGGCGACCTTGCACAGGAAATCTCCGAAAGCCAGACACGTCCGCACGTCTTCCCGATAAGCGACATTTTTCAGGAGCCTTATTTTGAACAAAAATATCTGGTCTATATTCCCAAATAAATATCGGATATATTTTAAGCCACATAGTAGCACTACCGTTCAACGGAGCGTCGCAAGCAAAGCCGATAGTAGCACATCGGCCGACAAACCAATATTTCGCGCACCCTTTTTATCGTTGCCCTATAAAGCGTAACTTGCCGGATTAGTTTTAAACAGGACGGTATATGAGTTCATTCGCCAAAGAAAAATTAGAAGCAAAGTTTCAGGAAGTTTATACACAACTAAATGATAGGCAGCGCGAGGCCGTGGACACGCTCGAAGGCCCTGTCATGGTAATTGCCGGCCCCGGTACGGGCAAGACCCAGATACTGGCCGCGCGTATCGGCAAAATATTGCTCGACACCGATGCGCAACCGGAAAATATCCTTTGCCTGACTTATACCGATGCGGGCACGGTGGCCATGCGCAAACGCCTGGTGCAGTTCATCGGTGCGGCGGCTTATAAAGTGAACATCTATACGTTTCATGGTTTTTGCAACGACGTGATACAGGACAATCTTTCGTTATTTGAAAAAACAAGCCTTGACCCTGTTTCAGATTTGGAGAAAATTCAAATCCTGAAAGAACTGATAGACGCCTTCCCCAAAAACCATCCCCTGAAACGTTATCGCGGCGATGTGTATTTTGATGTAAAAAACCTGGATTCCCTTTTTGCCACCATGAAAAAAGAAGGGTGGACGCCCGCCTTCATCAACGAACGCATAGACGCCTATCTCGCCGATCTACCCAACCGTGACGGCTTTGTGGCCAAAAGGGCGGTGAAAGAATTTAAAAAGGGCGACCTGCGCACCGATAAGATTGAGGAAGAAAAAAACAAATTGGAAAAAGTTCGTGCCGCCGTAAACGAGTTTGACCATTATCAGGCATTATTGAAAAAGAAAAACCGGTACGACTTTGACGATATGATAAATTGGGTGATTGATATTTTTCAAACCAACCCGGATTTGTTGCGGCAATATCAGGAATTGTACCAATACATCCTGGTGGATGAATATCAGGACACGAGCGGCACGCAAAACAAAATCGTAGAACTGATTATCAGTTACTGGGAATCGCCGAATGTTTTTGTGGTAGGCGATGACGACCAAAGCATTTACCGTTTTCAGGGCGCGAACGTGGAGAACATGCTTCAGTTTGCGCACCATTATATGAAACATCTGAGAACAATCGTGCTGACGGATAATTACCGTAGTACGCAACCCATACTCGATGTTTCCAAAACGCTGATAGACCACAACCAAGACAGATTGGTGAACAAACTGGACAACCTGAGCAAAACGCTCACGGCGTCGAACCCGGCCATGGCGGCATTCACCAACCCACCTGTTTTGCAGGAATACAGCACCATGCAGGATGAAATGATTGGCATAACAAACCAAATCAAAACACTCATTCAAAACGGTCATAAACCCGGCGACATCGCGGTGATTTATAAAGAAAACAAGTACGGTACGGAGCTGTCCACTTATTTCAGACTAAACCAAATACCTTTTTACACAAAAAGAAGTATCAATATTTTAGATAATATTTTTGTAAACAAAATCATTTCCATCCTGAGATATTTGGATGCCGAACATGATATTCCCTATGGCGGGGACGGCCTGCTTTTTGAAATACTGCATTTCGATTTTTACAAAGTGCCCCCCATCGAAATTGCCAAGCTTGCCGTGGAGGCCAATGCCAGACAGTTTAACCATGAAGTTTCTTCATTAAGAAAATTATTGTCCGAAAAGATAGCAGCAAGGCCCAAAGACCTTTTTGACGAGGGCATTCACGCGGCGCTCAAGCGCGCCGGCACGATTATAGAAATGCTGATTGGGGAAGTGCCGAACCTTACTTTGCAACAGTTGGTAAGCACCGCCATCGGCCAGGGAGGCGTGCTGGAATATGTGATGCAACATGACGACAAAATCGTGTTGCACCAACTGTTGAACGCCTTTTTTGATTTTGTGAAAGAAGAAACCGCCCGCCAACCGTTGATGTCCCTCCACGACCTAATACAGACCATTGACCTGATGCAAAAGGAGAATATCGGCATCCCGCTGGTAGAAGTCACCGGCAACGAGAACGGCGTGAACCTGCTGACGGCACATGGCAGTAAAGGGCTGGAATTTGACCACGTATTTTTTGTGGGCGCGAACAGCAAATTATGGGAAAAGAAAAAACGTGTCAACATGGGTTTTAAAATGCCCGACACCATGTTCTCGACCATGCAGGAAGGAGATGACGATGAAGAGGTAAGACGCCTTTTTTACGTGGCACTTACCCGTGCAAAGCTGCACCTCCACCTCTCTTATGCCAAATTTGACAACAAGGGCAAGGAGTTGGAGCCTTCACAATTCATCACTGAGATACAAGAACAACACGTACTGCCCGTAGAACAAGTTGTCATCAGCGAGGACGACAAGGCCGCTCATTCCATCCTTTGTTTTTCAACTCTGGCACCGGAGATACAACATGCAGAAGACGACCTGATAGACGGCTTGCTGAGCAAATTCATCATGAACGTAACGGCACTGAACAATTACCTCCGCTGCCCGTTGCAATTTTATTACCAAAACCTCATCCGCATACCCTCCGGTAAAAACGAGGCGACCGAGTTTGGCAGTGCCATGCACTATGCGCTGGAAAGATTGTTCCGCCGGATGCAGGACAGCGGCACAGAAACCTTCCCACCGAAAGCCGTGATGACTGATGATTTCAAATGGTACATGAACCGCCACCGGGAACTGTTCACAAAAGAAAGTTTCGCCCGGCGCATGGAATACGGTCAGGAGGTCATTAGCAATTATTACGACAAGTATATTGACAGTTTCAATAAAATCGTGGCGGTGGAAAGAAATATCCGAGGTGTTGTGGTGAACGGCGTACCGCTACGCGGGAAACTCGACAAACTGGAGTTTGAAGGGCGCCATATCAATGTTGTGGACTACAAAACCGGAGACGTGGAAAAAGCCAAAAAGAAACTGGAAGGCCCGGGCGAAAAACAACCGGAAGGCGGCGATTACTGGCGGCAGGCCGTTTTCTATAAAATACTGATTGATAATTATGACCAGAAAGACTGGCAAGTGGTCAGCACGGAATTTGATTTTGTGGAACCCGATAAAGACAAAAATTATCAAAGAAAAAAGATAGTCATCTCACCGGAAGACACAGCAACCGTCACGCAACAAATCACCGAGACCTGGCAAAAGATACAGGACAAAGATTTTTACACCGGATGCGGCAAAGAAGACTGCCATTGGTGCAATTTTGTAAAGAACAATAAATTAGAAATTGCCCTGCACGAAATAGAGGAGGAAGAATAAGGTTATGCCAATCTCTAAAACGCCCAAGTCCCCTGCGGGGTAATAATATCCAGCGCTTTTTTATCCGCTGCCTCTACCCTGCCGATAATGCGCGCGTCCACCCCAAAAGATTTGGAAACCGCAATAATATCCTCGGCGTTTTGTGCATCGGTATAAATTTCCAGGCGCGTGCCCATGTTGAACACCTGATACATTTCGCGGCCATCCGCGCCGCTTGCTTCTTGAATAATATCAAATATCACCGGCGGTGTAAAAAGGTTATCCTTGATAATCTTTACATTATCCGGAACATATTTCAGGCACTTTGTTTGCCCGCCGCCACTGCAATGAATCAACCCGTATATGGCACCAAAATACTCTTGCAGCAGCACTTTCAGCACAGGAGCAAACGTACGGGTAGGGCTAAGCAATAATTTGCCCACGTTCAGCTTCTCCCCATCCACCATAATCTCATCCGTCATTTTATGCGGGCCGATATAAACGACTTCTTCGGAAAGCGCAGGCTCAAACGTTTCGGGAAAATCTTTGCCATATTGCTTTTGCAGCACATCATGGCGGGCACTTGTCAGGCCATTGCTGGCCAGACCGCTGTTGTAGGCGTTTTCATAACCCGCGCGCCCAAAAGAGGCAAGCCCCACGATGACGTTACCGGGTTTTACTTTTTCGTTCGTTACCAGTTTTGACTTGGGCCAACGTGCAGCCATGGTGCCATTCACGGCAATCGTGCGCACCACATCCCCCACATCGGCGGTTTCGCCGCCCAGAAAGGCAATGTTCACGCCAAACTGTTTCATCTCGTCAAAAAATTCCTGACTGCCATTGATCACCTGTTCCAACACCTTCGCCGGAATGACCTTTTTGTTTCTGTCTATTGTGGAAGAGAAAAGCAGTTTATCATAAATGCCCACACATAGCAGATCATCAAGATTCATAACAATGGCGTCCTGCGCAATGCCCTTCCACACCGAAACATCCCCAGTTTCCTTCCAGTACAGGTATGCCAAAATACTTTTCGTGCCAGCACCGTCTGCGTGCATCACGTTCACCCAATTATCGTCGCCGCAAAGCACATCGGGATAAATCTTGCAAAAAGACCTTTCAAAAAGACCTTTGTCGAGGTTCTTCGTGGCGGCGTGCACTTCTTCTTTTTGGGCAGAAACGCCTCTTTGGGAATATAAGGACATCAATACAGTTTAAATTAAACAGAACAAACTTTCAGCGCAAATATAATAATCGAATTACAGATTGCGGAATCGGCTATGACTTATAATCCATTTCCCATATTTACATATTTGCAAATAGTGTCATGATATATATCAAACCAAAAAATTACCATTACGCTTACCATCACGCGCATCGTTCAGGTTTTGCATGGTGATATGGGCTATCTCCGACAGCGCCTCGCGGGTAAAAAACCCCTGATGCGCCGTAATCAGCACGTTGGGAAAGCTCATCAGTCGGAGTATACCGTCATCCTGTATAACGTTTTCCGACAGGTCGCGGAAGAAAAGTTTATCCTCCTGCTCGTAAACATCTATACCGAGGTGTCCCACCTTGCCGGATTTCAGCCCCTGTATCACATCTTTGGTGTTCACCAATCCACCACGGCTGGTATTGATAATCATTACGCCGGGCTTCATCTGCTCAATGGCCGCTTGATTGATGATATGCTGCGTTTCGGGAAACAACGGGCAATGCAGGGAAATGATATCGCTTTGTGCAAACAGCTCCGGCAAATCCACCTTTTGCACATAATCCGGCATCTCCGTCACCACGGGGTCGTAGCCCAAAAGCGTGCAGCCAAAACCGCCCATAATCTTGGCAAAAGCCAGCCCTATTTTCCCCATGCCGATGATACCGATTGTCTTGCCGTTGATATTGAACCCGACAAGCCGCTCCAAAGAAAAGTTGCCCTCGCGTACCCGGTTGTAGGCTTTGTGCGTTTTGCGGTTTAGCGTCAGCATCATCGCCAAAGCATGTTCTGCAACGGCCTGCGGCGAATAAGCCGGCACTCGCGCAACGGTCATGCCCAGCGCTTTGGCTGCCTCCAGATCCATCTGGTTAAAGCCCGCGCAGCGTAGTACAACAATTTTCACCCCATTGTCCGCCAGCATTTGCAACACGTTGGCATTTCCCCTGTCGTTCACAAAGATGCACACCGCGTCCGACCCGGCGGCCAGTTTTGCCGAGTGCGTGCTCAGGTGCGTTTCTTCATAAATAAATTCATGGCCATAATCGGCCGCAATGCGTTCAAAAGACTCTATGTCATATTTCTTGGCACTGAAAACAGAAACTTTCATTTGTATATTTTTTACTTGACTGACGTGACCTCACAAGCATTTTGCCCTAAGGTTACAACGACTGTTGATTTTTCACGAATGTAGTCAATTTGCGACTATCGCGCATCTCTTAAAACGATGATTTTTTCGTTGCCCAACGACAAGATTTCTATCGGGCTTTACTTGCGACGCTCCGTTCAGCAGCGGTAATCCTATGAGGCTAAAAAAAATTGCGACAACTGTGGCGCTTCGGGAAATATCTTCGTCTTATAAATTAAAAGACGCTTTATGAAGAAGTTTATAGTACCGCTTGCTTTACTATCCCTTATTTCATGCAACAAGGATAATGTTGATTTGACATCGAATGCCATTGATACAAATATAAGAGTCGAGTTCAGAGAACAATTAAGCCCAACCTCGCGACAACCTTATCTGCTTTGTCAAACAGAAAAAGCATACCCTTGCAGCAACTATGGCATATTAACAGAGAGAACATTCGATAAAAACAAATTGGACATCACTTTTGTAAGGGTATTGCAATCGGACATCTGTTTGACCTCTTTAGGCCCGGCCACAACGTCCATCGACTTACCTTTAGAAAACGGGACTTATGAAATCGGATTAACCAATGGAAAGTTCGCGAATACCGGAACACTTATTATATCAGATGATAAGGTTGATATTCTGTTAAAAAAAACCAAGGGTATTAATATATTCAGACAAACGACAAGAAGAGTTCCTCCAAATACTTATTGGGGTACTATCGGTTATCATACCGAAAGCACAAGCGATAAAGTAAACGATTTCCTGCAAAAGGTCTCTGCATTGGGAGCGGAATTTGCCAAACAAACACCGGGGTATTACTTTTTTTATGAAATAGGCAATGACGGAAACATTGTCACCAATACAGAAATGTCGGGGTATTATTTCTCAAAAAAATTCATTTTTCAATTCACCGGTGATGAAGAAGTGTTCAAAAGACGACTAAAAGAACTTTCCAAAACCTATTTTGACGATATGTACATCAATATCGAAACATATAAGGGCGAACAGATTTATAACTGGAATTAACACCAATGGACTACCATCTGTTCCATTTTAGTTTTGCCAATAGCAACAAGTATTTTTCAGATATGGCGCCTTTAACCATTCAACAGTATAGAAGTATCTTACATGAAAATTCCATACAACAAACAGGGCAAAGAAAAACCGCCGAAAAAATCGGCAGTTCAATTAGTCGTCATCTTGTGGTCACCGGTTGGTATTCGGCAAGTAATTTAGCGTTCCCAAATTACACAATTCCTATCGGAACCACAAGATGACATTATCTTTCACGAAGCGAGCTATTTGCCCGTCATTAATTTTCTAAGGTTGATAAGGCCATAGCGCATCCGGCCAAGCGCCGTGTTGATGCTGCACCCGGTCATTTCGGCAATTTCTTTAAAGCTCAGGTTTGCAAAGTGGCGCAGGATGATGACCTCCCGTTGCTCTTCGGGCAATTTTTCCAACAGGTCTTTTGCCTTACCGATATTTTGCACCGTGATTATTTTTTCCTCTACGTTTTGTTCGGTAGAGTTGATAGAATCGAGCACTTCGTGGTCAACGCTGCTCTTGACAAAAGGCAGGCGCTTCAACTTGCGGAAGTAATCCACGCACAGATTGTGCGCGATACGCATCGCCCAGGGCAGGAATTTACCTTCCTCCTTGTACTTACCGCTTTTGAGCGTTTCAATAATTTTTATAAACACCTCTTGCGAAATATCTTCCGCATGGTATTTATCCTTTACTATAAAAAGTATCGTATTGAACAACTTATCCTTATACCTACTTAACAATGGTTCGAGCGCATGTTCATTTCCATCCGTAAACAGGTTAATGAGTTCGTTGTCACTTTTCTTTAAATAAGTTACCATCTTCCTTCAGTTCACTTTTTCCGGCAATCTTCATTGCCGCAAGGTTAAGATTTTAAACTATTAAAGCAAATAGCTTATCCATTACGTTCATTAAACCATCCGTGATGATTTTATGAGTGGTGCGAAAATAGGGCATTTTCATTAGCAGGAAACCTTATAAAAGGTTAAAAGGGCATTTTATTGCTAAAGAAATGTTAAAGCATGTTTTTTATACTCATAAATTATTGATTTACAAAACATTAAACAACTGGTCAAAAAATATGATTTTCGTCAAGTTTTACCCTAATAATTATCAGTTAAGATAAGCACACTACGGTAATACATCCACAAAATATTGTGGCTGCCCCATTTGCAACAGATTGTTTAATTTTACAAAATGGATAACACAGTTACAGTTGCCCCGGTATCGTTGACCCCGGGCGCGGTAAAAGAAATAAAAAGGCTCATCACAGAACCCGGATTTGACCAATCGCTGTTTTTACGCGTGGGCGTGAAGGGCGGGGGCTGCTCAGGTATGAGTTATGTGCTTGGTTTTGACAAAAAAGAGGAAACCGATAAAGAATTTGAGATAGAAGGAATCCGTTGCGTCATCAACAAATCCCACGAACTGTACCTTGCCGGCATGCAAATAGACTGGTCAGAAGGACTGAACAACCGTGGTTTTACCTTTGCTAATCCTAACGCTTCAAGCACCTGCGGCTGCGGCACCAGTTTTGCCGTATAAATTTTATGGACGAAATCATACACTACACAAACTGCCCCGTTTGCGGGTCGGAAGACCTGCATAAAGTATTCACCGTAAAGGACTACACCGTTAGCGGCAAACATTTCGACATTCTGGAATGTGGCGCTTGCAGCCTGCGCTTTACGCAGGATGTTCCCATAGAAACCGAAATTGGCGCCTATTATCAGTCGGAGCAATATATTTCGCACACCAATACGAATAAAGGGCTGATAAATCAGCTATACCAGCGCGTGCGCAACGTGACCATGAAACAAAAATGCGGTATCGTTAAAAAATACACGGGCATGGAAATGGGCAGGCTGCTGGACATAGGTTGCGGCACGGGCACTTTTCTGCACACCATGAAAGGGCAGGGTTGGCTAATAAAAGGCTTGGAACCCTATGCTGGGGCAAGGGAAAAAGCAAAGGATCTGTACGGACTGCATATTTTGCCGTCACCAGAACTTTTTAACCTGCCAGAAAACTATTATGATGCCATTACCCTATGGCATGTGCTGGAACACGTTCACAATTTGCACGGCTATGTGGAACGGATAAGGGATATTATCTCCGACAAGGGGAAGGTTTTTATCGCAGTTCCTAATTACACAAGTGCTGACGCAACCAAGTATCAGGAATATTGGGCTGCTTATGACGTACCAAGGCATTTGTACCATTTTTCGCCAAGGGCGATGAACATCCTGCTGGATAAGCACCGGTTGCAGGTCGTCAAAATACTGCCTATGTGGTTTGACAGTTATTATGTGTGCCTGTTGAGCAGCAGATATAAAACAGGGCACAACGATTACATTTCCGGTGGATTTAACGGACTGTTGTCCAACATGAACGCCATGGGCAATACGGCCACGTGCAGTTCACTGATTTATGTAATCAAGCGGAAATAAAATCCCTTAAACCGGTTTTATTCTCTCCAGAATTTCGATAGTAAGCGGTTTTACAAAGTAATCTTTAATAGAAGCATAGGTGGAGGCTCTTTGCTTATCCTCATCAGCGATGGAGGAACTGACTATATAAACGTCTATATCCTTCGTCAACTCTTCAGGGAATTTTTCGAACGCATCCATAAATTCCCAACCATTCATGACGGGCATTTCAATGTCCAGAAAAATGGTGCCGGGCGCATCTTCTTTGTTTGTAGAAAACTGTTCTCCCAGTGCATTAACACCCTTTTGCCCATTCTCAAAAAAGGAGATATTTGCATAATCACCCCTTTTTTCCAACAACTTACGCGTTATCAGCCTAAAAATTGGATCATCATCAATAATATATATACTATTCTTATTGCTCATTATTTTTCTTAAAGGGCTATGTTATTCTAAAGGGTTTTATAAAATTTTTTATTAAAAAAGAAAAATGAGTGCCACTGACATATCAGACACAAAAATGATATGTATGCTAACTTCGTTCTACATCCCACGCTTTAACAGTGCAATATTTTGTTAGAAAACTATGATATTATTTTTATGTCCGCTATATAACGCAAAGAAAAGGTTAATTTTATTATAATAAGCGTAAAATAGACTATTTTTATTTAACAAATCTTTTTATAATTAGCCAACCTGTAAGACAAGTACCGGTAACCGGCTCTGCCAAGCCAACTTCTTCGTAGTGCTTTTATGCAACAAAGTTGCCCAAAAACCACGTTTTCTGTGAACGGAAATGAGTAATCCCGCTCCTTCGCTCATAGCGATTTGATTAATACTGTCCGAAAGACTGTCCTCCACGTTCAGAAACCTGACCTCGCAGGCATGTTCGCGCATTTCCTGTTTTAAGATCTCTGCTTTTGAGGAGGCTGTCCTGGGGTCTTCGTCTGCCCGGAACTTGTGAACGGCCAATAATGGCACTTCAAGCAAATCCAACATCTTATGAAGGGTATTCAATATGGCAGGGTCTTTTGATTCGCTAAAATCCGTGGCAAGAACTATTTTTTGAGGCGCTTCGAGGGGTGTTTGCATCGGTACGATTAAAACAGGGTATTGGGCATTTTCGATTGCCTTTTGGGCATGACTGCCGGACACGAATTGCTCTAACTCATCCTTTACCTTGATACCCATCACCACTAAATCCACGTTTTCGGCCTCACAAACCTCATTGACGGCGTCCGTGAGATTATTGTTCACCAGATAGGACTCAATTTCTACAGCAGAGGGCAACTTGGGCCTTAAATATTCAATCAGCTTGTCCAGCTCATCCTGCCTTATTTTTTCCAGTTCCTCGGTCTGCTGCATAGAGAGCGCCAGCAACGCCGCCTCGCCCGTATCATATAAAGGAATAATTTCATACGTATTCAACAGGCTTACTTTCCTCACGCCCCATTTTTGGGCCAAATTGCACGCGTAATCTGCCGCATGGGCGGCATGGTCAGAAAAATCGGTCAAAATCAAAATATGGTTCATCTTGCAATATTTTAAGGTCAAAAAGAGCCAGGCAAACCTACTGTATTACCTGCAAACAATCTCTTTGACAAAGGTACACAGTAAATTGGAATAAACGCGGGGCGGGGTTTAATGAAATCACATCTTTGTTGGCAAATGAGGTTCTTTAAAATAGAAAGATTCTGGATATTATTGCTATAAAGACAAAAAATAAAACAAGGAAACTATGCGTAAAATTTATTTAACATTTAATTAACAAACTCTAATGCAACTATATTGGATTAAGAATAAAACAGTTATAAATTAGTTTAATTTTTTAAACCGCAAGTATATAATTTTAAAAAAGACTGGCATAATATTTATAACTTTTTCCTGAATTTTGTAATCATAATTTTTTTCAACCTCTAAACAAGTTAAATGAGTTCTGTTCGCTTCTCTGCCGTTAGATACACTTTTTTTATTTTATTGTCATCTTCTTGTATTAGTTATGCTTGCTCTAAATCTCATGGCGCAGATATACAAGAATCTTTAAAGACAGATTCTATTATAAACAATGGTAGCAAGCCCATCGAACCTGAAAAACCAGCTACCCCGCCGCCTACTCCCAACATTAGGACAATCTTGGTTGGAAAGGGCTCCGGCGATCTTACAATAGATGGAGAAAGCATGACCGCCGACAATCAGAAAATCACGCTTACAAAAAACGATGTTATCAAGATAAAATCCGGGTCGTACAATAGTATTACGATTAAGAACATTTCGATACCAGACGGGCGTGTCACTATTACAAATGACGGATTGGTAGAACTTAACGGCGACTTCAAAGCTATGTACCTTTCCAACCTTAACAATGTGACTATATCGGGCGATGGTGCCAAAGAAAATGACAGAGGTTTTGTGTTTAGGAACAATAAGTACAGGGCAGTAGTGATGAGCAATGCCATCAATAACTTTACATTCCAATATGCAATGTTCAAGAATATTAATGACTATGTGATTAGTTATATAGAAGGTCATAAAAACGTTGTTTATGACGGTTCTCCCGACTCATATTCTTCCAACCTCGCCTTCCTGAACCTTGACTCAGAGAATATTGGGCCACTCCTTTTCTTGGAAGGAGAAATAAACTCCTCGAACTTCACCGGCCTCATCAAGGGCATAGAAATAGCCGGGATTACCTGCATAAATTCCCCCGACATCAGTACTGTGGTATTCTTGGGAAGCAGCGAGGGCTTTAACATACATGATAATTTTGTGAACAATATTAATATGCAGAACAACAACCATAACGGTATTTTTGCAATAAGGGGCAGCGGAAAGTTTTATAACAACACCGTTAAAAACCATCAGGGGAATGCTATAAGGGCTTGGATTTATAGTGTTGACAAACAGGCTTCGGTTGAAATATATAATAACAAGGTTTATAATAGTAGAAAGTATAGTGCATTCGAACTACAGGTAACACCTCCCATGAAGGCCTCTTCCGTATTCAAGCCTGCCAATGCCAAAGTATATAACAACACGGTAGGAAAAATGAATACGGAAAAAGCATCTTTCCCAGGAAGAGTATTGGATTTATACAATACATGGAGCACTTTAGAAATATACAATAACCTGTATTTCGACAACAATGATGATTTATTAATAAATAATAACTCAGACGTAACCATAATAAAGAATCAAAACAATATATATAAGGAAAAATATTCCGATGCCGTATCCGACTTAGATAATTTTAGTTCAAAACTTAGCGGCATAGGTGCTAAATAACTCTTTTTCTTGCTAATCAAGCACTAATTTTTTTTCAAAATATGAACAAGGTAATGGGTATTTCTAAGATTAAATAAGAAATACCCATTATTCTTTTGTAACAATAAGGCCCGATGAACATTATACAACTCTATACTATAAAAATATAAAAAGTTCAAAAACCAGTTCCCAAGCCACATTTAACAATAACCTGCTTAATATAGAAGCCCCAACCCGCTATAATTGCTACACCTCACCTACAATAAAAAATTAGCCCACACCATTATAACTTTTCCTATTTTTGGCAATTCTCAATCCTATATTAATACTTGATACCGAAAAAAATACATACCTACTGTCGCTTAACCTAGACTATCTGAAAAGACAGATGGTGGGATTGTCTGACACACAATGCTTAAAACTTGATTACTATGACACATAAAAATTATTGGATAAAAAATGGATTAATTAATGTTATCCAAAATTTTAGTGGGCAATTATTAGGAATGTTGAGCTTTATATTGCTTGTGCGCGTTTTCTCAAAAGAAGATTACGGTATTTGGGTTATCTTTTTAAGCATTGTCAATATCATAGAGCTTTCGAAAAATGGGTTTACCCAAGAGGCGACCATAAAGTACCTATCGTCTGCAAACCGAGCCGACAAACGTAGAATTACAACAGCTTCCTTTGTCATCAATATAGCTTTAACAATACTTCTATGTGTCTTGCTTTTGTTATTCTCCAATCTTTTTGTCAAGCTATGGAAATCCACAGAACTTATAGTAATGCTGCATATCTCGATTTTAATGTTTTTTATCAGCGGCGTATTGGCACAGCTAAATTATGCGGAGCAATCAAACCTTAGTTTCAGGGGTAATTTTTATTCCTTTTTAACCCGTCAACTTCTATTCTTTCTATTTATCGGTTATTGTTATATCACACATTACAAATTAACGCTTACCATCTTGGCCATAGCACAAACAGTTACAGTAGCCATTGCGACACTTGTTGCATACCTCCTAAACAAAAGATACATCAAATTCACTTACAGAATTGATATGAGTTGGGTGAAAAAAATATTCAATTTTGGAAAATACACTTTCGGGATAGGGCTCACCTCTGTCATCAGCGGTTCTATTGACCAGATGATGTTGGGCTCTATGCTGTCAAAAGCAGCAAGTGGTTCCTTTAACGTGGCCGTCAGGATAACAGGATTTGCTGACATCCCCATAACAGCCATGGCCAGCATTGTTTTTCCCCAAAGTTCTTTGCGCATGGAACGCGACGGTATCGGCGCGGTAAAATATCTGTACGAAAAATCCGTCGGGGTTATCCTTGGCATTTTGACCCCTTGTGTCATATTTCTATATCTTTTCGCGGATTATTTGTTGTTTATACTGGCCGGACACAAATATGACGATTCGCTGCCCTTACTGAAAATTACATTACTAACCTGTATTCTTTATCCTTATGGCAGGCAGGCAGGTACTGTACTGGCATCTTCCGGGAAAGTGAAGTATAATTTCATACTAATGATTATCAATGTTATCGTTCTCATTATATTAAACTACTTTTTCATCAAATCATTTGGAGTATTAGGGGCTGCTTATGCTACTTTAATATCAGGTATCATCAGCGTAATATTGAACCAGATTGTACTGTATAAACTGTTTAAGATCAATGTAGTCAACACTTGGATCTATGCTGTTCATTTTTATGGTGAATTTATAAATCTATATATCAAAAAAAAACGCAACAATTAAACTTTACCAATTCTATTACATTATTCTTAACATTAACTCATTTAATATGAAGCGTAAGATTGTTTATTGTATTCCCAGTCTATATAACTCCAGAGGAATGGAAAAAGTGATTACGATTAAAGCTAATTATCTTGCATCTTTAGGCAACTACGAAATAACAATCATTGTTACAGACGGCAGGGAAAAGAAACCGTTTTTTGAATTACATCCCGACATTTCTATCATAAATCTTGATATTAATTATGACGACCTGTACCATTCCTCTTTGTTTAAAAGAACAATGGGTTACTTTCAGAAGCAGAAACAATATAAAGCTAAACTCTCCGAAACTTTAAACGGGATAAAGCCTGACATTACTATATCAATGTTAAGAAGAGATATAGATTTTATTTCAAAAATAAATGATGGCAGTGTTAAATTAGGCGAATTTCATTTCTGCAAACCGGCTTATAGAAATTTCAGAGCCCCTTTCATACCCAAATTCCTACAAAAGAATATTTCTAAATTATGGATGAAAGATCTTGTTACCTCTTTAAAGAAACTCCGAAAATTCATCGTACTAACACAAGAAGATAAAAATAATTGGTATGAACTTGACAACGTTGCCGTAATTGGCAATCCCCTGCCGTTTATTCCTGTAGATTCTTCGACATGTACCTCAAAAGAGTTTATTGCAGTTGGCGCCTTGTTTTCTGAAAAAAGATTCGACAGTTTGATAACCTGTTGGGCAAAAGTTGTAAAAAGATTCCCAGAATGGACATTGCGAATATACGGAGAAGGAATGTTAAGAGGTTCTCTTCAGACTTTAATCAACGAATACGGCATTGAAAATAACTGCATTCTTGAGCGTCCTACAAATAACATATTAAGCAAATATATTGAAAGCTCTTGCTGCGTACTGACTTCCGAAAGCGAAGGCTTTGCTATGGTGATAACAGAGGCCATGTCATGCGGGATACCTGTCGTTTCTTACACCTGCCCCTGCGGCCCTAAGGACATTATAAGTGACGGCGTAGATGGTTTTTTAGTAGAGAACGGAAACGAAAAACATTTGTTTGAGAAAATATGTGCCATAATTGAAAACGAAGATATGCGTAAAGAAATGGGAAAAAATGCCAAGCACAACGTACTACGCTTTTCTATGGAAAACATAGGTAGACAATGGGAAGAACTATTTGACGAAGTATTATCGGATAACAATACCCAAAAATAAGAAGGGCTGACAGATACTTATGCGGTTTACCCTTCTTTAATTACAATTCACCCCGTTTTAATAATTCAAGTGCATACCTACACGCCCTTGCCGTTAAAGCCATATACGTTAAGGAAGGATTTTGACAGGCCGAGGATGTCATACAACTGCCGTCGGTAACAAAAATGTTTCTGACGGCATGCACCTGATTAAACCTGTTAAGTACGGAATTTTTTGAATCATGCCCCATACGGACCGTTCCCATTTCATGTGCCGTTGCCCCTCCAGGCTTTTTATAGTTAAACTTGTCTACGTCCTTGAACCCTGCTTTCGTCAACATTTCGGCACAGGTTTCCTGAATATCTTCCATCATCTTGTTCTCATTCTCCCCGAACGAGAAAGTAATCTTTACCTGCGGCAACCCCCACTGGTCGGTTTTGTTGCTTAGGGATATATGGTTGTTATGGTAAGGCAGGCATTCGCCCCACCCTGCCATCCAAACCTGCCATTTCCCTGGGGTTGTTAGTCTTTTTTTAAAATCAATGCCAAAATCCAAAAGTCCGTCATCCTGGTCAGCCCATTCTTTTCTTTCCCCATCCCCCTGGATATTATATCCCCGGATAAAGCCCAGTTCGCCATCCTTGGCCTTATCTAAGCCCCGGTATCGTGGAATGAGGAATCCGCAAGGCCGCCTTCCTTTGTAATACATATCGGCATAGCCATCATGATAACCCGAAGCCCCTGCCGAAGAATGATGATCCATTAAATTATGACCTAATTCCCCGCTATCATTTCCCAACCCATCGGGAAATCTTGATGACTTGGAATTTAACAGCAGTGCGGTAGTAGCGATAGTTGAAGCATTAACAAAAATTATCCTTGCAAAAAACTCATACGACTTTCGGGATATTGCATCTATAACCCTGACACCTGTAGCTTTCCGGGTCTTATCATCATAGATAATCTCAGACACTACTGAAAAAGGCCGCAAAGTGAGGTTTCCTGTAGCAAGCGCGGCAGGCAACGTGGAACTATTACTACTAAAATATGCACCAAAGGGGCAGCCCCTCTGGCACAGATTCCTGTTAAGACAAGAGCCTCGGCTACCGATAGGGCTCGTTAAGTTGGCAACGCGCGCTATCGTCAACAGTCTGTCATCATAATTTTTCTTTATGGATTCTTTCAAATGCTTTTCGATACAGTTCAGTTCCATCGGATTCTGAAAAACTCCGTCGGGTAAATAATGTAGGTTTTCTTTTTGACCGCTAACACCAATAAATCGTTCAACGTACTCATACCATGGTTCAATATCCTTATACCGTATCGGCCAATCCACCCCTATGCCATCTTTTAAATTTGCTTCAAAATCTAAATCACTTAACCGATAACATTGACGCCCCCAGGTTAGAGACTTGCCGCCTACCTGATACCCGCGTGTCCAATAAAAAGGCGTGTCCTGAATGTAAGGATGTTCCTGATCATCAACAAAAAAGTGTTTGGAGCCTTCATCACAATACCGGGTTTGCACCGGACTTTTTATCAATTCATCGTGTGAGAACTGCAACCGATTAGGGAAATCCCATGGGTTTAAAGTAGCTGTAGGATAATCAATGCCGTGCTTGACATCGCGCCCTCTCTCCAACAAAAGTGTTTTTAAGCCCGATTCACAAAGCTCCTTGGCTGCCCATCCGCCACTAATACCGGAACCTACAACTATTGCATCATATACCATACTCTTACAAAATTAGTTCATATATTTCCTGACTTCTTACTTAGTAGCCCAACATTTTTGATCCTTTAGAAAAGGAATACATGCCTCAAACCGAACAGGGATAGGAACATAAGCAAGCCCTTGTTCTGCCCCTACTCTGGATGTACAGTAGCCTATGATAGTTAAACTTTTCAAGATATTAATAAAATCCCTACCTTGTATTTTCCTACTTACTTTTTCAATAAAAGATTTTCCCAAATAATCCCGATTTCCTCCCATTTTTTTTAAAACAGACAATTTCTCTTGTTCGGTACAGTTTTTAAAAGTATTGTCATAACGAACTATGCATGTCTGTTCAAGTTCGCGTAACCCGTCCACAAAATTATTCTGCTCTTTTTTTGATAAAATGTTCGACACCGCATGTAACACAAAATCCTCTACCTGCGCATCCTTTGCACCCGGGGTATCTGTTTTAGGAATAATACATTCGCATAATTCGGCTATCAATAATTTTCGGGATACCAGATATTTATCATCATATTTTCTATTTAACCTTATGAACTCATAAACAGAGGAGGCACTAGCTGCAAGCGCTCCAAAAACAGCCAAATGTTTAAGTGCAGTCTTACGTTTCATCCTAATACATTTTAATTTCTGAATGTGCCATTATCATTTTCATCTAGTGAAATGTTCTATACATATCCACCCGTACCTGACCGGAAAAAATCACCTCACAAACTCTTACTCTGAGCCTAATAAACTAAAAATACATTATATATATTCAACTTTTACACGTAAAAATCAACTTCAATGCTACGCTACCTGTTACTTAAAAAATTGCACAGCCAATCACTATAATACCTGATATAAATGTACCGGGGAAATTTTATATCAATTATCCCCTATTATAGTGAAGATAAAATACTTAAAGCCTCACACCTTTTTGAGAGGCTACCTGTAAAAAAGCTTTGCCAATCAAGTCAACACTATTTTCCCAGGTATGCGATAGGGCAAATGCTTTTCTTTTGGCCTTCAAATCTTCATCATCATCATGAAGCAGTGACCTGATGCCCGCTTCATAATCCTGATTATTGTTAGCTAAATACACATAATCCCTAAAACTTGACATCGCCTCTGTATTTGTTACAACAGTTGGCTTGCCCAATGCGAGATACTCATCCACTTTTCTTGGATAATTTCCGATTGTTATCGGGTTGATGACCTGCGGATTGATGCAAACATCAAAACTGCTAATGTAGGCAGGTAAAATATTCGCCGGTTTGCTGCCCAAAAAATGGACATTTTGAAGACAATGCAACGAACTATTTTGAAAGTCCCTATCCTCCGGGCCTACCAATACGATGCTCCATTCCGGATTGTTTTTGGACATTTCCTCCAAAAGAGAAAGATTCAATCTTGAAGTGAGCAGGGCACCGACATAGCCGATAATAGGTTTTGCTATACCCTTAATATCTTCCGGGGGCGTTAAGTGTTCTTTTTCAAAAAAAGTAAAATCGCAGCCCTGACCAACATAAAAGGAATTATCGTTATATTGTTTACAGTAGTTACTCAGATATTCAGAATTAGCGACACATAAATCACTTTGGGATATAATCTTTGGCTCTAATTTTAAGCCGTGCCTTTTCCAATAATCTACACCTACCATATTGTCCCTTGAATAATATGCAGAAAGCACAGGATTAAGGTATTCTTTCAGATAATACGATCGGAACATATCATTATCATTAAAAAGCAGATAATCCTTAAAGGCCAATATTTCAACGGCTTTTAGGATGGAAGAGGCAAACTTTTTATTGTTTCGTTTATTGAACCAATCAAAAACCGTAGTGAAGGGTATCCAATTGATAGATTCCGTCAGGCGGTCGGGATATAAGTTATAAAGGTTTTCAGTGATTTTTACTAGTCCGGATTCTTCTCCCCTGATAACGCGTATTCTTTTCTGAATCCTAGGGTCGGCTCCCTGCCTTTGCTTCGTTATCCTATCCAATGCCGAGTTTACATAAAGCACGCGGTTATGCTTGCTGAGCTCCAAGGCAATATCTTTACAATTGCTGCCAATCTCAGTATCCCACGACTGTTGCCCTACTATGATTATATCTTTTCCCTCTAAAATAGCCATGTATTACCCCTTTAAAAAATATTTGAGTTTAATAAACATCCTGCTCAAAAGCGTTTTGTCATCAACAAATTTTCGGTTGGATGTCCACGCAAGCGATTTTCCTTTAGTTATCTGCTTTAACCTACCATATTCCTTTCTCAGCTTTAGTCCCAAATAACCATCCTCGTTGTAACCAGGCGGGTGGCTATACCCATCAACGGCAAGCCCCTGCTCGCGCCTATATCCAGAGGAGCAGCCATAAACATACATTGCCTTATCCTTCATGGCTCCGTTTATTTTTTTAAATATATCGCCGATCAACTCATACATGTACAATTTCGCACGGCTATGACCAGCATCTGGTATAAAAGAAAATTTCCCATGTGTACAGGCAATGCTCTCGTCTTTAATAAGCGGATTTATCATCAGGTCAACCCAATAAGGGGAATAAATCGTATCCGCATCCGCGTTTAGCACATACGTGCCAGAAGCATTCGCAAGCCCCCTATTCCTTGCCTTGTCAACACCCGGTTCGGGCTCAAAATAATATTTCGCGCCGGTCTTCATGATATACTCCTTTGTTTTATCCTTTGAATTATTATCCACCACCATTATCTCTACCCGCTTGGTCGTCAGCGTTTCTGATAAAGAGGCAATTGTCCGTAATATATTTTTTTCCTCATTATAAGCGGGAACAATGACAGACACCACAGGCCCTTGCTGGGAATTCAATATATTTATTTTCTCTTTTATGGTTTCTACATTGTCAATAAACCAAAATTCATCTTTCAAGAATTTTGAGATATATGAAGGGATTGAAGCTGATCGCATAAATATAAACGATATTAAAAAGAATTAGAAATTAACCCGAATACTAATAAAAGCTATTGTTTCACAATGATTATGCCTTTATCCTGCAAAGCGAATAAAAATATTTTATATGAGCGTTTCATAAAATTGTTCAATCCGTGAAACCATGTCGCTGGTATTAAACTGTTCTGAAATAGTTTCAAAAGCGCGACGGGCAATAGTTTCCCTAAGCGAAGCATCACTTGTCAGTAACATAAAAGCATTTGCTAAGCCCTGCGAATCCTTCTCCGGTACTAAAATCCCATTATGCTTGTCTACAATAACTTCCCTTGTCCCATCCACGGGTGTTGCCACGATTGCCTTGCGCATGGCCATCGCTTCGAGCAGGGCAATTGATAAGCCCTCCCACAAAGAAGGCAGGCAATAAATATCAATCGCGTTCAACAAATCCGGCACATCTTTTCTAAATGGCTGAAAAATTATCCTGTCCTGTAATCCCAAATCCGAAGCAAGTTTTTGCGCTTCTTCTTTAAGATCCCCATCGCCCACCATCAATAATTTTATGTTATACGTTGGTGGAATTTTGGACATGGCTTCAATCAATCCAAGAGGGTTTTTTTGCGCTGTAACTCTTGCGATGAAACCGACAAGAGTGACATCGACTCCTATCCCCAGTTCTTTTCTAACATCCGCAAATTTATTTTCAAGCCTAAACCTGGCCTGATTAATTCCGTTTTTAATTACGATGGCCTTGGAGGAAATACCAAATAAATCGTCCCCTTCCTTATAGTTGCTATCAGATACACAAATCGTCCGCGAAGACTGTTTTACCAAATATTCCTCACTTTTAATCCTGAGCCGCTTTACAAAAGGGCTTTGGTCATTGTGAAAAGACCAACCGTGCACGGTATAGATAATCGGGATATTAAGTTTTTTGGCAGGTTGAAAAGTATTTGAACAAGCCCTTGTGCCATGCGCATGTAACAGTTGGATTCCCTCATTGACCATAACTTGTTTCACCTTGGGCCACACAAATACATTAAAAGGCCTTTGTGTTTCTATAACATAAGTTTTAATGCCCTGCTCCCTCAAACTATCAACCATAGGCCCCGGTGTGAACGACAGGACAACGGGATCAAAACGGTTTTTGTCCAATCCGGCTACAAGATCCAGCACATGGCTTTCCCCTCCCCCGATGCTGCCTTGCCTTATGGCCTGTAATATTTTTATTTTACCCATTTATTACTGCTTGATTTCATCAATTTCATAATCTGCCGAACCGATATCATGCCGGGTGGCTACTGACAACTGGTTTGCCCTCTTTGCTTTCACAAAAGCCAAGAGCTGATAGAATATAAATCTCGGCGCAGATTTTATGCTCCTGTAAATCCTTTTATTCGCCCTAAAGTAACGCAATGAACCTAAAAAGAAAATCAAAAACACCAAAAGTGTAGCACTCCAATACAAAAGTATCCAAGGGGACACAAAAACATTAATAAGGCACAACACCCCGGTTATCAGCAACATTAAAAACAACGGGGGGCGCATGAGCATCAGGGAAAAGGCGAACTGATTCCAATCAAACTTTACCACCGAACGGAACATCATCTTCAAGCCAAGCATCCAAAACCTGAACCAAGTATTTATCCAACGGGCGCGTTGCTTTACGAGCTGGTCAGATTTTGCGGTCTTTTCGTCATAAACAACAACCTGCTCCGCAAAAGCAATCCTTTCTTTTCTTCTCAATAATTCATATTGCAAAACCTTATCAAAACCCGCACCCTCGATTGCCATGCCGCCAAGACATTTCTTGTATATATCAACTGTGAATGCCATACCCGAACCAGCAAGCGAAGCAGAAGAGCCTGCATTGAACGGCAGTTTTCTGTCTATATAACGATAATAAATATCACCTGCCTCGTCAAGGCAGGCATAAACCGTATTGAGGTTTTTGGCTTTTCGCACCCCTTGCACCGCTTTGTACCCTGCCTCAAAATAGGGGTTCAAATGGTTTAAGTATTCGTTATCAATTAAATTATCGCTATCAATTATAGTAACAATATCATGATGCCTTTCAAACCTATCAATTGCATAAAAATGCGAACGGATATTACTTGCCAGCACTTTCTCCGGCCTTAAAATCCTTACCTTTTCATCCCCTATGCATAACTGAGATATGTCACAATTGTCAGCCACTACATAAATCATATAATGCTTGTAGTTGACATTAAGGATAGAACGCACTACCTTTTCTATCAAATCAACCTGTTGATATGCCGTAACAATTATGGCGTAATCAAAAGAAGGAGCGAGGTTACCCTTCACGGAAATTTTCTTTTTCTTCCGGCACTTGCCGACCAAGAAAAACAATAAAGGAACCCAAAATGAGATACTAATGAATATTTGTAATAAAAACCACCACATATTTATTGATATTGCTTTATCGAAGCGAAAAAGTTGAATCTTATTTTACGGATTTCCAGTTTTTGTCTGTCGTATCAAATTTCTTTATCACTCTAGCAGGATTGCCCACCACAATGCTAAAAGTAGGCACATCTTTCGTCACCACGCTGCCAGCCCCCACAACCGCGTGCTTGCCAATCGTCACTCCTGCCGTGATGACCGCATTTGCCCCAATCCATACGTCATCTTCTATACATATCTGTTTTGTGGTCACAGGTTGGGATTTCGGAGACATTGACACATCCTCGTAGCCATGGTTTAAACCGGACACCACAATATGTTGGGCGAGCATCACGTTGTCACCAATTTTTACAGGCCCTATTACCACACAACCTAAACCAATGATAGTGTTTTGCCCTATCGAAACATCCCCGACCCCGTTATTGATAACAGAAAAATCTTCGATAATAGAATGGTTACCCATCGTAAAATTGTTAAATGGAAACAGATCCATCCGTACATTCCTTCTTATACGTGACCCAAAGCCTCTTTTATGTTTGAAAGGATTAACAAAATGCCTTATCCACCATCTGGGCTTGGCATCTCCCGGAGGTGCCAGCAGCCACGTAGCCGTCCTTTTTAAGAAACTATGGGATTTTATTTTTGATTTTAAGTCCATGGATTTACAATCTTCTTATATGGTTCTATTTTTTTTCCGTTCGTTCATAATGCCCCAAACGAAACACAAAACACCAGGTAATAAAAAAACTACAAACGGCATTCTTAATTTTTTTTCTTATCGATTACTATGTTCTTTATCCAACTTTGGAGAAACCAAAATCGCAGCAAATGAAAGATATATAATAAGTAACGACGGCATATCATTCATAACCTCATTGCCGTAACTACATAAAAAAAGACCAATATTCCCTGACAGAAGCCCTATCAGTACAGTACGCAAAGCGGTATTTTTTATCCGCCAAATGATGCCCGTGCATTTGCCCAATAAATACATTATCATACAAAACCAAAGAGTAAATCCTACAACTCCGTACATCGCCCACAGCTTCACCCAATAGCTATCCGGCTCAATAGTGGACAGATATTTGTCCGGGTTATATTTATGTCCAAAGGCCCCAATCACGCCCAGCCCCCCACCAAACGGTTTCGACTTCATATACTCTGCCAATTTCTTTTGGTTTATGAACCTTACATTTAGCGATGCATCATTAGGATCCACAGAACTCCTTAACCTCACGATAGCATAACTGCCACTACCGATATTCGTATATTTTAGAAACCCATAAAAAAGACCTAATATTAGTAAGCCTAAGATAAACACTTTAAACTGTCTTGTCAAAAATATTGCCGATACAGCAGCACCTGCAACAGCAAATAATGCGCCACGCGTTCCCGAAATCAACATGCCGTAAAAAAATAGCCCAGCTAGTAATAAAAGCGTAATTTTCTTCCACCACTTTTTAACTCCAAAGAGGAGTGTCAAACAGATCATAGAAAACTGTCCCTGAGATGGGCCAAATTGCCCGGCATTACTGAATATCGAAAATATCCGAACTTGCCCCCAAAGTACATGTGTAGGGTTGTTTTGTAGAAATTGTTTATCGCCTTCAGACAAACCTATGTGCTTTTGCTTTACACCTACCAAAGCCGCCATCAAGGAGAAAAAAATAATAACCTTTAAAAAAGTATTTAGACGTTCACGAGTGGTCAACAAAAGCATTCCTAACGGAGCTATAAGTAATGGATACAATGCCGCACTCCTCAATTCTAAAAACCATCCTGTAATATTAGCACCCTCAGGATTGGCTATCTCCGCAACGCTTAATAAAAACCACGCAAACGTTAACCAAAAAAGATTATTATTTAAACTTGAAAAATCAAACTTATTAGCATTGTACCAAATACTTAACCAAGTCAACAGAAGAAAAAACTCTATACCTAGGCCATAAGAAATGCTTCCCCCAATCTCTCTTGACAAAAAATGAAGCAAAAAACAATACCCTGTTGACACTAACAGGCCAATAAAAGGTTCGCGGAATAAAAATAACACATATACGATAAAAACAATAACCGCTATAATGAATATAGGTATATAGTACGTTCGCGTAGCAACTGCTATTGCTCCAACAACCAAAGACAGCAACATCCCCAACGCAACTATGAGGTATTCCTTCTTTGACATATTTATAGCGCTGTTAATACTTTTCATCCTCTGACTTTGGTATATTAGGATTAGTATGCCTCCACCTTTACCTTATTCATCACCCACCCCAAAAATCCTTTTTGCATTGAAAGATATTTGACTAATTCCAAATCTCCTTCCATAATCTTGCTTCCTGCAGAAAAAACTGCAATGCTTTTGTCCGTAAACATCAGCCATTCTTTCAAATTATGCAAATCCTGAGCACTATCAATATCTATGATAATAACATCAAAAGTATCCTTAAGAATTTTAAACCCGGCAATAAGACTGCTACTATCCTTTAACTCAAGCAAGGAACTACCAGTATTATTACGATTCAGTATTGTAATCCTATCTTCTATCTGTATTTCCTTTTTCACCAGAAAATACTCAAAAATCTGAGAGCTATTAGTTCTGCCATTTCTTTTCCCATTTCTGTTCGTCACAAGACTGGTAAGCCCTTCATGGTTTTCACAAATAAGCAATACATTTTTGCCCATCATGGCAAAGGCATAACTAAGGCTGCCAGCGACAAAGCTTTTACCCTCTCCGTCAAGCAGGCTTGTGATACCCAACACTTTATTTTCACCTGATAGCTGCTCCAACAACTCAAAGCGTAACGAGCGAAGCAAATCCTTGTACACAGAGTAACTCCGTACAGCACCCCTGTCGTCCCATATATCTCTTAAATCCTTGTTTTCTTCTCCTATGAGGTTTAGGCTCCCTATAACCTTTTGTCCCGTTACTGCCTCCAATTGCCTAGGGTTATTAATAGTGGTATTCAACATAAAAACTACCAGCAAGGTAAGCAGGCATATCATAAAACTGGATACGCCGGAAATGCCAAGGTACAGCAAATTTTTTGATGGTTCGGCAGACTGCGGTAACCCTGGTTCAGCCAAGGCAAGCCTTATACCCGCACGGGTTAGCAGGTTTGTCTGCTCAAGCATCGCCTGAGCATCTGCGTATTCCTTTGCAGCAAGCTCGGCATCACGGGCAAGGGCAGCCTGCGCCCCATTCTCTGTCATGACCGCTGCCCCACTTCCGGTAGATTGCCTTGGCCCTAACCTTGCCAATTGTTGCTCTACGACCTGCAACATACTTCTAGCAGCAGCAAGGTCGTTTTCTAATTTAATCTTGTCTCCAATCAGAACCTGTCTGATAGCAGCAACATTTGCCCCCCCCTGATCGGAAGAACGGGCTATTAATCTTGCTTTGATGCGTTGCAAAGAATCTATCGAGGTCTTATCCTCCGCACGAAAATTATTATTCACATAACGCTTGTTGGCAAGGGCTAACTGATTGTCTATATTGATTATTTCGCTGTTGTCTTTTGAAGTACTCTGATTTACGTACCCCCCACTACCACTCAATTTATTGTCAATCTCCTGAATAGCCCCCTGTATGGAACTGATATTACGAATAATGGTAGCACGTTGTCCCTCAGCCTCGGCTATCTGTTGGTTTATCGCGTCTGCCCGCTGTTGCGCACCTGCAGCACCCACAGCACTAGAGGCGGCACTGGCTGAAGAATTTATCAAGGCCGAGTTTTTCCGCATCATAACCGACTGCTTTTCCTTTACTACCGTATCCAAGGCAGCGATAGACTGTCGTTGGTTGGTCTGCGTCAGGTTCGTATAATAGGTTATAAAATCATCCGCAAGGTTATTGACCACATACACCGACAAAGAAGGATTTTTAGACGTAAACACCACCTTGATAAAATCACTTTCCCCGTTACGGTATATTTCTAAATTATCAGAAATGCTTTTGTCGTCGTAGCCACTATATTTGAGAATATCGTACAGCTTGATTTTACCATTATCCGCAATGGATATAAGGGCATTTGTCTGATATCTTTTTTCGTATTCCACTATCGCTTCCTGCCTTTGGGCATCTGTCAACTTTTTTATCTCATCACTATAAGGTTTGAAAGCCTCGTCCTGATTTTTAAGATCATGCAATATTAATTTATAAGACAATAAAGTTATCCTCTTTTTGGACTTCATCATCTCCAACAGATTACCAAACTGCTGACTCAGTTTAAAATAATCCATGTTTTGCTCCTTGGCTAAAGCAGCATCCTGAAACTGACTGGTCAGACCTGTTGATATAAGCGCCTCTGACTTATATTGCTTTGGCAGTCCCTTTACCAAAAAATACGTTATTACAACACATAAGATGGGCACGGCAATCAGCAGCCATTTAAAGCGAAGGGCATATTTTAGAAAATCTTTCAGGTTCAGGTTAAAATTCATACAAGTAAAAGTAAAATATATGCTGTTTATAATTCTTTAAAATAATCGTCTTTATTTAACTGTTTCCAACTTCACTCCGATAATATCCTCCAAGGCGTTTTTTGCTTTCAAAAACCCTACTTCGGCCGTCAGTGCCGCCGCATCGGCCTCGGTAGCAGCATTGCGGGACTGTGTATAAACATCTATTGCAATTTCGGCCCTCTCATATTTCGCCTTGGTGTCGCCTATGATTCCCTTGTAACTTTGGGATGCCAAAGAGCGGATCTCTAACGTCCTTTTAGCCAACAGATAGTCATAATAACGCGCTTTCACTTCGTTCACCAATAAAATATCAGCTTGATCAAACTCGGCCTTGGCTACCACATAATCAGCCTTGGCTGCTTTTACGACAGATGGCTTTGAAAAAAGATTGCCTATGTTTACAGTCACGCCCGTCATAAAGCCCTGTGTGATGATTTGCCCTTGCTGATTTATTCCCACTCCACCGTCAATGTTTGTCTTACTTTTTTGTGGTTGATAGTAATACCCGACATTGAACAGATCAAGCCATGTCAGTTTAGCCATGTTGACGGCTGTTTGTGCACGTTCCAATTTGGCATCAGCAGCTTTTTTGGTAGGAAAATTCTGACGAGCCAACGCAATGTATTTATCCAGTACCTTATTATCCAAATCGGCAATAATAGACTCTTGCGCAAACAGAGAAAAACTCATAAGGCAAAAGGTCAGCAAAAAGACTATCATTTTCATGTGCTTATTTTTTTATGGTTTTAAATCCCGCTTTAAGCGGGATGAAATTACGTATAAATTTATATTATTTATGATTGTTTATTTTATATAAAGAATTCGGGAAATTATCGTTCGTTCAGCTCAATATTCATAAAAATGAATATTCCTACACACCTCGTTTCCTATTATAAAAATTAATTTCAATCTGGTGTTTTACATTTATACCTTTTCCTTCTGCAACATCGCGGGAATGGTTTTCAGTATTATCTTCAAATCCATCATGAAGGAACTATACTTTGCATATTGATTATCAAGCTCTTTTCGCTCCAAATCCGACATTTCAGCCTTGCCGCGCTTGCTTATCTGCCACAGCCCTGTGATACCTGCCGGGCCTAAAAACCGCATGGCAAACTGGTCACAGGTCA
The DNA here is from genome assembly GCA_047601605.1 of Niabella sp. Taxonomy (GTDB): domain Bacteria; phylum Bacteroidota; class Bacteroidia; order Chitinophagales; family Chitinophagaceae; genus Niabella. The sequence goes on from JASGIU010000003.1 coordinate 486,091, forward strand.
GCAATTCAGCTTCGTACAACGGCAAAGGCCTGTTACCCACGAGCGACATATCACCTTTCAGCACATTGAACAACTGCGGAAGCTCATCTATGCTGGTCTTTCTTAATATGTTTCCCACTTTGGTAATGCGGGGATCGTTCAGAATCTTTACAAAAGCTTGCTGTCCGTTACCCGCCTCCTCGTTGCTCTCGGCAGCATATTGATTATTGGTTCTTGCTCAACTCCGCAAGCTTTTTGTCCGCATCCACTACCATAGAGCGAAACTTATAAAAGTCAAAAATCTTATACCCCGTACCGGCCCGCTTGCTCTTATAGACGATAGGCCCCTTGCTTTCGATACGTACGAGCAAAGCTATCAGCAAAAAAAATGGGGAAAGAAAAAGTAATAACATGAAAGATACGAAAACATCTATAGAGCGTTTCCAAAGAGGCATTTTATAATCCCACTTTTTCTTATCTACAGAGGTGTTGAAGTCAAATTTTATCAATTTAAACTTGATAAGAAAATTTATCCTTTCCACGATAATACCAGGATCAAAGGGATAAGCATAGACATCATTGGCTTTCACCTCCAATGCTTTTTGCCTCACCCCATCCATATCCCCCCCGTTTGTGAGCAGGATAATGATGGAAGCCGACGTCATCGGGTTATTACGTATATGGGAAACGGCCTCAAATATGAAAGGTTGCTCGTTCACCTCAACAAGGATTACCTCCGGAATGTCAACAATAGACAAGGTCTTTAACTGTTCCTCGAATTGTTCAATTCTATCAAACCGATCCAGATTATAGTTGAATTGCTGGTATAACATTGCCGCTACCTCTTGCGTAAAGGCATCTCCTATATAGGCAATGTCTATCTGAGCGAGGTTGTTAACCTGCTGTATAGGATAGTGGGGTTGAGTTTGGCTTGAGTAACGACCTGACTGCATCTTGTAATTTTTCGGGGTTAAACGGCTTTTGCATGAAAACATCTGCCGGAAACCTCATTTCTGATTTTAGTTTTTCCAAATCAACGGCACCTGTAAGTACGATGACCGGGATAGAATTAAAAAGCCCGCTGATTTTGATTGATTTCAGGAATTCGGAGCCGTTGAAATACGGCATCTCTATATCTAATACAATCAAATCGGGCGTATTGCCTTCCTCCAACCAAGCAATGGCCTCATACCCATTGCCCTTTAAGGTGACGGAATATTCCTTTGACAATACAAATTCCAACAATTTCAATATCGCAGGTTCATCATCTACAACCAATATATGTTTTATGTTGTTTTTCATGTTAGATAAATTATTCTGCTTTTATTATTTTCAATAATCTTAATAGCTATGTTAATCTTGACACCGCGTCATTTAGAGCAGCCCATACATTTCGGTAATTAACTGAATTACATATATATACGACTCACATACCATGTCCGTTCCATACAATAATTAAATATTTAATCAACTATAAAACGAATCAATTACAACGTGTAATAAGATACGACAACACATGAACACATTATAATTATTGATATTCATGTATTTAAAACTCACCCCAAAAATAGTACATTTCTCACAAAGAAAAACAGCTAATTTAGGGGATGCGCTGTTTTAGGTATGCAAACGCTTGAAATTTATCAACAGTTGGTAGATACGCAAAATAAATGATATAAAACTAAAGCATATTCACCACTTTTTGCAATTCCTGAGCAAACGCTTGATTATATGGCTCCCATAAGAATGTTTTATGGTCGCCGGGCACATCATGTATTTTAACTCCTTTTAGGGCATATTCCTTCCAGCCAAGATTCACTGGGTCATCCACGAAATAAATCCGTTTTTTTACCCTGAACAAATGCACTTCCACATTTAAAGGGGTTAGTTTATATGCACAGTAGGCTTTATGGTAAGCATTGCTTACGCTTTCAGGGTAATCATGTACTTGTTCATCTTCATCATAGCTACCAAATACCGGGGTGTTTAACTTTTCGCCAAGTATAAACATCTGATATTTAAATACTTCTGCAGGATATTGAAGAAATGACTTAAAAATATGACCAAATTTTTTTGCCTGCCGTTGTAATTTAGCACCAAGTGAACGCCCACTTCTTCTCCCTGACACATTGGTGTCCAATATCCCCAGCATTTTCACATCCTTGCCCATTTCAATTAATTGCCGTACCATTTCAACCGCAATAATGCCGCCTAACGAATACCCTGCAATAATATAAGGCCCGGTAGGGTTTTGGTTCACTATCTCACGAACGTATCTATGCGCGATAGTATCAATATCCTTCAGACCTGACAAATCTCCGTCTAACCCCATAGCCTGTATGCCATAGAGCGGTTGTTCTTCATCAAGAAACCGGCTAAGAGATTTATATAATAAAATATTCAACGCTCCTCCATGTATAAGATAGACAGGTATTTTATTCCCCGTTGTCTTTATGCCCACCAATAATTTAAACTGCAAATCTTCCTTGTGCTCCAAAAGTCCTGATAGTCCTGCAATAGTCGCGTGCTGAAACAACGAAGCTAAAGGGAGTTGTACCCCCGTTTCTTCCCTGAGTCTGCGCATTACCTTTAGTGCTTTCATGGAATGCCCGCCTAACAGGAAGAAATCATCGTACAAACCGACTTGCGGCAAGTTCAACTCTTCCTGCCATATATCCTGCATGATTTTTTGCAGCGGTGTGGGTGGTTTTTCTTTTGCTTTTGAGGATGATAGTGCTATGGTTCTTGGAGCGATGGCAGCATCGAACAATGCGTTACGGTCTATCTTTCCATTTGGAGTCAACGGAAATTCGGACATATACACCCACTCATTCGGAATCATATAATCCGGAAGGTGTTCCCCCAAAGCCTTTCGCCAAAAGATTATCTGTTCCTTGTCTATCACCAACCCTTCCTTTTTAGGAATAATATAAGCTACAATACTTTTTTCGCCATGCTTATCTTCCTTCACCGCTACAGCCACATCCTTGACCTCGGGTAATAAGGAAAGATTATATTCAATTTCGCCAAGTTCTATCCTAAACCCCCGCACTTTTACCTGATGGTCTATCCTGCCTATATATACAATTTCCCCGGCATCTTTTAGCCTAACCAAATCCCCGGTTTTATAGATAATACCATTATCGAATTTGTTTGGCAAAAACCGCTCGGATGTAAGCTCATCCCGTTTATAATATCCCAAACCTACACCGCCCCCTCCTATGTAAAGTTCCCCCACCTGATTATTTGTTACGGGATTCAGGTTTTCATCCAACACATAAACTGATGTATTGGTAATAGGTTTGCCAATGGTAATATCACTTGCATCCCTAACACGGGATACGGCAGAAATAATAGTCACCTCAGTAGGCCCATACACATTATAAAGCGCATTGCACCTTTCCAATAACTGCGCGGCAAGATGTGGAGCCAATGCTTCTCCACCACTTACGAATGTAATAGGCAATTTCTTGTTCCAGCCGCTGTCAAGCAACAGTTTATATACCGACGGCGTAGCCTTAAAATAAGTCAGTCGATTTGAAATGATATAATCCAGCAATTTCTCTCCGTCCTTTAACGTTTCGGAATCCGCAATCACCAACGTTGCACCATTCGTAAGAGCCATATAATAGTCACCACCGGACGGGTCGAAAGATATGCTGTAAACCGCTGACATACGAAATGACCTGTCTATATGCATAACATCCTGCATTCCTTTCAAGAAATGCACCATATTTCTATGGCGTATCATCGCACCTTTTGGTGTACCAGTGGAGCCAGACGTGTACAAGATATACATCAAATCCTCACCAGAAACAAGCACCCCTACATTATCATCAGGATAAGCATCACTTGCGACAAAAGCTCTTTCAATCAATACTTCCTTTGCTCGTTTGGTATAAAGTCCCTGAAAGGCAGAATAAGTTATAACCATAACAGCATCCGTATCCTCAACCATAAAATCAATACGGGCTTTGGGATAAGTAGAGTCAATAGGCACATAAACTGCCCCACATTTCAAAACAGCAAATATGGAAACAATGGCTTCCATGCTACGCTGCATAACAATATTCACAACATCCCCTTTACGTAGCCCTTTTTCAATTAGGTAGCGGGCAAGACGATTTACTTTTGCGTTAAGTTCAGCATAAGTAAGTTGGTCTTTTCCAAAAACCAATGCGATGTGGTCAGAATATTTTGATGCCGTATCTTCAAAAAGTGAGACTACTGTTGTATTTTGATTGAACGGAACAGTGTTAGCATTTCCCAACAAATATCTGTCTATTTCCAATTCGCTTATTATCTTCTCTGGGTTCTGAATGATTTGCTCCAACAAATAAACGTACTTGTCCATCAAAGAAGCAATCGTAGCAGGCTTGTACAAAGCCGTATTGTAGGCCCACTGAAAAACATATCCGTTCTCATCGTTATTGACATTCACAAAAACCTCAAAGGTGGAAGCTACCTTTTTATTATATACAGTTTTATAGCTAAGTCCTTCAAACGCTACTGCCGAAACCATTCCTATGTCAATATTAAAAGATATAGGGGTCAATGGAATACGTGACACATCCCTGTTCAACCTTAACTCTCTTACCAGTGTACCAAAAGTAAATTGTTGATGCTCGTAGTCTCTCAAGGTTTTGGACTTGCGCTTCTTTAAATATTCTGCAAAAGAATGTTCTTGATCAACGTAGCTTCTTAACGGCAGGAAGTTTACGCAATGACCTATAAGATTATACATTTCGGTAGCAGCTTGTCCGGCAGTAGGCAAGCCTATGAAAACGTCAGGATTTCTAGTAATTTTATATAATAATATCTCGAAAGCCGTCATTAAGGTATTCACAAAACTGCTTCCGTACCTGGCACCCGTTTTCTTAATAGCTTCTGCCACATCCTCTGGCATTACAAAATCATCCCTTCTGCTTTTATATGTCCTTATCGGCGGCCGCGGAAAATCGGGCGGAATCTCAAACACAGGAATACTACCTTCATATTCTTTTTTCCAATAGTTTAATGTACCCTCGTATTCGCCAGATTGTTCATATTGCAGGGAACGTAAAACATAGTCGCTGAACAACAATGGCTTTTCAAGAGACAACAGGCCTGAACAGTGAGCATTATAAAGCTTTGATAAATCTTCCAACAAAATTCCGAATGACCATCCATCGCAAATGATGTGGTGGGCTGTAAGCGTCAGCACACGTTCTTCGGCACTAAGACGAAAAAGAGCTGCTCTGATAAGAGGCCCGTTAAGTAAATCAAACGCCAATCGGGCATCGTCATTATGATATTTTTCTAATGTATGTTGCTGAGCTGATGTATCTAACGCTTCTAAGTCCTGACAATTTAGCTGCAGGCACCTTGATTCATAAATGATCATTTTAGAACCGTCCTCCATAAATGTGGCTCGTAAAGATTCATGACGAAGTTCTAAATCAGCAAGAGATTTGCGCAGGGCATCTTCATTAAGCTTACCGGTAAAGTATAGCGACAAGGATTCGTTATAAGCCAGATTTGCATCTTCCCCTCCCAGAATACAGGAAGCAAAAATCTCTTTCTGAGACTCCGTTGCCGGAACAATTTTTTCAATGGTGTCCCCTGAAAACGGATCAAAATCTACTGCCGTATTCGCTTTATTGTATTCTGTCATCATTTATTTTTCGTCCAAAGAAATTTGTAAATATTTACCCGGGTTATCTCCATCCGGCACAAACCAGGCTGGATTCCCGCTTTTATCTTTCCCAAGCCTTGCCCCGGCAACCGGCGGTGTTGAATTATCAATAATTTTTATCCCTGCCCCATTAGAAGAAGCCGTTGAACTTTCAGCTTGTGGAATAAACCCGACATCACAAAGTTCAACAATGCTCTCTTCAAAAATACTTACGATACTATTCATATCTTCCGCCGTATGTGCGGCTGTAAGAAAACAGGGGAAGCCGTCCCATATGTGTATCCCTTTTAAACGCATTAATGTAAACAGCAGTTCCTGATAAGGATATTCCTCCTTTTGCTTTACTTTCCATAAAGAGCTGAAAGACGCCACGTATAATGGTGTTTTATATTTTGTACAAATATTATTCAGGCGTTCAACCATATCTGCAGTCGCTCTATTTAATCCTTTTTGAAGTTCCGGCCCCTGTTCTTTTATATAATTTAGAGATGCATAAGCAGTAGCCAATGCAAGAGGATGTCTTACAAAAGTACCGGCAAAATACGTAACTCCCACTTCCGGCACAGAATTATTTCCATACTCCCAGAAACCACCATCCAAAGCATCCATATATTGTTTTTTACCGGCTATAATACCGATAGAGAGCCCGCCTCCTGCTACTTTTCCATACGTTGCCAGATCTGCTTTTATACCGAAAAGGGCCTGTACGCCACCCGGATGACATCTGAAACCGGTAATCACCTCATCAAAAATGAGCGCTATTGACTTTTCCTCTGTCAGTTTCCTGAGCTTTTTTAAAAACTCAACCGGCTGAAATTCCGGCCTGCGGCTTTGTACCGTTTCTACCAAAATACCAGCAATATCATTACTCCTTTCTTTTATAATTTCCAATGCTTCATCCGTCCCATAATCCAATATCAGCATATTTTGCACGTTACTGCCCAAAATACCCGATGCTGCAGGAAATGTTTTCAGTTTTTTAGTACCTCTCACCAGTACCTCATCAATAATACCGTGATACGACCCACTAAATGCTACGATCAGATCTCTGTTTGTAACGGTGCGTGCTATACGCATTGCCCCAAGTATAGCCTCTGACCCTGTATTGCATAGGGCAGCCCTGTCGCTGCCGATAAGTTCACAAACCAATGAACAAACCGGCCCTGCCAGTTCATGCTGAGGCCCCACTTCATATCCTTTCTCTGCCTGCTCTATCAGCGCATTCTTTAATACATCTGCCTGATACCCTAAAAAATTAGAACCAAACCCATTCAACGCATCTATATACTTATTGCCATCTATATCCCATAAGTAACATCCTTTTGATTTATTTATTACAATAGAATATATCATCTCTTTTGTAAGAGGCTTAAATCCTGACACTACACGCGGATCAGCCATTTGCTGCCGGTACTTCTGTGTATAGTTCTTACTGCCGACTGTTTTAGCATTATACTTTGATATGAGTTCATTTACATATTCAGTCTGCTTTTCGTTAATCTCATTACTTTTTTTCTCTATCCTTGCAATAGCTCCAAAAGGTTTTTTAAGCTCAGCCTGCTCTTCGGCACTAATATCAGCACCTGCAATATTACTCTGCCTGGTTTCGAATGAAGAGGCCGGGGCTGAAGGCACCGTATTTACAGGCTGTTTCAAACCCGTACCCGATTGCAGCAACATTACCTGCTGCGACAGCAAGCTGATCTGTTGCGATATCAGCCCCAAAGCTGTAGTATTCCCTATGTCCATTCCATTAGATACCGGGCTATTAATAACGGGCGTAGCCTGTATTTGCTGTGAGGATGGCTGTACGTTTTCCGGGTCCTTCGGCAGATTGGCATCCAAATAAGTAGCCAATTTGTCTAAAGTATCCAACTCTTCACTTAATTGGCGAAAGGTAACCGGACATTTAAACTCCTTTTTAAAGCTGGCAGCAATCTGTGTTAACAGCAAAGAATCCAGTCCCAGTTCAACGAAGTTGGCGTGAGGATTTGCATCTGCAATATCAATACCTGAAGCCTCTTCCAAAATATCTTTTAGCTGTTTTATTAGTTTATCTTTCCTCATGGGTATATCCGTTTTTAATTCAGTTTTTACAGGTACCGAAACCTGTACCATATCATTTTTTTTGTTTATGCCAAATGGTGCATCTATAACAGCATCCAGCCAATACCTCTTTTTGTCATAAGCGTAGGTAGGTATATCGTGAAGCAGGTTTGCCGTGTTTCCTTTATGGAGTAGCGACCAGTTTAGCTCGATACCATGTGTCCATAATTTGCTTAAAGTTTCTCTTACAGCTACTTCTTCACTATTTTTAGAGGCCGCATCAATCGAATTAAATGCATTTTCAGCAATTTTACCGCCATGTTGTTTTATAAGCGTAGTTGCCGTATTTCCCGGGCCGCATTCCAGATAAACCGGGCTCAGATCCGTGGCAATGGCACTAACGGCATCAGAAAAATTAACCGTCTTTCTGGCATGTTTTGCCCAGTAAACCGGATCGGTAGCTTCTCCATCTTTCAACCAACCACCAGTAACTGTTGAAAGAACAGGTATTTTCGGTATCTCAAGCTTCAACGATGAAACAACTTTTTCTAAAGGCTGAACCATTGCATCCATCATCCGGGAGTGAAATGCATGGCTTGTACGAAGGAGTTTATTAGGTATTTTCTTTTGAGCCAACAATTCAGAAAAATGTTCAATATCGCCGGTAACCCCTGCTACCACGCAAAGATTAGGAGCATTATTAGCAGCAAGTGATAAAGAACCAGGCAACAGAGGTAATACAACATCCTTTCCGGCACGCACTGAAAGCATTGTTCCACCGGGCAATTCACTAATGAGTCTTGCCCTTGCCGCTACCAGTTTAAGAACGTCCTGTAAAGAGAAAACACCGGCCAGATGTGCAGCAACAAATTCTCCAACACTATGCCCGATCATAGCATCCGGCACAAGCCCTAAACTTAAATATAACTTCGCGATAGCATAAGAGGTTATAAAAATCGCAGGTTGAGTGTAAAATGTATTTTTGAGCTTTTCTGCGGCTTCATCAGACTCACTGGTAAAAATCACTTTTCTTATATCTTCACCCAATTCCTCATTCAGAATTTCGGCACATTTATCAATAGCTTCTTTATAAACCGGTTCTTTGTCATATAGCGCCTTCCCCATATTTATATATTGGGATCCCTGACCCGGAAAAACAAGAATAAGTTGCTTATTTCTCTCTTTTAAAATAAAGGAGTGTAAAGAAACTCTCGAAGTATCAGAAAGCTGTAGCAAAAGATCATCCATATCCCGGGCTACCAAAGCTGTTCTTACAGAAAAAGATTGCTTTGTATGTTGCAGTGTATAAGCAATATCTGCTAAATTCCGGTGTTTATTACTTTTAATATAATCGGTAAGTTTGTCTGCATATGCCCCGGAACTGTTTTCGCTTCTTGCAGACCAGGCAATAATTTGTGCAGAACTGTCCTCTATATTTATTTGGGAGGAGTTCGGATATTCTTCTACTATAATATGAACATTGGTACCTCCGACACCGAATGAGCTTACACCGGCAATTCGTTTAACAGGCACATCCCAATTACGCAATTGCGTATTTACAAAAAACGGGCTGTTTTCAAAATCAATTGTAGGATTAGGTGCCGTATAATTTATAGACGGTACTAATTGTTGATGGTATAGCGACAGCGTGGTTTTAATCAATCCCGCAGCACCTGCTGCATGTGTAAGATGCCCGATATTACTTTTAACCGATCCTATTGCGCAATATTGTTTACGCCCCTGGTCACCGAATGCCATTCGTAATCCTTCTATTTCTATCGGATCACCCAAAGGCGTAGCAGTACCATGCGTCTCTACATATGAAATTTCAGAGGGTTTAATCCCAGCATCATCAATGGCCATGGTTATAGCGGCAAACTGCCCGCTGGTGCTTGGCGAAGTAAAACTCCCTTTTTCTCCACCATCATTATTTACACCAACTCCCTTAATAACAGCATAGATAGTATCACCATCTGCCTCAGCGTCTTCGAGGCGTTTGAGCAATACCGCACCAGCGCCATCGCTGAACACGGTTCCCCTCGCATTGGCATCAAATGGCCTGCTGTGTCCATCTGCACTCAACATGGAACCTTCCTGGTAAATATGACCACTATTCACAGGCACATTAATCGCCACACCTCCTGCAATAGCAGCATCACACTGACCCCTGCGCAAACTTTCCACCGCCTGCGCCACCGCTAACAACGAAGTGGAACACGCTGAATTGACACTTACGGCCGGCCCTCTTAAGTTTAAATGATAGGCCGTACGCGTTGCCAGGTAATCTTTTTCAGTAACAGACAAAGTTTGATAATAACCCTGATGCTCCATTTTATCTTTATAATGCAATACATTATTATAGAAATACGTATTTGTATTGCATCCTGCAAACACACCAATTACTTCGTCTTTATTTTGTTTTAGCATCCCTGTTTTTTCCAGGAGATCCCTGGCAACCTCCAGAAATACACGCTGCTGGGGATCCATCAACTCTGCCAGTCTTGGAGTGATGCCGAACAGATCTGCATCAAATTCTTCTATGTCCTTCAAAATGCCCCGTGCTCTTACATAAGCGCTGTCGTCTTTCACAGAAGGTGGTATTGACGGATCAATCTCATTTTCAGCAAAAAAAGTAATAGTTTCTTTTGCATTTTTTAAGACCTCCCAATATTCTTCTATGCTATCAGCACCGGGAAACCGGCCAGACATTCCGATGATAGCAATGCCTTCTTTACCGGTATGCTTTACGCCTGAACGATGCTTTAGTTTTTCCGGCTGGTTACCTTTTAATATATGCTGTAATCCTGCAATGGTGGGATATTGGTATAATTTTGTTATAGGGATATCATAATGAAATTTTTCCTTTAAGGAAGAAACCGTTTTTTGTGCAAGCAAAGAGTTACCTCCTAACTCAAAAAAATTATCACTCGTTCCAATCGGGCTTATCTCAAGTATCTGACTCCATACCCCGGCAATATTTTTTTCAATATCAGATCGTGGTGCCTCAAAAATATTTAATAATTCGGGACGGTCTTTTGATGGATAGGGTAAGGCATTTTTATCAATTTTACCATTAGGGCTTATAGGTAACGCCTCCATGATAGTAAAATGTTCGGGCACCATAAATTCAGGCAAAGATGTGCGTAACCCTGTACGCCACCCCGTTATTAACATTGGATGGGCTTTTTTGTCAATTTGATGCTTCAATGTAACATACGCCGATAAAAACAGCTCGCCTGCTTTATTCTCTTTTGGAACGACAACAGCCTCCTTCACAGTTGTTTGCAATGACAACTGGTGCTCAATTTCTCCTAACTCAATCCTGAAGCCGCGAATCTTTACCTGATTATCCACTCTTCCATGATACGAAATATTACCATCGGCTTCAAGTTTTCCCAGATCACCGCTTTTATACATAACAGCATTTTCAGCAGTGCTGAAAGGATCTTTAATAAATTTTTCGCTGGTTAACTCCGGCCGGTTTAAATATCCTTTTGAAACACCGGCACCGCCAATATAAATTTCACCGATCTCATTGGCAGCAACAGGTTTGAGATTTTCATCTAAAAAATAAACAGGAGTGCCCTGTATAGGTTTACCAATAGTTATTTTATTATAATCAGATATTTGAGCTAATATGCAAATAACAGTCGTTTCGGTTGGGCCATATACATTATAAAGCGATTTGCACCTAGGAATTAAATCCCGGGCCAATGTAGCCGGTAGTGGTTCCCCAGCCGAAAGGACGGTGATATCAATTTTATCTTCCCAACCCGCATTCAGCATCAGCTTATAGGTAACAGGAGTTGCCAGCATTATGCTGACTTTTTTATCAGCAATAAGCTTTAGTAATAAATCGCCCGATTTGGCAGCTTCATTATCAGCAAGCACTAATTCGGCACCATGAATAAGTGATAAATAATTATCAAAACAGGAGGCATCGAACGAAATACTTGAAACGCTTAAGAACTTATCCCCGGAAGTAATATTAAATACTTCCTGCATGCCCTTTAAGAAATGGATAAGGTTGCCATGCGTAACCATTGCCCCTTTAGGTTTACCTGTAGAGCCTGATGTGTACAAAATATACGCAATGGCGTCCCGATTATTTAACCGGGGTAAATCAGCATCAGAACATTTATCGAGTTCTGCTGATATCGCGTTTAACAGGATTTCATTAGTGCCAGACCCCGCAAACCTTCCGGTAAATTTTTGATCTGTAATATAAAATAATGCAGCAGCGTCCTCTACCATAAATATAACCCGATCCTTCGGATAGTTCGGGTCCATTGGAACATAACAAGCGCCACATTTTAGTATTGCCAAAAGCGCAATTATAATTTCCGGACTCCGTTCAAGAACAAGCGCTACAGGCTGACCAGGTTTTAATCCCCTTTGCAATAAATAGTGAGCCAGCTGGTTAGATCGCTCGTTCAGTTCCCGATAGGTAATAGAAACATTATTAAATGATACTGCAATGTTTTGGGGGAATGCCCTAGCAGCATCATATATATAATCGGTCACAGTTTCATATTCTGGTAGCCGCCACTTACTCATATCATTAATATAAAAAATTAAATTAGACATTAGCTGCCAAACCATTACGAATGCCATTGGTTATAGAGGCACGATTGGGCAACAACCAAATCCCTGCAAAGGTATTAGAACTACTTATTATATACAACCTATAACTTATTTATGCGATACTGTAAGCGTAAAACGAATAACCCAAACAGCACTACTTTAGTTTTTAATAAATATCTTTGCCCAATTATCACTTTTATACCAATCAATTTATATCAAATTTATGCATAAACTCAATAACTTTTTCATTACAGAGGACAGCCTCTCCAAAAGGAAAAGACACCCCTTGATAAAACTCGGCAACAAACTCCTAAGCAAAAGGGGATATTTGTATCGAATTACACCCATACCTAATCCGGTTGAAGACATGAACACCATAGAGCAGCGAATCAATTTCTTTCATCTCCTAGGTTCTGTTATAGAAAATAGAATCGAAGGGGATATTGTTGAATTAGGTTGCTTCACAGGTCAATGTGCATTATTATTTCAAAAAATATTGGACTTTTATAAATCGGACAAAGATCTTCACCTATACGACAGTTTCGAAACAAAATTCACCTATACCAATAGTAACATTGAAGATCTCTTAATTGAAAATTTTGAAAAAGACAGATTAAAGCTCCCCAATCTCCATAAAGGTTTTTTTAATGACACGCTGCCGGCACAATTACCTGAAAAAATATGCTTTGCGCACATTGATTGCGGATTTGGCGGGGATAAATTTCAACATAAGGAAATTGTCCTTTTCTGCCTTGAAAAAATTTACACTAAAATGCCCAAGGGCGCCGTGTGCGTATTAATGGACTATTTTGACGCAACAACAAACGACCCCGGACTGGATTGTAACCCAGGGGTAAAATTAGCCTGTGATGATTTTTTTAAAGACAAACAGGAAGTGATTGTTTCCCTATATGGAAATCAGATATCACACGCCTACTTCAAAAAACTTTAGAAAAGCCCGAACAGTTTCGCGTCAATCTTGGAAATGATTTCCCCGAAATCTTCTTCCCGCTCGCCAAATTTGTTCTTATCCACGTCTATCACCAACAGATTGCCTTCGGTGTACCCGGCAATCCATTTGTTGTAAAATTCGTTCAAGCGCTTGAGGTAATCCAACCGGATGTTCTCTTCGTATTCCCGCCCTCTTTTTTGGATTTGCCCCACCAACGTTGGCACGGAGGCGCTCAGGTATATCATCAAGTCGGGCGGCTGCACCATGGTCTTCAACGTCTGGAAAAACTGATAATAGTTGTCAAAATCACGCTTGCTCATCAGGCCCATTTCGTGCAAGTTCGGGGCAAAAATATTGGCATCCTCGTATATCGTCCGATCCTGAATAATCGTTTCCGTACCGTTGTGGATATCCAGCAACTGGCGCAGGCGACCATGCAAAAAATAGATTTGCAGGTTAAAACTCCAACGCGGCATGTCCTCGTAAAAATCCATCAGGTAGGGGTTGTTGTCCGCATCCTCAAAATGGGGTATCCATTTATAATGTTTGCTCAACATTTCGGTGAGCGTGGTCTTGCCCGCCCCGATGTTACCCGCAACAGCAATGTGCTTCGGTTTTGATTTTGACTTTGCCATATTCAATGATGCTTAATGCCTGTAGTTATGATAACCTGTTTGAAAAATATAAATTACCGCTTCAAAATAGCGATTCTTTTTTAAAATGAACCATCGCGCTTTTTAAAAATATTTCAGCCCAATTGCCTCGCGCACCATTTTCATCGTTTCGTTGGCACTTTTGTTCGCCTTTTCCGCACCCTCTTGCAATACATCCCGCAAATAATTTTCGTTCTCACGCAAATCCATCGCCTTTTGGCGAATCGGGGCGATATAGGCCACCATATCCTCTGCCAGTTGCTTTTTAAGGTCGCCGTAGCGGATATTGCAATTGGCATAATCTGTTTCAAATTTATCAATGACTTCTTGCTCGCAGACTAACCTCATCAGGTCAAAAATGTTCACGATATAGTCCGGCTTTTCCTGATGGGGTTCCGTAGGCCCCGCATCGGTCTTGGCCTTCATGATTTTTTTGCGGATTTGCTCATCCGTGTCCATCAGGTACAGCGTGGCATTCTGGTTTTCGCTTTTGCTCATCTTGCCCTGCCCGTCAAGGCTTGGCACTTTTAAGAGTTCTCCGCCAAAGTTGAAGGCTTTCGGCTCCGGTAACACATCGCCGTAACGGTGGTTAAAACGGTTGGCAAAATTGCGCGTCATCTCAAGATGCTGCTCCTGGTCTTTGCCTACGGGCACCAGCGCCGCACGATGAATGAGAATATCTGAAGCCATCAGCACGGGATAAGTCAATAAACCAGCATTCACATTGTCCGGCTGCAACCTCACTTTATCTTTAAAGGTAGTGGTTTTTTCAAGCTCGCCCTTATAAGCCAGCATGTTCAGGTACAGATAAAGTTCCGATGTTTGCGGCAAATCACTCTGACAATAGAGCGCTACTTTTTCGGGGTCAAGCCCGCAGGCAATATATTGGGAAACGACTTGCAGCACATATCCGCGCAGTTCCTTTGTATCGGGGTGCGTGGTCAGCGAGTGCAGGTCGGCTATAAAAAAATAACAATCAAATTCGTCCTGCATCTTTACATAATTACGCAATGCACCGAAATAATTACCTAAATGCAAAAAACCCGTCGGCCGCACGCCGCTCACAACAATATCCTTTTTCTTGGTCATAAGGCCGCGAAGATAATCAGATTTTATGGATGATGTTTGTAGATTAAGGAGCTGAAATGACAATTTTCTGATTGTCCGATTTAATTCCTCACTCAGGAAAAATCTTCCAATTCATAAAACGCAATCCCTTTTTGTCAAGAGACACTCTGCTTCATCCTTCGCGCAATTTATGGAATGAAGAATTTCCTGTAAGTTTGGGCGATGTCTGCAAACTCACAAAACCCCGCATGGCAAAGGCTTAGAAAGAACAAGGGCGCAATGGCCAGTATGGTCATCATCGCCTTGTCCGTGCTGGTTGCTGTTTTTTGCTATTCGCTGGCATCCGACCATACGCCTTACGCCAACCGGATTATCCTCGAAGTGGGCGGCAAAAAACCGGGATTTACACAACAGTTCCTATTAGTAAAAAAACAAGCACCTGTCCGCAAGGTTTCTTTTTTGTCAGGATTGATAAACGGCTGGCCTGATATTTATGATTTTGTGCCCATCACCTGGTACGCAACAAAGGCGGACAGCATTATCGCAGAAAAATACATTGACGAAGGCGTGAGCGAAAGGATTTCTTTTCCCAAAACAGGGCTGGCAGTGCAACCCGTGCAGGCAAAAACCTTTTGGTTGGGCACGGATAGTTATGGCCGCGATATATTAAGCCGTCTGGTGGTGGGCACGCGCGTAAGCCTGAGCGTGGGTTTGGTAACAGTGCTTATCTCCATCAGCATCGGTCTTTTGCTGGGTTCTTTGGCCGGATATTACAGGGGAATTACCGACAGCGTTGTCATGTGGTTTATCAATGTCATCTGGAGCATCCCCACTTTGTTGCTCGTGTTTGCCATCACGCTGGCTTTGGGCAAAGGTTTTTGGCAGGTGTTTATTGCCATTGGGTTGACGATGTGGGTAAACGTGGCAAGGCTGGTGCGCGGTCAGGTGCTGGCCGTCAGACAACTGGAATACGTTGAAGCAACGCGGGCGCTGGGTTATAGCGATATGCGTGCGATTGCCGTGCATATCTGGCCCAATATCCTTGGCCCGGTACTGGTGATTGCGGCGGCCAATTTTGCATCGGCCATTATCATTGAGGCAGGGCTTAGTTTTTTGGGGGTCGGCGTGCAACCCCCGCAGCCCAGTTGGGGACTGATGATAAAGGAAAACTATAATTTCATCATCACCCAAAACCCTATCCTGGCACTGGCGCCGGGCATTGCCATCATGCTGTTGGTTCTGGCATTTAACCTGCTGGGCAATGGCCTGCGCGATGCGTTGGATGTTAAATAGGTTAGGTGCGGGAGTTACTCGCTCAATACTTTAACATTGCGCGAAAAACTTTCTTCCAGGCTGATGATGGTTTCCGTCCTGTCAATACCTTCTATCTTTTGCAGCTTTTCGTGCAGCACATCGCGCAGTTCGCTAATGTCCCTGCAAACAATCTCCACGAACATACTGTAATTGCCCGTTGTGTAATTGAGGCGCACCACTTCCTTGATATTGTATAGCTCGCGGGCAACGCTATCGTACAAAGAACTTTCTTTCAGGTAAATCCCTATAAAAGCAATCACATCATAGCCCAAAAGTTTCAGATTTACATTTAACTTTGTGCCTTTGACAATGCCGTCTTTCTGCAACTTTTTGATGCGCACGTGGATGGTGCCACCGGACACGAACAGTTTTTTACCTAAATCGGCATAAGATATCTCTGCATTGTCCATCATGTGCTGGATAATCTGCAAATCCAGTTTGTCAAGATTCAATTTGTTTGACATTTTAAGATACTCAATTTGATATTATTAAATATTTTTTGCAAATATTTAAATAATTTCTATATTTTCAAAATTTTTATTAAAATATTTGGAACAAAACAGCCATTATACTTATTTTTGCAACATATTAGTTCTTAAAAATTGTGGGGTGATGAAATTTTTGGCAGACATGCCCTCTTGTCTCGAGGGTGAGGATTCCGGGATAAACGCAGCATAGAGCCGACCGTCAGGCCGACCAGGGTTGACCACTATTCTTTGTGTTGTTGCTAACTGCCTCGTGGAGGTTCGACCCCTCCCCCTACAGCTTTTTAAAGCCTTGCGGTTACCCACTGCAAGGCTTTTTATTTTTATATAACGAAGATTGTTCTGCCTTTCCGAAGCAGGCATATTCTCAAAACAGCAAACAATGAAATAGCCTACCTATATTCTGTTGTTGAACGGAGCGTCGCAACGCAGATGCCATATATTCCACAGTTGGTAAAAAAATAATCTTTCATCAAAGCGAAGTGATTTATGCTGTTCAGGGAAAGCATAAAAATTATTTTCTAAAGAATTTGAAATGATTGTTGCGATTCTTAATCATTTGCATTGTAACTTTACGTCCTAATCCAAGTTCCCTTTATTTATAATAAATGTCGGTTTTTAATCAGTCGAGAAGCTATATAATAAGGATATTGTTCCTGTGTGTTTTTGTGATAATCATCGCGCAATTGGTGAACCTGCAATTATTTGGCAGTAAGTACCATCAACTGGCGATGGACAATGCCATTTACCCGAAAATTGTTTACCCCGAACGCGGCATCATTTATGACCGGAAAGGTAAAGCCGTCCTGAACAACACCATCATGTACGACCTGATGGTGACACCTTCGGAAATCAAAAACCTGGACACGCTGTTTTTTTGTCGCCTGATGAGCATTGACACTGCAACTTTCCGGGAGCGGATAACCACGGCCATTATCAAGAATTCCCGTGTGCGACCGTCCATCTTCCAATCACTCTTAACGCCGGAAATGCAGGCACGGTTTGAGGAAAACAACTGGCGTTTCAACGGGTTTAGCTTGCAAGAGCGCCCGGTACGCACCTACCCGTTTAATGTTGGTGCGCATATTTTAGGATATATCAATGAAGTAAGCCCTAAGGATATTGAGCGTTCCGGCGGCTTTTACAGGATGGGCGACTATGCCGGGGCAAACGGCCTTGAATCGCAATACGAAAAAATATTGATGGGGCAACGCGGGGTATCTTATTTAATCAAGGACAACAAAAACAGACTCGTGGCCAGCTACGAAAACGGCGCGTTTGATACGATGGCGGTGGCGGGGCGCGGCATCAAAACACACCTTGACGTTGACCTGCAAGCGTTGGCAGAACAATTGATTCAGAACAAAGTGGGCGCCGTTGTGGCGCTTGACCCAAAAACGGGCGGCATTCTGGCCATGGCATCAGGCCCCGTGTTCAATCCCAATGACCTGACAGGGCCTGATAAAAATAAGAACTTTGCAAAACTCCAACTGGATGTGAAGGCCCCGCTCCTGAACCGGGCCATCAAGGGACAATACCCGCCGGGTTCTACCTTTAAACCCTTGGGAGGCCTGGTGGCATTGGATGAAGGTGTTATCACCCCTTCGTTTGGCTATCCCTGTGGCGGTGGCTATTATGCCTGTGGTAAAAGAGTGGGCTGCACGCACTCCGGCGGCGGACACGCGTCTAATTTGCGCCGTGCCATCGCAAACTCCTGCAATTCCTATTTTGTGCATGTCTATCGCATGGCGGTGGATAATCCGCGCATCGGCAACAAAAACAGGGGTTTTGAAAAATGGGAAGAATACATGCACATGTTCGGGCTGGGCGTAAGGCTGGGCGTTGACCTGCCCAGCGAAGACAAAGGAAACATTCCTACCGTGGCGGCTTATGACAAAGAATATCGCGGTTCGTGGACATCCTGTACCAACCTGACATTGGGCATCGGGCAGGATAAAATGACCGCCACTCCCTTACAATTGGCCAATGCCATGTGCATTATCGCCAATAAAGGATATTATTACACGCCGCATTTTATAGACAGCATTGAAAACGAAACCGAAGCGGATTCTATTTATGTTGCCAAATACCGTACAAAACACAATGCCCTGACCCATATTTCGGATTCTGCCTATAAAGCCATCATTGAAGGGATGCACGACGTGGTGGTAAGCGGGACGGCACGCGTTGCCAATATTCCCGGCATAGAGGTTTGCGCCAAGACTGGTACGGCGGAGAATTTTTTGAGATTGCCGTTTCGTGGGGAAAAGCGCATGAAACTGAAAGATAATTCCATGTTCGTATGCTTTGCCCCGAAAGACAACCCTAAAATAGCCATAGCCGTGGCAGTAGAAAATGCCGGTTATGGAGCCACCTGGGCAGGCCCTATCGCACGTATCTTAATGGAAAAATATCTGCTGGACAGCCTAACTCCCAGAAGTAAGGCCGATTTTGAAAAGGTATCAAAATCCAATTTGATGCCATCCTATTTTGCACGGTGGCAGTACAAGGACGATTCTGTAAGGGCAGAAAAATGGGCGCAGGCTTATGGCGACAGCAGCAAGCTCCGTCCGTTCCTGCGGTACAAGCAGGTGCAAAGAGATTCTGCCAATGCAAAAAACTTGGAGAAACAACCTGCCAAAAAAGAAAACAAAGACACAGTGGATGCTTCGGTTGCCATATTGGACACGCGCAAACATTTATCTAAAAAGAAAACAGCAGCCTGATGGCACATTATAAAGCAGAAATATCAAAAGGGGTAGATTATTGGCTTATTATCATATATATTGCCTTAGTGTCCATAGGTTTGATGGCCATATTTGGTGTTACTTATAAAGAAGGCGACCCGGTGCTGCAAAGTTTTATGGGATTTAAAACCGATTATAGTAAGCAGTTTTATTTTGCCTGCATAGCGATGATGCTTGGCTTATTTATTTTACTTACGGATAGTAAGTTTTTTCCGGCCACAGCCAATCTTTGGTACGCGGGAGGGTTATTGCTGTTATTGTTAGTGTTTCCCCTTCACTCTTCCGTAAAAGGCACTGAATCCATCATTCGTATCGGTAGTTTTAATTTTCAACCAGCAGACTTTTGCAAAATCAGCGTGGCATTAGCGTTGGCCAAATACCTTTCCCTGCCGGAAATGGATTTTTCCAAGACACGTTCCCAACTTATTGCCACGGGAATCGCTCTTTTGCCCGCCGCGCTCACCATCCTACAAAAAGAAACCGGACTGGCGCTGGTATTTTTTGCCTTCTTTTTAGTGATGTACCGTGAGGGGTTTCCGCCAATTTTTCTCATCATCGGTTTTGCACTGGCAGCGCTGGTGGTAGCCACCCTACTCATAGACCAAAACCTGTTAGCCATCATCCTCACCGTGATAGCCGCCCTTGTTGCATTTTTCAACTGGCGGCAGATAAAGCGCAGGCGTGGCCTTTTGCTAAAAATCATATTGATATGGCTGCTGTGCGTGAGCATCCAACGATTCGGCGTTCCTTTTTTGTTTAAAAACGTATTTGAAAAACACCAGGTAGAACGCATATTTAGCACGCTTGGCAGGGACATCCCGGAAGAGTATCTTAAAGAAGGGCAAATAAAAGAGATAAACGCAAAAACGGGACGTCAGCAAAACACCGCGGATTATAACGTGAAACAATCAAAAATAGCCATCGGCAGCGGCGGATTGCTGGGCAAGGGTCTGCTCAGCGGCACGCAAACGCGCTACGGCTTCGTACCAGAACAGCGGACGGACTTCATCTTCGACACTATCGGGGAAGGTTTCGGCTTTGTGGGCAGTGTGGTGCTTATCGGCCTGTATGCCTTATTATTATTCCGCATCATAACAATCGCCGAGCGGCAGCGGAGCACTTTTAGCCGTTGTTATGCTTATGGGGTAGCTTCCGTATTTTTCTTTCACATCGTTATCAATATCTGCATGACCATCGGGCTTGCGCCCGTTATCGGCATTCCCTTGCCGCTAATCAGCTATGGCGGCACATCGTTGCTCACCTTCACCATACTGCTGTTCGTGCTTATCCGATTGGACGCCGACAGGCAAATGGTATTAAGGTGATTCACCATTAAAGGGGGAGTTAATCCAAATCAAAAAGTTTACAGGACAGACGCCCAACGATATAAAATTTGGAGATGTAGCTCTACATCTTCCCAAAAAAAAGCGAAGCACTTTGGTACTTCGCTTTAAAATGAATAAACATCAAATCTATATTTTAATCCCAAAAGTAAGGGTTACCCTACCGGCATTATTTTTAATAAAGTTGGGTTGGAATGATTCATACGTAGTCCTGTACGGAAAAACCACATCTTTGTTGAGTGCGTGAACATATCCCAAATCCAAGAAAAATCCTTTATTACGATAACCAACACCGCCCGTTGCCTGAACCATACTTCCTTTTGCCCCGTCTCCAACATCTTTGTACGGGTTGCTGTAATAAGCGCCACCGAGCCTTACGGCTATAGGATTAAACTTTAGTTCTACACCCAGACGGGCATTCACGG
Source organism: Niabella sp. (assembly GCA_047601605.1). Lineage (GTDB taxonomy): Bacteria > Bacteroidota > Bacteroidia > Chitinophagales > Chitinophagaceae > Niabella. The sequence continues at coordinate 507,361 of JASGIU010000003.1, forward strand.
TAGATTTATAGTAATCTTTTATTGAACTATTAAGGTCGTCATAGTACCTGTCATCATCATTGTCGTCATAAGATGATTTGAAACGGTTCATATTCTGACCCACATATTCTACATCTCCGGTTATCAAACCTCTTTGAGAGTTGACATTGGTTGGATTGCCAAACAGGTACGTAAAACTACCCATTAATTTTAACGGTGTACGATATTGATAGTCGGACTGAAGAACACCGTTATTCCTGAAATAATTTTTTGCATCTGCATCATAGGAAGATGCGACCCATGTTTTTCCATTGCCCCCCAGATAATTTTCCACATTAGCCTCGGCAGATGAATAATACTTGTCCTGTAAATCATAGAAAGTAGGGGTATGCAAAGCCAAACCCAATCTGAAATTATCGGTAGGTGTAAAGAGTACCCCCAACTTTAAGTTGATACCGGCACCCGTGGTCTTTAAATAATCCTGAAAAACGGCATAGTCAAAATTATTGTTGTTGTCTTCGGTAGGATCCCACTCCTGATATTCACGAGTCCGCTCATATCTTACAATAGGAATGCCGATGGTCGTACCGAAATAGACCCTGTTATTGAAATTCCATCCACCAGCCAATGCCAGTTCGGTTATTCCTCCCTCGCTTTTTATACGTTGTTGCTGGTTTAGCCCCACACCATCTTGAGATAATAAATCAATCGCAGGACTCGTCCATCTCTTTGTTGCATCATCATAATGCACCCAGTAAGTTCTATCGGCCAAATCATTTCCAAACTGATTTCGATAATTACCATCAAAATCATCTATAAACATATCAGCCATTGAACTATGGGTGTTATGCCCCTTGTAGAATACCTCATTATTAAAATTGGCAATAGTGCTTACCCCAAGCCCAAAAGCGGAACTCTTAACACTTCCTCCATACCTGTCACTACCCAAAACAACACCCGATGTTCCTAATTGAAAACTATTGCTCGCATCATTATTGGTCTTTGTTCCCCAATAAGTGTTTTTGTTTTTATTAAACTGCAAACCGGGAGACACCACCACATCACCGGTACGATAAAACCCTATATTGGCCGGGTTGCTGAACATAGTAGATATTTCTCCGCCAATCGCACCGCTGGCTCCGCCCAAAGCCTGCACCCGGGCTGTTCCGGTGGCAGGTTGCCAGGAATAGCGTAACACATCTTCCGGGGCTTGGGCTATAGTCCACAAACAACCGAAAACACCAGCCCCTAATATAAATATCCTTTTTACCATAACTTATGTTTAAAGGTCAAATGATTATTATCTGATTAAAACCTGCGGCCACCACCACTGCTTCCGCCCCCGCTTCTGCTACCGCTGCCGACGGAAGACGACCCTCCTCCACTACTTCTTGCCGGAGCACTGCTGCGGCTTTCATAAGAAGGTGTAGACCTGCTTTCATACGAAGAACTGCGCCTTTCCATACTACTGCTTCTATTATTACTATTATTGAAAGAAGGCTGCCTGTTATCATACGTCCCTACATTGCGCGAAGTATTGGTTCTATACGTCTGTGTGGACGTCATCCGATTGGTACTTACACTATTATCATTTCTAACACCTATCGTTGGACGATAAGAGCCAGAATTGAAATTCCTGTTATTTGTCAGATTTTGAGACCTGTAACTACCCAAATTGGCCATTCTTGCGCCATAGGCTGGTCTTGTAGTCCTGTCGCCGCTCCAGTAATAACCGGCACCCGGCCCATAGAAATACGGATCCCAGAAACCGCCCCAGCCATAACCGCCATACCACCAGGGATTGTTCCAACTGCTCCAACGCCAACCAAATCCCCATCCGCCGTAAAAGCCGCTATACCAAGGATCCCATCCCCAACCCCATCCACCGGAATACCAATAGGGGTTGTAGTACATGTTCCAATAGCTTACCGGGCTCCACGGAGAGTTCCAGTAAAACGGATCATTCCAGTAGTACCAGTTGTTATAATAGCTAAAATTGTATCGATTGCCGTACCAATACCAATCGTCGAGTTCTGACCAACGGCTACGGTTTTGCACCTTCATACGCAGGTAGCGGTCGTCATAATCTTCATAATCGCTATACTCGTCTTCCTGATAACTACGGTATCTCCTGTCATCGGCACGTTTCGCCTTTACATAGTCCGATTCGGGCGATGCAGGCGAACTGTACACGTCATCGGGTGTTTGCCCGGTCTTATAAGCCGTGCTACATCCGGTAATGGTTACGGCCGCTATCACAACAGCCATAGCCAGTAATCCTTTTACAGTTTTCATCAGTACATTTTTTTATTGTTACAGACCCGCGGGCCTCATGCGACCCCCAAAACATGCATGACCATGCCCCACAAGCCGAAATTTTTAACCTATTTATGCAAAAAACAATAAATCGCTTCTATTGTTACCCATCGAAAGGTTATTTTTGCAAAATTCACAATAAAGTTACGTTAATATAGACGTAATATTTTCAGAAAAGATGCACAAATTGTTGTTAATTTAATTACATCCGAAAATCAAATATCAGGCAAAGATATGAGTAAAGAGATTACGCCGAGGGCCACCGATTACTCGCAGTGGTACAATGACTTAGTTTTAAAGGGCGGACTGGCGGATTATTCTGCTGTGAGGGGCTGCATGGTTATCAAACCTTATGGATTTACGCTTTGGGAAAACATGCGCGATGCGTTGGACAAAATGTTTAAAGATACCGGGCACGTCAATGCTTATTTTCCCTTATTTATACCTAAAAGTTTTCTCAGCAAAGAGGCCGCCCACGTGGAGGGTTTTGCCAAAGAATGCGCAGTCGTCACGCACTATCGCCTTAAAAACGACCCCGACGGCAAAGGCGTAGTGGTTGACCCCGAGGCAAAACTTGAAGAAGAATTAATCGTACGCCCGACCAGTGAAACCATTATCTGGAACACCTACAAGGATTGGATACAATCTTACCGCGACCTGCCCATATTGGTAAACCAATGGGCGAACGTGGTGCGCTGGGAAATGCGTACACGCCTGTTCCTGCGCACGGCAGAATTTTTGTGGCAGGAGGGGCACACCGCTCATGCCACGCAAGAGGAGGCCGTAGACGAAGCCCGCAAAATGTTGGACGTTTATGCCACTTTTGCGGAAGAATATATGGCAGTGCCCGTTATCAAGGGTGTGAAAACCGAAAGCGAACGTTTTGCCGGTGCCATTGACACTTATTGTATTGAAGCGCTGATGCAGGATGGCAAAGCCCTGCAAGCAGGCACATCACATTTCCTCGGACAAAATTTTGCCAAAGCATTCGATGTTCAGTTCCTGAACAAGGATAACCAGCTTGAATACGTTTGGGCATCCAGTTGGGGTGTGAGCACACGCCTTGTGGGCGCATTGGTGATGGCGCACAGCGATGATCAGGGATTGGTGCTGCCGCCCAAAATCGCACCGCTGCAAGTTGTTATCGTACCTATTTACAAAGGACAGGAACAGAAAGTTCAAATTGATACCAAGGTGCAGGAAATCATGACTTCATTGAAAGGATTGGGCATCAGTGTAAAATATGATGACAACGACAATAACCGCCCCGGCTGGAAATTTGCGGAATACGAGATGAAAGGCGTTCCGGTAAGATTGGCCATTGGCGCGCGCGACCTTCAAAACAATGTGGTAGAAGTAGCCCGCCGCGATACCAAAGAAAAGGAAAGTGTTTCTCTTGATGGCATTGCCGAGCATATCCAAAATTTGTTGGACGACATTCAATCCAATATGTTCAACAAAGCCAAAAGCTATCGTGATGCGCACATCACCAAAGCCGATACATGGGACGAGTTTGTGAAACTGTTGGATGAAAAAGGCGGCTTCGTGCAGGCGCATTGGGACGGCACGGCCGAAACAGAGGAAGCCATCAAGGAAAAGACAAAGGCCACCATCCGCTGCATCCCCCTCAACAACCCGCCAGAAGAAGGCACGTGCATCCTTAGCGGCAAACCTTCGAGCCAAAGGGTTCTGTTTGCTAGGGCATACTAAAAAAATTGAAATTAAAAAGGGCGCGGTCGGCGCCCTTTTTAATTTAGAAAGTATATTGTTTGGTAAAGTTGCTATTCTTGCCGTGAAGCGTTCTATCGTTTTTCGCTCCCATGAAAATCAAGAAGTTTTTTCTACTTATATTAAAGAATCAACAGCGCATCACCATAACTGAAAAAGCGATACTTGTCCTTGATGGCTTTTTTATACGCTTCAATAGCCAGCTCATAACCGGCGAAAGCGCAGGTCATAATCATGAGGCTGGTCTTGGGCAGGTGAAAATTGGTCACCAGTGAATCTGCAATATTAAATTCGTAAGGCGGATGGATGAACATATTTGTCCAGCCTTCGGAAGGTTTCAATAACTTTTGCGCCGTAAACGACGATTCCATTGCCCGCATGGTCGTAGTGCCGATAGAACAAATGCGCGAGCCGCGCTCTTTTGCCTTGTTCACCACTTTGCAGGCGGTATCTTCAATGTGGTAATATTCAGCGTCCATCTTGTGCTTGCTCAGGTCTTCCACCTCAATGGGGCGGAAAGTTCCCAATCCGGTATGCAGTGTAATTTCCGCAAAGCGTATGCCTTTTATCTCCAATCTTTTAATCAGTTCGCGGCTAAAATGCAATCCGGCCGTAGGTGCGGCCACGGCTCCTTCATGCTTGGCATACACTGTCTGATAACGCTCCTTATCCTCCTCATCAGGTTTGCGTTTGATATATTTGGGCAGCGGTGTTTCCCCAAGGGCTTCGAGCTGCGCCTTAAAATCTTCTTCCGAACCTTCCCACAGAAAACGAATAGTGCGGCCGCGACTGGTGGTATTATCTATCACCTCGGCTACCAGTTCTTCATTATCTCCAAAATATAATTTGTTCCCTACCCTGATTTTACGCGCCGGGTCTACGATAACGTCCCACAGGCGGTTGGGCTTGTTCAGTTCGCGCAGCAAAAACACTTCGATTTTTGCCCCGGTCTTTTCTTTGCGCCCGTACATGCGCGCCGGAAACACTTTGGTATTATTTACTACAAAAACGTCCTTGTCGTCAAAATAATCAAGGATATCGCGAAAGTGCTTGTTTTCCATCTGCCCGGTCTTGCGGTGCACGACCATCATACGGGCATCTTCTCTTCTTTTCGCAGGTGTCTGAGCAATAAGGTTTAGCGGTAAATCAAATTGAAATTGTGAAAGCTTCATTACTTTATTTTATACTTTAATTGTTAGGATACAATCAGCAAAACAAGTGAAGCGGGGAGAGGTGTTAAAACAGCCTTAGGAAAAAGCAGCTTTATCCTTTCGATCCCCGGTCTTACGGCACCGGTTTTCGATTTTTAGTCGCGCGAAGGTACTATTTTTTATCGTAATGAAAATATTATTTTTTTTAAACGGTTAACCGGCTGAAAACAAACCGATTTTGCCGACATCTATCAAAACATGATTAAAAGCAGGTCAAAATAAACGGGCAGTAATAAGGCAATCAGTATATTTGCCCGACCAAAAGAATCTCATTTAATGATTAACTTGATTTTGTTCGGCCCTCCCGGAAGCGGCAAAGGCACGCAGGCAGAAAGACTGGTTCAAAAATACGGATTGGTTCACCTATCTACCGGAAGCCTGTTGCGCTCGGAAATACACGACAAAACGCCCCTCGGCCTGGAAGCAAAAAATTTTATAGACAAAGGTCAGCTTGTGCCGGACGAAATCGTCATCGGCATGATAGACGACTGCCTGGAACATCATAAAGATGCAAACGGCATCCTGCTGGACGGTTTTCCACGCACTACCACGCAAGCCAAGGCTCTTGACAAATTGATGTCCATGCGCAAAAGCGACATTGACATTGTTTTGTCTCTGGAGGTTGACGAAGAGGAACTGATCAAACGCATACTGGAAAGGGGCAGAACCTCTGGCAGGTCGGACGACTGCGATGAAAGCGTTATCAGAAGCCGGTTTGACGTGTACAACAAAGAAACATTGCCCGTAGCAAATTATTATCACGAACAATCAAAGCTCAAACCCATTAAAGGTATTGGCTCTATTGACGAAATCTTTGGGTCAATCAGCAAGGAAGTGGATGCCTTAGCCGCAGATAAAACAGAAGAGCCGCTCTCCTGATATTTCGTTTCCGTTTAAAAGTCCTAACCGGCAACCCGCCTGATGTCCGCACCTAGGCTGCGCAGGCGTTCGTCTATCTGCTGATAGCCTCGGTCTATTTGTTCGATATTCTGTATAACACTTTTTCCATCTGCACTAAGTGCTGCAATCAACAAAGCTACCCCTGCACGGATATCGGGGCTGCTCATGGTGATGCCTCGCAGTTTTTGCTCCCGCTCTAACCCGATCACAACGGCGCGGTGCGGGTCGCAAAGGATAATCTGCGCGCCCATTTCAATGAGTTTGTCTACGAAAAATAAGCGGCTTTCAAACATCTTCTGATGCACGAGCAAACTACCGTGCGCCTGTATGGCCGTGACCAAAATGATGCTTAGCAAATCAGGCGTAAACCCTGGCCACGGGTGGTCGTAAATAGAAAGAACGCCTCCGTCAAAATAACGTTGTATGGTATAACTTTCCTGCTCAGGGATGTGTATGTCATCGCCCCTATATTCCATATCAATACCCAACAACCTGAATTTTTCGGGAATGATGCCCAACTGGTCAATACCTGCATTCTTAATAATGATATCGCCCTGCGTCATGGCCGCCAAACCAATAAAAGAACCCACTTCGATCATATCGGGCAATAAAGTATGCTGGGCCCCGGCAAGCCCGTCAACACCCTCAATGGTGAGCAGGTTACTGCCCACACCGCTTATTTTGGCTCCCATGTTGTTGAGCATTTTACAAAGCTGCTGCACATACGGTTCGCAGGCCGCGTTGTAAATAGTAGTCTTGCCCGAGGCCATGGTCGCGGCCATAATGATATTAGCCGTCCCGGTAACCGAAGGTTCGTCAAGCAGCATATAAGCGCCCTGAAGACCATCCGTGGTGAGATGGAAAAAGCCATCCTGTTGATGATAGGTGATTTTTGTACCTAATTTTTCAAACCCGATGACATGCGTATCCAACCGGCGGCGGCCTATTTTATCCCCGCCGGGTTTGGGAATAAAAGCTTTTTTATAACGTGCCAGCATAGCGCCCGCCAACATCACGGCACCACGCAGGCGGCCACTTTTCTTTTTGAAACCGGGACTGTGTAGATAATCCACATCCACGTCGTCTGCCCTGAAAGTATAGCTACTGCCACTCCGTGCAATCTTTACATTCATCTCCCCGAGCAATTCTATCAGGAGATTTACGTCCAGTATATCCGGCACGTTATGAATAGTAACCTCTTCCGGTGTAAGCAGCACCGCGCTGATAACCTGCAAGGCTTCATTTTTAGCCCCTTGCGGAATGATTTCCCCTTGCAGCTTTTTGCCGCCCCTTACCTCAAATGCGTTCATAATAAAATTAGAAATTTAGCGGGAAGTTAATCAAAAACAAAATTTCTGCTGACAGCATATTGCTAAAAGATTAATACGCCAAAAACTCGTCGGCCAGTTATAGTAAAATATCCTCGATTTCTTCAAAGCCAAGTGTCGGAGAAAGTCCTCCCCATAAGATTTGATAAATAGATTCTACAATGGGCATGTTCGCCTGATAACGCCGATTAATGTCGTGCATGCAGCGCGAGGCGTAATAGCCCTCTGCCACCATGTTCATCTCCAGTTGTGCCGCTTTTACCGAATATCCCTTGCCAATCATATTGCCAAATGTGCGATTGCGACTATAGAGCGAATAACAAGTCACCAGCAAATCGCCCAAATAAACGGACGTAGCATAATTGGACGAACGCGCCCGCGTGTAATTGTCGTTTTCATGTTCGCCTACCACGATGTGCTGCGCACCGAAGGATTTTAGCACCATCGCCATTTCATCGGCACTATTGGCAATATAAACACTTAGAAAGTTATCGCCGTAATCCAGTCCATGCGCAATGCCCGCACCCAGTGCATAAATATTTTTCAGTACGGCAGCATACTGCACACCATAAATGTCGTGGTTGATTACGGTATTGATGTACGGAGATTTAAAGGCCGCCGCCACCTGCGTTACCACTGGTATATCAATACCTGAAAATGTAAGATAAGAAAGTTTTGAAGCGGCAACTTCCTCGGCATGACAAGGGCCAAGCACTGCAAAATAATCCTCAAGCGGTATATTGAATTGCTCTTTCAGGTATTCGTTCAACAAAAGGTTTTCGTCCGGCAGGATGCCTTTGATTGCCGACAGCACTTTTTTCCCCTGCCACTCCTCAGAAGCAAGACCCGATAATGCGCCGGCCGCATAAGCCGATGGCACAGCAACCACTATCACATCCGAAGCAGCGACCACTTCCCGCACACTATTGCAGATATTCAATAACGAAGTATTCAATATAACGGAACTCAGGTAATGCGGATTGTGTCTGCGCTGTGCGATGTATGTGCGCGAGCCTTCATTGCGCACCCACCAATTGACATGATTGCCATTTTCCGTTAAAATCTTTACAAGGGCCGTGGCCCAACTTCCATTACCGACTACACCAAATTTCATACTCGCGCAAAGTTTATATTCAAATCAACTTATACTGTTCTTAAAACCAAAATACAGAAAGTAAAGATAAGCCGTTAAACCACAACTCAGCATTTAGACTATATTTTTATCATCCAATCTACCCCATAGCACGCGGAAACAACGGGAGGTCTTTACGCAGATTAAAAAACATCCGCACATAAAAATGCCAGCCCAAAGAGCCGGCATTTTATAATTAAAAGAATTAAAGTCTATCCGTTTTTAGCGGCAAATTCCCTGCGGATAATATTCAGGGCACCACCCGCTTTAAACCATTCTATTTGTTGTTCATTGTAGGTGTGGCTTACCTGTATGTTCTCGGAAGTGCCATCGGCATGATGCAACACCAGCGTAAGAGGTCTGCCCGGGGCAAATTCTGTCAAGCCAAGAATGTCAATTATATCATCTTCCAAAATCTTGTCATAATCTGATTTCTCCACAAACGTAAGTGCCAACATCCCCTGTTTCTTCAGATTGGTTTCGTGAATACGGGCAAAAGATTTTACCAGCACGGCACGCACGCCCAAATGACGGGGTTCCATCGCCGCATGTTCACGGCTGCTGCCTTCGCCGTAGTTTTCGTCACCCACAACCAGTGTGCCGATGCCCGCAGCTTTGTAAGCACGCTGCGTGGCGGGAACAGGGCCATACTCACCAGAAAGTTGGTTCTTTACTTTGTCGGTTTCATCGTTGAAAAAGTTTACGGCACCGATGAGCATATTATTGCTGATATTGTCCAGATGTCCCCTGAACTTCAACCAAGGGCCGGCCATCGAAATGTGGTCGGTGGTACATTTTCCTTTCGCCTTTATCAAGAGTTTCAGGCCTTTTAAATCAGTGCCTTCCCACGGTGCAAACGGCTCAAGAAGTTGAAGGCGCTTGCTGTCCGGCGACACGATTACCTGTACACCGCTTCCGTCCGAGGCCGGGGCTTCGTAGCCGGGGTCATCCACCGCAAAACCTTTTGCGGGCAGTTCTTCACCGGACGGCGGATCAAGTTTCACGATTTCGCCTTTTTCGTTCACCAATGTATCCGTGATGGGGTTAAAGGTCAAATCCCCGGCAATCGCCAATGCGGTTACCAGTTCAGGCGAAGCCACAAAAGCATACGTGTTCGGATTACCATCGGCACGTTTGGCAAAGTTGCGGTTAAAGGAATGGACGATTGTATTTTTTTCTTTCTTTTCAGCCCCAACGCGGTTCCACATGCCGATGCAAGGGCCGCAGGCATTGGCAAATACCGTTGCCCCGATTTTAGAGAACGTATCCAGAAAACCATCCCTTTCGATGGTGTAGCGCACCTGTTCGGAGCCGGGCGTAATCGTAAACTCTGCCTTTGTTTTCAGGTTTTTCTCGCTCACCTGCTTGGCCAGCGACACGGCACGGCTAATATCTTCGTAAGAAGAATTGGTGCAACTACCTATCAGGCCAACCTCGACTTTTGTAGGCCATTCGTTTTGGGCAGCCACTTCTTTCATTTTTGAAATAGGCGTGGCCAAATCCGGTGTGAACGGCCCGTTCAGGTGGGGTTCCAGTTCGTCCAGATTTATTTCGATTACCTGATCAAAATATTGTTCGGGGTGTGCATATACTTCGGAGTCTGCGGTCAAATGCTGCGCTATGCTATCGGCCAACGCTGCTACTTCCTCACGCCCCGTGGCACGTAGGTAGCGGCTCATGCTGTCATCATACGCAAAGGTTGATGTGGTTGCCCCGATTTCAGCGCCCATGTTGCAAATCGTACCCTTGCCCGTACAGCTCAGCGACTGTGCGCCTTCACCAAAATATTCCACGATGCAGCCTGTGCCACCTTTTACGGTCAGGATGCCTGCCACTTTTAAGATAATATCCTTGGGGGCTGTCCACCCGTTCAACTTCCCGGTCAGTTTTACACCGATAAGTTTAGGCATTTTCAGTTCCCAGGGAAGCCCCGCCATTACATCACAGGCATCGGCACCGCCCACACCAATGGCAATCATGCCCAAACCGCCGGCATTTACGGTATGGCTGTCCGTACCAATCATCATGCCGCCGGGAAAAGCATAGTTTTCCAATACCACTTGGTGAATGATGCCTGCGCCCGGTTTCCAGAAACCAATACCATATTTATTTGAAACCGATGCGAGAAAATCATAAACTTCCTTGCTCTCGGTGTTTGCTACGGCCAAATCTTTTTCGGCACCAACCTGTGCCATAATCAGGTGGTCACAATGCACGGAGGAAGGCACGGCCACTTTGTGACGCCCCGCCTGCATGAACTGCAAAAGAGCCATCTGGGCTGTGGCATCCTGCATTGCTACACGGTCTGGCGCAAAATCTACATAATCTTTGCCACGTTCATAGGCATGTGTGGCAGGTTGTGAAAGGTGCGCATACAGCACTTTTTCAGTATAGGTAAGCGGTTTGTTAACCAACTTGCGTGCGTTAGCAACGTTTTCCTCAAAACCATTCAGCACTTTTTTAATCAGGTCTAAATCAAATACCATAAAAAATCTTTTTGTAATGTGATAATAACAAAGCGGTTTTGCGAATTTATGAAAAATAAATCTTTTTGTAGTGACAACATTAAAGCTGTGATAAAAGTTTGCAAAAGGAAAAAGATATTTACTTCCTCTGAAAATTGTCTTTTTCTTTCGCCCTTTTATAAAAATAATTCCTTTACGATGATGAATATGGCAATCACCAACACAAACCACCCAAAAACGGGCTTTAGTTTTTTACCATCTATTTTTTTAGAGATAGCAATGCCGATGAACATGCCGATAAGTGCCATCCCGGATACTTTTGTCAATAGTATTTTATCAAAATGCACCCTTGCCATCACATCGCCTAAAAAACCTATTAACGAGTTTACGGTAATGATAAAGACAGATGTTGCAATGGCATATTTCAATTCCAGCCCTGCATAAAATAACAGGGCGGGCACGATGAGAAAGCCGCCGCCGGCCCCTAACAAACCGCTCAAAAAACCAATCAGTGTACCAATCAGCATAATCTTTAGTATGGATGCTTGCCCAGTTTCTAACGTGCTTTCTTTACGAATCATGGATAAAGCAGACGCTATCATCAGCACAGAAAAAATAATCAGGATAAGCACATGACGGGGCAGCGTGAAATGGTTGTTTGAAAATATGACCTCGGGGATTGTTGGCAAAAAGAAACGCCTGGTTAGTAAAAGTACCGTCAATGACGGAACCGTGAAAATCAATGCAGTCTTTAGTTTCAGGTTTCCTGCCCTGTGGTGTTTGTAAGAGGCTACAACAGAGGTAATGCCCACAATAAAAAGCGAATGGGTTGTGGCCACTTCTGAACTTACGCCAAAAAAATAAACCAATATGGGCACGGCCAATATGGAGCCGCCACTGCCCGCCAACCCGAGGGAAATGCCGATAAACAAGGAAAATATAAACCCTAAAACCTCCAACGCTAAAAGTTCTATTTGCAAATAGAAAATGTTAAATAACCATTCGCTACCCACCAGTGACTGCTTAATCTGACAAAGGAAAGAAAAGATATGACCTTCCTCACGTGATATATGTCACCGGATTCTTAGGATTTACGAAAGAAACAAAAAAGGTCGGGATAGCCCGACCTTACCAAAATATAAATGATTTATTTATGCCTACCACCAGGATTTTTATTATACCGTCTCTTTGTTCCACCATTCCTTTGCGGAAAAGCAGGGCTAAATACAGGTTGTTTTCCCAGATGTTCGGGAATGAGACCTTTTTCAACATCCTTTCCTATTAGCTTTTCAATGGCATGAAACTTACGCTGGTCTTTAATATTAACAAGGGTAAATGCACTCCCATCGGCTTCTGCACGAGCAGTCCTGCCTATGCGATGCACATAGTCCTCACCATCGTGGGGCACGTCAAAATTTATAATCAAATCAATATTATCAATGTCAATACCCCGGCTCAGGATGTCCGTGGCCACCAATACCGGTAATCGTCCGCTTTTGTACTGCATTAAAATATCCTCGCGGCGCTCTTGATCCAGGTCACTATGAATCTCCCCAGCCTTGATTCCGGCTCTACGTAAATCTTTTGTGAGCTTCTTAACACTCAGTTTACTGCTGCAAAAAATCAATACAGCCCTATATTTTCCCTGGCTAAGGATATGTTGTATCAAAGGTATCTTTTGCTCGTCGTAGACCATATAGGCACGCTGCACAATTCTCTCCGGGGGCTTGCTCATGGCAATACTTATCTCCACTGGATTATGCAAAATCCTTTGAGCAAGAATTTTTATCTTGGGAGGCATGGTTGCCGAGAATAACAGGTTCTGACGTTGCTTCGGCAGATGATTTATGATGAACATGATGTCATCATAAAAACCCATGTCCAGCATACGGTCGGCCTCATCCAACACCAGGTATTGCAAGGTTTGCAATTTCACATAACCCATTTTCACGTGAGCCATCATTTTGCCCGGTGTGCAGACCACTATATCCGCGCCGGAGCTCAATGCCTTTTTCTCCTGTATGAAATTATTACCGTCCCCGCCGCCATAGACTGCTATGGAACTAAGATTGGTAAAATAGGAAAGCCCCTCAAGGTGCTGCGAAATCTGTATCACCAATTCCCTGGTTGGCACTATAACCATAGCGTTCACACCATTATTGTCCGTTCCCACCGTTAGCAAACGATTAATCAAAGGTAACAGAAAAGCTGCCGTTTTCCCCGTGCCTGTCTGCGCAAAGGCCAACACATCTTTTCCATCCAAAATCGGGGGGATTGCCTGCTCTTGTATAGGGGTTGCCTCTTTATAATTAGAGGCTTCTATCCCTTCCATCAATTGTTCTTCAAATCCAAATTCAGAAAACTTCACTTACTTCAAATTAAAATAAAGTGCAAAGATACCTGCCTTTGTCGGAATGAAAAATACTTTTATATAGTTGCGTTCTGTTCAATTTTCAATATCATTAGCCTTGAAGCCTGCTATTTATACAACGAATGAAATGGAATATTATTCATACACCTGATAAATAAAAAAATTTGTAAAAAAGGCTAACTTTACAGCCAAATTCTTAAAGCGTTTTTTGGCTTTAAGCTCTGAACTGGAACTTAGGAACTTTCAATGACAACAGAGCATAAGTGAAAAAACGCTCACGCAATGGCGTGGGCGCACTTATCGTTGTCGGGTTTCCTAAGACCCCCAGTTCGTAAGTTGCTGCCTGCGCTTTTTTTGTGCAGACAGCCAATTCTTTAATTGTTTAAAGAAACTGTAATGAAAAAAATAAAAGATGAGAACACCTATCAAGGCTTTTCATACCCTTGCAAAAGTCTTGTAAAATTCGTCAATACTTTAGGCATCTTTACGATTATGCTGAAAAGCGGGCGTATTGTGCACTTTCAACCTGATAATATTGAAGATTTTAGGCAATGGTTAATAAAAAATAATATTGAAGACATAAAAAACATCAATAAGAACCGTGCAGATTAACTCCCCGTCAAACCAGACTGCCTTCTTTCTTTGAATCTGCTTGACATTGCTGACATCCCTCCCCACTCCAACCACCGTATAACGCAAAAAGGGCCCCTTTTACGTGATGTAAAAGGGGCCCTTGATAGATACGGCGGCTACCTACTCTCCCGCATTTCTTTGCAGTACCATCGGCCATGGGGGTCTTAACTTCTCTGTTCGGTATGGGAAGAGGTGGGCACCCCCGGCACAGCCACCATAAAAAATTCAGGACCAACGGTCTCCAACCAACGGCCCAATAAGTTAACATAAAGGGAAAAAACACCGGAAGAGCAACCAACAATTAATAAAATTAAAGCGTACGGGCAATTAGTACCGCTCGGCTTTGGTGTTGCCACCTTTACACCTGCGGCCTATCGACGTCATAGTCTCTGACGGCCCTTAAAAGTAAACTCATCTCGGGAAAGGTTTCGCGCTTAGATGCTTTCAGCGCTTATCCTGCCCGTACTTAGCTACCCGGCACTGCACCTGGCGGCACAACCGGTACACCAGCGGTACGTACGACCCGGTCCTCTCGTACTAAGGTCATGCTCCCTCAATTTACTGACGCCCACCACAGATAGGGACCGAACTGTCTTGCGACGTTCTGAACCCAGTTCACGTGCCACTTTAATCGGCGAACAGCCGAACCCTTGGGACCTTCTCCAGCCCCAGGATGTGACGAACCGACATCGAGGTGCCAAACCTCCCCGTCGATATGAGCTCTTGGGGGAGATCAGCCTGTTATCCCCGGAGTACCTTTTATCCTTTGAGCGACGGCCCTTCCATGCAGAACCGCCGGATCACTTTAGCCGGCTTTCGCCCCTGCTCGGCCCGTTTGCCTCACAGTCAAGCCCCCTTTTACTAATGCGCTCTGCTCACGATTACCAACCGTGATGAGGGGACCTTTGCAAGCCTCCGTTACTCTTTGGGAGGCGACCACCCCAGTCAAACTACCCGCCACGCACTGTCCCCCGCAGGGGGTTAGGCCCTAGATCAAAGAAGGTTGGTATTTCAACGTCCGCTCCGCGACGGCTGGCGCCGCCGCTTCGTAGCGTCCCAACTATGCTACACATCCGTAATCCAAGACCAATGCGAAGCTGTAGTGAAGGTTCACGGGGTCTTTCCGTCCCGTGGCGGGTAACCGGCATCTTCACCGATACTACAATTTCACCGGGCTCGTGGAGGAGACAGCGTTCAACTCATTATACCATTCGTGCAGGTCGGAACTTACCCGACAAGGAATTTCGCTACCTTAGGACCGTTATAGTTACGGCCGCCGTTTACCGGGGCTTCGGTCAGAAGCTTTGACTCGCGTCGAACATCCTTCCTTAACCTTCCGGCACCGGGCAGGTGTCAGGCTCTATACGTCATCTCTCGATTTTGCAGGGCCCTATGTTTTTGTTAAACAGTTGGTTGAACCATTTTACTGAGACCACCCAGAAGGTGGTACGCTTTATCCCGAAGTTACAGCGTCAATTTGCCTAGTTCCTTCTCCACGGCTCACCCGAGCGCCTTAGAATACTCATCCCGTCCACCTGTGTCGGTTTGCGGTACCGGCCGCCGTGCTCGCTTTTCTTGGAAGCGACCTCGCCAATGCGCCTCTCCCGAAGGATCCGCTCGGCTAATCCGTCAGCCTGTTTGGCTACGTCGCTCCGTCGCTTTCATTGCACGGCGGGCGCAGGAATGTTGACCTGCTTCCCATCACCTTCCCCCTTCGGGTGCGGCTAAGGACCGGGCTGACCCTGATCCGATTAACGTTGATCAGGAACCCTTGGACTTTCGGCGACAAGGTTTTTCACCTTGTTTATCGTTACTTATGCCTACATTTTCTTTTGAAACCGCTCCAGCACGCGTCGCCGCGCGCCTTCTGCGCCGTTTCAATGCTCCCCTACCGATGTGCCACCTGGTGGCCATCATAGGGCTTCGGTTCGTGGTTTGATACCCGATCATTTTCCGCGCGGGGCCTCTCGACCAGTGAGCTGTTACGCACTCTTTAAATGAATTGCTGCTTCCAAGCAAACATCCTGGCTGTTATAGAAGCCCCACATCGTTTGACTAACTTAACCACGTATTGGGGACCTTAGCCGCTATTCTGGGTTATTTCCCTCTCGGCCACGGACCTTAGCGCCCGCAGCCTCACTCCCGGCAATCATCTGGCAGCATTCGGAGTTTGTCAGGGTTTGGTAGGCGGTGAAGCCCCCTAGCCCAATCAGTAGCTCTACCTCTGCCAGACTCGCGCACCGAGGCTGTTCCTAAAAACATTTCGGGGAGAACGAGCTATCTCTCAGTTTGATTGGCCTTTCACCCCTACCCACAGGTCATCGCAAGACTTTTCAACGTCAACGCGTTCGGCCCTCCAGTGCGTGTTACCGCACCTTCAGCCTGCCCATGGGTAGATCACAAAGTTTCGCGTCTGCCCCCACTGACTAGGCGCCCTGTTCGGACTCGCTTTCGCTGCGGCTCCGTTCCTTCGAACTTAACCTCGCCAGTGAGGAGCAACTCGTAGGCTCATTATGCAAAAGGCACGCCGTCACATATCGCTATGCTCCGACCGCTTGTAGGCGCACGGTTTCAGGTACTATTTCACTCCGTTGTCCACGGTTCTTTTCACCTTTCCCTTACGGTACTGGTCCACTATCGGTGTCTGAGGAGTATTTAGCCTTGCCGGATGGTGCCGGCAGCTTCAGGCAGGATTCCTCCGGTCCCGCCCTACTCAGGATACCGCTCGTCCACATCAATTTACGCCTACGCGGCTTTCACGCCCTGTGGCCCCCCTTTCCAAGGGGTTCAGCTTGATGATGTTTTCTAAACGCGGTCCTACAACCCCTGGGCGGCACGCCGCCCAGGTTTGGGCTCTTCCCCGTTCGCTCGCCACTACTTGGGGAATCATTGTTATTTTCTTTTCCTCTCCCTACTTAGATGTTTCAGTTCAGGAGGTTGGCCCCCATCGCTGGGTGCTGTACCTTCAGTACAGCGGGTTGCCCCATTCGGAGACCCGGGGATGTAGCGCTCGTGTGCAGCTCCCCCCGGCTTATCGCAGCTTACCGCGTCCTTCGTCGCCTCTCAGACCCAAGGCATCCACCGTACGCCCTTAATTGCTTTAAAAAAGTTGTTCACAACTTGATTAATATGAGGCCAGCATCGCTGCTGGACTTGTTTTTAGTTTGTTGTAGTTGTTACCCGACCACATTCAGTCAGACCTGCCATAAATCATTACAGCGTCCTGTTCAAAATTGTGATCGTGTCTGTTAGGTACTCTCCTAACATTTTTTCCCAATATGTCAAAGAACTTTAATTAATGCGGAAACATGCAAATTTGAAAACGTGCAAATGACCCCACTAATCGAAGTTGATAATCCGGCTTCGAGCCAGGTAAACACCTCCCAGGTATTATCAATAATAAAAAGAACTCATTTCCACACTTCCGCACTATCCCAATGCTCACATCTTTTGTGGAGGATATCGGAGTCGAACCGATGACCCTCTGCGTGCAAGGCAGATGCTCTAGCCAACTGAGCTAACCCCCCCGTGTACCCGGGCCGACAGCTACCGGCCAATAGCCGCCAGCTTGGTAGACCCGACCAGATTTGAACTGGTGACCCCTACATTATCAGTGTAGTGCTCTAACCAGGCTGAGCTACGGATCTGTTTCTGTAGCCCACTTGCCAGCGGGTTTACATCCAAGAACCTAAAAGAACTAAATAAGTTTGAAAGAGTGGGAAACAACAGCACCGGTAAGCCCTTGTGCTCTAAAAAGGAGGTATTCCAGCCGCACCTTCCGATACGGCTACCTTGTTACGACTTAGCCCCAATTACCAGTTTTACCCTAGGCGGCTCCTCTCGGTTACCGACTTTAGGTACACCCGGCTTTCATGGCTTGACGGGCGGTGTGTGCAAGGTCCGGGAACGTATTCACCGTATCATTGCTGATATACGATTACTAGCGATTCCAGCTTCACGCGGTCGAGTTGCAGACCGCGATCCGAACTGAGACGGGGTTTTTGGGATTCGCTCCACGTCGCCGTGTCGCAGCCCTTTGTCCCCGCCATTGTAGCACGTGTGTAGCCCTGGGCATAAAGGCCATGATGACTTGACATCGTCCCCTCCTTCCTCGCGTCTTACGACGGCAGTTTCACTAGAGTTCCCAGCGTTACCTGATGGCAACTAGTGATGGGGGTTGCGCTCGTTGCGGGACTTAACCCAACACCTCACGGCACGAGCTGACGACAGCCATGCAGCACCTTGCTTTGTGTCTATTGCTAGAAATACCGCTTTCACGGCACGGCACTCGCATTCTAGCCCAGGTAAGGTTCCTCGCGTATCATCGAATTAAACCACATGCTCCACCGCTTGTGCGGACCCCCGCCAATTCCTTTGAGTTTCAACCTTGCGGTCGTACTTCCCAGGTGGGATACTTAATGCTTTCGCTCAGACACTTATTGTGTATCACAAATGTCGAGTATCCATAGTTTAGGGCGTGGACTACCAGGGTATCTAATCCTGTTTGATCCCCACGCTTTCGGGCCTCAGCGTCAATATATGCGTAGCCAGCTGCCTTCGCGATCGGTGTTCTATGTCATATCTAAGCATTTCACCGCTACATGACATATTCCGCTGGCCCCCACAATATTCAAGGCCCATAGTATCAACGGCAGTTCCCGGGTTGAGCCCGGGGATTTCACCGCTGACTTACGGGCCCGCCTGCGCCCCCTTTAAACCCAGTGAATCCGGATAACGCTCGCACCCTCCGTATTACCGCGGCTGCTGGCACGGAGTTAGCCGGTGCTTATTCATATGGTACCGTCAGACGGCCTGGAAAGGCCTTTTTTCGCCCCATATAAAAGAAGTTTACAACCCAGAGGGCCTTCGTCCTCCACGCGGCATGGCTGGTTCAGGCTTTCGCCCATTGACCAATATTCCTTACTGCTGCCTCCCGTAGGAGTCGGGCCCGTGTCTCAGTGCCCGTGTGACTGGTCGTGCTCTCACACCAGTTAATGATCGTGGACTTGGTGGGCCGTTACCCCGCCAACTATCTAATCATACGCACACCCGTCTCCCAGCGTGTCGCCACTATAATACCGGCGAGATGCCCCGCCGGTATGTCACGGGGTATTAATCCAAGTTTCCCTGGGCTGTCCCCCACTGAGAGGAAGGTTGTGTACGTGTTCCGCACCCGTTTGCCGGTCGCCGGCGGGCCGAAGCCCCCGCTGCCCCTCGACTTGCATGTATTAGGCCTGCCGCTAGCGTTCATCCTGAGCCAGGATCAAACTCTCCGTTGTAAATGAGTTTGATTTGCTGACTAGTTTTCTTTGCTCCAAAGAGAAAATCAACGTGTCAAAAAATCCAATGTTATCTGCTTTTCGACCTACCTTTTCGTGTTAACGGTTAATATTCATTAACCGCTAACGAATTGTGCTATTGCTTCCAAACTTTCAAAGAACTTTATATCAATCAATGATTAATATTTGCCGATAACCGTGGCTGCGAACCACCAGGCCCTGACGCCCGTCATCACTATATCTTTTTGAAGAACTCCGCCGGCATCCCGCCGTGCCGCTTATTTTGGGACTGCAAAGGTAATGCCTTTCCAACAAACCACCAAAAAAAAACCAGAATTTTTGAGAAAGAAATTCTTCTAAAAAATCAACTCTACATCTCCAAGAACTAACCGCTCCTTAAAAGCGGACGGCAAAGGTACGTGATTTTTTTGAAACTTAACCAACTTTTCTAAAAAAATGAAAGAAAAAATCAAAAAGCCAAAAAACAATAAACCCAAAATGAAGTACCATAACCGCCTCAACCTAATTTATATAATCATTTTAAGTTCCTTGCCCCTCTATATTATCTTCAAATCATCTAAACACATATAACATATACCGACCTGCAGAACTTCCCCCCCTTAAAGCAGAACAATACAAAAAGCTTAACGGTTGCTATAAAATACTAAATTATTTAGTATTTTTGGAATGAAATATTTAGCAAATGAAACCACTTGTCTCAAACAAACTCCTTGCTGATTACCTACTCATCATAGAACCCCGCAAGGATTTAAGCGACCGCATCATGGAAATAAAATCGGGCTTCGCAAAAACCTACCAAGCGAATGAATGTACAAAGTCTCTACCGCATCTCACGCTTGTACGCTTTAAGCAGTCTCTCTATATGGAGGAAAAAATCAGGGGCAAATTACGCAATATTTGTAATCATAAATCCACTCTGTGTATAGCATTATCCGGTTACGGTAGTTTTCCCGCCCACACGATTTATATCAACGTCAATTCCCGGATAGCCGTGCAGGATATCGTAAGAACCATACGCACCGAAACACAAACCATGCTGAAACCCAATAACGACAACAAGCCTCATTTTATACTTGAACCACATATTACCATTGCCCGCCAGCTCAAGTCGTGGCAATATGAAAAGGGATGGCGTGCGTTTCAGCACAAAAACTTTAGTAGCAGCTTTATCGCGACCAACCTGTTGATGCTACGTAAACAGGACGATGAAAACCACTATTCGCCCATTGAAAGATTCGAGTTCCAGAACATACCGATACCCGGCAAACAGACATCTCTTTTTTAAAAGAAAATCAGCAAAAGACAGCACCCGCTATACCCGTTTTGGCAACACCAGCACCCATTCATCACACAAAAAATCAACACAACATGAATCAAACAAAATTGCCGCAGGACGCGGCCAAGGTTTCCGTTTCTGGCAAAGAACCGGAGCAACAATATCTGCACGGCAGAGGGGCGCAGTTCAATACCCGCAACAGGTTTTTAAAAGATGAATTAACAAAAGAACATATAGAAGGCATTGACGATTGGGAAGAAAATAATAATCCTACACAATACATTGAACAACAAGCTCGAACCATTGTAAACAAGGTTGATAGCCCGGATGTGGGCATGGCGTATAGCATGAATGCATACGCCGGCTGCGAACATGGCTGCATTTATTGTTATGCGCGCAACGTGCACGAAAACTGGGGTTATAGCGCCGGGCTGGACTTTGAACGGAAAATCATCGTAAAAGTCAACGCACCACAATTGTTGCGCAAGCAACTAATGCACAAGGCATGGCAGCCCCTGCCCATCATGCTCAGCGGCAATACGGACTGCTACCAGCCTGCTGAAAGAAAGTATCGATTGACACGCGGCTTGCTTGAGGTTTGCAACGAATTTAATCAACCCGTCGGTATACTGACCAAAAACTCGGCCATCCTGCATGACAAAGATTTGTTACAGGAAATGGCACGCAAAAACATCGTCACGGCAATGGTTTCCATCACTTCATTTAACGAAGAGCTGCGCCGCGTGATGGAACCCCGCACCGCGACTACCGCTCAACGTCTGCGCGTGATAGAAGCGTTAAGCCAAGCAGGCGTAAAGACCGGCATCATGATGGGGCCAATGATTCCCGGCCTAAACGAACACGAGATGCAGCGCATCATGAAAGCCGCATCGGACAGGGGCGCAACATTCACAGCCTACACATTCATCAGGTTAAACGGGGCTATTAAACTCCTTTTTCACGATTGGCTTTACAAAAATTTCCCCGACAGGGCAGATAAAATATGGCACCACATAGAACAAAGCCACGGCGGCAAGGTGAACGACAGTCGCTGGGGGCTTCGTATGCGCGGCGAAGGAAATATTGCTGAAATGGTGGCACAGCAATACGCCAAATACGGGAAGCTATACCACATGAACAAAGATAACCGGAGGCCGGACAACAGCCGGTTCAGACGCCCGGGCATCGGTACACAGGGAAAACTGTTTTAAAAAAGAAAACATGATAAATGAGGTCAGATATAGTATTCCTATCGTCTTTACTTGCGACGCTCCGTTCAACTGCAGAATATACATCAGCAAAGGCTGCGAAAGCCTATAAATAATACCACGGGTTGCGCTTGGAAGATTGGATGTAGTTCTTCACATTTTTAAAAAATGCCAACATCAAGTACAGGATGACGGGAGACCCCATCGTGATGACGGACAAGTATATAAAATACTGTCTGATGCGGGACGGGGATATGCCAACCCGTTCACCAATGGATGAACAAACACCAAAGGCGTTCCATTCAACAAAGCTTTTCAGGCGGTTCATATTTTAGGTTTTACGTATAAAGTTGCGGCAAAATTAAAGAAAACTATTTTTTTCAGCCCCCAACAAAAAAGAATTTTAACGAAAAAGAAGGTCTCTCTCCTTTTGACTCTAAGCCGTGTTCGTTCGATATTTAAGCCTGCGGGGAAACAACAGCTCCGCTATCAGGATGAGTAACATGCTGATGGCCGTGGTCGTGATGGTCTTCATCAGGAAACGGATAAAACTGCCAAAAGAAAGCCACTCCAAAAATATAAGATAAAAATTGTGTGCAAAAGCAAGAATAAGTGCATAAAGCAGGTAAGCACTCCAGCCCATCGCTTTGGGTGACGGCTCCCTATAACTAAACTCCGTGCTGTCCTTGGGCGCAAATAAATTAATAACAAAAGGTCTCAAAAATGCCACCAGCAGACACGCTGCGGCATGAAGTCCCGGTGTCATGGTAAAATAATCTACCGCGATGCCCAATATAAACCCTAACACCAGCAACCAACCCCGCTTTATGGAAAACGGCAACCAAAGCAAAAACAGAAAATAAAGGTAAGGCGTGACCAACTCGTGCAGGTGCGGCATCGCGTTGAACACATACACCTGTATGAACACGAAAAAAATAAACCGCAATATGTTTCTTACCAGATCACTCATTTTCGTGGTTTGGAAGTTTCTACTTTTTTGATAGTGGCATCGTTCAATTGCTTTTGTTCTGCCATGTCAAGGTTTTGCACCAGAAACACATGTTGCAGGCTCGTGAAATTAGCCGTGGGTTTTATTTTAAGTCGGAAGAAATTGGTGGCACTCTCCCGCTCCACTTTTGACACGACGCCCACCATTTTGCCCGGCGGGAAGCTAAGCGAAAAATTCCCGGTAAGGACGGTATCCCCTCTTTTAACAGAATCGGTTATAGGTATTCCGTTCACGATAAGCTCCGTGGGCGTTTTGCCGTCCCAGGAAAGCGTTCCCGCATTTTTGGTGCGCTTTAGCTGCACACTAAGCCGGTTCATCACGTTGAGCAGGGTCATTACCTCACTGAAATTCCTGCCCGTGTTCACCACTTTGCCCACCAATCCACCGTCGGCGCTAAAAACACCCATATCATCGGTTATACCGCTACTGCTGCCACGGTTTATCTGCAAATAATTCTTATCGCTGCTTACCGTTGTATAAACCACCTCCGCACTCGTCCATGTGAAATGGCGCGCACTGAACGATGTATCGGTCAAAGTACTGTCGCGTAGGATTACCTGCCCTGAATCTGTCTTCACAAAATTACCGGCAAGCAGGTTCATGAGCGAGTCGTTCATCTTCTGAATCCGCTTATTCTCATCGCGCATACGAAAGAAATCCTCCAGCGCATTATACTTTGAATTGAAATATCCGGTAACCTCCGCAGCCACGCCCAGTCCTTTTACCCGGTGGAAGCGGTTATAAGAAAACAGCATATAAAGGCTCACCGCCTGCAGTATGATGAAGGCAATGAATACGGAAAACCGCCTGATGAATAAAAAAATGTTACGCACTCAGCCTGTATGTATTGCCGGGATGTTGCCACGGCCTGGGTTTACGTTACCGGTTAACGCATCACAAAAGGATACCTGTCGTAGTTTTTAAGGGCCAATCCCGTGCCGCGCACCACGCTCTTCAGCGGGTCATCTGCTACATGCACAGGCAATTTGATTTTTTGGCTCAACCTTTTATCGAGCCCGCGCAGCAAGGCGCCGCCGCCCGTCAGGTAAAGCCCCCTGCGATAAATATCACTGGCCAATTCGGGCGGGGTTTGCTCCAACGCCTTCAGAATGGCCTCTTCAATCTTAAAAATGCTCTTATCCAACGCCTCGGCAATCTCACTGTAACTAACCATCACTTCTTTGGGGATACCCGTCACAAGGTCACGGCCGTAAACGGCGATATCGTCCGGCGGGTTCTCCAAATCGCGGATGGCCGCCCCAACCTGTATCTTGATTTGCTCTGCCGTGCGCTCGCCTATCAGCAAGCTATGATAACGGCGAAGCGCTTCCATGATATCAGCGGTAAATTCATCGCCCGCGATGCGGATGCTCTGGTCGCACACGATACCTGCCAGTGCAATCACCGTAATGCCAGTTGTTCCACCGCCTATGTCAATAATCATGTTGCCCACCGGCTCCTCCACGTCAATACCAATACCCAATGCAGCGGCCATAGGCTCGTGCACCAGATAAACTTCTTTCGCCCCGGCCTGCTCGGCGCTGTCGCGCACAGCCCTCTTTTCCACTTCGGTAATAGACGAAGGGATGCAGATAACCATCCTCCAGCTTGGGGGGAACAGGGGTTTTTTAGGATAAACCAGCTTGATCAGCTCCCTTATCATGATTTCTGCCGCATTAAAGTCGGCAATTACGCCATCTTTCAGCGGGCGCACCGTGCGGATGCCCTCGTGCGTGCGCTCGTGCATCATCAACGCACTCTTTCCTACTGCCAGCACTTCTTTAGGGTTGTTGCGGTTGAGCGCTACAATGCTCGGCTCGTTTACCGCCACTTCGTCATTATGTATGATGAGGGTATTTGCCGTACCCAAGTCCATTGCTATTTCTTGTGTAAACCAATTAAATAATCCCATTTTTATAAAAAGATATGATTTTAATATGCCTTGTTTTGTTAGTGCACAAAGGTGAAGGAATTTATTCATATTAACAAAGCAAAAGCGGCGAATGACGGGGGAAATTCAAGCTTATCATTTTATTAACAGATTCCCCGGCCATTGAAAAAGTGGCGTTTATGCAAAACCCGAACCCTGTGAAAAATTGTATATTATTTGTAAAAAAATGCTCCCGCGGGGTTTAAGTCGTTATAAAAAGATGCTATTTCGTAACTTTGCGCGCAATTTGATTTTATCAGCATGACAGAAGTTTTGACACCTGCCCTTACGGCCAAGGATTTTGCAACAGACCAGGAGGTACGCTGGTGCCCGGGGTGCGGGGATTATTCCATACTGGCACAGGTGCAGCGCGTGATGCCCACGCTTGGCGTGCCTAAAGAAAATATTGTTTTTGTATCCGGCATCGGTTGCAGCAGCCGTTTTCCCTATTATATGGAAACCTACGGGATGCACTCTATTCACGGGCGCGCCACGGCAATTGCCACGGGGTTGAAAGCATCGCGCCCGGAACTGAGCGTGTGGGTAGTGTCCGGCGACGGCGACGGGCTGAGCATCGGCGGCAACCACACCATCCACCTGCTGCGTCGTAATGTGGACGTAAACCTGCTGGTCTTCAACAACCAGATTTACGGGCTGACGAAAGGGCAATATTCTCCCACATCGGAACAAAATAAATACACCAAATCATCTCCTTTCGGCAGCATTGACCACCCGTTCAACCCTGCCGCGCTCGCGCTGGGCGCAGATGCCAGTTTTGTGGCGCGCTCTATGGATCGCGACCCCAAGCATTTGCAGGCAATGATAACAAGAGCTGCCGGGCATAAGGGCACATCGTTTTTGGAAATATATCAAAACTGCAACATTTTTAACGACAAGGCATTTGAGGTATTTACCGAAAAAGGCAGCAAAGCGGACGAAACGCTTATGGTCGAAAATGGCAAACCCCTGATTTTTGGCGCACAGGCCGACAAGGGCATCCGCCTGGACGGATGGCGCCCACAGGTGGTGAACCTTGCCGACGGTTACAGTGCCGACGACCTTTGGATACATGACGAAAGTGATATCTTCAAAGCGCAAATATTGACGCGCATTTTTGACGACCCGTCCAAAATAGAACACCTGCCACGCCCGTTTGGCGTATTTTATGCTACGGAACGTCCGTGCTATGAAGATATGATGGAACTACAAATAGAAGAAGCCCAGGCCATCAAACAACCTGACCTGAACAGTCTTTTGCGGGGCAGGGAAACCTGGACAATCGGATAGATATCTTTTAACAACTTTTGAAAATAGCATGAGTGTTCATATAAACTCATGCTATTTTTTTGCACTTACTTTCCGCATTCCCGTTGCAAGTTCCAAAAGGTCTGCCTATATTAGCCTGAAACATTGTTCATACTTATAAAAAATATCAAGAAAAACTTTTCAATCATACATGAAGAAACCTTTTAACCGCACTATTAATCTGATAGGCATTTTCCGCCAGTTGCAACCTTTTGTGAAGCCCAACCGGAAGATGATTGTCTGGACACTGATCCTGACATTATTGGGCGCGCTTATGGCCCAGGTAAACCCTATCGTCCTGAAATATACGGTAGATGAAGTTTCCAAGCTCATCCCCTTGCCTAACCCTATGAGCCAAGGGATTCATATATTAGGGCTGATAACCGTTATATTATTCCTGAAAGAAATCATCAACATCTTTATCAATTTCGGACAGAAATATTACGGTGAAAAAATACGCATTAATGTAGGGTCTGAACTGGCACAAACGGTGATAGACAAAATCTTGACCTATCGCGTAGCATTTTATACCGATGAAGACCATGAATCAGGAAAATTGCAAACGCGCATTGACCGAGGCATCGAAAGCCTCACACGGCTGGTACAAAATTTCTTCATTGATATCCTGCCGCTTTTTTCGAGCGCTATTCTGGCGTTGATAGTGATGTATATGCAGAA
The DNA here is from genome assembly GCA_047601605.1 of Niabella sp. Classification (GTDB taxonomy): domain Bacteria; phylum Bacteroidota; class Bacteroidia; order Chitinophagales; family Chitinophagaceae; genus Niabella. Next base: position 534,130 of record JASGIU010000003.1, read on the forward strand.
CGTTTATGTGGGAATGCTTTCCACGGTTGTCGTTCCTGTTTATTTTTATGTCAGCTCGCTTCAGGCAAAAAAATTAAGCGGTGTGCGCCGACAGTTGCGAAGCCAGCGGGAACAGAAAACTTCCGGCCTGCTGAATCTGGTCAATTCTATTTTGGTCATTAAAAGTTTCGTGCGCGAAAAGTTTGAAGGAAAGAAACAATATGATTTGCAGATGCAGCTCATGGAAAGTCAGTTGTACACGCGCCGAATCAATTTTCTATATGACAGCCTTAAAACCTTTATCGAACAATTTGGCGTGGTAAGCATTATTCTGCTGACCGTTTTCCTTGTGTTAGACCAACAGATGACCATTGGTGCCATCATGCTCCACATCATGTTGTTCAATAACGTTTCCGCCCCTATCCGACAACTGCACCGTATTTACGATGACATGAACGATGCCATGATTTATGCCGAAGGTTATTTTGATATTTTAAACGCCGATTCGGAAACCGAACTTACAGGCACGATGTCGGAATCAGAAATAAAAGGTCGTTTTGAACTGAAGAATGTTTGTTTCAGTTATCCGAAAGGAAAACAAACACTGCATGATATTTCAATGATTATTGAGGCAGGAAAGACCACTGCATTGGTCGGGCTCAGCGGTGCAGGAAAATCCACCATCATCAATCTGTTGTGCAAATTCTACCTGCCGGATTCGGGCGAAATTCTTTTGGACAGCACCAACCTCAACGATTATGACAACAGCTTTTTGCGCGATAAGATAGGATTGGTGCTTCAAAAAAACCATATTTTTAAAGGCAGTATTGAAGACAATATCCGCTACGGAAAAATAGATGCCACCCTCGAAGAAATACAGGAAGCCGCCAAAAAAGCTTACCTGCACGACCAGATTATGGAACTGGCAGAAGGCTACAGACATGATGCCACGCAACTTTCGGGTGGTCAGCAACAACGCATTGCCATTGCCCGCCTGTTCCTGAAAAATCCGCCTATTATTTTTCTGGACGAACCTACGGCAAGCCTTGACGCGATAGCCACCGAGCAGATTAAAAATTCGCTGGATGCCATTCAGAAAGACCGCACCGTTATCATCATTTCACATTCATTGTCGCAGATACTGGATGCCGACAGGATTTATGTTTTGAAAAAGGGAGCCGTCGTAGAATCCGGTACGCATGAATCCCTGATGCAGACAAAAGGAACTTATCGCGAGATATTCGATGCCTCGGCACGAAGCCTGAATTTGGACAAATTGGTCAGCAGTTTTAAAAAAGATTAAATGCGCGCATTTATCTCAAATTAAAACTACCAGACGTTTTCCACCTTCAATATTCATGTGCCAGGCATTTTCAATGTCTTCGAGCGTAATGTTTACCGTTTCGATTTTCAGTTTTCCGTCCACCGCGAGTTGAAACATTTCGGGGAGGATTTCTGTCAACAGCGATTTTACTTCTTCACGTGACCAACTTCCTATTCCCGAGCCGGAAATCCGGATATCCGTGCTGCGCAAAATGGAAGATGATAATGTGATAGTATCGCCTGTCATACCTCCGACTGTAATGAAACGGGTACTGTGCGAAAATCCGCCGTTGCCTTTAAGCGAAGTCAGGATCAACGCTGCACTATTGCCCCACAAATAATCAATTACAACATCAATTGGATTTTCTTTATGCATCGTTTTTATTTGTGAAATAAAATCTTCATCGTCCTGTTTCAACGAAACCACCTCATCAGCACCTAATGACAACAGTTCTTTCAGCGATTGTTCATTTCTCCCCGTTGCTATTACTTTCTTTGCTCCGTAATATTTGGCAATCTGCACCGAAATTTTCCCGGTAACGCCTGTTGCACCGTTTATCAAAACAGTTTCTCCTTGTTGCAAACCTGCCCTGAAACGCAATGCCAGTGCAGAACCCATCACTGCGTTGGGCAATGCTGCTGCCGTGGCATCGTCAATCCCTTCGGGCAATTTCACCATTGCATCTTTTTCGATAATTGCCTTTTCTGCAATCATGCCGCTTACGCCAATTCCATAAACACGCGTGCCGTCCGCCAGCAAACCAACACCGTCACCGCCAACTACTTTTGCCGTCCATGTTTCGCCTTCGGCAGAATAATGTTTTCCGCTTGCCCGCATTTTGTCGAGATTCTTTACGGCAGATGCTTTTACGGAAATCAATAGCTCATTTTCGGTCTGTACTTGTGGCGCTGCAAAATCTGTCACGTATTTGGGCAATTCCCCTTTTTGAAATACTACTGCTGCTTTCATTTTTTACAATTTTCCACAAAATTACATTTTGGCTTCCTCAGCAAACGATAACATTTGTTATTAAATGCACATTATTTTTTCCCTTTTGCCAAACTACTTTTTATACGGCTCAGATGAACCGTAGAAATGCCTAAATAAGAAGCGATGTAATGCTGAGGAACGCGTTTTGCAATCTGCGGTCTTTCTTTCATAAGATTGAGATAACGCTGCTGTGGCGAATCTTTAATAGTTGAAAAAAAGTATTTCATATAATCAAACGTCCGTTCGAATATCTTACTAATAAACATGTCCCTCAAATGTGGAATCTCTTTGATTTGCGAGAGGATGTTGTCCAAATCATTTTTGTGTATCCACCAAATAATACTCGGCTCAATTGTTTCTATATTCGTCGGACTGGGAATATTTTTCAGAAAACTTTCAATAGAGCCGACTGCTCCGTTTTCAAAGAAAAATTGTGAAGTAATCTCTTTGCCGTCGTTATTGAACCACACGCGAATACATCCCTTTTCAATCAGGAACATCTTTTTTGAAACTTCACCTTCTTTCAAAAGTATGGTTTTGGCAGGAACCTCAATGCACTTAAAACAACTTGTGTAGTCGTTCCATTTATCGTCATCAAGTCCAAATTTATTTCTGAATTGCTCCCACATCTTTTTACCTGTTTTACCGAAAATATTTGGCTATATCACAAAATGAAGATGACAGGAATAGCCCTTTCAATTTCTTAGTGTAATTGCTGCACAATTTTGCTCATTGCTAAATTACAAAAAATGGTATCCCATACCGCGATTATTTTAACAATACAATGAATAGACTTAATCTAAATGTTCCCTAAAAATGGAATGACTTTTTCCAGTGCTTCATTTGTGGCTTCTGCCCCTTAGCCGAACTACTGTTTTATCAAACAAGTTTAAAACAAACAGTTGATGTCATACCCCAACGTTGTTTTATATGCTATATTTGCTATCACCTCTTTATTAAAAAGTTCACATAAAAATGAGTTATATGAGATATTTTTTAGCCTTGTTTCTTTTTGTGTTTGGTGCTACATTTCTACATGCTCAGGAAACCTACACCGCATCTCCACAAATTATTGAATCGCGAACGCAGTTCCAGGACATGAAGTTTGGTTTGTTCATTCATTGGGGTGTGTTCAGTATTCCCGGCGACGGAGAATGGGTAATGAACAACAGGAAGCTGCGCATACATGAATATCGTCACTTGCAGGATTGCTATAATCCTGTAGCCTACGATCCAAAACAATGGGTAGCTATGGCTAAGGCTGCAGGTATGAAGTATATTACGTTTGTATCACGGCATCACGATGGTTTTAGTAATTGGGATACCAAACAATCTGACTGGAAAATAACCAACACGCCCTATAAAAAAGATGTGTTGAAAATGCTGGCGGATGAATGCCATAAGCAGGGCATTAAATTGTGCCTTTATTATTCGTTGCTGGATTGGACAAGGGAAGATTATCCCTGGCGAACCGGACGTACGGGGCAATACAGCGGACGTACAGGCAACGGAGACTATAACAGCTACCTGAATTTTATGAAAGCTCAGTTAACAGAGCTGCTGACCGGTTACGGTGAAATTTCAGCGATCTGGTTTGACGGGCATTGGGATCAGACCAATCCGGAAGGGGAAAAAGACCTTACCTCGCGCATTGACTGGAAGTATGATGAGATCTATGGACTGATCCATAAACTTCAACCTCAATGTATGATCGGAAATAACCATCACCAGACGCCTTTCCCCGGAGAAGATTTCCAGATGTTTGAGCGGGATTTGCCGGGCGAAAATAAATCGGGGCTTAGCTTTCAGAAAGCATCGGATGCTTTGCCGCTCGAAACCTGCGAAACCATGAACAACTCATGGGGATTTAATTTAGGCGATAAAAATTATAAAAGCGCTGAAACCGTTATCAGGTACCTGGTTGGGGCTGCCGGCCGCAATGCTAATTTGCTGCTGAATATTGGTCCTATGCCTAACGGTGATATACAACAGGAGTTTAAAGATACTTTGCAGGCTGTTGGTAACTGGATGAGCAAATATGGAAAAAGTATTTATGGTACAAGAGGAAATGTTGTACAGCCACAGGATTGGGGTGTTGTAACAGCTAACAGCCAGTCATATTTTATACACTTATTCAAAACAGATGGTAAAGAGATCATTTTGCCTTTCCCCGATAAAAAGCTTAAGGCCGTAGCATTAAATGATGGTGCAGCTGTTTCGCTGAAGCGTGTTAAGGAAGGGTGGAAGCTGGCAATACCAGATGCGGCAAATAATGAAGCGGTTGATTATGTGATAGAAGTAAAAAGATAACAGTATAAGCTGTTAACATAGCTTAAATAATAAAAGACTGCTTCAGAGTAATTGAAGCAGTCTTTTTAATTTATTTGTACGTTATAGCAGGTTACAGGTTTTCTTTAAAGAAAGGAATGATCTGTTCCAGTGCCTTACCTGTAGGTTCGGGCTGATCGTACAGGTCATAATGGCTTGCGCCCGGTACTACCTGGATTGATTTCTTTGCAGAAGCAGCTTTATTGAACAATTCAAAGCCGTCTTTGTACGAACCAAATGCGCCCACTTTATCACCGATAACAATGTGCAGTGGCTGTGTCAGTAAATGTTCCGCCAAATGAAATGCATCAAAACCTACAGCAGCGGCTAATCCCGAAAACAGTAATTTGTTGGGAGAGCAGGCGTGCTGACCTCTTGGCGTAGTGTAATAATCTACCGCCTCTACAATATCGATGTCATTTAGTCCCGCTTGCTTTCTTGCTTCTTCATTGGGAGCTACATAAACTGTAAGGAAGGGTTCTGCTCCGTTTGCTTCTGCTGTACGCTGTGCGGCAATCGCTTCCAGAGTTTTGATAGCAGCACCGGGAGTGAAATCGCCTTCACGCATCAGTCGTCCATAATTTGCGCCAACAACTGTTGCAACCGCTTTAAATCTTCTTTCGGTCATAGCGGCATTCACAGCATAACCGCCACCACCGCATATACCTAATACACCAATGCGGTCATTGTCCACATATGGAAGCGTAGTAAGGTAATCCGCTGCACAACGGAAATCTTCCACACGGGTTGCCGGATCTTCCAGGAATTTTGGCTCGCCGCCGCTTTCTCCCTGGTGAGAGGCATCAAATGCGAGTGTAATAAAACCGGCTTCTGCCAAAGCCTTACCGTAAATATTTCCTGATGTCTGGTTTTTACAGCTGCTGATAGGGTGTGCGCAAACAATCGCAGGATATGTTTTAGATTCATCGAAATCTTTCGGGAACTGCAAAATGGCTGCTACTTCCCAGGTCTTGTGCTTAAATTTTACTTCTTTCATAACTTATCTGTTTAAAAAAATTATTGACGATTTTGATGGTACAAAATTATACACAGATGCTGCGTCAAAACGTAAACAGATTACGGGAAAACGGATACATTTTACTGATTGATTTTTTTGAAAAGCGGCGCCCCCGTCTCTTATATCACCCTGGTTATATAATATAGTCTGCCTGAGCTATACTATTTATCCGATTCTCAGCCGCTCTTCCTCCAGATCGAGTTTAAGTAAATAATGACGGATAATTTCTTCGTCGATTTCAGGATTGTTCCTGTTTTCTTCACGCAGCCATTTTCGCTGCTCTTCAAGGGTTTTGAAATAGATATCTTTACCTTCACCGGATAGTTTGTACACCGGGTTTTCCTTGTCTTCCTGTTCCAGCCTGTCCATAAAACGCCGGAAATATATGTTTTCTTCTTTTTTGTCCTGATGATTTTCCTTCAGATAAGTAAGTGCAGTGTGTTGCATCCCTTTTCTTAACAGATGTTCTGTTTCTTCTTCAGAAAGATAATCATTGTTTCCTGTCAGTTTTAATTTGCTGATTAATGCAGGCAGGGTCAGCCCCTGTAAAATAAGCGTCACAAGTATAACAACAAACGTAATAAAAAGAATAAGGTCGCGGTGTGGGAATGCCTGTCCGTTATCCATTTGTACGGGAATAGACAAAGCTGCTGCCAGTGAAACAACACCTCTCATTCCTGTCCACCCTAGCAGCAAAGGTGCTTTGATTCCCGGTGCAGGCTCGGCTACGTTAATAAAATTTCGCATAATAACTGTAACCATCAATGCTCCGAACGAAGCGATGAACCGCACAATAACCAGCACTGCTGTTATCAGCAAGCCATATCCTATAGCTTCTGATAAACCTATCCCTTCATTACTCAGTCCCTGCATAATTTCGGGTAAATCCAGGCCTATCAAAAGAAATACGATGCCGTTGATTAAAAAAGCAAAACTTTCCCATACGTTATGTCCTTTTAACCTCGATTCGGCGGTGCGGAAAAACTCGTGTCTCCTGAGTGACAAAAACAGTCCGCCGCTTACTACCGACAACACTCCGGAAGCGTGGACTTCTTCTGCCGCTATATACATAATATAAGGAGCTGCCAGGCTCAGGATCGTATCCATATTCACATCGGTGGGGAAGATCTTATGAACTCTCAGAAAAATAAATGCCAGTAAAATACCTGTTCCTATACCGCCAATGAGCATCCACCCAAAGCTCAGCGCCGCATCCTGCCAGATGAACTGTCCTGTGGCAACCGCTACCATCGCAAAGCGGAAAATAATCAGGGACGAAGCATCATTGAACAAACTTTCGCCTTCCAGTAAAATGGAAATGCTTTTCGGCACTTTTACAAATTTCAGGATGGCCCCGGCACTTACAGCATCGGGTGGAGAAACAATTCCGCCCAACACAAAGCCCAGCGCCAGCGAAAAGCCGGGAATAAAACTATTTGCTACAAAAGCCACCGACAAAGCCGTGAGGAATACTACCACAAATGCGAAATTGGTAATGATGCGCCTGAATTTCCACATTTCTTTCCACGAAACAGCAAAGGCTGCCTCGTACAACAGCGGGGGCAGGAAAATGATGAAGATCAGTTCGGGGTCGATTTTTATCGCAGGTATGCCGGGAATAAAGCTGACCAGTAATCCTGCGATGACCAGCAATATCGGGTAAGCGATTTTTAATTTATTGGCAAGCATTATTGCCGATATAATGACCAGTACTAATGCCAGATAAAATACGAATTGTTCTACCATGATTATTTTAGTATTTGCTGTTGTTTGTAGATCACTGAAATGTTACTTTTTCTCCCACCATTTTGAAAATGTCTGTGCACTATCTTTCAACATCACAGGTTCACCTATCATTGGGGTAATGAGGTTAAAAGAATGTTTTTTGGAGGCCCCGGAAATATTCTGCATCGGCTCGTACCAGGGATGCATTCCCAGGGCAAATTTTGAGTTGTGAACTGTCATCAGTTTCCCGGGTTGCAATTCTTCAATAGCTGTTACCAGGTCCTCGGGAATGATATGAATGTATTTCCATTCTTCGTTGTATTGCCCGTTTTCCATGATGGCAAAATCAATCGTTCCGAACTGTTTTTTGATTTCTTTAAAATGTTTGTCGTATCCGGTGTCGCCCGATACATAAATATTCCCAAGCGAGGCCGTCTGCAACATATACCCGGCCCAAAGCGAATGATTGGAGGTTAGTCCACGTCCCGAAAAATGACGGGCAGGAAGTGCCGTTACTTTCATGTTTTCTAATTGAATAGCATCATTCCAATCCAGTTCAGCGATTCTGGAAGTGTCAAATCCCCAACGCTCAAAATGGGCTCCTACTCCAAGCGGACAAATGATTTTTCGGGTACGGTTTTTCAGGTTAAGCATTGTTTTATAATCGAGGTGGTCCCAATGGTCGTGCGTGATGATAAGGTAATCCAAATCGGGTAAATCATCGGGTTTGTAATTGTCTGCTCCGGCAAAAGCTTTATTTACGAAAGGAATGGGCGAAGCCGAAACCAGCACAGGGTCAAAAGCGATTTTTATACCGTCAAGCTGCATATACAACGAAGAATGCCCCATCCACACCAAAATATCTTCGTTCGGATTCAGTTTTCTCAAATCGGTTTTAACAGATGGAAGCTTTTTTGCTGGTCTCAGATCTTTCACATTTCTGAAAAGAAATCCAATCAAAGCAACAGGTTTTGATTTATTACCTACCAACATCTGCGTAGGCGATTGGTTTTGAAAAGTTCCGTCTTTGTAATTCGGGGATTGTTTAATTCTTTCTAACCTTGCTCCGTCCGGATTTTTCCCAAACATCGGGTGCTGCATAAAAAGCAAACCGCCGATTATCAGAACAGCAATTGTTCCTATAATTCCTATTATCATCTTTTTGAGTATTTTCTTTGTTTTTACTTTCATCAATCTTTTGCTTTCCCGATAATTTAGCCAATCTCCGTTATTTTTTCAGATACATTCCTTTCGATTCAGGCATAGTATCTTTAAATCCGAATTTTTCATATAAGAATGACGCGTTTCCGTCCGCAATTAAACTCACGTAACAAGATTCAGGTAATTTATCATTAATGAAATCGGATAAGTTTTTCATAATTAGTTTTCCGAGTCCGCGTCCTTGATATTCGGGAAGAATGGAAATATCAACTATCTGACAAAAACAACCTCCATCTCCAATTATTCGTCCCATTCCAATTATTTTCCCTTCAAATTCAATCATCACAGAATGAATGGAATTTTTTAATCCGATTTGACTTGCTTCGTAAGTTTTGCCGGATAGACCACAAGCAATCCTTAAATTTTGATAAATTTCAATCGGAATTTGGTTTTCTATTACTGTATAATTTTTCATATAACGAAACATTAAGTCATTTTATCAGCTACTGTTTTTATTACTTTGTTCCAAAATGAACTTTATAACGTAACCATACCAAACCACCGTCAAGAACTACTGCCGACAAGCATTCCAGCGTTTGACCTTGTGCCGGAAATTCCCCGTTTTCTCCATTGTAATCAATCACCGCAGGAATGCCCGCCAATCCGTCAATACCTGGGTAAACCATTATACTTAATTCGTCAATCAGGCCCGCTTTGAGGAACGCGCCGTTGATAATTCCTCCTCCTTCCAGCAGAATGGTTTCCTGTCCGAAATCCCGATACAATACTTCCATTGCTTTTTGCAGGTTCGTTCCGTCTGCTCCTGCAAAAAGGTAAGAAATAGCATTCTCCCGAAGGTGGGAGAGGTATGCTTCCGAAACGGTTTCCCCTAAAACCGCAATTACGTTATCGCCATTGAGATTATCACTGTAATAGCTTGTTTTGCCTTTAGGGTCGAGAATGATCGCTGAAATGGTAGAAGTTCTGTTGCCGATATATGTTTCAAACGCATTTGCCGGTTCGTATTTTTCAAAATCGAAAGCACCTGTATCAAAATCCTGCTGAACAGTGGTCCGGCCAATCATCCACGCTGTAGCGTTGAATTGCCGGCTGACATTTTCATATGTTTCTATATACGGTGTAAAATCCTTTCCGCTAAAAGGCTTCGTCCAGCGACTGGTTAGTAAACGCCCGTCAACTGAGCTCATCATGTGGCAGATTATTTTAGGCTTTGTCATTATATTTATATGTTAATTATTAAAGATACACAGCGGTTCTCATTTATAGCTTTTATGGTGAGGCCCCTGATCGTTTTTCCCACGTTAAAATGGTTCTGAACAGGACACACTTGGCTGCCGGCAGGAGAGGAAGTTTCAGACTTTTAATTTGTGAAAATCTGCTAAATCTGTGTATCCCGCGTTATAAAAACCGTTACATCATCGACCTTCCAAAAGCCTGCCCGGCTTCTACACGGCTTCTCATCGAACTTAAACGCAGTAATTGGTAATGCTCCAAAGCCTGTGGTATATCCTGTTCTTTTTCCAATACATTAGCCAAAGCAACCGCATCAAGCGTTGCTTCTTCAAAACCTGCTCCGGTCATTGGAGATTGCGCGTGTGCGGCATCACCAATCAGCACTACATTTTCCCTGACGACACGATTGGGAATATATTCCGAGATCGGAGTGGCGATAATCTCCCTGTTTTCTATGGCATGAATAACACCCGAACGCCACGGCTCATCCCACAATCGTTTTGCCTGTTGAATTAAAGAATGGTACACTTCACCGGGAATAGCTTCTGATCGGGGCGTTTTCATAACATGGTTGTTGCTGATCACGCCTATTTCACGCATCAGGGCATTATGTTTGGTATCAAACCAGCCAAACCCAAAATGGTTCAGTTCCATATTTTTTTCAATCAATGGATAAACTGCCAGCAATTCTCTGTTTCCCGAAAAGAAATCGACACCACGAATCCGTTTTTTATATTTTGCGGGAATTTCAGCTTGTCCCAGCCAGGCAATATATCCCGCATAATCTGCGTGAGGTTGCTCTTCGGAAACAAATTTCCGCACTACGCTCCGGTATCCATCAGCTCCAATCAGAAGGTCGGCTTCCCAACGTTCGCCTGTTTCGCTCAATGCCCAGGGCTTGTTTCCCGATTGTCCAACTTCCACAATTTTTGCACCTTCAATAATCTGGATGCTGGCATCTTTCATTACAGCGGTACGCAAAGCCTGATACACATCCCACCAGGAGTGGGGTAAAGTGCCCTGCTGAACGGCATTTCCTCCCAAAAGGTCGGTAATGGTTTTGTATGTGGATTTGCCTACCGCATTTTGTAACGGTGCTCCAGCAACACGAATGGCCACGCCACGTTGTGTGCGTCCGGTTGTCCGCTCCAGTATGGTCGATGAAATGCCGACACGCGACAGTGACAAAGCGGTTGTTAATCCACCGAGAGAGCCGCCGATTATTAATGCTGGAATATTTTTCTTCAATGTTTCTTCCATAAATCTTAATGTTTTAAGAACTTTAAAGCGTGTAATCATTTATCCAGACTACACACTTTAATTCTTATTTATTTTTCAAGAACTTAACACCTCTGTTAAAGAGCTTCCGCTGTATTTTTCGCTGCTCCAGGAATGGCGGTGTCTTCGCCGCGTTCACGCCATTTGGCAAGGTCGCGGTTACGGGAAGCTGCTGCTCCTTCCCATAAATGGTAAGCGTCTTCTCCTAACATTAAACGTACCGGAACCGTATCGCTTTCCACCATATCAATGACCACTTGCACTCCTTTGATCGGGTCGCCCATTTGATATCCGTTTTGTGTTCTGTAGTATTCTTCCATACCGGCGTGCAACGGTTCGTAATCCGCAATCTCATGTTCAGCTTTCATCAATACGCTGCTTGCAAAGTCTGTACGGAATGCTCCCGGTTCAACCAGGGTAACACGCACACCGAAAGGTTTTACTTCGTGGTGCAATGCTTCGGTAAATCCTTCCAAAGCGAATTTTGATGCGTTGTAAAGTCCGCTTCCCGGGAAAGCAACCAAACCGGCAATACTTGTCAGGTTTAAAATATGCCCTGATTTCTGAGCTCTCATCTGCGGCAGTACTTCACGGGATAGTTCGGCTGCAGCAAAGAAATTCAGTTCCATTTGTTGACGGATCTGCTCAGAAGTGAATGCTTCCAAAGCTCCGTAAGAACCTGCTCCGGCGATATTTGCCAATACATCAATGCGTCCGAATTTTTCGGTTGCTGTTTTCAATGCATTTTGACGGGCTTCTGTATGCGTAACATCCAGTTGAATTGCCAATGCCCGTTCTCCATATTCAGATGCGATTTCCTGTAGGGGTTCCAAACGGCGTGCTGTAAGGATTGCACTGTCGCCTTTTGCCAAAACCAATTTTGCCAATTCTTTTCCAAAACCTGATGATGCACCTGTTATAAACCAAACTTTACTCATTGTTCTATTTTTTTAATTGTTATTCTTTTTTGATGATACAAAATTATAATTGAGAGGTGCCTCAAAACGTAAACTGATTACGGGAAAACGGATACATTTTACTGATTGAGGTTGTTTGGGCGTGCCAACGCTTGCATTTTCCCCTCGCACAAGCCAATGCAAAATGCAATCGCTGTCGGGCTATCCGCTACAAGTACTCGCTTTGCTGTGGGCTTTTTGCTTCTATCCCTCACGCAAAGGGAAACGCAAAAACAACACCTTTATATTTCCGGGAAAAGTTTTTATATTTTTAAAGAAAATCCAGACATGACGAGACAAGACACCAAATATTTTAATAATGTAAAAAAACATTTTTATCAATTTTCTAATCTTCCGGTTGTCGGAAAGTTTGACAAATTACTTCGCGAAAACCTTGTTAATTACTTTTTACTGTCAGGAAATGCTTATGGTTTAAAATTCAAAGGAGATAAACTAATTCCAACAAATATTTACAATTTCCCAGCAAAAGGAATAGGAAAATATGAAATTGAAACAAATCCTATAATAACTTATTTAAAAGACTTAGAAGAGTTTGTAAAGAAATCCAACTACCGAAAGTTTTACAAAAACCACAAAAAATATTATGATGAATTAAAAACCGAGTATCAAAAATACGCAACAATTAATGAGCAAAAAAAGTGGTTAGAAACAAGATTTGATTATAAAATCAATAGTTACAGAGTTTTGACATCTCCTTTAATTGCAGGAATGAATGCAACACACACTTTCGAGGATAACGGTTTTAAAGAAATGATTCTTTTTTACCGACAATTCGAGACGACAAAGAATTGAGCGAAAAATTCAGAAAAGCAATAAACATAAGAATGATTTTTACAGAAATTGACCACAATTATGTCGGCCCAGTAAGTGAAAAAAATTTGGAAAGAATAAATTCTATTTTTAGTAATCGAGAAAAATAGGTAAATGCCGAAAATAAAAGCACGGAACATTATCCAAATCCTATCAAAGTTTATGATGAATATTTAACGTGGGGACTTTTTATTCTTTATTCTTTTGACAAAGTTGGAGATGACAAAGAACTTTTTTCTCAAATTGTTGATAATATCAATAATGCGATGGTAAAAAAGGAATTTCCGAAAGAAAAAAATTTAATGCAGAATTGCTCAATATTTATAGAAACAGCAACGATAAGAAAATCGAAAATCTTTACAAACCACTCTTAGATTGGAGTGAAAAAGAATAGCCGTAGATAATCACATTGCTTGGTGCTTTTGTGAAAATCTGTTTCATCTGCGTTCAATTTCCCCTGTACTGCTTCGGATTTACGCCTTCATATTTTTTGAAAAACTTGCCAAACGTAGAAGCATCCGGGAACCCAAGCCCGTAGGCAATTTCTTTAATGGTTTTGTTCGTGGATGCAAGCAGGCTTTTTGATTCCAGTATTAAAAATTCATTGATCCAATCGTTAGCTGATCTGTTGGTGAGGGTTTTGATCTTTGATGCTAAATATTTAGGGCTTAGGAACAGCCGTTCTGCGTAAAAACGGAGCTGGTGCTGTTCGCGGTAATGAGCATAAACCAGATCAAAAAAGGCAGCCTGGAACTCCGCGTCCTTGTTGCGTTCTTTCAATACCTGTACTTTTTGTTCAAAAACAGCATAGAACTCATAGATAGCAGCCATCAATGTATATTGTATGATCTCTTTTTTATACGACGGTTCTTCACGATTGTTTTTTTCTTCCAAGTCAGCATATATCTTAAGCAATTGGTTTGCTTCTGCTGCTGTGCAGCTGACGCATGGATTTTGTTTGATACCAGTAAAAAGGCCCGGCAGTTCAAGGCTATTAACAAACTCCAGCGAAAAGGAGATAAACTTCAGCAAAAAACCGTCGCTTATGTTTTCTTCCTTGTATTCGAGAATACTACCCGGAAGTAAAATGATGCTATCGTTTTTCTTTATTGGATAGGTAGCCAGGTTAACCGACAATGCTGCTTTACCTTTTAGACAGATGCCAAATACTACATCGTGGATCACTACAGGAATGCCCGGGCTTAGAGAAAGAAAATCCTGGCGGGTATCTGACAGGAGGAAGTGCTGGGACAGATAATCTCCGGACTGTTTACTACCGAATGACGCTATGCTGATATCCATTTGGAGGCCCTTTTTCGGTAAAATTAACCACTTAAATAATATATTAAAAGTGAATTTTCGACCTTTTGACTATTATTTCGGAAATATGCCCTTGTTCAGCACCTGGAACGGCGGTTATTTTGCATCGTAATTAAAAACAGAAATGTGATGAAAAATAAAACACTGAAAAGGATCGGGCTTATACTATTAGCTATTGTTATTGCGGCAGGTACTTTCTTATACGCTATGTTCCATAAAGAACTAAAAGCGTTGAGTACACTGAAGCGGGTTGAAAGCACCGCTTTGTTTTCTATGGAATACCACGGAGATTACGGGCTGGACGAATTTCTAAAGCAGGGAGCAAGGACAGATGCTGAAGTTGTGAAGTTCGTTTCCAAAAAACTGCTCAAAGGTATTCCGCTCGAATTTGAGCTGCCCGATTTTGGTTGCAGCACTTTTGCCGCTCAAACCCCAGATGGTGATTATATCTTCGGTCGCAATTTTGATTTTAAGCCTACGCCGATCCTTGCACTTAAAACGTATCCCCAAAACGGGTATGCTTCCATCTCCACAGTTGACCTGGATTTCCTGGGTTATGGAAAAGATAACCTGCCTACCAATGCCGGTTTTCTGGATAAAGCCGTTATCCTCGCATCAGCCTACGCGCCCATGGACGGTATCAACGAAAAAGGGCTATCGATTGCGGTATTGCAGATATTTGATGAACCAACTAAACAGCGCACCGGAAAGTTAGGGCTTACCACATCTACGGCGATACGAATGGTTTTGGATAAGGCCGCTATTGTTTCGGAAGCGATCAACCTTTTGAAGCAATACGACATGAACGCCTCAGCGGGGAGCAATTACCATTTCCAGATTGCGGATGCTTCCGGCAATACGGCGATCGTGGAATATATCAACAACAAAATGAGTGTGCTCAATGGTGCACGGTGTGCTACTAATTTCCTGCTCACTCCCGGTGAATGGAAGGATAGGGGAGAAGGGTACGACCGCTACGATACGCTTGCCACTACTTTAGCAAAAACAAACAACACGCTTACAGAAAAGGAAGGGATGGGGCTATTAAAAAGCGCGGTGCTGAATGACGAAGAATGGCCTACGCAATGGTCAGCCGTTTTCAATAATACCCGCAAAACGGTCAATTATTGTGTTCACCGGGATTATGAGAAAACGTATACTTTTTCTATTCGATAGAGGACATTATATACAGATCGAATCCCATACAAACATCTCGCTGGTGTAAAGAATATTTAGTAACTTCGAAGACAATCACTATCCTTCATGAAACATTTTATTTTTATAGTAGCGATCTTTTTTGTCGGCACCGAGAGTTCTATTGCACAGCCGCACAACTCTCTTTGGCAATGTCCTGTTGTTGACGTAACGGCTAAACTTGCAGCCGATACATTAACATTTGGCAGGGAGATCCTTGTAACGATAACGTTAACCAACAAAAGTCAAACCACTAAAAGTGTTTGGTTCGATAAGCCTCAATTAAATACCGGCGGTCCGGCTGCGACCTCCGTTAAATTAACAAACAGAAAAACGGGTGAATCTGTCTTGAAGTATGAGAACAAGGCAATACTTATCTCTCAGGCATACACAAACGACCAAATTAAAAGTAACGCATATCTGTTAAAGCCGGGCGACAACATTTCGGGGGAATTTAGTTTGTATAGCCTGGTGGTATTGCCGGGCAATAAAAAATATCTCGACAAAGGAGACTATGAAATGCAGGTATTTTACTGCAAGAATAAATCCGATAAACTCTGTTTTTCAGTTAACTAACACCACGGGAAAGACTGTGCTGGTAGTGTGTGGGTTAACAGGCTTCTGACCTTACTTTTTTGCCATTGCCGAAATTATCTCCAATAACTTCTTTTTTGCCTGTGAGGGTGGAATTTCTTATTTATCAAAATTTATTTATTGTTTATCAATAAATATTTATTATTTTTGATGATAAATTTAAAGCTTTTATTTTATGTCATCAGGAAGTAATATCGTATTTAAGGGCTTACTTATTGTAGCCTGGATCATTTTTGTTGGTCTATCTATTAACGCAGGAGGTTTGATCGTCAATTTTATTTTTGCCATCTACAAACCTGAGTTTGTCCATAACCTGTATCAAAAGTTGGACCTGAGCGAAATGTATAACCGTAGCCAATGGGTCTTTTTCAGTATCTATTCACTTATCCTGGCAATCGCTATTTTGAAAGCGCATTTGTTTTATACCGTCATCAGGTTAATGCACAAATTTGATTTTTCAAAACCTTTCAGCCGTTTTGTTTCAGATCAGATAACAAAGATCAGCTATTATACCTTTTCTGTAGGAATACTCAGTTATATCGCCCGGCAGACAGTCAGAATTTTACAGCATAAAGGTTATGCAATCGATAACCTGGACCTGTTTTGGGCAGACAGTCAGGCATTTATACTGATGGCCGCAGTTATTTATATTATTGCAATTATTTTCAAAAGAGGAATAGAACTTCAAACCGAAAACGATTTAACAGTATAACACAAAATCACTATGAAAAGAATTTCAATAGTATTTCTTCAGGCAGTCATCGTGCTTATTAGTATTATAGCACTTTCCCTTTTGATTTGGACGCCCTTAGCTGAAGGCAGAGCCACAAACTTGGACTTGTTTCGTATCTACTCTGATCCGTTCATCTTATATGGATACGCGGCATCAATAGCTTTTTTTATTGCGTTGTACAAAGCGTTCAAATTACTGGGTTATATTGGACAAAATAAAGTGTTCTCGTCAGGCTCTGTTAAGGCTTTAAAGAGTATAAAGTATTGTGCAATCGCACTGAGTATTTTAATTCTGATGGCAGGAGTATATATACGGATATTTCATAGTAAAGAAGATGACCCTGCTGGTTTCCTTGCCGTTTGTATCATGACTATTTTTGTTTCTATTGTAGTTGCAACTGCTGCGGCAATATTTGAAAAAGTATTGCAGAATGCTATAGATATGAAATCTGAAAATGACTTAACCATTTAAGCTATGCCAATTATTGTAAATTTAGACGTGATGATGGCAAAGCGGAAAATGTCGCTTAACGAGCTTTCCGAAAAAGTGAGTCTGACTCTCTCGAACCTTTCCATTCTGAAAACAGGCAAAGCAAAAGCCATTCGGTTCAGCACCTTGGAGGCTATTTGTGAAGTATTGGACTGCCAGCCCGGAGATATCCTGGAATATGTAAATGATGAACCGGAATAATTTGCCGAATAAAATATTGTAGGATACGTGTTTTTTTCTTGCAGGTTATAAGACCATCAAGGGCGGGAATACAAAAAATGCCACAAAGACACGAAGGCACAAAATACTTTCTTTCTGTACTTGATGTCTTTGCGCTTTGTGGCAAAATTAATTTTTAATCTTTTGAGCTTCTCTGCTACCGCAAGAATATTCTGTTAAAGATTCTTTTTAAAGAACGGAACAATAACCGAAGTGGTTTCTTCCACGTATTGCGGTATGTCGTATAGCTGCATGTGATTAGCCCCGTTCACTATGTGAAGATTTTTATCAGCGCTTGCGGCACGGTTATAAATATCTTCGCTCATCCATCTGCTTCCGGATTCTCTGCCTACCACGATTTGCACGGGTTGTGTCAGAAAAGCTTCTGCATAATTGAACGCGTCATACGTTACCAATTGCGTTAAGCTTCTTGAAAGTACATAACCCGGAGAGGTCGAACACATGGCACGCGGTGTACGGTAATATTCCCACGCATCTTCCATTTCCTTGCTAGGTGCGCTTTCTTTTGTTTCAGGAGCAAAGGGCAGTTGTCCTCCGTCTGTTCCCTGCGCTTCTTTGGCACGTGCATCGGCACCCATCATCAATAACGGCATAGCGTCTGCATCTTTTACTTCATTTCCCCAGCCATTGCGGTACATAGCACCTATATTTACGGTACTGATACCAGCTACTGCTTTGATACGGTGGTCATTGATAGCTGCGTTTAAAGAGTAACCCCCACCCGCACAGATACCTGCTGCACCGATGCGGTTTTCATCAACATAAGGCAAAGCGCTGATGTAATCTATAACGGCGCTGATGTCCTCTACACGGATGTAAGGATTTTCTAACAAACGAGGTTCACCTGTGGTTTCGCCCTGATAAGAAGCATCGTAAGCAATGGCCACAAAACCAGCTTCAGCTAATTTGGTCGCATAAGTGCTTGCTGTTTGCTCCTTTACGCCACCACCAGGGTGCGTTACCACGATTGCCGGATACTTGTTTGCTTCACTGAATCCTTCGGGGAAGAAAAGAATAGCAGCCATCGTGATATTGCCGTTGTTGCTGTTCCTGAAATTTACTTTTTGTGTTGTCATAATTTATATTTTAAAAAAATCACCATTCATTTTGAAAAGACAAATGTACGCCTGAGGGTGGCGTCCAAACGTAAACAGATTACGGGAAAATGGATACATTTTACTGATTTCTACAGCAGTCGATAAAGTTGAAGGTTATGATGTAACAAATGGGATAAGGTACCTAATACCCTGCCGACAGACATGCGGGAATCTCATTAACGTTACATCACATATTTTTTTTCCGCCGGAGAGAAGGCCTTCCGGCCAATTTTATTTCAGGTTTAATCCATCTGTATTTAAATCATCTTGTTTCTTTGCATCAGCCCAAAGCTCTTCATCTGTCAGGTTGGTTTCAATTAACTCAACGGGCATTCCTCCATCGTTTATAACTGCAACTTTATAGCCGGGTATGGGCTCATAAGGCCCTAAGATAACATCAAATCCCTGTATAGCACTCGTCAGATTTTCAACTTTTAGCGCGATATGTGGCTTGTTTTTTATGATGGGATGCAACGGACTGTCTTCTTCATAACGCTGAAACTGGATTCTGAATTTCCCTTCATTGTCTGATGTGTACATTTTGAAGCTTTCGCTGTAATGTTCATCAGGCCTTATCTCCTGTGTAGGGATACCTAAATGATGAAAGCTGTATTCGAAATCAATTTTATGATCTATCGGCTCATTATTTTGAGGCATTGTTTTTATTTGTTTGATAGTGATACATACTTGTTCAGTTCGGTAGGATTTTCGGCCTGTTTTACAAGGAAGTCGGCAACGTCGGCACGATTGATACTACCCATATTGATGCCTTTATAAAGTTTGGTTTCTACTCTGTATTTTTCTGTTAATGGCTTGTCTTTCAGAAGCCCGGGCCGCACGATTTCCCATCTAAGTTTTGACTTTGTAATGACCTCTTCCATTTTTGCCTTGTCGGCATATACATCTTTGAGCAAAAATTTGAAAAACAGTTTCATTATAAAACTATTGTAAGCACCGCTTTCTCCTGCGCCAAAACCTGTTACCACAATGAACGGAAGCTGCGTATCGGTTTCTTTCTGAACTTCTACTAAAAGTTTCGCGAAATCGGAATATAACGTGGTCGGCTTCATACTTGTGCCTGTCCCCAAAGCCACGATGACAGCATCGGCATTTTCTATGGATTTTTCAAGGTCAGTTTTATTTAATGCACTTCCTTTTATTGTTGTCAGGTTCGGATTATTGGGCAATGCTATTTCAGACCGGGAAAGCGTCGTTACTTTATGATTTCGTTGTAACGCTCTTTTTACCGTTTCAAGCCCAACGCCAGCCGAAGCTCCTATAATTGTAATGTTCATTTTGAGGGTTCAGTTATTTTCGGCAAAAGTACAAACGCGGTATCTAAAATATACTACATTTGCAAAAAATACCACTATCTTTTAGGATACTACAGAACAACCCACATGAAGAATAGGCAAAAGGAAGTTCAGTTAAGAGATGTTCAGGATGTGCTTGACATCATTGGTGGACGCTGGCGGGGCGCTATCCTGGCAAGTCTTTGCGACAAAGAAAAAAGATTCAATGAGCTCAAACGCGATTTAGGAAGCATCACGCCCTGCACTTTAACCAAAGAATTGAAATATCTAGAAATGAATAAGCTGGTCAGCCGGAATGTGGAGGCTTCAAGCGCTGTGTCTGTTATTTACAGTCTTACCAAACACGGCAAGTCGTTAGAACCTTTGATTGGCCAAATCGTTGCCTGGGGACAAAAGCACCGAAAAGTTGTGTTGGGATAGTAGTATCTTTAAACACCTTTGACCTTTACTCATAAGAGCAACAAAAACGGAAAATTGATTATTTTTATTTTGTACGTAATTTTATACAAAATAAGACACAAAATCATGTTGACAGCAAGTGTGTCCGATTTCAGAAAAGGTATAAAATCATATTTGGACAAGGTGGTAAAAATCCGCCCAATCCCGGCCCATCCGGTAGGCGGGGCATCAGCATTCCGTCACATATTCTTAAAGACTTTCGGCGACATGCCTGTTTTCTTGCGGAAGAACCGGGCAAAATAATTAGGATAGTCAAACCCCAAGCTGTAAGATATTTCCGAAATGGATAAAGAAGTGTTTTTGAGCTTGTCCTTTGCCAACCCCAGTACAAAATCCTGTATATGCTCAATGGGCGATTCACCCGTAAAATGCTTTATCAAGTCGCCGAAATAATTGGGCGACAAATTGGCCTTTTGTGCAAAATAAGCCACAGAGGGCATCCCCGAAACGCCGTCTTCCCTGCCGTAATAATCTTTTAGGTTATTATAAAAATCCTCCACTACCTCATGATATATCGTACTCCTCGTATCAAACTGGCGGTTGTAATATATCTGCGTGTAGGACAATATCAGCGCGATATACGACACAATCACCTCTTTGGCATAATGCGGTTTCTGAAATTCAGTGTACGCCTTTTTGAACAAGTCCCACAGCAGCACTTCCTCCTCTTTGGTGAGATACAGCGCTTCGTGGTTGTTGTAATGAACAAAATTATAATCCTTGGCAAACCGGTGTATCAATTTGGGGCTGACCATGATGACATAACCAGAATCCGGTTCGTTCACATCCCAGGCCATGGTATTCTGCGGGCAGTCCACATATAAAAAAGAATTCGCCTGATCTTCAAATTTTTGGTCAATAATCTGATTTTTTTCCAGTGGCGGCTTTATCGCCATCAGGTAAAAATCAATATTTATCTTTTGAGATTTACGCAGGATATTCTTTTCGTTCTCAAAATTGACGATGTGCAGATTCTCGTTTTTTAAAGGCGAAAACCTTGCATATTCCACAAACTCCTGTATGTTGAGTATTTTCCTGACCATTTTTTGCTATAATATAAATAGCAAAATTAAATTTTACGCCCTTACCGCGCGGAGACATTTTAACGATAAAAGGATACTTTTTACAGATTTCCCGACAAATTGCCCCGAGATACCGTCCTCCCCTTTTGCTTTTTCCCTTTATTTTTCATAAAAAGAGAACCCTTGGATGTTTTTGCCCAACCTTTGGCATAAATTTGCGTCTTCTCATTGTTGGGTCGCAAAAAAGGCTCAAAATTTGAACGTATCCCGAAAACCTCTTGGTTTTCAGATATTTTAATTGATTAAAAAATTATTGAATGAAGCATTTATTCGCAGCGGTTTTATTGCTAACCGGTTCTCTTATCTCAATGGCGCAGGACGTCAACACTTCCCGTAACAATGCCTATAAATTTATGCAGACGGGCGACTTTGACAATGCCCTTGTTATCCTGAACAAAGCCTATAGCGAAAACCCCGGCAATATCGCCCTGCAAAAAGACCTGGCGTTAGCGCATTATTATAAGAAAGACAACCAGCGCGCATTGGATTTTGTAAAAATACTTTTGGACAGGCCGGATGCGGACGAGCAGTGCTATCAAATTGCGGGCAATGTTTACAGGCAACTGAACAATGCCAAGGAAACTGAAAAGATCTACAAAACAGCTCTGAAGAAATTTCCGGGAAACGGCGCGCTCAACAGTGAGTATGGCGAATATCTTGACATGACAGGAAAGAGCAAGGACGCCATCGCCGTATGGGAAACCGGCATCCGCGAAAACCCCAGCTATAGCGGCAACTATTATAACGCGGCTATTTATTATTTCAAACAACCCGATGACCTGATATGGGCCATCATTTATGGCGAAATATATGCCAATATGGAAAGCCTGAACCCTAAGTCAAGCCAAATCAAGGCAATGGTGCTGGATGCCTACAAACAAAAACTCTTTGCCAACAGCAACCTGAACAGCGCGGCACAAAAAAGCAAGAACGAATTTGAAAAAGCGGTGCTGGAAACGTTTAGCCGACAAAGCGGCATAACTGTTCAAGGGCTTACTCCCGAAACACTGGCGATGATACGCACCCGTTTTATATTGGACTGGAACAACAGTTATGCGGCCAAGTTTCCCTATTATCTGTTTGAATATCACACACAGTTGATGAAAGACGGTTTGTTTGACAGTTATAATCAATGGATGTTTGGCCCTGCCAGCAATATGGACGCATTCAAAAACTGGGCAGAATTGAACAAAGCTAATTATGACAGGTTTACCGAGTTCCACAAAGGACGTATTTTTAAAATGCCCAAAGGGCAGTTCTATAAATAAATAATTTTACCTTTATCGCCGCTCTTGATGAGCGGCTTTTTTTATTTAAAATTTACGCAAACAAACTTATAACCCACGGCCTGTCGGTTCAAGGTTAGGGAAACGCACAGCATGAGGCTTTTTGCCTTTACTTACAGGCACGGGAAAATATCATTTTTTTGGAATGGAATACCCTGATTACAGATTATTTGATGCCATTGCTTACCAACTAAAACATTTTGAAAAACCCGATGCTTTAAACGCCAAAATCAATGGCCGTTGGAAACCTTATTCCACTAAGGAAGTAGCCGACATGGCGGATAAGCTATCAGCAGGACTGTTAAAGAAAGGTGTTAGCGGCGGCCATTTCACCGCAGAGAGCAGCGACAAGATAGGCATCGTCAGCAACAGCCGTCCCGAATGGGTGATTACAGACCTTGCGGTGCAACAAACAGGCGCAATTCTGGTGCCCATCTACCCTACGACAAACACACTGGAAATGGAGTATATCCTAAACCAAGGAGAGGTCAAATTTCTTTTTGTCGGCAACCGGGAACTGTTTGAAAAAGCCCGTGCCATGAACATCCCTTCCCTGCAAAGCATTTACTGTTTTGATGAGATAGCGGGGTGTGACCATTATTCAGAACTTATCGCATCGGCAGATGCAGACTCGCTGGAAAAAGTAGCGGAAATAAAATCGCATATTCCGGCAGACCACATTGCCACCATCATTTACACGTCCGGCACAACGGGTATGCCCAAGGGCGTCATGTTGAGCCATGCCAATATCATCAGCAATCTTTTTTTGGTAAAGGCTTTCTTTCCTTACCCGGAAGGCCGGCATCTTAAAATGCTGAGCTTTTTACCACTCAATCATATTTTTGAAAAGTTAGGCACTTATATGTACTTTTTTTGCGGGGCAAGCATTTATTACGCAGAAAATATTGACACCATTGCCAACGATTTACTGGATATAAAACCGGACAGCTTCACCACCGTTCCGCGCCTGTTGGAAAAAGTGTATGAGAAAATCATGTTCAAAGGCGCTTCGCTGAAAGGCATCAAACGTTTGTTGTTTTTCTGGAGCGTGCGCGTGGGCAACAAATATAACAACCGCAAAAAGCAAGGGCTTTTTTACCATTTACAATTACGGCTCGCCCGCAAGCTGGTCTTCAGTAAATGGAGGGAAGCACTGGGCGGCAATATCAAATTCATCATTGCAGGCGGGGCCGCCGTGCCAAAGCGCATCCTGCGCATGTTCCATGCGGCAGGCATTCCGGTTTACGAAGGCTATGGCCCTACGGAACACAGCCCCATCATCAGCGCCAACAGGCGCGTGCATAACGAAGTTTACTTTGGCACCGTCGGTCTGCCGATTGACGGGGTGGAAGTAAAGCTGGCCGATGACGGGGAAATCCTTGTCAAAAGCCCCTGCGTGATGAAGGGCTATTATAAACATCCTGAACTGACAGCCGAGGCGATCAAAGAAGGCTGGCTATACACGGGCGACGTAGGCAAATGGGTAGAAGGCAAATACCTTAAAATTACCGACCGCAAAAAAGAACTTTTCAAGACCAGTGGTGGCAAGTATGTAGCCCCGCAGCCCATCGAGACCCGGATGAAGGAAAGCAAGTTCATCGAGCAAATCCTGGTGGTGGGCAACCACCGCAAGTTTGTGGGCGCCCTGATAGTGCCTACTTTTGAAATGGTGCGGGAGTGGTTAAAGGAGCAAAACATCACCACGCCCATGACCAACGAGGAGGTTATCCGTCATGAGGAGGTGCAAAAACTCTTCCACTCGGTAGTGGCACACCACAACAGGCATTTTAACCATGTGGAGAAAATCAAGAAATTTGAACTCCTGCCCCGGGAATGGAGCATTGAAAATGGCGAAATGACGCCCAAGCTCTCCCCGAAAAGAAAGGTTATCGAGGAAAAGTACAAGAAGCAGATTGAAAGGATTTATGGCGGGTAAAAAGTACTCTTTTTCAAAAGACACACTGGATTCCTTTCAAAAGGCACGTTTGGGAATGAAGGCAAGCCCAAGCGATCATTCTCATATTTTATCCAACGGCAAGCCTGCATTAGTCAGTGTCCTGTCGGTAATATGGGTGTAAATCTGCGTAGTTTTGATATTGTTGTGCCCTAATAGTTTTTGGATAAACGTAATATCCGTGCCGAATTCCAAAAGGTGCGTGGCGTAACTGTGCCGCAGTCCATGAATGCCGATTTGTTTATTTATTTTGGCTTTTTTCATTGCTTTTTTAAATACCAATTGAGCCGAGCGAACGCCATATTGCCCGCCGTATTGCCCCTCGAAAAGATAATCATTGGGGCGGTATTCTTTGTAGTAATTCCACAGGTCTTCCAACACCAGATTGGGCAGATTTACGAAACGATCTTTTTTGCCTTTTCCTCTGTGTATGCGAACTTTCATATCGCGACTATCAACGTCCGAAATTTTGAGATGCACGATTTCGCTCACACGCAATCCCATTCCATAGCAAAGTTGCAAAATAAGACGGTGTTTTAAATTTTCAGTTACCGCAAAAAGGCGTTTTACTTCATCCACATTCAGCGATTTGGGAAGGAGCAAAGGTTTTTTGGGACGGGGAATATCAAAAAACATTTTGGACTGGTGCAACACCTGTTCGTAATAAAATTTGATAGCATTCATACGGCTGTGGATTTGGGTTTCGGACAAATTCAATTCTTGGTGGCAGAACAAAAAATAACTTTGCAACCGATCCGGCGAGAGGTCTTGGACGGATTGGTTTTTAAGGACATAAAGCAACTGTGCAAACTCAATTGAATAGGTACGGATGGTGTTTGGGGAATAGCGTTTTAGGACAAGCATATTCTGAAATTTTAGAAATTCGGGCATATTGATTTCCGATATTTTGAGCAAAACGTCTTTGCCCACAATCTCAGGCTGCAGGCCACAAAGGTTACGGTTGTGCAAATTATCAGCCAAATACCAAGCCTTTTGCGAAGCCGACCAATGCGCTTTAGTGTGGTTTCGCAGATGTTCGATAAGTGCTTTATCGTAGTCGAACCGTATCCAGATCACTTGTTTATCATAATGGGTGCCCAAAGAAATCTTAAACAAACTGATATCAAAAATAGGCTTCGCATTTTGTATATCTTAAAGGTATCAAATTATAAACGGCTGACAAGCAGGAGAATAAAAATTTTATGGTATGCAAAAAATTTCGCATATTTGAGTGTTGCCTGCCATTTTTGGACGACCCTATTAACTTCAATGGACTAACAATAAATGACCGATAATAAAGTAATCAAACAAAAATTTAAAAGTTCTATTAGACGAGGAACGGGCGAAGCTCATTTTATTATGCAGCAGAACCCTAATATTGACTTTTCGACTGACATTATTAAGGCTTCGTTGACCAACTACGCTTATGACGGACAATCAGAAGGCAGCAGAGCATTGTATATTTCAGAACTCATTTCATTTTCAAAACAGCAAGACAAAATTCATAATGCAATTCTTCAAGGTCTTACAGACGAACAAAAAGACACATGGGCATTAGTTCAACTTTTTGACCTTGCAGCATTTTTTGCAAAGCAAGGCAACAAGAAGGCTCGACAAGCAATTTATAAACGGTTTTTTAAGAAAATAATTAACGGCTCTGATTGGTGCGGCTATGCTTCAATAATTAGGCTTGACGGCTTAGAAGGATTAAAATACATTGCAACCACAATTGGAAAATTCTTAGAAAAAAGTCCAGACAATTGGCAAGACAGTTCAATTATTCAACATTTCCAGAAAGATTATCCAAACATTAAAGCTCAAGAAGAACTTGAAAAAGCAAGTAAAGAGAATCCTTTTATAAAAATTTATCTTGACAATATTAAACAAACTGAAGACGGTAGAAAAGATTATAAAAAACCAGTTGTAGTCATTAATTATGAAACAATAACAGAAAGGATAAACAATAAAGCAAGAAGATTTCCTATAAATCCTTTTGAGGCGAAGCGAATAAAAAAGGCGGACATTAAAAAACTTGCTAATGATTTTCTAAAAGAAACAGACAGAATAAAGCTTGAAAAGTATATGAAGGTTTTTGACCGAGTAAAATATCCTTATGATTATTCGCCAATCTTAGAAATCGTAAAAGGCAAAAACCATAAAAATGACCGCCTTGTTGAATTTGCTGCCGGAGCATTAAAATATTTTTCAGGTAACGACATTCGCAAATTTGCAATCGAATGTTTAAGCACTACAAAAAACCTTTCTGACTATTTGGACTTATTAGTTTCTAATTATAAAAAAGGCGATTACAAATTATTGACAACGATAGCAAACAATTGTAAAAGCGAAGACACAATTCATTCTATTGTTTATGGTTACATCAACATATATCGAGCTAACAAGACAAAAGAATGTAAAGAACCTTTAGAAGCTGTTTATGAAAAACTAACTTGTGGCATACACAGGAAAGACATCGTAAAAATTTTAATTGACAATAAAGTATTATCAAAACAAATTAAAGATGAAATAAAGTACGACAGTTTTGAAGAAGTAAGACAACTTAACTTCAAGAAATAAAACGGCAGGCAACATTGGGTTTTATGCAAGTTGGGCAGGACGTTACAACATCAGCTATTTGCAAATCCCAGCTTCAGTTCCAGCAGACGAATATCTATCAACTTTTATACTTAACTTCATCAACCTATTTTCAATCAGCAGCGGTTATCGGCAGACGGAATACTAATTCCCAACCTGCATAAAGCCTTGTTCGTTACCCCTGACGAGCGACAGTGCTACATCAACTTGCAAAAGAGCCGCAATTTTGCCACCGCCCCCCTCAATAGCTAAACAAATTAGCAAAAAACTTGAGAGATTGACTAAAAACCCTTTAATTTGCGAACAATAGGTCAAGTCTAAAAAAAGCAGACATAAAAATGGCAAGATTTGGTGATTTCATAAAAACTGAAAGAGAAAAGCTCGGTTGGACACAAACTGAATTTGGTGCTAAAGTTGGTATCAATGCTTTTGCCATCAGCAAAATTGAAAACGGAACACAAAAGTTTAGCAAAGCCAAACTAAAAAAGCTTGCGGAACTTTTGAACATTGACTACCAAAAAATCAATGACCTTTTTTACGGAGATTTTTTTGCAACAGAAGCGTACAAAAACCATTGTTCTGACAATGTTTTTGCAGTAGCAGAAGATACAGTTAAGTATATTAAAAACAAGAATTCAAAACAAGGAAAAATTTTTCAATAGAAATCATGCAAAAAAACCTCATAAGGAAATTAGGTTTCATACCAAAAGAAAACACCTCCGGTATTTTCCAAAAGAAGTATGCTGTATGTGGGAACTATTGCCTTGAAGTGGACTTTGAACAAGAAAAAATAAATCTTGGAACTTTAATAAAAGTTGAACGAAAAACAACACTCAACTTTTCTCAAAAAGAAAATTGGGTTGTTTTAGAATGCGTTGACAGACTATTGGAAAAGGGCTATCAGCCCAAAAATATTGTCTTAGAAAAAACTTGGGCAACAGGGCACGGAACAAGTGGAAGATTAGACATTTTAGTTAAAAGGGAGGACGGTAGTGCATATCTAATGATTGAATGCAAAACATGGGAGGTAGAATTTGATAAAGAGCTAAAAAAAATTGAAAAAGATGGAGGTCAGTTATTTACTTATTTTCAGCAGGACAAAGATGCTGATGTTTTAATGCTTTATGCGTCCGAACTTGATGGTAACGAAGTAAAATATAGAAACGAAATTATCAAAATAGAGGAAGATTACCGACAAGCAGGTAATGTAAAAGACTTTTACGACCGTTGGAACAAACTACCAAAATCGAACGGTATTTTTGAATCTTGGGTAACACCTTACGAATTTCATAGTAAGGCTTTAACCAAAAAAGACTTAAAGACTCTTAAACAAGAAGACAGCAGCTTTATTTTCAATAGATTTTTGGAAATCTTACGGCATAACGTTGTTTCTGATAAGCCTAACGCATTCAATAAAATTTTCACATTGTTCCTTTGCAAAATAGTTGATGAGGACAGAAACGATGATGAACAACTACACTTTCAATGGCTTGAAGGAGAAGATACTCACATTTCATTTCAAAAAAGACTTACAGACCTTTACAACAGAGGAATGTTAGAGCTTCTTGAGAAAAAAGTAACAGATGTGAGTGATAGTGAGTTTGAGAAACAATTTCAACAGGTAGAAGACCAATACAAAGAAAAATTTAAAGAAATTCTTACTGAAATTCGCTTAAAGAAAAACAACGAGTTTGCTATTAAAGAGGTATATGATGATGCCTCTTTTCAGGACAATGCAAAGGTTGTAAAAGAAGTTGTTGAACTTTTGCAGGTTTACCAGCTTCGTTATAATTATCGCCAGCAGTTTCTAAGTGACTTTTTCGAGTTATTGCTAACAACTGGTCTAAAACAAGAATCAGGACAATTTTTTACCCCTGTACCAGTTGCAAGGTTTATTATTAAAAGCCTTCCTTTACAGGAAATCACAGAACAAAAGTTACAACAAGGAAATAAAAGTGATTTATTGCCAACAATAATAGATTATGCAGCTGGCAGCGGACACTTTATTACAGAATCAATGGAAGAAGTTCAAAAATACATTGACACCATTGATGAAAACAGCTATACGCCAGCAACTAAACGAGCATTAAAGAAATGGAAAGACGACCAGTTTGATTGGGCAGAAGATTATGTTTATGCTATTGAAAAGGATTATCGTTTGGTAAAAACTGCAAAAGTTAGTTGCTATTTGCATGGTGACGGATTGGCAAAAGTAATTCATGGAGATGGATTGGGAGACTTTAAGACTTCCAAAGAATTTAAAAATTTATTGAAAGAAACTGACAAAACATATTCGCAGGACAACAAGCAATTTGATGTCGTTATTTCAAATCCACCTTATTCGGTTTCTGCTTTCAAAGGCAATATGATTGATGAAGAAAAAGCCAAGCAAGCTTTTAACCTTTATTCAAGATTAACCGACCAAAGCAGCGAAATAGAGTGTTTGTTTATTGAACGCACCAAACAATTATTGAAAGATGGTGGTGTTGCTGGTATCATATTGCCAAACTCGATTTTGGACAATAACTCTATTCTAAACATTCAAGCAAGAGAAATAATTCTACAATACTTTGACATAATAGCTATAACAGAATTAGGAACCAACACCTTCATGGCGACAGATATTAAAACAATTATATTCTCATTAAGAAGGAAAAATAATGCCGACTTTGTAAACATCAAAGCGTCTGTTGATAGGTTCTTTCAAAATTTCCAAGACATTACTATTAACGGTATTGAAAAACCAGTTAAAGAATATGTTTCATATACCTGGGGAGATATTGCATTTAAAGATTTCATTACTCTACTAAAAAAGAAACCCAACACCGAAGTATTAGAACACGATATTTACAAAGAATATTTAGAGAAACTAACAGGTAACCAAGAAGAAAAATTGGATAAAATAATCGCTATCGAAAAGGAAAAGATAGTGTATTTCATTGTTGCATTGCCTCAAAGGTTAGTTTATATAAAAACTGGTGAAAAGAGTGATGAAAAACAATTCTTAGGATATGAATTCAGCAACCGTAGAGGTAATGAAGGAATACATCCCATAAAAAAAGGAAGTCCAATTGACGAATGTACAAGCTTGTATGACAGTAATGATCCAGTAAACATAGAAAAAGCAAATTATTACATTGCACAAGGATTTAAAGGAAAAACAGATTTAGCAATTCCAGATTCATTAAACAAAAATGTTGAGTACCTAAACCTTATTGATTTATTAGACTTCACCGAAGTTGATTTTGATAAAAAAATTAAAAAGATTACTAAAACCAACATCAAATACGAAGAACTATGGGGAACAAATAATCTTACTACAATAGTAAGTATTGCTGATGTAAAGAAAGGAAAATCAATTACAAAAGCACAGACAGTTGAGGGAACTATTCCTGTAATTGCAGGTGGACAAACACCAGCTTATTTCCACAACCACCCCAATCGAGATGGAAATATAATTACTGTTAGCGCCTCTGGTGCTTATGCAGGTTACTTAAATTACTTTGACACACCAATTTTCGCATCGGACTGTAACACAATTAAATCAAGGGACGAGAAGCTGATGCCAACAAGATTATTATTCCATTTCTTGAAAGTGTTACAACCTCAATTTTATCAACTACAGAGAGGACAAGCCCAACCTCATGTGTACGGCAATGACATTGAAAAAGTCAAAATTCCTTTATTTACTGATATTAAAGTAACAAAAAAAATATTGAAGGAAATTGATATTTTGGAAGATAAAGCAAAGACACATGTAATTGCGGACATTGAAGAACAAAGAGAAAAAATTCTGAAAAAATATCTATAAACGCCGCCACACAAGCACACACATTTGCAAGCCACACAAAGCCGACACACAAACCAAAGCTTGCAAAAGAGTGTGCTTTTACCAACGCTCAACTGACAGACAACAAAGCGACCAAGAAATGGGGCAGCAGGCAACAAGGTATTGCCGCAATGGGGGCTGACGTGCTTCTATGAAACTTTTGTGG
This sequence comes from Niabella sp., assembly GCA_047601605.1. Lineage (GTDB taxonomy): Bacteria > Bacteroidota > Bacteroidia > Chitinophagales > Chitinophagaceae > Niabella. The sequence goes on from JASGIU010000003.1 coordinate 565,325, forward strand.
GTAAACGAACAGGCAGTACATCTATTGAACATTAGTGCTAAAAATCCCCCACTGCGGCAATACCCGAACCGTAAGTGTGATTTACCAAGCCCTCAACAGTTAAACAATCCTCAACAGACAGATAAAAATAAAGCTGTACAATCAGACAACTTATTGTAGGTTTGCAAAAATATGAGTGACTCTAAAGTTAGAACCATAACCTTATATAAAAATTACTTTACCGACTTCTATCATTAACAGAGACAGAAAGTAAAGGAAAAAATTATATGAACTTTCAAACTTATTGAGACCATACAACGAGTTCCGACCGACTATTTGGAACATATGGAAGTAACGGACGGACTTTATGAAATTAGGGTAAAAGTTGGAAGCGACATTTTTCGGATTTTCTGTTTTTTTGACGAAGGAAAAATTGTCGTTTTAGCAAACGGATTTCAAAAGAAAACACAAAAGACACCAAAAACAGAAATTGAAAAAGCATTAAAAATTAAGAAAGAATATGAAAGCGAAAAACAACATAAAAACGCTTGACCAATTCATTGACGAAGAATACGGGCAGAAAGGAACAAACAAAAGAGATAAGTTTGAAAAAGGCTACGAAGCATTTAAGCTTGGTTTCCTTATTCAACAAGCCAGACTTGAAAAAGGAATGACACAGGAACAACTTGCAGAGAAGACAGGAACAAACAAAGGTTAGATATCCAAAATTGAAAACAATATCAAAGAAGTACGGATTTCCACACTTCAAAAAATTGTTGAACTTGGACTCGGTGGACATCTTGAGCTTTCAATAAGACTGTAATAACCGACAAATAAAACCACAGCTAACATTGGTATTACCAATAGTTGGGCTGGACATTGGAGCAATCAGCAGCGGTAATTCTATTGTGCTGCGGTTCGGGGCTTGACGAATAATGCCCAGCTTTAGTTCTTAACATTTATCTTTAGCAAAAATCCAAGCAGCAGTTCCAAGCGGACGAATATAAAATTCCCCACCATCGGCAATACCTGCTCGTAAGTGTCACTTTAAACAGACATTGCGTTTAACAATTTACATATCAACAATTTTCTTAGCGACACCTCTTTGTGGGGCAGATTTTTGATAAATCCCGCTCACATAACAGGACACTTAAAAATAAACCGAAAAAACATGTCTGCCTATATTGAGGGAATTGCAGTTACTGTAAAAGGCAACAATAAAGTTAGGGCACACACATTTCTTCCCTGCCCATTCTCTCGCAAATGACTCGGCGTTCTTTAAAAAAGTTCTATGCCCTACCTCTTTTACAAAAAATAATACCGTAATTTTCCTGTATATAAAGATACTCTTATGACGGGAAAAGCAAAAGAAGACAATAGGATTTTCTTTCAACGATTACAGCCGATACATCGTAGTTTGATTGGCCTTGCAGCAGCCTTGGTCACATTTGTAGTGCTTCCTTCAGCTTTCACAATGCTTATAAAACTGCTGTTTAGCTGGATCGTGTTTTCCCTTGTGTACCTCATTTGCTGTTGGTGGGTGATTTTGACGATGCCTGTAGCAGAAATACAAAAAATAGCAGACAAGGAGGACGGAAGTAAAGTATTTGTGTTCACAATAATATTACTGGCAAGTATCGCCAGTTTTTTATGTGTATTCTTTATTATCATATCAGACAAGGCACAACATCTTTCACAACTTGGCGAGCTGGCAATAACCATCTGTGGCATGCTTTTCTCCTGGTTCTTGGTGCATACGGCCTTTGTTTTTCATTATGCACATTTATTTTATAATAGCAAAACTGCTACCCCACTCGATTTCCCAGGTGATGAAGATCCGGATTATCTTGATTTTGCATACTTCTCTTTCGTTATGGGCTGTACCTTTCAGGTCTCCGATGTCGCTATAACCAGTAAAAAATTAAGAAGGATCGCCTTATTTCATGGCCTGCTCTCTTTTGCCCTGAATACCTTCGTTATAGCCTTAACAATTAACATTATATCCGGCCTCTTGCATTAAATTTTCTCAGCGTTTACGTTGCCCCCCTTATCAGAAGACCCGGCTGGGAATAAACTGTAAGTATTGTATAATATGCGGTGCAGCGTCAGTAACCCTCAAAACGAAATCACAATTATTCGCTTTTTTTAAAATATGTCGCACCCGAATCAATGACACAATCGGCAGGGAACAAAACAAGTTCTCCTTTTTCATTAAGGCTTATGAAATACTCCCCTCTCTCCGGTTCGGTTGATTTAAAGCACGGCGCAGTTGTTTCTTCATGGCAATTTTTCTTTTCGTATATATCATAAGAACCTGTAAAGGTTTTATTATCCTTTTTAATATAATGCACAAAACGCTTGTTCTCGTAAAGCTGGATGTAATCCCCTTCTGCATCATATAAGTATTGACCGAACCCGCCCCCGATTCCGCGAAATGTCCATTTGCCGACAAATTTCGAGTAGTCTGTTGGGGTTGATTCCTTTTTGCAGCCAAACAGCGCAATAATCGCCAATAAAATTAAAATCGAATTTCTCATAATATATTTTTTGTATAGACGCAGAAAAAGGACTTTTCGCAACAACGAAAATAAAATTTTTCGAAAATTTTGAACCGTTGAATAAATTTATTCGTCGTTACACCTTTCATAGAGGATTCTGCATTCGTGAAGAATCTTGATACGTTATATATTGTTGGGGTCACTAAAAAATTGCCTCACGTCCTCTTGTTTAAGTAACTTTTCAATGTAGTCGTTTAATTCTTTGTCATCCAAAATCGGTGATTTGATTTGCATCGACCTCAATGAACCATCCTTTTGTGGGGCTATCAATACAATTCGCCCTTGCTTTAAATTGAACAGTCTCATGTTAACAATTGCATACCCGTTTCTATCGGCTGTTAAAAATGCAGTATAATCGATTTCATCGCTTTTTGTTTTAAAAAAACCTTGCCCTATATAATCAGGATTGTTTCTTGAAATAACGTGTACACGCGTATGAGTATAACTAACTGTATCAATAAAATCTGTTAAAACTATAATAGTAAAAAATACTTCGTTCGGTTTAGTATCTATGAATTTTTGAATTAATGCATTTCTATTTACAAAAAAATATGAGTAAAGGACTTTTTTACCATTAATGTCAACTCCCGAAAAGTTTCCACCATTACCCATCCCCTTGAAACTCTCCTTTCCAAGCAATCCGTATTTTGGAACAGGAAATGCACCAAACCGAATGGGACTGGATACCCTTTCCTTATTGCTTTCTATATCTCTTTGCAATAATTCTCTGTCCCACATTAAAGAATCCTGCCTATTTTTTAGGTGCTTCTCTTCTGACTTGGAATCCCAAACAGTTACACCTTTTTGAGCAAAGATTGCGGCAGAAGAAAGAATAATGCTATCAAAATGAAATATTTCATATGCTTCATGTGGTAAGTTGTTTAATAATTCAATAAAGCTATACAAAATCCTTAAATACAACTGAGCAAAGTTTTCTCTTCACAATTGAGTCTTTCATAGAGGCTTCAGTATGTCTTCAAAAAACCGCCGAACCCATTGACCGGGAATGTGAAGCCCTAAAAAATAAAAACTCCCGAACTTTTTGCGTCCGGGAGTTTCAAATATTGTAAACGAATGATTAGGCCAAAGCCGTGGCACCTTCCACCATAACGGTGACCTTATTATTCAGGACTTCTACAAAGCCAGAGCGGATATCGAAAAAGATTGCCTGCTGTTTGTCCTTCAGCACTTTTAACTTGCCCGCCTTGAGGGCAGCAATAAGCGGTGCGTGCTTGTCAAGCACCTCAAAAAGCCCTGTCAAGCCAGGCATCTGCACCCCATAAGCGTCGCCGCTAAAAATTTTTCCCTCGGGCGTGAGTATATCTACTGTCATTGTCTAATATATTTATGGTTTGTCAGTGGCATCCAGTGCTGCTGTATATTCTGCTGTTGAACGGAGCGTCGCAACGAAGATGCCATATATCCTGCAGCCGACCCAATTAAAAAGACCTACCTGAATCGGACGTTACAAATCACCTTTAGCTTGCCTGGGCCAGCAGTTTCTTGCCTTTTTCAATAGCGTCCTCGATATTGCCCACGAGGTTGAAAGCTGCTTCGGGATATTCGTCCACCTCGCCGTCCATGATCATGTTAAAACCACGGATGGTTTCATCTATCGGCACCAGCACGCCTTTGAGGCCGGTGAAGGCTTCTGCCACATGGAAAGGCTGCGAAAGGAAACGCTGCACCTTACGGGCGCGGGCAACGGTGAGCTTATCCTCGTCGCTCAACTCGTCCATACCCAAAATGGCGATGATATCCTGTAATTCTTTATAACGTTGAAGAATTCTTTTTACTTTGTTGGCACATTCGTAATGCGCATCGCCTACTACCTGCGGCATCAGGATACGCGAAGTGGAATCCAGCGGATCCACAGCGGGATAAATACCCAAATCCGCGATCTTACGGCTCAATACCGTAGTGGCATCCAAGTGCGCAAAAGTTGTGGCAGGGGCAGGGTCGGTCAAGTCATCCGCAGGTACGTAAACCGCCTGTACGGAAGTGATTGAACCGTTTTTGGTAGAAGTGATGCGTTCCTGCATCAAGCCCATTTCTGTGGCCAGCGTAGGCTGATAACCCACAGCGGAGGGCATACGACCCAACAGCGCCGATACTTCGGAACCAGCCTGTGTGAAACGGAAGATATTATCTACGAAAAACAGGATATCACGTCCCTGGCCTTCGCCATCACCATCGCGGTAATATTCTGCCACGGTCAGGCCGCTCAATGCCACACGTGCACGCGCGCCCGGGGGCTCGTTCATCTGTCCGAAAACAAATGTACCTTTGGAATCTTTCAGGCCTTCCATATCCACTTTGCTCAAATCCCAGCCGCCTTGTTCCATGCTATGTTTGAAATCGTCGCCGTATTTGATGATACCGGCTTCAATCATTTCACGCATCAGGTCATTTCCTTCACGTGTTCTTTCGCCCACACCCGCAAATACGGATACGCCGGAATAAGCCTTGGCAATATTGTTCATCAGCTCCTGGATAAGTACCGTTTTTCCTACACCGGCACCACCAAACAGCCCGATTTTACCACCTTTTGCATAAGGTTCGATAAGGTCGATAACCTTGATACCGGTAAACAGCACCTCGGTGGAAGTGCTCAGGTTTTCAAACGACGGCGGCATCGCGTGTATGGGGCGGCCATTTTCCTTGCTTACAACGGGCAAACCATCAATAGGATCGCCGGTTACGTTGAAAAGGCGGCCTTTAATAGCCTCGCCGGTAGGCATCGCGATGGCCTTTCCCGTGTCGCGCACTTCCGTGCCGCGCATCAGTCCTTCGGTGGCATCCATAGCGATGGTACGCACACTGTCCTCACCTAAATGTTGTTGAACTTCCAGTACAAGCGTATCGCCATTTTCACGCGTAAGTTCCAATGCGTTATAAATCTCAGGAAGGGTGCCGTCAAACTGAACGTCAACTACCGCACCAATAATTTGTTTTACTTTACCTGCGTTTGCCATATTAAGTATAATAAGGTTCTTTAGTGGGTGCAAAAGTAAGGTATCTATGCTATTTTATGATTGCCCATAAACAATAATTTATAAAAAGCCGTGAAAAATCTGCCTGTTTTAGGGACAGGCGGAGCGCAGGGGAAGGAAGAAAGGTGACTTTTACGAAAACAGGACGTGGCATAATCGGGGAATTGGAGGATAATCTGGTATAAAATTATAATCCCTGCCCCCTTTCCAGCAGTCCTTGCGGCATTTCCACGCGCATCAGGAAAAGCCCTCTTGCAGGCGCATCGAAAAATGCGCGACTGCCATCCCGTGCTTCGATAATATCCTGAAAATCCTGCAAGCTGAGCGTGCCGCGCCCCACCCTTAGCATGGTGGCGACCAATGCACGCACCATCCCGCGCAGGAAGCGGTTGGCTTGTACCTCATAAACATACATCCTGTCCCGATACGCCCAATTGCTTTTGCTAATCCGGCATATAAAGGATTTTACCTGCGTGTTTTTTTTGGAAAAACTGGTAAAATCACTGTACTGCTTTAAAAGCCCTGCTGCGGACTGAAGCAGTTCTATATTCAATGGATAGGGATAAAACCACGCCCGGTCGTACAAAAAAGGATTCTTGGCCTGATAAATATGGTATTGATACGTGCGGCTAAGGGCATCAAACCGGCAATGCGCATCGTCTGGCACCGGATGTATGGCACGAACGGCAATGTCTGCGGGCAGCACAGCGTTGAGATTATAACAAAGGCGTTCCTCAAAAATACCGTCCCAGTCAAAATGGAAAAAATTTTGCGCGGCATGAACGCCGCTATCCGTGCGCGAAGAACCCGTAAGCGATACCGCCCGCCGAGCAACAACCCCAATCGCCCTCTCCAACTCGCTTTGGATTGTTACGGCATTGGGCTGCACCTGAAAACCCTGATAAGCAGTGCCCTTGTAACTAAGCTCTATAAAATAACGCACGAGGCAAAAGTTTAGGTCAAAACAATAGGAGCTTATTGCCCGCCGGAAAGCTTATCAAACTTCTCCTGATAATAGCTGTCCTTTATTTCATCGCGCAGGCTGGAAAAATTCTCGGGATCGGCAATGTATTTATATGCCGCTTCGTATAAATTGTACTTGCCGGCATTGGACAGGAACATGCTGCTCAAATATTTAATCTGCGAAGTGGTGTAGCATCTGTTCCTAAATGCGCGGCGCGCCTCGTTGATCATCGCATCATCGTTATCCCGGCCTGCCATTTGGCGGCGCAGGCGCAAAAAATCGCTTTCAGATGCCACAGATTTACAATTTCCTCCGGGGGCTATCCCCTCTGATTTTTCAGGAACGGCAGGAGCCTGTTCGATAGCAGGTTTCTCTTCCACCTTGAATTTTTCAGGGCGACCGTCCGCTTCCGGTTTGGCTTTTTCCTTTTCCGGCTGGGGCTGCGGTTCAACAACCACTTCGGGAACTATATTTTCCACTTTTACTTCCTCCGGTTTCTTTTTCTCTACCGGCACGAATATTTTCACGCTTTCGGATGTGCCGTCCGTATTTTTTTCTTCATACACGGCCTTTACACCCGTTGGTTGGTCTTCGTATCTGACACGGGTCAGGCTATACGCCTGTTTTGTCGGTGTGCTTTCCTTCACGACCACCTCGTCCGGGGCTTGCGGCAATGCTGCAGGAGGTGTTACATCCCTTCGCTCCTCAACTGGTTTTGCAACAGGTGCCGATTCTTTTTTCTCCACAGGTTTCTCTTTTTCCTTCGGCTTTTCTTCCTGCTTTTGTTTTTCCAACAACGTAGGGTCGTTTACGGCCTTTGACAAGGCTCTTGTGAAATCGGTGGCATCTTCGCGCAATTCAACTGGCTCTTTCTTAGCCTCTGCCGCCTTTTTCGCGGCATCTTCCTCTTTGCGCTTTTGTTCCGCAGCGAGTGCTTCCTCCTGTTGTTTCTTCGCCGCGGCCAAAGAGTCTTTTTCCTGTTTTTCTTTAGCGGCAACGGCACGCGCGTTCTCATCCTGCTTTTCCTGCTTCTGCTGTTTATCAATCACCGCTATCAGCGAATCGTCTATCTCTTTTTGCCGTTGGGCGGCCAGCGCAGCGGCTTCCTGTTGTTTTTTTGCCGCAGCAATGGAATCATCTATTTCTTTTTGTCGTTTGGATGCCGCGAGCAATTCTTCCTGCTGTTTGCGGCGGGTTTCCAGCTCTTCTTCCTTACGTTTTTTTTCCTCGGCAAGCAGCTTGGCCTCGTCCTCTGCACTTATGGGTTTTTGCACGGCCATCGTCTGCAAGTCGAACAAACCCCAACCATCCGCGCCAAAATCTTTAATCAAATAGCCCTTATCCTTGGAGTCTATTCTGAAATTGAACTTTTGTTCGGGTACTTTATCGCCGGGAAAACCTACCACCAGCTTGTACAAACCGTCCTTTAATTGCGGCAGGATGAGGTAACCGGAAGTATTCGCGCTCAGGTTTTGCCCGCCTATCTTCACGTAAAACGGCTGTGCCGGCTCGGTTTGCAGGTACACAAAGTATTTCGATTCCACACTTAACTGTGCCATCGAAACGCTTGTGACAAAAACACCGACCAATGCTATTAAGAAAGTTTTCATTTGTATGTTGTTTATTAAAACGCCAAGTCACAGATTTTATACTGAAAGTTGATAAGGACTCTTTTATATTATCAACCAAACGGCCCATCCATATCCTACAGTACAAGTGTGCGACGCAACAAAGATGCCATATATTCCGCTGCCGACCTCATAAAAAAATAATAGACGCCTATTTACCGCCCGCTTTTGCCCAGCTATCGCGCAGCCCCACGGTGCGGTTGAAAATCAACTGTTCGGGCGTGCTGTCCAAATCGAGCGTGAAATATCCTTTGCGCAAAAACTGGAACCTGTCCTCCACCTTTGCCGCGGAAAGTGCCGGCTCGGCATAGGCTTTTTCGACCACTTCCAGGCTGTGCGGGTTGATGTAGTCCTTGAAATCGCCTTCCTCGTTGGCCGGGTCTTCCACCTGAAAAAGTCTGTCGTACTGGTTCACCTGCACGGAGATGCAGTCTTTTGCGTTTACCCAGTGCAACGTGCCTTTTACGTGGATGCCGGAGGTATCGGCACCGCTCTTGCTGTCGGGGAAATAAGAACAGTTCAACTGCACGATATGACCGTCAGCATCCTTCACCACTTCATCGCATTGGATGATATAGGCACTTTTCAGGCGCACTTTTTGGCCCGGTGCCAGACGGAAGAATTTTTTAGGCGGATTTTCCATGAAATCCTCGCGCTCTATATAGAGTTCGTTGCTGAAAGAAATTGGCCTCATGCCACCATCGGGGTCTTCGGGATTGTTTTCGCTGGTAAGCGCTTCAGATTCTCCTACATAATTGGTGATGACCACTTTTACAGGATCGAACACCACCATGCGGCGGAGCGCGATTTTGTTGAGATGCTCGCGCACGCAAAACTCCAACAAGCCCACGTCTACCACGTTCTCGCGCTTGCCCACGCCGATGCGGGCGCAAAAATCGCGGATGCTCTCCGGCGTGTAGCCCCGGCGGCGATAGCCGGAAATGGTGGGCATACGCGGGTCGTCCCATCCGGACACGTGTTTCTCGTTGACCAACTGCAACAGTTTGCGCTTGCTCATGACCGTATGGCTCAGGTTGCGGCGCGCAAACTCATATTGATGGGAAGGATAAATGTCCAACTCGGTGATAAGCCAATCATACACCTCGCGGTGCGGCACAAACTCCATCGTACATATCGAATGCGTGATGCCCTCCAGCGAATCGCTTTGGCCGTGCGCAAAATCATACATGGGATAAATGCACCATTTGTCGCCAGTGCGGTGGTGGTGCGCATGTTTGATGCGGTAAATAATAGGGTCGCGCATGAGCATGTTGGGCGATGTCATGTCTATTTTGGCGCGCAATACTTTTTCGCCGTCGGCATATTTTCCCGCGCGCATTTCTTCAAAAAGCGCCAGATTTTCGTCCACGCTGCGCCCGGCATACTGATTGCGCCTTCCGGCCTGCGTGGGCGTTCCTTTTTGCTCGGCTATTTCCTCGCTGGTGCTATCGTCCACATAGGCCAGCCCTTTTTGGATCAACTTTATGGCAAAATCATAAAGCTGCCCGAAATAGTCTGAGGCGTATAATTCGTTCTCCCAATGAAAACCCAGCCATTTCACATCGTTCTTGATGCTTTCCACATATTCTGTTTCCTCGGTGACGGGGTTGGTGTCATCAAAACGCAGGTTGGTATAGCCGCCATATTTTTCGGTGAGCCCGAAATTGAGGCAGATACTGCTGGCGTGGCCGATGTGCAGGTAGCCGTTCGGCTCCGGCGGAAAACGCGTCCTGATTTCTTTATATTTTCCCGAGGCCAGGTCGGCCTCTATGATTTCTTCCAAAAAATTAAGGCTCTTCTCTCCTGCTTCAACCTTCTTTTCTTCGCTCATAATTGCTGCTTAATACTGTTTTTCGATTCTTTGCGCCTTTTTTAGACCACTCATTGCAGACCGGTGTTGCGCTACCCTACAAGTTAAGCCACAAATTTAACTGTTTTATGCTCATGTATGTTTTATTAGAAATAATCTTTAACAAAAAATGTAATATGAAAGTCACTTTGGAACGGCATGTTGCGCACGAATTTGAGCCAGTGTTTTTGCCTCCTCAATTATTTGTGGAGGATAACCGGAAATGGCGAGGATAGCAATGGCATTTCTTGTCGTGGATTTGCCCGTTTTCAATATATGGTCAAAATGCAATTTATTGTCTACTATGACTTCTGTAAAATGATAGAGTTCATACGCTTCTTTCAACAACTCCGCTAATTCAATATCGTGCGTTGACACAAAAACAATATTATCGTGCTGATTCAGGTAAGTCAATATGGCTTTGGCAGCCGCAATCCTTTCTACGGTATTGGTGCCTTTAAAAACCTCATCAAGGATAAAAAGATTTTGGGGTTCTTCACTGGCTTCTTTCACCAATTTTCCGATTACGGACACTTCCTCAAAATAATAACTCTTGCCCTCCGCCATACTGTCGTCAATCCTTATGGAAGAAGATAGCCGGACAAAAGGTGTATGAAATTCGGAAGCAAAGCAAGTATAAATCGTTTGGGCAAAAAGTGCATTAACGGCAACCGTTCGCAAAAAGGAACTCTTGCCTGACATATTGGAGCCTGTTATCAATATACTTTTCCCATCTACCTTTATACTATTTGGAACACAGTCTTCTATCAAAGGGTGGTACAAATCCTTTGCACACATTTTCTTTTCCGCATCCGTAAAAACGGGTTTACATATTTGGCCGCTTCCTGCCCTAAGCGAGGCAATGGAAATAGAAGAATCTATTTCCCCAACATATCGGAACAAATTTAAAATATCCTGCCGCTTGCCTTTCAACTCCTGCGACAGGCTGAAATAGGTAAAGAACTCAACCAGAAAAAAAGCTTTTACAAGCTCGACAATAAAGGACAAAACCTGCCGCATTTCGCTGGACATAGAAGAATCCCCGAAACTCAAAAACCTCCTTTTAACCTGAAAACCTTTTAAGTGCTGAATAGAGCGCACGACATGTTCTGATTCAAAAGGAAGATTTTTTGCAACAAAGTCTTTTGAAAGGTTTATTAAAATATCCAACTGCGGAAAAGAATGGATAAATCGGAAAATATTGTTTTTGTTCCAATAATGAATACCAAGGTTAAAAATAAAAGGGACAAGCAACCATATCAAAAAAACAGGCTTATAAAAAGAAAGAGCCAACAACACCAAAACAACAACTATTTCTACAACGATTAAACGATACCATTTAGGTTTTTCGTCCAGCTCATCACTTATCAACGACGTGATATCATAAGCATCATCTTTTCCCAACCTTAGAAGCCCAAGCTGTGTAAGCTCACGAAGGTTTTTATTGTTTGAAAAAAAATTTACCTGACTATCTAATTTGCGAAGCTGTTCGAGGTCAAAAACAGGTTGGCTAAGTTTATCATAAAGGTATTGCTGCCCCGGGCGGCTTGTTGTGCGGTCAACGAATGCAAAAACATCATCAAAATCTATATCTACCCGTGTTTTTTCAGATAAACACTGATTCGATTTTTTGACAGCACGGTGATATTTTGCAATGTTTGTAAAGTTGAAATATTCCACTTTAACCTTTCCCCATGACTCCCGCAACCGCTGGCTATTTTTCTTTGTGCTGGCTCTTTTATTAATAAAGAATATTATTACAAATAATAAAAACAGCGGTAAAATAATATATAAAAAGACCTCCATATCAACCGATACTTTAATCAGCAAACATTATACAAAATAACAACAATTGGTGTTGACGGCAAGCAATTATTCGGAAAGATTATATAATAGGAAGGATTTAGATCCAGCTTTTAGCAACATAAAAGAAACCGTATTGCTCCTTGAAAGTATTCCAACTTAATCATACTTCTCCAGCATGGCAAAATGTTTGCGCGCCTGCACGAGGTAGTCCCTCCCCTTTTTGTAAGGCCAATAAGAATGGCCATGCTCATGGTTGTATTTACTGATGCGGTACAGCGCGCGCCAATGCTGCAACAGGGTGGCGTATGCCTGCCACAGGCTCATGCCGCAATCATAAATATGGTTGGGTTCGGCGCCCGCGCCGTTAAATTCCAGAATAGAAAAATTGCGGCCTTTTTTGAGGTCTTCTATCGAGGTGGTCTTAATATCATAGCGACCATAAAAAAAGCTACCGTTAAAATGGCTGAGCTTGTCAAAGACATCTGTTAGTTCCTGATTAATTTCCCTGTGCAGGTTGGTGAACTTTGCGCCCCGGTTGTGATTGCCCGCATAAGACAAGTAAAATATCTCCCCTTCGGGGAGAACCCTGTCATACCGATGACCGTGACGGTGTTCCATTTCTTCCAAGCGATATTTCGCCCGGGGATGTGCCTCCACAAGCTGCTGCAAGTTGCTGTGGCCATCGCCCCGCACCTGTAATAATTCTTTTTCAATAAAACCCGTTACTCTACCTTTTTCTTCCCAGGGATAGCGATAATAAAACACACTTACCTCCACGGGAAGGTCTATTTTTTCCTGTGCGATGTACTCCACGGGAATCCGCTCATGATACTTGCGCAATTGCTCTTCATTGTCAATCACCCTGAAAAGGATGCCCTTCATCCCCACATCTGGCTTTACGATAAAGGGATAGTGCAGGCCGGACAGTTGTATCTTTCGCAATACTTTTTCAAAAGGAATACCGTTGCGGATATAAATGGTCAACGGTTGCAACTCCACCGGAAGCTGGTCGTACATCTCCTTTTTGCCCTCGCCCTCAAAACCGCCAAAAGCAATGGTGGGGTTGGACGAACTGAAAAACCAAAGGGAGCGGCTCCTGATGCAGTACCAGAGCCATACCGGGAAGACAGGAGCATACAAAACATAAAAATTCCATAACTCCCAATTGACAATCCGTTTAAAAAAGTTTTTTATACGCGAAATTTTTAGTGGGCAAATATAGCATGAAAAAGCGACGTCAGACGTCGTAATTACCCAAATTGTCAATTGTCCGTTTCAATGACTACAATTGCTTCAGCGCTTTTTTCAGCAGTTCCTCCAACGGCAAATCGGGTTCTGTTTTGAGTACTTTCAAAACCGCCTGCTCGGCCTGCGCCCGTTGTATGCCCAGTGCCAATAAAGCATCCAACGCGTCCTGCCGGGCAGAGGGGGCCGCTTGTGCAGGCAGGTTGGGTACTTCGATGGATGCCGATTTGCCAATCTTATCCCTCAGTTCCAGCACGGCACGCTCGGCGGTTTTCTTACCGATGCCCTTAATACGCTCCAACGCCTTGCTATCCCCGTGCATGATAGCCGTGGCAAGCTCATCGGGCTTCATGTAGGACAACATAATCCTTGCCGTGTTGGCGCCGATGCCCGAAACGCTCATCAGCAGGAGAAAAAACTCCTTTTCCTTGCCGGTAGCAAAACCATAGAGCAACTGCGCATCCTCGCGCACAAGCAAATGGGTGAAAAGTATCCCTTCCGCAAGCGGTTGGATAGCTTCGTAAGTATTCAGGCTGATATTGACATCATAACCGATACCGCCCACATCAACGATAACGGAAGACGGGGTTTTGTTCACAAACTTTCCTTTGAGATAGGCTATCATAATCCACGAAATTAAGGAATGATGGCAGAATCATGCAAGATGAATCGCAAACCGAACACGGCAGACCACACAAGAAATTTGCCGATTAATAATAGGGCTGTATCAAAATATAAATAATCGGCCCCGTGACCGCCACGTAAAACCATATCGGCCAGGTTATTCTGGCCAACTTGCGATGTTTGCCGTATTCCCCAATCAACGCACGATAGGAAGTGAACAGGATGAACGGCAAAATGATGCCCGCCAGCGGGATATGTGTCATGAGAATAAAGAAATAAAAATAACGGATGCCGCCCTCGCCACCGAACTTTGTGTCCCCGGCAAGCAGGTGATGGCAAACATAACTCAACAGGAACAGCACCGACAAAACAATCGCCGCCATCATGATTTTTTTGTGAAGCACGAAATGCCGTTGCTTTGCCGCAATCAATCCCCAAACTAAGAGTATCGCCACGGCACTATTGATGACCGCATTGACCAATGCAAAAATATGCACGTCAAAACCCAGGTCAACGTTGAGCGACACGCGGCCCAACGCCGCTACCAATAAAAATACAATAACCGAAAAACTATAAATCAGGATTTTGGCCTTCTTGTCATTCTTTTTCCACAACGGGGTCAACATCTTTTTTCTTTTTGATTATCATTAAAAATAAACCGACACAAACCGCTGCCAACAAAAAAACAACGGCGAGCATGGAGAGCTTGCCCGCTAACGCGCCCTTTTTGGTAGGGTCTTTTTCGAGCGTGAGCAGCACCAGGTCGTTTGCCAGCCTTCTGACGTCGGCAGAATCAAGCCCGTGGTAAAAGCCCCGGATGTGGCGGGTGCTGTCAATCAATACAAAATAATCCGTATGGATAAAGCTCGTGTTAATGCCCTTGCCGTCCACGGCGGCCAGCTTCATGTCATTGAGCGAAAGGTCATAAATCGTTTTCTTTTCGCCCGTGAGCAAATCCCATTGGTCTGGGTCTATCTGAAAACGGTCAGCCCACTTTTTAAGCTGCGGTACCGAGTCCCGCTCCGGGTCTATGCTGAAAGAAACAAACTGCACATAAGGATTGGTATTATCCCCCACACGCTTGTTGTTGGTGATGGACTGTTGCAGTTTTTTCATGTTCATCGTCAACGGCGGACAAATGGTAGGGCAATGTGTAAAGAAAAAATCCGCCACCAGTATCTTGCCGCTGTATTTTTCCAGCGTTACCGTTTCGCCCAATTGATTGGACAGTTTAAAATCACTGATTTTATGCCACACCGTATCGCTCACGTATTTACCTTTCCGTAGACCCGTGTTAACGCTGTCGGCAAAAAAATGCCGAGGCATTGACAACGCGCTATTGCTGTAATGCCGGATGACCAGATAACAGGTGAGCGGTAGCAAAAAGGCCAGTAAAACGGCGTATAAAGCTTTTTTATTCAAAATATAAATTATATAAAATCAAATTTCTTAATCAAAATCAAAGCGTTCAAAGCGGGAAGATGTGAAATGTAAAATACCCTTGAAGCCCCGCAATTTAAACCGCCGCAATTTACTGCACGAAACCGAAGCGCAAAAATCTTATTCGTCAGGCAGCAAATATTGTCTATTCTAAAAACAAGCGATATATTAGCACCCGTAATGGAAAGATTGTTTGTCCGGTTTCTGTTTACAAACAACCATAAAACATTTGAGATGACGAACGAAAATACAGAACATAAACCCTTGCCCGTGCTGGACAGCGAAGAAATACGCGTGTTGGGCGCGTTGATGGAAAAGGCAAAAGCCACGCCGGAATATTATCCCATGACCTTAAACGGACTGACGGCGGCCTGCAACCAAAAAACTTCGCGCAATCCGGTGGTGAACTACGACGAACAAAGCGTCACGCTGATATTGGACAGGTTAAAGCGAAGAAACCTGGTGGCCACCGTCATCGGCGGTAGCAGCCGTGTGGTGAAATACAAGCACAATATCGCCCTGAATTATCAATTCACGCCGGATGAACTGGCGGTGTTATGCCTGCTCTTTCTGAGAGGGCCGCTGACACCCGGAGAGATAAACAGCAGTTCGGGCAGGTTGTATGATTTTGACGACCTGACCGAAGTACATACCGTGCTTGAAAAATTATCTGCCGCCGAAACACCTTTTGTGAAACAATTGGAACGCCAACCCGGTCAAAAGGAAGCGCGGTATATGCACCTTTTTGGCGATGAAGATATTCTGGAAAAATATGTTACCGAACGGACAACATCTGCCGCATCGCAGGCCAGCCACGATTTGGAAGAACGGCTGGCCGTTGTAGAGCAGGAGCTCGCTTCTTTAAAAGAAGTGGTTGAAAAACTGATGAAGGAATGGAACGGATGACAATCTTCTGTTTTGTCATTCTTCTATCTTGTACTTTTCCAGGTTAAAGCCGGGACTTGTAATATATTTCCCATTGTCTGTAATCATCAGGCATTTGTAAGCCCGGTATTTTTTAAGCAATTTTAGTCCCCGCTTTTCCCCCAAGACCATAATGGAGGTGCTGAGCGCGTTGGAAAATTCCGCATGTGGGCCTATAATCGTTACGCTGACCAGCCCCGTTGCCGGATAGCCTGTCGCCGGGTTAATAATATGCGCGTATCGCTTTCCATTAATCATGGCATATTTTTCATAGCTCCCCGATGTGGTAATAGCGCCCTCAACAGGTATGGCAGCTATCAGTTCCCCACTGTTAAAAGGGTCGTTAACGCCAATCATCCACGCATGGCCATCAGGATGTTTGCCCCATGCCTGTATGTCGCCCGTTGCATTTACGATACCCGCTGTTATGCCTCTCGCCATCATCATATCGCGGCACCTGTCAGCGGCGTATCCCTCGCCCAAAGCGCCAAAGCCTATTTTCATGCCTTTTAGTTTCAGGAAAATGGTAGAGCTGTCTTTATTAATAATAATATTTTTATAGCCCACTTTTTCCCGGGCTTTTTCCACAGCTTCCGGTGAGGGCATTTGGGTCATGCTGCCGTCAAACTTCCATATTTTTTCCATGGCGGCAAAGCTGATATCAAAAGCGCCATGGGTGATCTCTGAAATTTTGATAGCGCGCGCTGTTAATTCCAGCACCTCTTTATCTACCTTAACAGGCCTGATACCCGCGTTTTGATTTACCTGCGAAACCTGCGTTTCGGGTTTCCAGTCGGAGATTAAATATTCAATTCTTGATATTTCAGCGATTACCGTATCGATATTTTGATTTGCTGTTTGGGAGTCTTTGGCTACAATGGTAATATCGAAACGTCCGCCCATCAGCAATGCATCGCGTGTAACGATAACCTGGGCTGATGCGATAAAAGAGATGAATGATAGTATTGTAAGAAGTATTGTTCGCATGATAAATAGTTGTTTAAAATTTCTGTTGTTTTATGCTGATTCCTGCACCCGAAGGCGGGAAAGGAAACCAATAAAAGGCTTTTTTAGCCCGTAAAAGTAATTAACAAAGGTGATATGCTTAAGATGTACGGAGTGTTGCGTAGCCTAAAAGTATTGTTAATCCACACATAGCAATATACAACAAAGGTGACAAACAAGTACTTTGCATAGGAAAACATGTCGTTTATGAAACCACACTTAACAGCGCTGTTTATCATTCTTTTTGTAACTAATGGAATCTGCCAGAAAGATACCAGGTTGATAGAATCACTCAATACAATGATAAAGCCTATCACCACTCTCAACCCGGAAGACGGTTATGACGACCTTCTTCTCTTTAAAGAAGCAACAAAAGATGCAGATATAATTGGTATTGGAGAAAGTACGCATGGCACGGCCTTGTACGATTTATACAGGCGAAGACTGATGCGTTTTTTAGTGCAGGAAATGGGATATAAAGCGATTGTTGATGAAGGAGATATTTTGGCGATAGAAAAACTCGATGACTATATTAATTATAAAACCGATAAACCTGAATTCATAGGAAACCTTCGCCCGGTTATTGCTGATGTAAAAGAAATAGATTGGCTGCGGTCTTATAACAAGGACAAGCCCGAGGCGGAACGAGTACATATTTACGGAATGGAAGTGCGTGGATTTTATGGAATACTCGAAAGATTAAAAGAATTTGGTCTTTTTACAGCGTATGATAAACCTGTTTTAGAAAAATTTACCGGCGACATTGGCGTGGTATATAAAAATCTCTCCAAGGAAGATTTTGACGGTATAAAAAAAATAGCTGAAAGATTAGGCAGAGACTGCAATAGTGCCTCCTGCAGCTACTATATTTCGCTCCTTGATCAGCAAATTGATTTTGCATGGCTCCAAAGATTTGGTAAAAACGATTTTAATGTGAGGGACAAGTATATGTTTGAAAATGTAAAGTCCATTATATCAAAAACACCGGGAAATAAAGTAATTATTTTAGCGCACAATGGCCATTTGCAAAAAACAAAACTTTCAGGGCTAACTGTATTGGGGTATCGTTTGAATAACTTTTATGACGCAAAGTATTTTGTATTGGCTACCGATTTTAATACCGGTAACGTAAATACCTATAACTCCAAAACCGGGGGATTTGAAAACAGGTTTTTTGAAGAGGTTGAAGATGAAAAAGCTGTTGAATATTATTTTAAACAATGTAAATACCCCAATTTTATGCTGCCTGTTAGTGAAGCCCTGAAAAGCCCTGTGACAAAACCTTTCATAACTAAAAAAGTGAAAATGCTTAGAAATATGAGTACAACGGGAGATGTCTTCAAATTTCCCGTTGTACTTTCGGATAATTATGATTTTATCGCTTTCATTAATAACACGCTTGAGTGAAAGCCTTGTGACCAACTTCGGACTTCTTCCCTGCCGGGTCTCACCTCTGCCTTGTACGCTGGTTATGAACCCAGAGAGAAAATATTACAAATTAATAACAATCTGTTAGTATCTGCCCTTTTTCAGCAAAATTAGCGGCAGAAGAATTATTATACTTTTCGCAGATATCGTCCAGCGCTTTCATTATATCGTTTTGCATGGTCAGTGATCCGCATATCATAATAGTGCCGCCTCCCTGCAATGCCTGCCATACCGCTTCGCTGTTTTTTAAAAGGTGATGACTTACATATTCCTGTTCCGCTTCGCGGGATAGAGATAAATGGATATGGCTTAGCCTGCCTTTGCCAATCTGTTCCTTTAAAAAAGGTTCATATAGTGTAAAGGATGATTGCCTGCGAAATCCACAATACAGATGAACGGCAATCTTCTTTTTATTTTCGGCTATCATACCCAGGAATGGCGCAATGCCCGTACCGTTTGATATCATGATGATCTGCTTTGCATGTTTGGGAAAGCGGAAGTGCTGATTCTTTACCAGCTTAGCCCTGATGGTTTGCCCCGGTTGCAGCGCGTGTAAAAAGCCCGAGCCTAATCCGTGCTCATGCAGTTTTACGCTTAGCTGAATCTTGTTATTGGTAATACCAATGGAATACAATCTTTCCCTGTGATCATTCTTCGGATAGATCGCCAGCAGATCTCCCGAAACAGCTTCTTTCAGCTTGCCGGCTTTAAACCTGATGATAAAAGTATTTTCGGCATCGGTAGCTGTTTTATCAGTAACATATAGTTTTTTCAGATCGTGGGTGTCTGGCGCCAGCAGCTCACGAGGCATCATCATCCGGTAGCCTGTTTGCTTCGTCCACGCGGTAAGCCATTCGCTGAAATCCTGTGGAGACCTGTCATTGACGGTATGAACCGGGATAAGCGTTTTCGCCCACCCTGTTTGTTGCAGCAATACATCAGCATCGTAAGCAAACCTGCAGAAATGCGTGTAGCTACGGGAGCCAAAGCCTACTATAGAATAAGGTATGGTCTGTTGCTGCGGATACTGTTTTAATTTTTCTGCAAACTTTTTGGCATTGGATGGCGGATCACCCTGGCCATAAGTGCTGGCCATTATAATAAGATGCTCCGCTTTGGGGAACAGCGTGTAATGGCTCATATCGGTAAGGAACACTTTCACACCATGTTTCAGGAGCTGACTGTAAACCGCATCAGCAAATTTAAAAGTGCCGCCGTTCTCAGACCCTACTAATATCACCACTGTAGCTTCAGCGGCGCCGAATTTATTTTTTGACCGGTTACGCCTTCTTTTTAAAGTGATGGCAAATCCCGAATAAATAAAGAAAAGAATATAACCTGATGTTACAGCCATGATGATAGCCCATATACTACCCGACCGGCCCGTATGCCAGCGCAGGCTGAAGTTGGCTAACTGGTAGGTTTTTGTATACAGCTCCTGGGCCAGTATATCACCGGTAAACTGGTTAATACAAACCTCCTTATCCTTTAGCTGTACGTTATAATAGTCTTCGGGAAAATCAGAAAAGGGATACTGTAGTTTTTGGAGCTGTGAGAGAGGGGTTTGCCGGAATACAGCAAATTCTTTTAATTCTTTCTCTGGTTCGTCTTTAATAGTTTCTTCATTTATTTTACTGTTGGCTTTTGCCGGTGGAGGAACGAACCGGTACACAGCGAGGTAAGTGCCTGTAAGGGCTAACGCTAAAATGAAGAAAAGCGAAATACGGCCGAATATTACATGATAATATTGCGCCCACCCTGTTTTTTCTACATGGGAGAAAAAGTTTTTCCAGCCATTCTGCCTTTGAACAACTAATAATATGCCTGAAATGGCAATAAGAATGAGTAAAAAGGCTGAAATACCCACAAGGATCCTTCCAGTCTCTTTCAAAAACAGCGACCGGTGCATAGCGGTCATCCATTGAAAGAACGGGGACTTTTCCCTGGGAGTGCCTAAAATTTTTCCGATGGCAGGATCCACGTAAGCCTGCTTATCGCCTCCTTCTTCTTCCGAATATTTGATAATGACAAAGTCGTTATCATCTACCGCTATTTCCTGTATGCCGGGAAATTTTTCTTTAAGCACAGGAACGGATTGTGCAAGGGTAATGGTATCAAATCCACTGGCTTTATAGCTCTGGGATTTTTCTATTACGGGTTCAAACGCAAGAAAGATACCGGTAACAGATGCTGCTGTGAGTAATAAAAAAGAAGATATAGCCAGCGCCAGGTGACTATATCTCCAGATTGAAATAATCATTTATTTATAATAAAATCATACGTGGTGCTAATAAAAAGTGTCATCTCGACTGAAGTATAGCGGAACAGAGAGACCTTATAATTGATATCAGACTTTTCGGCTCCACTACGTTTCGCTCAAGATGACGGTCATTTTAGTCTGCACCGCCTAATATAAAGTTAATTCTCACTGAACCTTACATATCTGATATAGCCCTTGCCTTCACTTTTGGCGGCAAGGCCAGCAGTGGTAAGCGGCACTTCCACATCTTTTACATGATACTTCTGCTCCTCTACCGCGCTTTCAAAACGCAGGGTGTAGCCTGCATTGATTTTTGCCTTATCAATGTCAAGGGTAACAACAGCACGGTCGCCGCCGCCCACCGAAGCACCGGTTACCGCACTGACCTTCTCTTTGGCTTTGGTCTGATACTTATGCCATTCCTTTAAGGTATTGAGCCATTGCTTATCAAGTCCCAGCACCGAAAGGGTTTTTTCATATTCGCCTTTGGGATTGATCAATGAAACAATCACATAGGCTTTCTCACCCTGATAGCTGACCATCTGAATCATACATTTGTATTTGCTCGCCTGGGCAAAAGACTGATGGGAAAATAAAAATAAACAGGCTGCCAATATAAGTGGTACGCGTATTTTCATGTATCTACTTTTTATAATTTTCTATTTTAAGAAATCAACAGAGATATTATTGCTTTTCAAAAAGTCGTTTTCTTTCGCCAGATCATAAGCCGTTTCATCAAACTCTGTTTTTAAGTCTTTTTTTGCGCCTAATGCGATTAATGCCTTTAAAGTCTGATCATTTTTAGCAATTAACGCCGCTTTGTGTAGTGCCGTAGCACCTTCTTTATTCTGTGCATTGATATTGGCGCCTAATTCGGCTGCCTTTTTGATCATGGCAATATTTTCTTTAGCAACAGCCAAGTGAAACAGCGAGCTTCCGTCACCCTGAGGAGCGGTTACATCCAGGCCATTGCTTTTTAAAACTGCCAGCTTCTCTGTGAAGTCATCTCCTTTCGGTTGCGCCGGAGCGCCGCCTTGCGGGCCACCGGGTCTGCCTTCCCGAAATGAATTGAACCAGTGATAAGCCAGGTTATGCCCGTCTTTGTCTACTACCTTAACATCAGCACCATTTTTTAATAATAAGGTTACAATCTCGGCAGAACTATTGGCAACAGCTTTAATTAGCGCAGATTCACCTTTATCATTCACCGCGTTGATGTTTGTAGTTTTAGCTATCAGGGCAGCTATTAGCGACGCGTCTCTGCCGCTTGCTGCATTTATTAATACCGTATTACCCTCGTTATCTTTTTTGTTAACATCTACACCTTTTGCCAAGAAATAATTAACAATTTCTGTATTGGGCCTGCGTACCAATGTGTGCAAAATGGTAGTGCCATCCTTAGGGCAGATCGCCTTAGGATTTAACTTTAGCTTTTCAATCAGATATTGGTAGGTGTCTATACCATTTTGAGCCATTCTGGAACCTTGTGTTGCAAAGAAAAGCGCGTTGTTACTGGGTTTTACCCCTTTGGCTTTCAACTTTTCGATTATTTGTTTATTACCCAGCTTTGCCGCGTAATCAGCAGCAGTGCTTCCATAATCATCTTTATCCTTATACGATAAACCTTTGGATACAAAATAGTCTGATATGGTTAAGTCTTCGTCCCTGGGTATTGCCAGTAATAATAATGAAGCGCCATCCTCATTCTTTTGTTTAGGATCTACACCTGCTTTGATCAAAGCATCGTAAATGGCGGTATTCTTTACACCGTTCTGGGCGGCGTTTGCTATTACGGTATATCCGTGGCTGTCGGACAGGTTTACGTCCGAACCTTTTTCGATCAAGTAGGTAACCAAGTCTGCATTCCCCCTCGATGCCGCCCAGTGTAAATAAGATGCGCTGTGGTGCGTCTTTTTTGTCACACTGTTACCTTCCTGCTCCACCATGAATTTGATGGTTTCCAAAGGGGCATCGTTCAAAATGGCCCTTGCTGTCGGATCCCATGAAGCTCCGTCGGGCTGTGATGGACTGTTCCCTTTGGCTATTTCTGCTTTTACCTGCTCTATGGTAGGTTTGGCTTTCCAGAAATCAGCGTTCATCAGCGTATTGGTACTCGATTGCTGCGCTGTGGCGCTAAAGGAAGCGAGAGCTAAAAATGCGATTAATGTATGTTTCATCTTTAGGATTTAGTATTTAGATGTTAAATAAGTCCGTTAATTCGTAGACGGTGGACTATTGGACAAAGTTAAATGTCTGACACGCGGGGTATTTACGAATTACGGAATTTTTTGCCAAGTAGTTTCTATAAACAAGGCTTATGGTATTTCATTTATAAAAAACAATGCACACACTCGCTATTTTTGCAATAAGTATTACTGCCATAGATGTTTAAAAACAGCCGATTATCATATCCGGACAAACCGTCCATAAAAGCACACATCGGCAACAGCATATAAATCAGTAATATACAATCGTAAAATCCGGCAGTTTCCACGCCACAATATAAAATTGGCTACGCGCTATAATTGCCGTAACTTTGCGCCTCCTAAGGAAAGGAGTGTTGATAATTCCTTATCAACTCGTCTGCTTTTCACTTTATCAACATAACACATGAATTTAAGAAACATAGCCATCATTGCCCACGTTGACCACGGCAAAACCACACTGGTAGACAAGATTTTACACGCCACAAAGGTATTCAGGGATAATCAGGATACCGGCGAGCTCATCATGGACAACAACGACCTCGAAAGGGAAAGAGGCATTACCATTTTCTCAAAAAACGCGGCCGTCATCTATAAAGATGTTAAAATCAACGTAATAGACACGCCCGGTCACGCCGACTTTGGCGGCGAGGTAGAGCGGGTACTAAAAATGGCCGATGGTGTTATCCTGCTGGTGGATGCCTTTGAAGGCCCGATGCCGCAAACGCGCTTCGTACTGCAAAAAGCATTGCACCTGAACCTGAAGCCCATCGTGGTAATTAACAAAGTAGATAAGGCCAATTGCCGTCCCGAAGAAGTGCACGATGCAGTTTTTGACCTTTTCTTCCACCTTGACGCCACCGAGGAGCAACTGGATTTCCCCACCTACTACGGGTCGGGCAAAAACGGCTGGTTCAACGATTCGCTCACACAGATAGACAATATTGACCCGTTGCTGGACGGTATCATCAAATATGTGCCGTCACCTCGCGTACACGAAGGGCCTTTGCAATTGCAGATAACTTCTCTTGATTATTCTTCCTTCCTGGGTCGCATCGCCATTGGCAAAGTCAGCCGTGGTTCCATAAAAGAAAACCAACAGGTTGCCCTGATGCAGGCCGATGGAAAAATAATAAAGACCCGTGTAAAAGAACTTTATGTGTTCGAAGGCATGGGCAAGAAAAAAGTATCAGAAGTAATGGCAGGCGACCTTTGCGCAGTGGTGGGTATAGAAGATTTTAACATCGGTGATACCATTGCCGATGCAGAAAATCCCGAAGCGCTCCCGCTCATCAGCGTGGACGAACCCACCATGAACATGCTCTTTAGCATCAACAATTCACCTTTTTACGGCAAGGACGGCAAATTTGTTACCAGCCGCCACCTGCGCGACCGCCTGTTTAAAGAAACCGAAAAAAACCTGGCGCTGCGTGTGGAAGAAAGCGAGGGCGGCGAAAGCTTTGTAGTGTATGGCCGCGGCATCCTGCACCTTGGCGTGCTGATAGAAACCATGCGCCGCGAAGGTTACGAGCTGACGGTCGGACAGCCGCAGGTTATCGTGAAGGAAATTGACGGGAAAAAATATGAACCCTTTGAAACCCTTGTTGTGGATGTGCCCGAGGAATTTGCCAGCAAGGTCATTGACCTCGTAACACGCCGCAAGGGCGAACTGTTGGTGATGGAGACCAAGGGCGATATGCAGCATCTGGAATTTGAAATACCGTCCCGCGGACTTATCGGCCTGCGCACGCAGATGCTTACCGCTACCACCGGCGAGGCTGTCATGGCGCACCGTTTTTATGATTACCAGCCGTGGAAAGGACAGATACCCGGTCGCAACAACGGCGTGCTTATTTCCAAGGGAAAAGGTAAGACCACGGGCTACTCTATTGATAAACTACAAGGCAGGGGCACTTTCTTTGTTGACCCGGGCGAAGAAGTTTACGCAGGCCAGATACTGGCAGAAAACATCAAGCCCGGTGATTTGGTAGTGAACGCTATCGAAGAAAAGAAATTAACGAACCACCGCGCCAGCGGTAGCGACGATGCCACGCGCATCGCCCCTAAAACACTGATGACATTGGAAGAATGTATGGAATACATCGAGCAGGACGAGTGTATCGAGGTAACGCCAAACTTCATCCGTATGCGCAAAGTGATATTGGACGAAATAGAAAGAAACCGCCAGGCCAAGAAAGCTTCTATCGAGGCCTAAGCATTTTATTCATAACTGTTTTTGATGCCACCTCCGGGTGGCATTTTTATTTATATAATCCTATCAGGCTTTCAGTTTTTAATTCATTATCAAATGCTTTCGCCTTGAGATGTGCTCGCTATTCGCATTTTTTTATACATTTATACCATGAGAGCCGTTATCCAGCGCGTGGCGGAGGCAAGCGTCACCATAGAAAAGGTTTGCAAGGCAGAAATCGGGCGCGGCCTATTGGTATTGTTAGGCATAGAAGATGCCGACACGGAAGAGGACGTGCAATGGCTGGCACAAAAAATCGTACAGCTCCGTATTTTTGACGATGAAAGCGGGGTGATGAACCTTTCGCTCAAGGATACGAACGGCGAATTATTGCTCGTGACCCAATTTACCCTTTATGCTTCCACGCGAAAAGGCAACCGACCCTCGTACATTCGCGCCAGCAAACCTGACTTTGCCGTACCGATGTATGAGAAAATGATACAACAGTTGAACAACCTGTTGGACAAACCCGTTCAAACAGGCGAGTTTGGGGCCGACATGAAAGTAAGGCTGCTAAACGACGGCCCCGTAACCATTATCATTGACACAAAAAACAAAGAATAACATGACCATAGCCGAAGCGCAACAACAGGTAGACGAATGGATAAAGACCACCGGCGTAAGGTACTTTAAAGAAGTGACCAACGTGGCCATTCTGGCCGAGGAAGTCGGCGAACTCGCCAGCATTATCGTGCGGAAATACGGCGAGCAATCTTTCAAAGAATCCGACAAAAACAAAGACCTCGCCGACGAGATGGCGGATGTGCTATGGGTGTTGCTTTGCCTTGCAAACCAGACTGGCGTGAACCTGACTGAGGCCCTGTCCAAAAATTTTGACAAAAAGAATAAACGCGATGCCACCCGGCACAAGGAAAACGAAAAACTAAAATGATGAACCTGAAAAAATCCTGGACAATACTCAAACTTTCTTTTGGTGAAATATCGCATAACCGCATCCTGAAGCTCAGTGCGGCGTTAGCGTACTACACCATCTTTTCATTGCCCGGTCTCATCATTGTCATGATATGGGTGGGAGACACTTTTTACAGTCAGGGACATACGCAGATAGAATCCAGTGTTTTTCAACAGATCACGGCCCTGGTAGGTGAGCAAACAGCCCAGCAGATACAGACTACCATCCAAAATGCCTCAGCATTCCCCGGCAAGGGCTTTGCCCGGATGTTGGGTATCATCATGCTTGTGTTTGGCGCAACCAGTGTTTTTGCAGAAATACAGGACTCTATTAACATGATATGGAGGCTAAAGGCTAAACCCAAAAAAGGAAAAGGTTGGCTCAAACTTATCATAGACAGGCTGC
This sequence comes from Niabella sp., assembly GCA_047601605.1. Lineage (GTDB taxonomy): Bacteria > Bacteroidota > Bacteroidia > Chitinophagales > Chitinophagaceae > Niabella. The sequence continues at coordinate 591,801 of JASGIU010000003.1, forward strand.
TTTCTTTTTCGGTGGTAATAAGCCTCGGCTTTTTATTGTTAGTTTCGCTGATTGCCAATGTGTTGATGGATTTGCTGATTGACAGCATCACCCGCATCATTCCAGAAAGTCAGGTAATGCTCGCTTATGTATCCAACATGATACTCACTTTCCTGATTACATCTTTTTTGTTCGGCCTTATTTTTAAGGTGCTTCCCGATGCACGGATTAAATGGAAAGCCGTGCGGGCAGGTGCTTTTGCCACGGCATTATTGTTCATGATAGGCAAATTCCTGATTGGTTTTTATTTAGGTCAAAATAAAATGAGTTCGGCTTATGGCGCGGCGGGCTCGGTCATCATTATTTTACTTTGGGTTTATTATTCCGCTATTATCCTTTATTTCGGTGCAGCCTATACACGGGTCTACGCTATACACAATAACATGAATATTTACCCGACTCAATACGCCGTTTGGGTAGAACAAATAGAACGCGAACGGCATGACGCTATCCAGGATCAACATGCTGCCCCTGTTGCAACCTCACAACAGGACAAGGATAGCCCGATGGAAAATTAGAAAATATGGAAACATGGAAATGAGGTTTGCGTTGGTAACCATTCATTATCAAGACCACTACGTATATAATCCCCCGTTTACCGACAGCACCTGCCCGGTAATATAGGAGGCTTCTTTGGTCACAAAAAATCCCACGGCATACGCCACTTCCCCGGGCGTGCCAAAGCGGTTGACCGGAATGAGCGGCTTCATTTCATCTTCATTAATTTCTGCCGTCATATCCGTTTTGATAAAACCGGGCGCCACTGCATTCACGGTGATATTTCGTTTGGCTGTTTCCTGCGCCAATGCTTTTGTCGCAGCGATAATGCCGCCTTTGGCCGCGGAATAATTGGTCTGTCCCGCCAAACCCTTGATGCCGCTGAGCGACACCACATTAACAATACGCCCGTAACGCTTGCGCAACATACTGTTGACCACGATACGCGTCACGTTAAAGAATCCGCCCAAATTGGTGTCAAGCACGTTATCCCATTGCTCATCTTTCATCCACATCATCAACACATCATCCTTGATGCCCGCATTGTTCACCAATACCTCAATCGTTTTATCAGGGTTATTCTCTATCCATCCGCCTAATACGCGCTGCACTTCTTCGCGATTGGCCACGTCAAACGGCAATAACTCACCGATGGCACCCACGGCCTGCACTTCAGAAAGTGTTTCTGCTGCGGCTGTTTTATTTCCTCTATAATTGATGAGTACGGAATATCCCATGGATGCCAGTTTTATGCAAATGGCCTTTCCTATACCACGTGACCCCCCGGTTACCAATGCCCAATTCATAAAAAAGCGTTTAATGATTTAAAAAGGATTATTCTGCCTGAACCAATCGCGCACGGTAGCAAGGCTTTTGTAAAGCGGCCCGTCCTGCACAAACTTCGGGAAAAGCGCGCGCAGCTTGTCATACACGGCCTTTGTTTTAGGAGCCATCAAATCATGACATTGCAAAAAGTCAATACCCTGCAAAATGGTCATCGCCTGTATGGCCAAAACTTCGTAAGCATTATCAATCACCTTGCGCGCGATTTGTGCGCCGTTGAACCCCATGCTCACGATATCCTGATTGTCATTGTTGTTGGGGATGCTGTGCACGTACATCGGGAAAGACAGTGTTTGATTCTCTGCCGTAGTGGACGTAGCCGTGAATTGGATACCCTGCATACCAAAGTTAAGCCCCAGCACACCGAGGTTCACAAAAGGCGGGAATTTTTGGTTCAGCTTGCTGTTGAGCAAATAGTTTAACTGCCGTTCGCTGAGCATGGTCAGTTTGGTAATGGCTATCTTTACCTTATCCATCTCGAACGATACATAGTCCCCGTGAAAATTGCCGCCGTGGAAAATGTTGCGGTTGGCAACATCCACAACGGGGTTGTCGCTTACGGAATTCAATTCATTCACCAACACACCTTCTGCATATTGCAGGGTGTCATAAACAGGCCCGAGCACCTGTGTAACACAACGAAGCGAATAATATTCCTGCACCTTATCTTCAAACACATCGTGCTGAATGTTTTCGGGATTGTACAAATGTTCCGAACGGCTGCGAATCATCTGGCTTCCGGTCAGCAGCTCCCGAAAAACATTGCCCACATATTGCTGCCCCTTGTGATGCTTGACAATATTCAATTCGTGCGAAAAATGGTCATCGTAAACCTCCATGAGTTCGTTGGTCATCGCCGAAAGCATGATGCCCCAATCGAGGAGGTTTTGCCCATGCACGAGATTTAACAAGCCCACGCCCGTCATGGCCGATGTACCGTTAATGAGGGCGAGCCCTTCACGGATATGTATTTTTAAAGGCGTGAGCCCTGCTTTCTCAAATGCCTCTGCAGCGGGCATCATTTTATCCTCATACCAAACTTCCCCTTCTCCTATCAGGCCAAGCGCCAGATGTGCCAGTTGTACCAAATCGCCGCTGGCGCCCACACCGCCATGCTCATAAATGCACGGCACGATGTTTTTATTAATCATATCGGCCAACAGTTCAACAACCTCTGGATGCACGCCCGAAAAGCCCTGCACAAGATTGTTCAGGCGCGAGAGCATAACCGCTTTGCCCAGCCGGGGGCTCATCACATGGCCACCACCGCTGCTATGGCTCCGGATAAGGTTATACTGCAATTGCAGGATGTTCTCCTCGTTTATTTTATATTGAGCCATTGGGCCAAAGCCCGTATTGATACCATATATAAGTTTATGGTTTGAAAACTCTTTCAAAAAATCGTAAGACCTCTGGACGTTTTGCAACGCCTTTTTATCAAGCGCCAAGGGCGCGCCATCTTCCAGAATAGCCTTGCAATCACCCAATGTCAACCATCTGCCTCCTACCTGTACCATGAATAAATAAGTTATAAGTGATAAGGGGCAAAAGAACAAAAAAATACGTGTATTAGGAAATTTGAAATGATGAATGAAAAATTTCATGTAGGTTTGGGCATTAAAACTAAGGGATCTCTTTTTAGCAAGCCCGTTTTCTTTAACCAATCTTTCAAAGCAACCTTTCTTGAAGATATTCAGACGCTATACAGGACACATGGCAATATTCATCACCAATATTATTTTTGGGCTGAACATGCCTATTTCGCGTTCGCTGATACCTACGGAACTTGACCCTTTCGCCCTGAACGGGCTACGTATTTTGGGAGCAGCGGCACTGTTCTGGTGCGCCTCATTTTTTGTCAAGGGAACGAAGATGAAAGGCAGGGACTTGCTCCTCTTGTTAGCGGCTTCATTTTTCGGAGTGGGACTTAACCAAATAAGCTTTTTGGAAGGATTATCCACCACATCGCCTGTTACGGCATCTCTGATAACGACATTGTCCCCTATTTTCACCATGATTTTGTCAGCTCTCTTTTTGAGGGAGCCGATTACGTGGATGAAAACAATCGGCATCATCGTGGGTGCTTGCGGCGCGGCGATGTTGATACTCCAAAACTACAACCCCAACGCTCCTAATAATTTGCAAGGCATTCTCCTGATACTTATATCCGTGTTATCCTACGCGCTCTACCTGACAATGTTCAAGAAATTGATTTCCAGATATCATCCCGTACAAATCATGAAGTGGATGTTCAGTTTTTCGGTCATTTACGCATTACCCTTTTACTATAAGCCATTAACGGAAATCAACTTTGCCACCATGCAGCCGGACGTGCTATACAGGATTGGCTTCGTAGTTTTGTTTGCCACGTTTATCGCCTACCTGCTCATCCCGATAGGTCAAAAAACGATACGCCCTACCACGTTAAGTATGTACAACTATTTGCAACCCGTGGTGGCATCGCTCGTCGCCGTGTTTGTGGGCATGGACAAATTTGGGTACAAGAACATCTTATCCGCGCTACTGGTTTTTTCAGGCGTCTATATCGTGACGCAAAGCAAAACAAGGTATCAGGCCGAATTGGAAAAACGCCGGAAGAATATTTTGCGCATCAAGAAAAGCAGGGTGGATTTCCAGTAAGGTTACAAGCCACAAGCAAAAAATACCGACAACAGGAACTGTTCAACGCGAAAATCCAGCACTTTTCAATATCAACCCACCATTTCCATAAAACCCTGCATTAATAAATGTCAGGACATGATTTGTATCATAAAATAAGCCATACCCTGAAACTACCTTTGCCAAAATTTTTATACTGGCAAATTGTATGATAAACTATTCATTATTTCTTAAACGGATTTCTGTCGCCACGGCTGTCTTACTTTTTTTTCAGACTGCGGCGTTTTCTCAAAGTTTGAATCCTACACAAACCAAAGCAAAGGATACTGTCAGCAACTATTCAAGCTATAAAAGAAAGCTAACGGCAAATGCCTTACTGATTGGGTCTTATACGGCTTCTCTTACCGACAGTGTTGGGGTTGACGGCGTGCATTCCATGAAAGACTCTGCCGTGAACAATAGTTTCTCTATGCGCTACATAAGGCTCTCCGCGAGATACGAAATCAACGACAGGTTCGATATCGGCATTTTGGTGAACCTTGCCGACTTTAAGAAGAACACACAGACACGCGTTGTCGAGAATGCTTTTATGCGTTATAAAATGAACGATTTTGTAAACCTGCAATTCGGGCAGTTCAGGCCCTATTTCGGCATCGAGGATATTTATGGTGTGGAATCGCACAAGTCCTATTACTGGAGCAATCAATACAATCTTTTCGGTAATAACAATTGGATGAGCTTTCAGATAGGCGCGGCACTTTATGGCTCGTTGCAATCTTTACATATCCCCCTGAAATATTATTTCACGGTATATAACGGCAACGGCAAAAACATGGAAAACGATAACGACAATACCAAGGACTTTGCCACCCGATTAGAAACGTCACCGATAAAGGGGGTTAATTTCGGTGCCAACTTTGCCTCGACAAAATACAAACGCAAAGCTGTGGGCGCTTATGCCTTTGACCTGCAAACCAAGCACAAACTGGCCGACAGGTGGGATTTGGAAACAGAAACATCCTATGCCTACGGGTATAACCTGAACAGTTTTGCCGCTGCCAAGAAGCCGCTGGATTCACTTTCTTTTTACCGGATGAAGGGTATTTATGTATTGCCCCTTGTACGTTACAATATAAACAAACCGCGCTTTCGCGGCATGGAGTTTTCCTTTAGGTATGAAACCCTGCTGGACAATATATCGCTCAATAAAAACCCGCGCAACTCCTATGTGCCGATGCTCAGCTTTCTGTTGGCCGACAACAACGCGGCCAAGTTTTCTATCATTGGTGTAATAGATAGATACAAACACAATATCCGCGGCACATCCCAATATGACCAAAACCAAATCCTTGCCCAATTTCAGTTGAGATTTTAAAAGATACTAAGCAATCAGACTTTTTAAATTTTGACTATACGAACTTGACCCATAAAAAATTGCCACAGACAAACCTGTGGCAATCGTTCATTCATAAAATATCATAGTCCTATCAACCAACGATAGGCTTATATTTAGGAACCAGTGTTTTCATCATTATCCAGCCGAGCAAGTAGGCCACGGCACAAATACAGAAAATCACAAAATACCCCGCAGGCTTTCCTTCAAAACCAAAGAAGGTCATGTTTGTTTCACCGGCATATACGAACAAATTGCCAGCGCCTTTCTGTAATATCATGGAGCCGAGACCGCCCGCCATACCACCGATGCCCGTGACGGTCGCAATCGCCCCTTTGGGAAACATATCCCCAATGGTAGAAAACAGGTTGGCACTCCACGCCTGGTGAGCAGCACACCCAAGGGAAATCAGCAATACGGGTATCCATGCGGCATTCCTGCCAAGGGACGCGAACTGCATACCCAGCGGCTGTGCCAGCAACACGAGCAATGGGAAAAATGCAAATATCAACATGGCCCTCATCCGCGCCGCATAAGGGTTTTGCCCGCTGCGGTTGATAAAAATGGTCGGTAATTTTCCGCCCAAGATGGAAAGCACGGTAACAATGGCATACAGCGTAAAAATAAGCAGCATACCCAACCCCTCGGATGTTTTTATACCAAACTGGGTATTCAGATAAGAAGGAGTCCAGAAAAGGAAGAACCACCATACCCCGTCCGTCATGAACTTGCCAACGGCAAACGCCCATGTTTGCCGATACATAAAGCATTTCCAAAAAGGCATCCTTTCCGCTGCCTTTTCTGTTGTTTGTGCCTGCACTTCATGCTTGTCCTGCTCAATGTATTCCAGTTCAAGATCGTTTACTCCTTTACGTTTCGAAGGTTTATCGTAAAGAAATACCCAGAACGCCATCCAGATAAAACCTAGTGCACCAATGATGATGAAAGACATTTCCCAACCAAAATGTTTCGCCAGCGGAGGAATCGTCAAGGGGGCAAACAATGCCCCGATAGAAGCCCCCGCATTGAAAATAGACGTGGCATAAGCACGGTCTTTCTTGGGGAAATATTCGGCTGTTGCCTTTATTGCCGCCGGAAAGTTTCCGGCCTCACCAAGTGCCAGTACGCCGCGCGCCACCAAAAAGCTCCACATGCTGACAGTGGCAATCATTACTGCCGTATCCCCCGTGGCCGCGGCAAGTTCTGCCGCGCTGTGCAGTCCAACATTTGCCTCGGTAACAAGCCCGCAGAGTGCGTGCAAACAAGCGCCCACGCTCCAAACGCCAATAGACCAAAGATAGCCCTTCTTAGTACCCAGCCACTCGACAAAGCGCCCCGCAAAAAGCATACAGACGGCATAAAATATGGAGAAAAAAGACGTGATAGTACCGTAGTGCGACTCGTCCCAATGAAATTCAGGTTTTATAAATTCGTCCCAGGTAAGCGAAAGCACCTGCCTGTCTAAATAGTTAATCGTTGTGGCAAAAAACAGAAGGGCGCAGATCACCCACCTGTAATTTGTCATTTTCCCATTGGCATGCTGCATATCGTTTTATTTTTTGATTGATTTTATGATTTCAAATACTTCCTTTGTTTTTGCTTCAATTGTAGTATAATTCTTATCTGTCATCAATTGTTTACTGATAAGTTTACTACCCATGCCCACGGCGCACACACCAGCCTTGAACCATCCTTCTATATTTTCTTTGGTAGTGTCCACCCCGCCTGTGGGCATGAACAATAATTTTGGAAAGATATCCTTGATAGAAAAAAGGTATTTTGACCCAAGCATATCTCCGGGAAAAAGTTTTATAAATTTGATTCCCGCATTTTCTGCGGCAATAATCTCGGTAGGCGTCATGCAGCCGGGCGCGTAAAAAATATCATTGGCCACAGCATGAGCCGCCACATCCGGCACAAAGCCCGGGCTTACCAAAAAATCAGCCCCAACGGCCAGATAGTCTTTTGCATGTTGCATATTCTTGATGGTACCCACTCCCATCAGCAAACCCGGCATCTCGGCATCGCGCAACGATACCAGCTTTTTGAAATTGCCCAACGCCGCATCGCCCCGGTTGGTATATTCGATAGCTTTTACGCCCGCACGATAAACGGCGCGCAATACTTCTATACTCACTGTTTCGTCGGGATTAAAGTACAGTGGCAACATGCCCTGTCCGATAATCGCATCAATAACCTGTTGTGTTTTGCTCATTATAATTTATACTTTTACTTTCATGACGAGTTTCCTTATGTTGCCATCCCCTATCATAGGCGCGTGCACATCCTCAGAAAAAAAGATGACAAACTGACCTGGCCGCAACGTGAAGAACATATCCGGCTCATCATTGAAAAACAATACATCTTTTTCATTATTATATTCTCCCTTCGGTGAATGGCAGTCGTGGCGCGGCTTCCATCCGATTTGCTCCTCGCCGCTAATGCACACCTGAATATCAATATACCTGTTGTGGCATTCAAATTTCTCGAGGGATTCCGCTTTTGTTTTGCCGGGCTGATCAGAAAAAATAGCTTTTAACACACCTTCTTCCAAAATGTAAGTCCCAATGGCAATATTGGCAAGATCGGTTGTGGTAATATATTCAAAAGCCTCATCAAAAGAAGGATGCAGGCTGACATATCTGTTTAAATTTCCTATGGCATCAATGATCATAACAATAAATTTTGCTCCCTGCAAAGGAGAGCGATAGTTAAAGAACAAAAAGATGAAGCGGGCATTTCGCCGTAACAAAACCGATACCAACAACTACCTGCTCGCTTCACCAAAATTTTAAAAGAACTCCGTTCGTTATCGCTGCACGCGACCGCTCGCATCCCCCTTCATCAAATCATTTACGTCGCTGAGCGTGGCATGGTTCAAATCGCCGGGGATGGTATGTTTGAGCGCGGAGGCTGCCACACCAAACTCGGCAGCATCGGCCATGCTCATGCCCGTAACAAGACCATAGATAAGCCCGCTGGCAAAGCTATCGCCGCTGCCCACACGATCCACAATGCGCACATTGTATTTTCGGGTATGATAAAACTCCGTACCATCCGAAACCAACGCGCTCCAGCCATTGTCGCTGGCGCTAAAACTTTCGCGCAGTGAGGATGCCACATATTTGAAACCGAATTTTTCCTTCATCTGACGAATCACGTCCTTATAGCCGTCAAGATTCAGTTCCCCTTTAGTAATATCACTGTGCGCTGCTTTGAAGCCCAGCGTGGTTTCCGCATCTTCTTCATTGCCGATGCACACGTCAACGTATTTGCAAAGCTCCGTCATCACCTGCTGTGCCTTTTCCTTGCTCCACAATTTCTTACGATAGTTCAGGTCAATGGACGTGGTAACACCCCTCTCTCTGGCGGCTTTTAAAGCAGCTAAAGTAAGCGCTGCGGCCTTGTCGCTCAACGCAGGTGTGATGCCCGTTGTATGAAACCAATCCGCGCCATCAAGAATCTTGTCCCAGTCAAACTCGCTGGCATCCGCATCGGCTATAGCTGCACCCGCACGATCATAAATAACCTGTGAGGCACGCATGGATGCCCCGGTTTCTAAAAAGTAGATACCCAACCTGTCACCGCCACGCGCCACGAATTGCGTGTCAACGCCATATCTTCTCAAATGATTGATGGCTGATTGACCGATAGCGTTCTCGGGCACTTTCGACACGAAAACGCCGTTCAGCCCGTAATTGCACAAAGCTGCCGCTACGTTTGCCTCGCCGCCGCCGTAGGTAACGTCAAACGATTCTGCCTGCACAAAACGCTGATAGCCCGGTGTGGATAAGCGCAGCATGACCTCGCCAAGCGTCACGATTTTTTTCGACATTTTTTTATTGATTTAAGTTTAACATGATTATTTCAAAGTAGGCACTGGCGCAGGATCCATGTCTGAATAGACAAGATTTTCTCCTGCCATGCCCCAGATAAAGCCATAATTGGTGGTACCGCAACCAAAGTGGGTACTCCACGGTGGCGAAATAACCGCTTCATTGTTCGCCATGACGATGTGCCTAGACTCTACCGGATTGCCCATGAAATGGAAAAGCCGTTGGTCTTCGGGCAAATCAAAATAGAAATACGCCTCCATGCGGCGTGTGTGCGTGTGCGGTGGCACAGAGTTCCATACGCTGCCGGGCGCCAAGATGGTCAGCCCCATCACCAATTGGCAACTCTTAATACCATCTAAATGGATGTATTTGTAGATCGTCCTCTCGTTCGATGTGGCGGTAGCACCCATCGTCGCCGGAGAAGCCTGTTCCTTGGTAAACAACGTGGCGGGATGCACCGCGTGCGCCGGAGCAGAAAGAATATAAAAAACAGCGGGCGATTTTTTGGAAGAAGAAGCAAAGCTCACTTTCTTCGTTCCCTTGCCCAGATAAAGACAGGATTTATTTTCCAGCACATATTTTACGCCATCGGCGGTCACCGTGCCTTTTGCCCCTACATTGATGATGCCCATTTCCCTTCTTTCCAGAAAATAATCAGCCCTTAGCTCGGGGTGGTTCGGCAAAGAAAGTGCTTTGGAAACCGGCACCGCGCCGCCAATAATCAACCGGTCGTAATGCGTGTAAACCAGTTTCACCTCATCGTTCACCATCAGGTTTTTTACCAAAAAATTGTCTATCAGTTTTTGGGTATCCATTTGCCGGGTCTCTTCGGGGCCAACGGCAAAACGGATTTCCATACCGCCGTCCACAAAAGTGTTGGTCTTATAGTCCTTCAACTCCTGCGCCGGGGATTTTGTGTTCTTTTTAGCCATCTTATTACTTTTTTAATTAAATATATTTTGGGCTTTCGGCTTTGGTATCATACCTCGGCTTTTGTTCGCCGCCCACCTGCAATCTTTGCTCCGTCATGCTGCGCAAAGGATTTCCGGCTAAGCGGCGCAGCCCGTCAATTGTTTGCAGTTGTCGGCATTTTATCGCCGCGCTTAGCGCGCCATCCAGCCACCATCCACCACGAGCACCGTGCCGTTCACATAGTCCGATGCCGGGGCAGCCAGAAATATAGCAGGGCCTTTATAATCCTCCGGTACGGCCCAACGGCCAGCGGGGATGCGGCTCAATATCGCCTCGCTCCTTTCGGTATCCGCGCGCAAAGCAGCGGTATTGTTGGTGGCCACATAACCGGGGGCAATGCCGTTCACGCAAACACCTTTGCTCGCCCATTCGTTGGCAAAGGCTTTCACCAAACCTGCCAGTGCCGACTTGCTGGCCGTGTATCCCGGCACGTTGATGCCTCCCTGAAAACTAAGCAGCGAACAGGTGAAGACAATCTTGCCACCACCTTTTTCAATCATGTGCCTGCCAAGTTCGCGCCCCATGATGAACTGAGCGTTCAGGTTGACATCAATCACTTTGTCCCACCACTCATCGGGATGCTCCGCCGCGGGTTTGCGCATGATGATACCCGCGTTATTGAAGGCGATGTCAATACGCTCATTTTCTGCAAATACTTTTTTAAGCAAATCATATATCTGCGCACGATCAGATAAATCCGCGCGATGATAAGTAAACTTTCTGCCATAGGCCTCTATCTGCTTTTGCGTTTCACTGCAATCTTCCACGATGGAGACACCGACAACATCCGCCCCGGCACTTGCCAACGCAACCGCCATACCCTGTCCAATGCCCGTATCGCAACCAGTTACCAAAGCGGTCTTTCCTGATAAATCAAATAAATTGTGACTCATAATTGTGATATATTTTTATTGCTTTAAGTTAAAACCAAAATATTCATTCGCATTGTTGAAACAGATGTCCTGTATTATTTTGCCAATCCATGGGACATCGTTCGGTAATTCGCCGTTCTCAATCTCCGTACCGAAAAGGTTACAAAGAATCCGCCGGAAATACTCATGCCTCGGATAAGAGAGAAAGCTGCGCGAGTCCGTAAGCATCCCCACAAAGCGGGAAAGCAAACCCATGTTGGACAGCGTGTTTAGCTGCCGGATGATGCCGTCCTTTTGGTCAAGGAACCACCATGCCGCGCCCCACTGCATTTTACCGGGAACAGAGCCATCATTGAAGTTTCCAATCATAGTAGCCATCACTTCGTTATCGGCCGGATTAAGATTGTATAAAATCGTCTTTGTCAACTTATTCCTGTCAACCAAACCACCAAAGAACTTAGACAATGCCCTTGATTGCAAAAAATCGCCGATAGAATCCCAGCCCGTATCGGGGCCAAGCTCGCGCATCGCCCGCGGGTTGTTGTTGCGGATAGCTCCCAGGTGAAATTGCTGTACCCAACCTTTTTCATAATCCCATTCGGCAAAGACCTTCAACATGGCCGCGCGGAACTTGTACTGCTCCATAACGCTAAGCCTGGTGCCCGCATATACTTTGGTGAAAATGCTTTCAATATCAGCCTTCGTACATTCATCGGGATATGTCTGCTCCAGCCCGTGATCTGACACATTGCAGCCCATCGTGGCAAAAAAATCGTGGCGCTTTTTGAGCGCGTCCAAAAAGTCCGTGAAATTACCGATGCTGACATCAGCAGCGGCTTCCAGCTTTTTGACATAATCAATAAAATTTTGAGGTTGGGACACGTTCATTGCCGCATCGGGTCTAAAGGCCGGACGGACGGGAATCTCGAACCCATCCTCTTTGATTTTTTGATGAAATTCCAATGTGTCCACGGGGTCGTCCGTGGTGCAAACGGTTTTTACGTTCATTCTGCGCAACAGGTTCCTTACGCTATATTCCGGTGCCTGCAATTTTGCCGTACAAGTATCGTAAATTTTCTTTGCTGAATCTTCATTCAGTATTTCATATACGCCAAAATAACGTTGCAGCTCAAGGTGCGTCCAATGATACAAGGGATTTCGCAGGGTATATGGAACGGTTTCTGCCCATTTCCCGAATTTTTCATCATCCGGTTTACTACCTGTGCAATAGCTTTCGTCCACGCCGTTCGTGCGCATCGCGCGCCATTTGTAATGATCGCCATAAAGCCATGCCTGCGTGAGATTTTCAAAACGGGTATCCGCTGCAATCTGCTGTGGGGGTAGATGACAGTGGTAGTCAATGATAGGCATGGGCCTTGCATAATCGTGATATAGCTTTTCTGCTGTCTTTGTTTCAAGTAAAAAATTCTCGTCCAGAAAATTTTTTACCACATTAATCGGTTCCATATGCGCTCCTTTACCTCGAAAGGTATTTAATCCTTCAAAAATACATCATCAAATGTTTAGCAAAACCTGTTTTATGTCATAAAATCAGGCAATCGCGACTAATCTTTCTCAAATAAAGGCGATTTCATTCCTCCTTATAAAGATACACCTCTTTTCCAGGGAATGAAATCATCCTGATTGAGCAGCACTGCCTTGGGTATTATTTCCCCGCTGGCTGCTTTTATACAATATTCCAATATTTCCTCCCCCATCTGCTCGATGGTTTTTTCGCCTTCTATAACCGCCCCCGTATTGATGTCGATGATATCGCTCATACGCTGTGCCAATTGGTTATTAGTGGCCACTTTGATAGTAGGACAAACAGGATTGCCCGTGGGCGTGCCCAGTCCTGTCGTAAACAATATCAGCGTGGCGCCGGAAGCGGCCTTGCCTGTTGTGGCCTCTACATCATTGCCCGGCGTGCAAACCAAATTCAGACCGGGCTTTGTGGCCGGCTCGGTGTAGTCCAGCACATCCACCACAGGCGATGTGCCTCCTTTTTTGGCGGCACCGGTGCTTTTGATGGCATCGGTAATTAATCCGTCCTTGATATTCCCGGGCGACGGGTTCATGTAAAAACCAGAACCTACGCTCATCGCCTGATTGTTATATGTGGTCATCAGATGAATAAACTTTTTTGCCGCCGCTTCGTCAATTGTCCTGTCAATCAACTGCTGTTCGGCACCGCATAGTTCGGGGAACTCTGCCAGCAATATTTTTGCGCCCAGGGCAGCCAGCAAATCACTTGTATAACCAACGGACGGATTCGCACTGATGCCGCTGAAACCATCGCTGCCACCACATTTTACGCCAACGCATAGTTTATTTAGCGGAGCTGGTTTCCTGTCGATTTCGTTGATTTCTATCAGCCCTTCAAAAGTTTTTTTAATGGCCTGTGCAATCAACTGTTCCTCACTTTGAGATTGTTGCTGCTCAAACACCAGCAACGGTTTATCAAATTGCGGGTTGCGGGTTTTGATATCATCCAACAGTTCCTTTGTCTGCAAATGCTGACAACCCAAACTCAATATTGTTACGCCCGCCACGTTGGGGTGGTCTGCATAGGCAGCCAACAGTTTGCCCAACACCCCGGCATCCTGACGCGTGCCGCCGCAACCGCCCTGATGGTTTAAAAACTTAATACCATCCACATTTTTAAACAACCTGCCCTCGTTTGTTTGAGAAGATGAAAGCAAAGAAAAATCTACATTATCAATATCCCCTCCTTTTTTATATGCTTCCGCCAACTGGTGCGCAAAGCGTTTATACTTATCCGTAACGGCATAGCCGAGTTCGTTATGCAATGCCTCGCGGATAACATCCAGATTTCGGTTTTCGCAGAATACCGTGGGTATGAACAACCAATAATTCGCCGTACCTACCCTGCCATCGCTGCGGTGATAACCGTTGAACGTCCTGCCTGCGAATTTGCTCACATCCGGTGGTGTCCAGTGATAATTATACGGCCTGTATGCAAAAGGGTCTGCCGCATGCTTTGTGTTTTCGGTCGTCATCATTCCCCCTTTGGGCGCAAAGACCTGCGTTTTGCCGACCAACACCCCGTACATGATTATCTCATCGCCGGGCTGCATATCCTGCATAAAAAACTTGTGCTTTGCAGGAATATCATCCTGCAACTCAAAATGCTCTCCGGCATACTCGACAAAGTCACCTTTCTTTAAATCCTTTAAGGCAACAATCACATTATCTTTTGGATGAATTTTTAAAACCCTGGCCGCCATAGCATATTTTTTACAATGTTACGCCCATTTTAGTTAAGGTGGTTTTACAAACCCGGTTTGTTTGTGTGCAAACGGTTTATTTTTTACAACACAATATCATTTTATACAAACAATTATTCTCATCGCATAATCTCGCGCAAAACGGGCAGGGTCTTCAAGCGACCAAATCCCGGCAAATGCAAGCGATAATAAGTTTCCAACGCATCCATGATATGGCGGCGCGCTTCGGCATTTACTTTAACAGATGCCAGTTCCGACGGTTGCCGCACCATCAGTAAATCCACCAATTCAAGGGCATAACGATGCTCCAGATAATAGGGATGCGGCAACGATCCGCTCGTGAAAACACCGCCCTGCAGATCAAATATCACTTGTGGGTGCGTCCGTACAGATTCGTTGGCGGGTTGCGGATCAAACCCAAAAAAGTGACAAAGGTTCAGTGCAAAAAACAGCGGAAAGTTTGCCAACGCGCTATCGTTACAAGTATCTAAATGTAAAAGGCTGTCCTCTGCAAAAGCGAACAGGTCGGGATTGCTATCCGGCTCACCGAGGCATTTACTTATCAGTTCCATCATAAACATCGCCACCCCGTTCCTGACCACCTCGCTCAGCACGGTATGATAAACATTTGCCCAACGATATTCCTTAATGCGATTCAGGTTCTTAAACTCGTTGTGATAAACGACCAGTTCCAGCAATGCCGCGGGTTGAAAAAATCCGGCCTTATGCAAAGCGCTGCGCGAGGCAGAACGCACCCCACTGACAATATAAGACTGTTGCCCGAACAGCTCGGTATAGACCGAAACAATCAGGCTGCTGTCGCCGTACTTCACGGCACGCAACACAATCCCCTTGGTTTTATGCAATTTGTCAGCCATAGCAACCATTCAAAAATAATCATCCTATCCGCAATCTTTACGTTTTATTTTTTATAAAGTCAACGATAGCCTATCTATCAGCATCGTTGCGACGCTCCGTTCATCTGCTGTGCTACTATCAGCAAAAAATCTCTGGATGCTTCATCATCCGGCAGCGACAATCAGCGCCGCACCTGCCACCATGATGCCCGCACCGAGCAGTTTGCGCATCAAATGTGCCTCGCCAAAAAAACGATGCCCCAAAAACACGCTCACGATAATGGATAATTGGAAAAAAGACAAGGCATATCCAACAGGTATATGATCAAATACATAATTCGTAGAAAACTGCATCACGCCCATACACAACGTTATCAATAACAGATACACGATTTGAGTTCTTCCAAATTTCATCATTTCCCTTTTTAAGGAAACCTGCCTTATACATACTAATAAAAACGAAAAAACCGCGCCATAGCAACACCAGAAAATAAAACCAATCGTTGGTGAACTAAGGAGTATAACACGTTTTAAGAAAACCGCTTCCACGGCAGTTAATACCATTGCGGCCACGCGGTACTGAATATCGCGGCGTTTAAATAGTTGCCACGAAAACCCTTCTTCGGTTGTGTTTAGCACGAAATAACTACCCCAGATAATAAGTGCAACCCCTAAAACGCCTGTTGAACCGGGGATTTCCCGCAGTACAAAAATCCCGATAAGCATAGCCACCACAGACTTGTAGGCATTGACGGGGCCAAGGATGGACAGTTCACCCTGCTCAACAGCTTTTACCAAAAGTGCATTCCCCAACGCACCGCAGACCGCTGCAAGCAAAGACCATTTCCAAAAGGCCGCCGATAGTTGAAAGCCTGTCTGCCGCATAAACAACACCCCCACCATGCAACCAACAGCCAACAAGGCATAGGTCGCAAAATTCACGAACAGCGCATGAACTTTATTTCCGGTCAGTTTCTTTTGAAATACATTTGCAAATGGATTGGAAAAAATCCTAAACAGTACTGCTATGGTCACTACAACACTTGTCATCAGATATACAAATATCCACAAAAATTGCCAGACACTATATAACCGCTTCTTCTAACCACAGCAAACCGCTCCCAAATCACTCGCGAAACCGTACATTTGCCGATATTTTTCGAAAAAAATGAATTTACAGGATTTATATAAAAAAGCAGCAGCATTTGAGTTTTTGAGTGTGGAAGAAGGCGAGTTCCTTTTTCACCGCGCACCATTGGCAGACCTGATGTTTATTGCCGACGAACTGCGCAAGATACAGGTGCCGCATGGCAAAGTGACCTGGCAGATAGACCGCAATGTCAACACGACCAATGTGTGCATCGCTAATTGCAAGTTTTGCAATTTCTTCCGCATTCCCGGACATAAAGAAGCATACATAACCAATATGCCCACCTATCGTAAAAAGATAGAGGAAACCATCCAATATGGCGGCGACCAGCTTTTGCTGCAAGGCGGCCATCATCCGCAGTTGGGGCTTAAATTTTATGTAGATACGTTTCGCGAAATAAAAGCAGAATTTCCCGACATACGCCTCCACGCTTTGGGGCCACCCGAAGTGGCGCACATCACAAAACTTGAAAAAAGCACACATGCCGAAGTCCTCAAAGCCTTGAAGGAGGCCGGCATGGATTCGCTGCCGGGTGCAGGCGCCGAGATTTTGATAGACCGTGTGCGCCGCCTCATCAGCAAGGGGAAATGTGGCGCGCAGGAATGGCTCGACATCATGCACGAAGCTCATAAGCAACACATTACCACATCGGCCACGATGATGTTCGGCCACGTGGAAACCATCCGGGAGCGCTTTGAACACCTTATCAAAATACGCGAGGTGCAAAGCCGCAAACCTGAAGACGCCAAAGGTTTTCTGGCGTTCATCGCCTGGACTTTTCAAGACGTGGACACATTGCTCACGCGCATTCGCGGCGTGCATAACCTCACAACGCGCGACGAATATATCCGTATGGTGGCGCTCAGCCGCATCATGTTGCCCAACATCAAAAATATACAGGCATCGTGGCTCACTGTTGGCAAAGCCACGGCTCAACTTTGCCTGCACGCAGGCGCAAACGATTTTGGCAGCATCATGATTGAAGAAAACGTTGTCAGCGCAGCTGGTGCACCGCACCGTTTTACCTATAAATCCATCCAGGACGCTATACGCGAAGCCGGGTTTGAACCACAGTTACGCAATCAGGAGTATGAATGGCGCGAAATACCCGAAAGCATCAGGGAACAAGTAGTGGATTATTAACAATCAAGGAGCAAGAAGGTAACCCGTTTAGTCATATCGTATTTCATACCCCCTATTAAAAGTGGCAAAATGAGCAAGAAAAATAAAGGAGACAGTGTAGGTTTTGTTTACAGCACCGACCCAAACTTCAGCTTCAACGATCAAAACGAAACACCAGAAACGCTCCCACCCGCACAGCAGAAACTTTTGCTTCAGTTAGAAACAAAACACCGGGGCGGCAAAACAGCCACTGTTATTTTGGGCTTTATCGGCAGCAACGATGATTTGGAAACGCTGGGTAAGAAACTGAAAACATTTTGCGGCACCGGCGGCTCGGCCAAGGATGGTGAAATCATCATACAAGGTGACCAACGCGACAAGATACTGCAATGGCTGCAAAAAAACGGCTACACACAGGTGAAGAAAAGTGGCGGTAGATAAATTCCTTTTTTACAATATTATAAATATTGCCTACAGATGCAGGTCAATTTTTGATAAATAAAAATTTTGACAGACTCCCGCTCTTTCGATTCCCCCTTCCATCCCCAACTACGCGCTGTTGAGATTTGGATATGAGAAAACGAGTTTATCAAAAAATAGTATATTTACCGAAACCGTTGATATGAACAGCCTTATTTCATCAGGGATTTTGGTCAATGTTGAAGTTTTCTATCAGCCCGAATACAGCAACCCGTTACAGTCTGAGTATATGTTTGCCTACAAAATCATGCTGGAGAACTACAATGCTTTTCCTGTGAAACTGCTGCGCCGCAACTGGTATATCTTCGATAGCAACGGAAGTTACCGGCAAGTAGAAGGAGAGGGCGTGGTGGGCGTACAGCCAACATTAGCGGCTGGGGAATCTTATCAATACATGAGCGGTTGTAACCTGCGCACGGAGATGGGGAAGATGAAAGGTGTCTATCTCATGGAAAACCTTGACAACAAACAAACTTTTCAGGTTTTGATACCAGAATTTGAAATGATTGTGCCTGCCAAAATCAATTAACGGGATCTCCCTGCACAAATACACTTTTTTGCATACCTGATTTCCTATTTATCCAACAATAAGTAAAATCTTTCTAACATAAAAAAATCCCTATCGCAGTTGCGATAAGGATTTCGATTATCTTGTTTATTTATTATAAGAAAATATTAGTTTTCCATCACCTGGAAAGTAATAGGTTGCTTACGGTAAGCTTTTACTTGTCTACCGTTTTGCTGTGCAGGCGTCCATTTACCAGATTTTTTGATAACCCTGATAGCTTCGCCTTCCATACCGTAACCGTGGTTTGTAAGTGCCTTCACATCGCTCACAACACCTGCAACATCCACCACGAACTGTATCATTACCTGATAACTTCCGGGAGGAGCCCCGTTTTCAACAGGCACGTCCGGACGAAGGTTACGGTCTAAATAATTCCGCCAAGCATTATTGCCACCTGGATATTCTGCATCAATTTCCACTTTGGTGAAAATTTCAGGTTCCGGATCCGGTTTTTTCACTACTTCTACGATACCCTTACCGGCATCTACTGCAGCGGGGGGAGCAACAATACCCAAGTCTTTCACACCTTCCTGATTGATGGCTCCGATTTTGGTATCCTTCAATTCTTCCACTGCGGGTGGCGGTGTTTTTACTTCTTCGTCCTTTACCACCTTAGGAGGCGTAAACGCCTTCATTTCAATCTTTGGCGGTGGAGCCTGCTTTGGCGGTGGCGGTGGCGGAGGGGGTGGGGGTTCATTCTTTTTCTCCTCTTTGGCCTCATCAATGTTTTGTATTGTGACCTCGGTAATTTTTGCCTTTTCCACGTTATCTTTTTTCAGAGTGGACTTCAGCATAAATCCTCCAGCAATAGCCACAAAAGCCAATGCCGTTATAGCCAAGGCCATCCAGATTCGCTTGGAATAAGTCTTACGGAGCTCATAAGCCCCATAAGCCTTATTGCGCCCTTCAAATAAAAGGTCAAGGAAATCGGTTGTTAAAATCTTATTGGCTTCCATTATTAAATTTGTTTATAATTAGACGCAGTTAAAAGCATTTTCCATAACGCGTCCCGAAAAATTATTTTGCTGCAGATGGTGCGACACCCGCCGCCCCAAGAGTCAAATTAATCGCATCCAGCTCAGAAGGAGCAGGCGCAACCAATGCATAACGCGCTACTTTATTTATGGTCATTTCGTCCAGAATGTCAACCACACCTTTATAATTAGCATCGTTCGTGGGCTTGATGATCACGAAAAAGTCCTTTTGCTTACAGGCGTCATCAATAGACTTGCCCTCAGCTTTCGCTTTAGCCTCGCACTCAGGATCTGGATAATATTTATCCATCACTTCTTTTTTCTTTTTGATGATTTCATCTCGGATCTCCTTGAACGACGAGCTTTTAAAGTTCGCCCCGGTAGGATCCAGTTCGCCTTCATAATAGAAAACAGTGTTGTCCTTTGCTAAGAGGATGTTCAATGCACCGGATTGCTTTACCTTGGTATCATCCTTTTTATCCTCTGTATCCTTCGGCATGTTGAGATCCATCGTTGTCGGGGAACTCATGGTCGCCGTAAAGATAAAGAACGTGATAAGCAGGAAGGCGACATCCACAAAAGGTGTCATGTCCACCTTGGTACTTAGCTTTTTGGCCTTTTTGACGCCCGGGCCTTTCTTATGCCCACCACCGCTATCACCAGTATCTACACTTGCCATAGTCTTTAATTTTTTTGTTAATAAATCTTAGTCAGGATATAATCCTCACTTTTTCCTACCAGACCCGGATAACCTTTCCTTGTACAAGTCTGTACCTCGCGGCGCTTCTTCCGGCATGGTCACCAAGTTGTACTTTTGTTCATCGTTCTTTTTCAGCGCATCTACCACGGCCTTAAAAGTCGGGTACATGGAAACAGCATCCCCTTTGATCAGGAACTTTAACTGCTCGCCCGAAAACGCCTGCTTAGCACCCCCGATCCAATAGAACAACTCATTGTTAGTGGAGTCCATCACCGGAATGCCATCCTGCTTTACCTTAGCCTGATCGCTCGGAGAAAGTGCCAGAAAAGCCTTGAGCTTGCTGAAAGGCATACCAATCATATTCCCCTCCGTGTAGTGTTTCACTTCGTCTGGAGAAAGCGTAATACCTCTGGCCTCTGCTGCCCGCTGCACCGCATCTTGCGCCAACTTGGGGTCGCTCTTTGAGCGAACCGAGAAATAAACCTTGTTTTCCTTATCAATGCTGATCATAATCGCATTGTTATCGGGCAACTGTTGGGAAGATACCGAATTAGGGGTCTCGATAGGCACCGGCTCTTGTGGTTTAAACTTGGTCGCCATGATAAAGAAGGACAGGATAAGGAACGCAACGTCCACAAAAGGCGTCATGTCCGTTTCTCCCGGCTTCTTTGAAATTTTTACTTTAGGCATATTAAATCAATTTTGATATTAGACGAATTATTTCTGATTTTCCATAAAATCTTTCAGAAATTCTTCCCGGATTATTTATACAGGGAAGCGAAAGTTTGCGTAAGCGTGAAACCAGATTCATCTATACCATAAGTGATATTGTCAATCCTTGTGTTAAGCATGTTGTACATGATCAACGCCAAAGCTGATGTACCGATACCGATAGCGGTATTATACAGGGCTTCAGAGATACCCACGGCCAGGTCAGCTGCGTTACCACCGCCTGATTCACCCAGGGTAGCAAATGAACGAATCATCCCCATTACTGTACCCAACAGGGCGATCATCACACCAGTAGAAACGATAGTTGAAATGAACACCAAGTTCTTTTGCAGCATCGGCAGTTCGAGCGCTGTGGCTTCTTCCACTTCTTTTTGAATAGCAGCAACTTTTTGTTCGGTTGCAAGACCGGTTTCGGTGGTCATTTCTTTGTAACGATGCAGACCTGCTTTCATTACATTACCTACAGAACCTTTTTGAACGTCGCATTCTTTAATGGCAGCGTCAATGTTGCGGTTTGCCAAATGATATTGCACTTTACGGATAAAGTTGCTAATGTTGCCTTTACCCAACGCCCTGCTAATGGTAAGGAACCTTTCAATAGAAAATACAATTACCATCAAGAACATACCTAACAGCAACGGTATGATAATACCACCTTCGTAAATCCTATGGAAGGCACCTTTAGGCCCCTTATGATTCGGCCAAAAGCCGCCTGCGGGATCGGGTTGTTCAAAGCCTGAATCGGCACCAATGAGATAACGCCAGATGAAGTACCCTGCCAAAATACATAGAACAGGGGCTACCCATGAAATTAAATTACTGCTCTTTTTCGGTTGCACAGATGTTGTCGAAGTAGCCTTCGTTGTTGAAGCTTGATTTGTCTCAGCCATGATCTTAGTTTTTAGATTTTGTTATAAATTAAAGAAGTAAATTTAGGATACAATTCTAACAAAAAGTTTAATATTACAAAATTTTTATTCTACTTTTTTCCACCAATTTTTTTGAGATTATCATTTTAACACTTATTGTTAACGGATAATTAACCTTTTTTTATCATTAAAAATCCCTAATGAATCATTCATATCGTAATGCTTCAATCGGGTTCAACCTTCCCGCTTTAACAGCCGGATATAAACCAGCCGCGAGCCCCACAATCGTGCAAATCACCACACCATACAGCACCCAATCCCATGGCACAACAAAACCCGTATCTAAAATCAGCGCATAAATATTGCCCACCACAATGCCCAACACAATGCCCAATAAGGCGCCTAAGATACTAATAATTACGGCTTCTATTAAAAATTGTGCTTTTACTGAACTTGACTTCCCTCCTATTGCCTTTACAAGACCCACCTCTTTGGTGCGCTCGCCCACTGAAACAAGCATGATGTTCATCAGCCCGATAGCCGCGCCCAGCAACGTTATCATGCCAATAACAATCGCCGCCCATTTAATGTAACGCAATATACTTATGGCACTCATAACCGCTCCCTCGCTCTTGTCGAGTACAAAATTACTTTCCTCCGTTGTGCTTATCTTGCGTACTGAACGGAACAATCTTTCTGCTTCTCCCATCGCAGCATCCAAGCTGGCGACATTTTTTACTTTCACGGACAACGTATATGATTGCCGGCTGCTCGCAAAATTCTTTGACACGTTGCCGTAACTGGTAATAATGAGGTTGTCACGGCTAAAACCAAAAGTGGTTCCCCGGCTTTCCAATACACCCACGATTTTATAGGGGATATTGTTCACATTGATATAAAGATTTACGGCTCGCGGAGCGGCAGCCTCCCCGAAAAAATTCTTGGCTATGTCAAACCCAATGACACAAACGTTCTGTTTGCTGCGCACCTCGGCGAGCGTCATGCCCCGCCCCGCGATAAGATTGTAGGCATTTAGGTTAAGATAGTTTTCATCACCACCAATCAAGGTCACATTGGGATTGGTCTTTTTTTCACGAAAAGAAACAACATTACCACCTCCCGCAAAAACAGATATACCCGTTACCGCACCGGGAAAGTTATAATTGTTGACAAAGTACTCCGCTTCCTCGCGCGTTATCACTTTGTTGAGATTGGATTTCTTTTCTTTTTTGGCATTCTTTTTAGATACCTGCATGTCGCCGCTGCGGTCGTTGCCAAAACGAATATTTCGCTCTTTGTAACGTATCACAAAAGCATCCGCACCAAGACTGGAAAAGCTTTCGCTAAATTTTTGGTTGGAGGCATTGATGGCCGTAATGATGCCCACCAGCGCCATAATACCAAAACCGATGATGGCAATCGTCAGCCCGGTACGCAACTTGTTACCGCGCAGGTTACGAAATGCAAGCACCAATATATCTTTAAATTTCACTTTTCACGATTTATTCCAGCCCTACACATGTTTAGCGTTTTCCCAAAACGGGAAAATAGCCCATCTTTATTCCAATGTTGAACGGAGCGTCGCAACAATGATGCCATATATTCTATTGCCGGTTCCATAAAAAATTATTCCTGCATCACAGCTCCAGCAAAGTTTTTACCGGGTCCTTTTGCACCAGCAGCAGGGACGGGTTTTCCAACAATTCTTTTACGCGCACCAGAAAACTGACCGACTCGCGACCGTCCACAATGCGGTGGTCATAGCTTAATGCCACGTACATCATCGGACGTATCACCACCTGACCGTTTATGGCCACGGGGCGCTCCTGAATTTTGTGCATACCCAAGATGGCGCTTTGGGGCACATTGATGATGGGCGTGCTCAACAACGACCCGAACACGCCGCCATTGGTAATGGTAAACGTGCCTCCCGTAAGTTCTTCGGCGGTGAGCTTGCTGTCGCGCGCCTTGGAGGCAAGTTCCACGACTTTCTTTTCTATATCCGCCATGCTCAGACTTTCCACATTGCGGATGACCGGCACGGTAAGACCGCGCGGGGCGCTGACGGCAATGCTGATGTCCGCGTAATCGTGATACAAAATATGGTCGCCATCAATATAAGAATTTACAGACGGCCATTCGGAAAGCGCGATGGCGCAAGCCTTGCAGAAGAAGCTCATAAAGCCCAGTCCCACGCCATGCTTTTCTTTGAACTTGTCTTTATATGCTGCACGGATGTCCATGATGGGCTTCATGTCCACCTCGTTAAACGTGGTGAGCATGGCCGTAACGTTCTTTGCCTCTACCAGCCTGCGGCTGATGGTGCGGCGAAGGTTGGTCATTTTTTCGGCGCGTTCGTTACGGCTAAACAATTCCGCGCCCGCAAAGGCCTTCCTACCGGGGTTGGCCAAAGCGGCCAGCACATCTTCTTTCACAATCTTTCCTGAAACTCCGGAAGGTTTTATATCAGCAGGCTGCACGCCTTTATCTGCTATGATAGCCGATGCCACGGGGGTGGCTTTAATTTCTTTTTCCGCTGTTGAAGGAGCAGGCGTTTCCGCTGTTGGCTGCACCGTTGGCTTTTGAGATGCTTCCTGTGCTGCTGCCACGAGCGGCGCATCCGCACCCTCCGACTTGGCGGCGGTTTCATCTATCGAGCCGATGATATCACCGATTTGCAGACTATCGCCTTCCTCTTTGGAAGTAGTCAACAAACCTGATTTTTCAGCGTTGACCTCAAAGGTGGCCTTTTCACTTTCAAGCTCGGCGAGCACCTCGTCTCTTTCCACGTATTCGCCTGATTTTTTTACCCATTTTAACAGGGTCACTTCGTTGATAGACTCTCCTACCGACGGAACTTTTATCTCAATTGCCATACTTGTGTTCTTGTGTTAGTTGGGCAAATTACAAAAAAAGACAATGCGGACAGTATCGCAGATAAAAAAGCAATAATCCTGTCGCTGCATTCCTTATCCGGTTAATACATTACGCTCCCGGGATTAACCAATCGTGCCGTGAAGCATATATTACTGCCCCTTGAACAAATCCTCCTTGCTGACCACTTTTATTTTTGAACCGTCCTTCAACTGCTGACTGATTGCGTTGTAAGGCCCTGTCACCACTTCTTCGCCCGTTTTAAGGCCGTTTACCACCTCGATATAATTAATATCCTGAATACCGGTCTTCACAATCCTTTGCTTCACCGTGCCGTCAGCTTGCTTTACAAAAACCACTTCTTCCATTTCCCCGGCGGGTTTTATATCATTGCTGTTGGCATTAGGTTTATTCTTTTCCTTGTTTTTTGAATCGGCAATGGTCTCGCCCGTGCCTTTAATACGCGCATTGACGGCAGCTATCGGCACGGAAACCACCCCTTCTTTGCGCTTGGTCTTGATGTCGGCGCTGGCGTTCATGCCCGGCCTGAAGGGGAAGCGTTTGGGATTGGCGGGGTCTATCAAATCCTGATAAGATGATTTGTCCAACCGGATGCGCACTTCATAATTGGTCACGTCCTGCGTAGTGGTGGCAGTCGTCTTGACGCTGCTGGCAATCTTGGTCACGACGCCTTTAAACTTACGGTCATTATAAGCATCCACTTCTATTTCCGCCTCATCACCGATACCTACTTTTACAATATCGTTCTCGCCTACGTTCACGCGCACTTCAAGGGTATTCATATCGGCTACGGTCATCATTTCTGTACCGGCCATTTGCGCCGTACCCACCACGCGTTCGCCTTTTTCAACTTTCAGTGAAGATATAATTCCGTTCATCGGCGCGACAATGGTTGCCCTGCCCAGGTTTTTGTTGGCAGAGGTAAGTCCAGATTGCGAAGAACGAACGGCCGCTTCCAGACTACGGATATTTTGCAGAGCAGCGTTGTAATTGGCCTTTGCCGAGGCAAGATTGCTCTCGTACTGCTCAAATTCCGATTTGGAAATTACTTTTTCATCAAACAATTTTTTATTGCGGTCATACGCCTGCTGTGCCAAATCGAGCGAGGCTTTTTGCGCCCCAAGCCCGGCGCGGCTATTGGCAACGGTGGCCTCAGACTGGCCTACACGTGCCGCGGCTTCGTCGCGCTGCAACGCATATATATCGGCATAAATGCGCGCCAGCACCTGCCCTCTCACCACACTGTCACCTTCCTGCACGGTAAGCTCCGTAACCTCACCACTGATATCAGGGCTTATCTTTACCTCATACTCGGGATAAACCTGTCCGCTCGCCGTTACGGTTTCCGTAATACTCCTCGGCGCCGCTTTTTCGACAGTCACATTGATAAGTCCCTTATCCTTATTGCCAACAATTTTAAGCACGATAAGCAGCACAACCAAAATGCCTACTATCAGCCAAATCCGTTTCCACTTTTTGCTCATATAGCGTATGTCTTTTTTATTATTAAAATTAAATCAAACCCGTGCCTATCAACTCCCCAATTGTTCTATTATAACCGAAGCCCTTTGCCCTTGTAAAATTCCAGCAATTTCATTTTGAACACATAGTCATAATGCGCCGACAAGGTATTGATTTTTGCATTGAACAAATTATTCTGATTGGTTATCAGGTCAATGGGTTTCAACAGCCCAACTTCGAAGCGCTTCACCGCAAAATCGTAAGCCTTTTGTGCCGAAGCCTGCGCGACAAGCGATGCGTTATACTTTTCCAAGGCTGCGACGGCATTGACATGCGCCTGATAAATATCCTGCTTGAGCGTGAGCACGTCCTGGTCTTTCAGCAGTTGTTGCGACTCCACATTCAACTTGGCCTTGCGCCAGTTTGTACGCGCGGTTTCCCCGTTGAAAATAGGAATGCTAAGCCCCATGCCTATATTCTGGCTAAAGTTATTATTCATCTGCCGGAAATAGGTATTCTTATCATAACCTGTGGGCATATCCGTTTGCCTATTTACAACATAGTTTATTCCGTTGATATTGACAGAGCCTATCGGCACATCAGCGGGTTGATAGTTTTTGCCTAACAATTTCTGCGCATCAGAATAGCGCGAGGACAGCCCCCCGAAAAGCGAGATGGAGGGATAAAGCGCCGAGCGCGCCACCAACACATTTTTGGCCGCAGCTTTCAAGTTGAGGTCGTTTATTTTTTGCTGCGGCAGGTTTTCCTGCGCGGAAGCAAAAACCACTGCCGGGTCAAGCTCTGCCAATGGCTCGATAGGGATGGCCTCCACAGGTGGCGTGGCGATGTCAAACGGTTCTGCCGCATCAATATTCAAAAGTGCTTTTAGCTGTAATACCGCCAGGTCATAATTGGCTTTTGCCGATATAAAAGAAGAGCTGTCCGTTGCCAGTTGAGTTTCCATTTCGGCAAGGTTCAGTTCGGGCAACTCGCCCGCGTCCACTTGCTTTTTAATATTTTGTAGCTGCTCCGTGCTTTGTGCAATCTGCACCTTGCCCACGTTTATTTGTTCTTTGTTGAGCAGTGCCACCAGATAAGCATTGGCCACATTAAGGGCAATGTCGTTTCGGGCCTTTTCGAGCTTGGCATCGGACGCCTGTGCCGTAAACTTATCAGCGGCGATCGTGTTTTTTTTGCGGAACCAATTGAAGATGTCCACGTCCACGTTTAGGCCGTGGTTTGTGTAAAGAATCTGATTCGTGGTAAACTGGTTGGAAGTGGGGTCAATGGAGCGACCAAACTGCCATCCGCCGCTATGCTGGCTGTTTACACTTGGGTAAACAGCCATCTGGCTTTGGTGCAGGGTAAGTTTGTCGAACCGCGCCTGCACATCGGCCTGTTTTACGGATATATTATTTGCCAGCGCATATTCCACGCACTGCTGCAATGACCATTTTTGCTGGGCATCGGCTCCCATGCTTAACGTTATAAGAAGAACAAATACGGGCAACGATATTTTTTTCATGGAAATGCCGGTTAAGATTCGTTTATCCCGCAAATGTAAGCTACTTGGACATAAAATGAAAATCAGGGGTTTTAGGGGGAAAGTTTTTGTGCGAGGGAATGGTTTCTCTTTTTCATGATAAAATAACACGTATCCGAAAACAGCGCAAACCGTTGCATCATCTTTATTTTACAGTTTTAAGTTAATATTGAATTAAATTGAAAGTAAAAATGAAGTCTTCCATAAGAAAAAGAGGTTTGATTTTATCCTGTGTTTATGTAATCGCTTTATATTTAAACGCCCAGGAAATCAATATTATCCCTAGGCCCTCATCCGTCATTAAGGGTTCAGGGTATTTCACGCTTAGCCCATCAGTTAAAGTTTACCATTCCGATGACGCCTTGGCTGTTGCTTCGTTCCTGACGACGATAATTAATACATCTACCGGGTATAAAATACAAAGTGCAAGAACTTCTGTGCACAAATCCGGCAGGGGCATTTATCTGCTCAGTTCAAAAGATTTTGCTGACACTACAAAAGGCGCTTACACACTGGACATCACCCCTACAAGTATTGTGGCCAGGGCTGCGGACAACACAGGTTTATTTTATGCCGTGCAATCTATCCGTCAACTATTGCCACCGGCCATTGAAAGCAACAAAACCGTAAACGGAATAAGCTGGAAAATACCGGCCGCACAGATAAGCGATGCGCCCCGTTTTCAATGGCGTGGATATATGCAGGATGTCAGCCGTACCTTTTATGGCGTAGATGTCATAAAAAAATATCTTGACATCATGGCGTTGTACAAAATGAATACTTTTCATTTCCATCTAACAGATGACCAGGGTTGGCGTATAGAAATAAAAAAACATCCGGAGTTGACCGCTGAAAAAGCCACGGTTTTCGGCAAAAGCAGTAAGCAACCTGCTTACAGAAGTGGATATTATACGCAACAGCAAATCAAAGATATTGTAGCTTACGCAGCGGCAAGGCATATCACGATAGTGCCGGAAATTGATGTTCCGGGGCATTGTTGGCCGATTGTCATTACCCATCCAACATTGGCCACTAATAAAAACCTGGCCCCAGATTACGTAATATCTTTTATGGATTCTTACAATTACTGGGGATTTCAATATACGCCAAACCCGCTTGACCCTACAAAGGAAGAAGTATATTCATTTTTGAATGATGTTTTTACAGAAATAGCCGAATTGTTTCCAGGAAAATATATTCATTTCGGCGGCGACGAAGTGCGTCATGAATTTTGGGAAAATGTTCCTCACATCAAAGACTTTATGAAACAGCAGGGAATGACAAAAGTAACCGACCTGCAAAGTTATTTTGTAAAGCGGGTAAGCAACATTATTGACAGCAAAGGTAAAATACCCATCGGCTGGAATGACATCATAGAGCACCAGCCAGAACTACTACCAAAGAGCACCGCAATCATGTCATGGATTGGGAGCGGGGCGGTAAAAGAAGCGGCCAGGTTTGGCTTTCCGGTGATTGCAACACCTTCCACCCCATTGTACTTTGACATTTCTCAGGACAATATTAACGATGGCACAATGGTGGACTGGAACTATGGAGGCGGGGATGGTGTAAACGGAAAAGGGAATACGATAAAGAAGGTCTATATGTACGACCCCCAAGATGGCCTTACAAAAGAAGAAGGAGAATCAATATTAGGTGTTCAGGCAAATATGTGGCCTGCCGTTCCGCAAGAGGTCAAGGATATTAATGTACAGGATTTCCCGAGATTATTGGCTGTTGCGGAAATTGGCTGGACATCCCCTGTCAATAAAGATTATAATGATTTTTTATCACGGCTCGGCCATCACTATCCCCGACTGGACACGCTTCGCGTTGATTATTTTAAAAAAGGCGGATTTATCATCAATAACTGGAAGCCTGCCCTTGTAACAACTACGTTTAAAACCACCCAATGGGATGTCACCCAAAAAGTGTATGCCGCAGGGCGGGCACAGGCAGGGTTTTTATACACTTCGGGAGAATCTTTTTTAAAAGTAAAGAATGTGAAACTGTTAGAAGACGGGAAAGTAGTTGCCGAGGACTTGCACGAATCATTGGCCGATAAATTCAGGGGCACACCGTTTAAAAAAGATATGTTCTTTTACATTTTGGAAATCCCCCAATATAACCCTAATACAAAATATATACTACAGGCTGATATAGCCGGTGCAACAAGTAACAACTCAACAGGAAATATCACATTCAACCTCAGCCCCTATAATCCGTTTAGCGTTGTGGAAGCAAGTAAATAACTTCTGCTAATATATAAACAGATCTTCACTTAATGTCTTTATTCCCTTTTGAATAAGACAGGACTAATAATAGCTTATAAAAAAATTGGTTTCTAAAATTCACAGTGCCGCTTTTAAACGTTCAGTACCTGATTTCGACTAAATTTTCAGTACAAAAGTTCATATCAAAAATATGACGGCACATTACATAGCTTTGTGTAATATTGCATTTGATATTACACCAACCCGAATCATTCTATGAGGCAAAACATTATAACAAACCATCCCGGCACAGGAAAACCCTTATGTGGTGCCCTTGTCGGCCAAACCAACAAACAAAAAACATACGGATGGGGCGAAGTATGATTTTCTCCTGTAAAAGAAAATAGTATACGCCATCAGACAACTAAAAACATAACAAATACCCTGATGAACTTTAAAAATATTCTTGGGCAAGCTACTTTGCTATTGTTATTGACCGTGGCATCCTGCAATCTGATTGACCAAAACAGCGAGCCGAAAAAAGTGGTGCGCGAGGAAAAGCCCGTCACCAAGGTTGATGTGACCATTGACACAGCAAATGCTTTTAACAACATGTTCCTGAGCCATGAGCTCGTGGACAGCTTCTTGACCAACAGCGACCTGAGCGACACGATGCAAAACCGCATCCGAAGCTTTTACAACAGTCGCAACTATCAATACGGATGGTTCTCCCGCGAGGGCATACCCGAGCACACCATTTCTTTTTGGAACATGCTGAAAAATTATCTCAACTATTCCAAAGATTCTGCCGTGTACAATAAAAAATTGTCGCAAAAGATGGAGCAAATCATCCAGACCGATTCCCTGCGCATCCGAAACGATTCCACTTTCAAAAGCTTGGAACTGCAACTGACCAGATACTTTTACATTTATGCCGACCACGCATACGCCTATGATGCCAGCTTTGATATGAAATCATTGGAATGGTACATCCCGCGCAAAAAACAAACAGTGGAACAAATGATGAGCAATGCACTGGCGCGAAAAAATCAGTATGCCGATGAATATGCGCCGATAAACACCCAGTACAAACGGCTGCGCGACCAATTAAACAAATACGGGCAAATAAAGGACAACGGTGGTTGGCCCACGGTGGACAGCAAGGTAGAAGAAATGAAAATCGGCTATAAAGACCCGGCGGTGCTAACGCTAAAAAAACGCCTACAACGCGAAGGGTATCTTTTGGGCGAGGACAGCACTTTCACTTCGCTCTATGATGATGAACTGGCCGATGCCGTAAACGCCGTAAAAAGAGTATATGGCTACAAACCGGACGGCAAGGCCGGAAAAACTTTTCTGAAAGAATTGAACATCCCAGTGGAGGAACGTATCCAGCAAATACTCATCAACATGGAGCGGATGCGGTGGATACCCACCGAAACGCGCGATACTGGTAGGGCAATAATGGTGAACATCCCGGAATATAAATTGCACGTGTACGAAAACGGCCGCCCGGCGTGGGACATGAATGTAGTCGTAGGAAAGGAAGGGAACAACACCACCGTGTTCACGGGCAGGTTGAGCACCGTGGTCTTTAGCCCTTATTGGAACGTGCCGCGCAGCATCGTCAAAAAAGAAATGGGGGGCAAGCCCAGCGCCGCCTACCTGGCGCGTAACCACATGGAAATTAAGGATGGCACGGTACGGCAACGTCCCGGCCCATGGAACTCGCTGGGATTAGTGAAATTCCTTTTCCCCAACAGTTATAATATTTACTTCCATGATTCCCCGGCAAAGTCGTTGTTCAACCGCGACAAACGCAGCTATAGCCACGGTTGTGTGCGCCTGAAAGATCCTGCCAAATTCGCTGAATATCTTTTGGCCGATACTGTAAAGTGGAACCACAAGAATATTGATTCCGCCATGCACAGCTATAAGGAAAATTTTGTGCGCATCAAGCATCCACTCCCCGTGCTGATAACCTATTTCACGGCCTGGGTAAATGACAACGACTCGCTCAATTTTCGGGAAGATGTATATGCCCACGATGAAGTAATGGCAAAAAAAATGTTCCTGAACGGGTTAAAGAC
The DNA here is from genome assembly GCA_047601605.1 of Niabella sp. GTDB lineage: Bacteria > Bacteroidota > Bacteroidia > Chitinophagales > Chitinophagaceae > Niabella. The sequence goes on from JASGIU010000003.1 coordinate 623,775, forward strand.
CACGCGTATAAAGCCAGAGCCCAAACCTGTCCAAGCCATTAAAAAAGATAGCACCAAAAGCAAAGAAAATACAACTGAAAAAGGCAGCCCGTCTGCAACTAAAAAAGACAAAGAGGCCGTAAAGGAAACCACAAAGCCTGCTCCAGCAAAACCCCAAAAAGACAGCAGTGCAGCCTCCCTTAAAAAGCCGATCAAAAAAGAAGAGGCAAGAGAAACAACCGTTAAGCACGAAAATTCCTCAAAAGAATGACAGGCCGTTAGTTGTTCCTTGGCCACAAGACACAACAATAGCGCACACCGTTGCTGATAAAAATACTTTACACCATTGCCCGGAACGCACATGACGGCAAGGAACATCTTCTTTCTTCAGAAATACACGCGTATTTTATGAACGAAATTTTTGATGTAGGTTTGTGGGTATGAAGTTAACAGAGGTCTACGATAAACAAACCGCAAAAGAATTTTTACAGGTCAATGTCATCATAAACAAAAACGACCCGCATTACATACGCCCGCTTGAAAAAGATGTGGAAGAGGTTTTTGATCCTACCAAAAACAAGGCATATCGCTTTGGCGAAACCAGAAGATGGATATTAAAAGACGACAAAGGCAAATTGATTGGGCGCATCGCTGCTTATGTCAACAAAAAATACAAAACAAAAGGCGATGATGGCCACGTGGGCGGCATCGGTTTTTTTGACTGCATCCACGACCAGCGCGCGGCCGACCTGCTTTTTGATACAGCAAAAAACTGGCTGCTTGAAAAAGGCATGACCGCTATGGACGGCCCTATCAACTTTGGGGAGCGCGACCGTTGGTGGGGACTTTTGGTAGATGGTTTTGAGCCGCCGCTCTATTGCATGAACTATAACCAACCCTATTACAAATTGCTCTTTGAGAATTACGGGTTTGAAGTTTTTTTTAACCAGTTTTGTTTTGCGCTGGACACGCGCAAGCGCCTTCAGGAAAAATTTTACAAGCGCCACGCGGCCATCAGCCAAGATCCGCGTTATTCCGCCGAGTATATCAAAAAAAATAATCTTGCCAAATACGCCCACGACTTTACCATCGTTTATAATAAAGCTTGGGCAGGGCATGGCGGACTGAAACAAATGGAAGAACGTGTGGCGGTAAAATTATTTCAATCTCTGAAACCCGTGATGGACGAGCGTTTGAGCTGGATTATCTATCATGATAAACAACCTATCGGCATTTGGCTCAACCTACCCGACCTCAACCAATGGTTTAAATTCCTGAACGGGAAATTTGGCACGATAGACAAACTGAAATTTCTTTGGTATAAAAAAACAAAACGCTGTGACAAATTCGTGGGCATCATTTTCGGCATCGTTCCTGAATTTCAGGCAAAGGGTGCCGATGCTTACATGATTATAGAAGGCGCCAAAGTCATTCAGGGCTTAACCATAAATAACGGTACATACACTATTGGCAAACCGGTTTATGACAAATATGAATTGCAATGGGTAGGCGACTTCAATCCCAAAATGATCAATATTGCCGAATCATTGGGTACTTACCGCAGCCGCAAACTTTGCACTTACCGTTATCTGTTTGACCGCACGAAGCCCTTCAAGCGGCATCCGCTGTTATGATTTGGGGGATATGCCCATTTCTCCAGCCTTTTGCAACAAAAAAGTATAAGCCGCGTCATAATTATTGGCTACTTCACCGTCGAGGATGGCATCCTTTAAAGAATCTTTTAAAATGCCCACCGCTCTCGAAGGTGTTAAGCCGAATATTTCCATAATCTTGAGCCCATCAATCGGCGGCTGCCAGTTGCGTATCTGGTCTTTTTCTTCCACTTCCCTGCAACGCTGGCGCACCATCCTGAAATTTTCCAGATAGCGGCGCACTTTATATTTGTTCTTGCTGGTAATGTCGGCCTCGCAAAGGATCATTAACGATTCAAAGTTTTCCCCCGCATCAAACAATAACCGCCTGATAGCAGAATCGGTAATGTCTTCCTTTGTGACGCTGATAGGCCGCAAATGCAGCTCCACCAGCTTTTTCACAAAACGCATCTTTTCGTTTTGGGGCAGTTTCAATTGTGCAAAAATCTTCGGCACCATGCGCCCGCCGACCACCTCGTGCCCGTGAAATGTCCAGCCGTGGCCTTCTTCAAAACGCTTGGTGGCAGGTTTTCCAATGTCGTGCAGAATAGCCGCCCAGCGCAGCCACAAATCATCGCTCTCGTCCGCCACATTGTCGAGCACCTGCAACGTATGGTAAAAATTATCTTTATGCCCCTTGCCGTCAATATATTCCGCTCCGGCCAAATCCACCATTTTGGGAAAAATGATTTTCAGCAATCCTGTTTTATACAACAAATCAAAGCCGATGGAAGGCTTGCGGGAAAGAATGATTTTATTCAGCTCGTCGGTAATACGTTCCTGCGAAATAATTTTTATACGTGACGCGTTTTTAGCAATTGATTGCAGCGTTTCAGGCTCAATATTAAAATTAAGCTGCGAGGCAAACCTGATGGCGCGCATCATGCGGAGCGGGTCATCGCTAAAGGTTTTGTCCGGAGCCAGCGGGGTAATAATCTTTTTTTCTTCCAGATGTCTTACCCCGTCAAACGGGTCAATCAGCTTGCCATAATCCTTTTTGTTCAGGCTGATGGCAAGAGCGTTTATCGTAAAATCTCGGCGGTTTTGGTCATCTTCCAACGTACCGGGTTCCACTTTTGGTTTGCGGCTATCCCTTTGATAGCTTTCTTTACGCGCGCCCACAAATTCCACATCGAACCCGTTTGCTCGAATATGCGCTGTACCAAAGTTTTTGAAATAGTTCACTTCCGGTTTGGGAGAAAAGGTGGCAGCAACCGCCCTCGCCAACTCGATACCATCCCCGATGCAAACGATGTCGGCGTCTTTGGTGAGACGACCCAACAATTTATCGCGCACAAAACCACCGACCAGATAGGTTTCCACCCCGGCTTTTTGTGCGGCCTTTGCCACGTTTTCGATAATATATCTTTCTTTATCGTTAAGCGCTATATCCATGCAGGCCGCAAAAGTAAAGAATTATGTATGATGATTTTTGATCGAAAATAGCTGACCTGTATTCCACCGTTAAATGGAGCGTCGCAACCCCGATGCCATATATTCCGAAGCTGATAAAATAAAAATGAAGCCCGGCTAATGTTTATTCGCCAATTGTCCGCATGCGGCATCAATGTCCTTGCCACGGCTGCGGCGCAGGCGCGCGTTCACCCGATTCTTTTCGAGATAGTTCATAAAAGCCTCCACCTTTTGCTCGGACGGTTTGGTAAAGGATGCCTGATCAATGGGATTATACTCTATGATATTGATGAGGTCGGCAGGCACCTGCCGATATACTTTGATGAGTTCATCGGCATCCTGCAAAGAGTCGTTGAAGTTGGCGAACAGGATGTACTCGAACGTGATTTCGTTCTTGGTCTGCTTATAAAAATAATTCAATGCTTCTATCAATGACTTGATGTTGTTGCTGTCGTTGATGGGCATGATTTCGTGACGCTTTTTATCATTTGCCGCGTGCAGCGACAATGCCAGCTTGAACTTCACTTTATCGTCGCCCAATTGCCTGATTTGCTTGGCAACCCCGGCCGTGGAAACCGTAATGCGCCTCGGGCTCATGGCCAGCGCGTCAGGCGACGTGATGCGCTCGATGGCTTTCAGCACATTTCGGTAATTGAGCAGCGGCTCACCCATGCCCATGAACACGATGTTGGTCAACTTTTGTCCAAACTGATCAAGCGATTGTTGGTTGATTAAAGCCACTTCGTCAAAAATCTCGTCAAAATGCAGGTTGCGCTTGCGCTCCAGATAGCCCGTGGCGCAAAACTTACAACTCAGGCTGCACCCAATCTGCGAGCTTACGCAGGCAGTTTTCCGATCCTCGGTCGGTATAAGCACCCCCTCGGTGAAAAAACCTTCTACCGTTTTAAATCCAGACTTAATCGTTCCGTCCGCGGCATGTTGCGACAAGGAAAGCTGCAAGGCCGGCAGCGTGAAATCAGCTTTTAAACGTTCGCGCAAAGCCTTGCCCAAATTGGACATCGCGTCAAAACTTTGCACGGGCTTTTGCCAAAGCCAGTCATATAACTGCTTTGCCCTGAACTTTTTTTCGTTAATGGATAAAAAATAAGATTCCAGTTCCGACAGGCTCAGATGCCTTATGTTCTGCTGATTCATGGCGCAAAGTTAGCAAATTAAGGCGGAGCAGGCATTTATGATTTGCCGTGGTGACGGTATGGGGTGATTTTGTATGATTAATATTCAACCCTTAATTTTCGGTTTTTATCATTACTCCCATAGTTTTGCGGTATGAGGATATTAATGGTTTGTTTAGGAAATATCTGCCGCAGCCCTTTGGCAGAGGGCGTTTTGCAAAGTAAGGCCGATGCCGCAGGATTAGACTGGGAAGTAGACAGTGCCGGCACCAACGGCTACCATACGGGCGAGCCGCCGCACCGGCTGTCGCAAAAAGTGGCACGGCTTAACGGCGTGGACATCGGCGGTCAATGTGCCAGACAGTTTAAACCGGAAGATTTTGACCATTTCGACAAAATATACGCCATGGCGCGCGATGTCATATCCGACATAAAATATATTGCGGGAAAAAAATATGATCCCGCAAAAGTTGATTTGCTGATGAACGAATTATATCCCGGAAAGAACAAGGACGTCCCCGACCCCTGGTATGGGCCGGAACCCGGGTATCATGAAGTGTATGCCATGATTGATACGGCCTGCGACGCCATCATCGCGCGTTATGGCCATAACAATATTAGCGCTACATAATAGATAATTAGTGACATTCAATTCATGAACTTCCATTGGTAGCCATATCTACAACTTAGCTTTTGATGTTTTCTGAAAAGTCATTAAATGGCTTACCAATTTTATCAAGACAATTCCGTTCTCTTTATTATTTTTAGAAAAATTTACAACTATGCCTATCAGAATGACCGACGACCCCAACAACGGGAACAATGACTATAACAATGACGATTCCGGCAGACAGACCGGCTCTCCCGGCGGTGGGTTATTCAATCTTTTGCCGTTGCTGCTCGGACTTTTCCGGGGCAAGGGAATTTTATTTATATTGGTCATTGGCGCAGCCCTGTATTTTTTTATGGGCAGGGGCGGTGGCGGCTGCAACCTTGGGGGATTGATTTCGGACAATACCGTTCAGCAACTTTTTTCACAAAGCGGTTATAGCTACAACCCGAACGAGTTTAACAAAGCTTCTATTTACGAAGGACTGGAAGACAACAATGCCAAGAACCCCTTGCCCGAGGCGGTATCGCTGCTGCGCTTTGCGCCCGAACGTGGTGACCAAGGGCAACAGGGTAGTTGCGTGGCATGGAGCAGCGCCTATGCGGCACAAACCATCCTTACGGCTGCTGCCACAGGCAAAGATCCGAACGCCATTGCATTTAGCCCATCCTATTTGTATAACCAAATCCGGTTGGGCGATGATTGTCAGGGCTCTTACATCCAACGTGCGATGGAAGCCATGAAAGCCAACGGCGGCGTGCCTTTGAGCGTTTATCCATACAGCGACAGGGACTGTAGCCGCGAGCCGGACGGCAGTGCGAGACAGTTGGGCAGGCAAAACACCATTCATGGATTTACCAGACTTACAGACGGTGATAACCTGAAACAAATAAGCGTCAGGGCCATTAAAGAACATTTGTCCAAAGATGCCCCTGTCGTCATCGGCATGTTGGTAGGACAAAGTTTTATGTCTGAGATGATGGGCAAAGAACTTTGGACACCGCAAGGCATGGATCAAAGCCAGATTGGTATGGGGGGCCATGCCATGTGCGTGATAGGATATGATGACAGCAAATACGGCGGTGCTTTTCAAATCATGAACAGTTGGACGCCGCAGTGGGGCAAGAACGGCATAGCGTGGGTGCGCTATGGGGATTTTAAACAATATGTGCGTGAAGCGTATGGCATAGACCCGTTGCCCAAATCGGCAACCATTGCCGCTGCGCCATTGGAATGTCAGATTGGTCTTGTCAACAATGCCGACAAGAAATACATCCGGCTTAAATCTACGGGGGCAAATACTTTCCAAACGGTAACACCCATCCGGGTAGGCACGCGTTTCAAAATGGAAGTGCGCAACACCACGGAATGTTATATCTATATCTTCGGGCAGGAAACGGACGGCAGTAGCTACGTGCTTTTTCCATATCTCAAGCCGGGTCAAACGGTTTCCAAACACTCGCCTTATTGCGGCATCACAGGCTATCGCCTTTTCCCCAAGGCGGAATCGTTAGAAGCCGACAACATAGGCGCCAAGGATTATATCACTATTGTTACCAGCAAAAAGGAACTTAGTTATAACCAGTTGAACGAGGCCATCAGCCGCAGCACGCAGTCCACCTATGTGGGCAAGGTCAACGAGGCGGTCAAAAGCATCTCGGCCAATGCCTCGCCAACAGTTACGGCGGACGGCAGAATTTTCTACAAAACCTCAGCCGGGGAAAACGAGGTGGTCGCAACAGTAGTGGCGTTTGATAAAGCGCAATAGAAGTGTTACAAGTATAGAAAACAAAAAAGCGCAATAAAAACAAGAGATACTACTCTCGTAACATTCATTTATTAAACCCATATTTTCATGAACACAAAAAAACTGCTTTTAGCCACTGCTGTCATACTATTTTCAGTTATTGCCCATGCCCAACATGCAGCTCTGAATGCCCAACAATTTCAAAGAGATTTTGTGAACGCAGAAGTTGGCAATATTTATGCGCCGTTTATCAACGGAGAAAAAAGCGCAATCAGTTTTAATGAAGAAAAATATCAAAAGTTCAAAAAGATGCGAACCGGAGGTATCGTGCTAACATTTGTTGGCGCAGGGCTTATAGCCACGGGAACAGCATTAATCGCATCCGCGGAAGACGAGCGGGATTATGATTATTATTCTGATGATAACGGTGAAGGAAAAGCCATAGCCGGTGTGTTATGTGTTGCTTTTGGAACGCTTTCTACCGGTGGTGGTATTACCATGTGGGTAATTGGCAACAATAAAATGAAAAAATATGGCCGCGGGCAAGTATCGGTTCAGTCCAATAAAAACGGGATTGGTTTAGCTTACAGGTTTTAACAAACCCCTATCCTAAAAAACAAACGCGGGCATATCGCCATTATTTTATTTTTGTGACAAAAGAAGACCATCAGTGCCGCGTCCAACATATTGTCCAGCCCCATCGCGTACCTCAAGGGCGTGGGGCCGCAGCGTGCCGAGCTTTTGCAAAAAGAGCTGGGTATCTTTACGTTTGAAGACCTGCTGAACTACTTCCCTTTCAGGCATGTGGACAAAACAAAGGTGACGCCCATCGGGTTTATAAATCCGGCAGAGGAATATGCACAATGCGCCGGGGTGTTGGCACCGTTTGAAACCATCGGCCAAGGGCGCGGCAAACGGCTTGTATCATCCATTAGGGATAAAAGCGGCGTACTGGAACTGGTTTGGTTCAGCGCCATCCACGTTATCCAAAAAATGTTGGCGCCGGGCATACCCTATCTCGTTTACGGCAAAGTGACCTACTTCATGGGCAAGCCACAAATAGTGCATCCCGAAATAGAGGCATGGTCGCCCGAAAAAATAGAGGGCAAAGCATTCCTCGACCCGGTATATCCAACAACCGAAAAATTAAAATCGCGTAACCTGGGCGGCCGTCAACTGGCAAAGCTCACGGCCGGGCTGATGCCGCACGTGCAGCCGCGCGACCTGCCGGAGAACTTGCCACCGTCCATGCTGCACGACCTGCGGCTTATGCCGCGCTATGAGGCATATAAACAAATCCACTTTCCGCAAGACACGGCGCATTATGAAGCAGCGGTCAGGCGTTTGAAATTCGAGGAGATTTTTTTCGCACAACTGCGCCTGAACCTTCTGCGGGCGGAAAGGCACCGCTTTTCAAAAGGCGTGGTTTTTCATGAAGTAGGGACTTATTTCAATCGTTTCTATAAAGAGTGCCTGCCCTTTGAACTGACCAATGCACAAAAGCGCGTGCTCAAACAAATACGCACCGACACTGCACGCGGCAGGCAAATGAACCGCCTGATGCAGGGCGATGTAGGCAGTGGCAAAACCATCGTAGCACTTTTAGCCATGCTGTTAGCCGTTGACAACGGTTATCAGGCCGTTATGATGGCCCCCACTGAAATCCTTGCCCGGCAACACTTTGACAGTGTAAGCAAATTATTGCAACCGTTAGGGCTATCTGTTGCGCTGCTCACTGGTTCTATAAAAGGCGCGGCGCGCAAGAAGATTCTGGCGGCATTGGCCGATGGCAGCCTGCACCTGCTCATCGGCACACATGCGGTGATAGAAGACCCCGTACAATTTAAAAATTTGGGCTTCGTGGTCATTGATGAACAGCACCGCTTTGGCGTGGCACAGCGAGCAAGGCTTTGGGAAAAAGCTACCTTGCCACCGCATATTTTAGTCATGACAGCCACCCCCATCCCGCGCACGTTGGCGATGACCGCCTACGGCGATTTGGATTATAGCGTGATAGACGAACTGCCGCCGGGGCGAAAACCCATCCAAACCGTGCACCGCTATGCCGGTCAGCGCACACAGGTGATGGATTTTATAAAGGCCGAGATAAGCAAAGGGCGGCAGGCTTATATCATCTTTCCGCTTATTGAGGAAAGCGAAAAATTAGATTACGAAAACCTGATGCAGGGCTACGCGGAAGTAAAGACCTATTTCCCCGAACCGCAATATTGGATTAGCATGGTGCACGGGCGGCAAACCCCTGCCGTCAAAGAAACCAACATGAGCCGCTTTGTGACCGGAGACACCCAAATCATGGTGGCCACAACGGTGATAGAGGTGGGTGTGAACGTCCCGAACGCCTCGGTGATGGTTATTGAAAATGCCGAAAAATTCGGGCTTTCGCAATTGCACCAGTTGCGCGGACGCGTGGGGCGCGGAGCCGAACACAGTTATTGTATCTTACTGTCCGGACAAAAGTTGGGCAAGGATGCGCGGGAACGTTTAAAGATTATGGTTTCTACGAACAACGGCTTTGAAATCGCCGAAAAAGACCTTGAACTCCGCGGGCCGGGCGACATAGAAGGTACTCGACAGAGCGGTATGCTCAACTTTAAACTTGCCAACATCGTGAACGATGCGGCAATGGTGAACGTGGCGCGGGAGCAATGCGAGCAAATATTGACAAACGATCCCGACCTCTCGATGCCGGAACACATCATGATGAAACAGTTCCTGCAATCGCAAAGGGGAAAGACGGCATGGAGCAAGATTTCGTGATAGCTCGGCAAGGAGAAATAGCTGATAGTAGTACCGCAGTGGAACGGAGCGTCGCAAGCAAAGCTTTATCAGGGAACTAAAGCCGGATTCAAAAAAATAAAAATATGCAAATGAAAAATAAATCTCTTTCGGTGTTGATGGCAATCGTTTTGCTCGTCCTGTTAGGCGCGGTTGCCTGCAACGGTTGTGGGCAAAAAACCTCCCCACAGGCAAGCGAAAAAACATCGTCCCGCACGGCGGACAATTCTTCCCAAAAAATTGATAAGCTGACCTCGGAAAAGGTGGTGGTGCCATACCTGAAAATAAACGGCAAACTGCCCGACTATTACGTCACCAAAAAGGAAGCCCTTGAAAAAGGTTGGGTAGCTGCCAACGGCAATCTTTGTAATGTGTTGCCCGGCAAAGCCATCGGCGGCGACGTGTTCTCAAACCGCGAAGGCAATCTGCCGCGCAAGCAGGGACGGCGATGGTACGAGGCCGACCTCAACTATAACTGCGGGCTACGAAACGCAGACAGGGTGCTGTTTTCAAGCGATGGCCTCGTGTATGTAACGTATGACCACTATAAAACCTTTCAACAACGTTAAGTAATCAAACCACATATCATGCAACCCATTACATTTGATTTTGACCGCATTTCTTCCATAGAAGATTTTTATAAATTTGCCCAATCCGCATTAAATCTGCCTGAACATTTCGGCAATAATTTGGACGCCTTGTGGGATTGCCTGACCGGCGACATCGCGCTTCCCATGGAAGTTCATTTCGTGAACCTGACGATGAACCAATTAGAGCGTTTTGACAATTTGATTACCCTGTTTGAAGATGCCAGCACCGAAACCAATGGCGGCATTTTGTTTGAATATTATTTAAAAAAGGACTAAGGCTTCACGCTCGTTTAACCATACAAAAAACGCTTGATACTCCTTTTGGGCGTTTTTTCAAATTCCTGTGACATAATCTCAATTTTTGAGACACGCATGTACGCGGGCAGCTCTTTGTTGAGCTGATGCAGATAGCCGTCAAAAACATGTTGCAAGGTTTTCTCGTTGATATGTTTTTCATCAACGGTTGACATATCGGGATACACCAATGCCACAATCCCTTCCTTTCTATCAATAACCAACGATTCTTGTACCAGATTAAATGTGTTCAGTTTAGACTCAATTTCCTCCGGATAAATATTCTGCCCGTTCGAGGTGAGTATCATGCTCTTGCTCCTGCCCTTGATGAAAATATAACCCTCCTTGTCCAGCGTGGCAATATCACCCGTGTGCAGCCAACCATCTTTTTCAAGCACCGCATGGGTAGCTTCCTCGTTCTTGTAATAGCCCTGCATGACGTTTTGCCCTTTTACCAATATCTCGCCCGGTATTTTATGAGGTTGCGGGGAATCTATTTTTATCTCTAACTGTGGCACGCATTTGCCGCATGAATTGACTTTTGCATCTTTCCAATCGGCATAGCTAATCAATGGTGCGCATTCTGTCATACCATAACCAACCGTAAACGGAAAGTTAGCCCTTTTCAATACCGTTTGTACTTCCTCGCTCAAAGCGGCACCACCGATAATGACCTCGTAAAATCTACCGCCAAAACTTTCAGCAAGTTTATCATGAATCCTTTTATAAATCAAATTACCGAGTGGCGGAAACAGCAAAAGTGCCTTTACCAACTTTTTTTCGAGAATAGGCTTGATTTTCTTTTTATATATTTTTTCGATGATCAATGGCACGGATAATATCAAATCCGGCTTTACCTCCATCAGGGCTTTTATCAGCAGTTCGGGCGTAGGCATCTTGCCAAACAGGACGATGTGCGAGCCGCTGGCAAAGGGAAAGAGAAATTCTATCGTGCACCCGTAAGCGTGCGCCAACGGCAGAAAACTAAGGATATGGCTTTTGCCCGGCGCTAAGGCAAGTTCCTTAATAGCAAAAGCAAGATTACCGCTCACATTATCGTGCGTCAGCATCACACCCCGCGAAAAACCTGTCGTGCCGGAAGTGTAAATAATCGCGAACAAATCATTACCACTAATCACCTCGGGGCGGATATCCGTTTTGGCGAAAGGCTTGCGGATATTTTGTAAAAATTCCCCGAAGGCATATTCGTAAGTTTTTTCTTTTGCGTACAAAAGCGAAAAATCGTCCAGGCATATCACCAGTTTCAGTTGCGGCAACTGGTCTATGTCCAAAGTAGCCCAATGATTTTTACCGACAAACAGCGCAGCAGAATCGCTATGATTGATGAGATGCTGCACATCCGAAGGCGTGAAATTGGGTAATATAGGCACGATGACCGAATTCCTCAAAACGGTTGCCTGATAAGCAATGCACCATTCTGCCGAGTTTTTGCCGATAATGGATATCTTATTGCGTTGCCCTACATGACATTGGTCAAGCAGCACATCCAGATAGTGGATATATTGCGCGACCTCACCATAGGTATAGCCATTCTCCTTATAATTGGAAAGCGCCATACACTCCCAGTTCCCCAAAATGCTATCCCATATAACAGAAGCGTAATAGCTCGACTTATTCTCCATTAAAAAAATTTTGCAAATATAAATATACAGATGTTTACAGATTCAAAAACAATTTTAGAGGATGCAGGTTTTTATATCGCTGTGTTATGCCTTAAAAAAATTGTTTTGACGTTATTTATAAGTCTACTAAATTTGTAGACAAATAACAATGTAATATGCGGCATGTTTATATACCATTATTTTATTTTTTAGCTCTTAGTCATGGGCGCGAAATGCCTCCCAAACAGACGGTGCTGGAGGGATCGGTACTAACGGAGACAGGTAACCCCGTCAAACTGGTACACGTATATGTTGTCAAGGGCGAGGAGGAAGCGCTTACGGACAGAAACGGTTTTTTCAGGATAACCACCACACAAGATTATCCGTTGGAGCTGACCGCTTTTCATCCGGATTATAAGTTAAGCAAGGTATATTTAAAAGACCTTGATAAAAAGAGAGCCATCATCAGGCTTAAAGCAAAATGAGGCGAAAAAAATTTGCAATATGCAACAAATAACGTGTTACGTGACCGAGAGGATAGGTAAAGGTTCGCAAAACCTTTTACGAGGGTTCGAATCCCTCCGTAACCACCACGAAGCTCAATGGCACATGAAATGTTCGCAGCGCGCTCCAAAAAGAAAACTTTATAATGTACTATTGAAAACTCTATGTAATATATACTTGGGCTGCTACGTAATATATTTTCTTTATCGTTCATATTTTTTCTAAAAAATTTTTGGTAGATAAATTATAACCATTACTTTTGTCTACAAAATAAGTAGACTATTAGTTGTCAACCACCGGCAACCAAAATTTCTAAACTAAAATAAAATGAACAAGTCTGGAAATTCTTTGTACAAAAACCAAAAGGGCATCTCTATATGCCGGGTGGGAAAAAGTTATCGCAAAAGCGTATTGATGCGTATTTCCTTTAAACGCTGCATGTGCATGTGTTGTTAAAACAGCAACATCCCTTACCATAATTTTCACATAACAAGTCTTGTTGATAATCTAAAAGGCATTTTCTTAACCTGCCCGGAATAATCGGTGGTTGGTTATGAAAGGCAGCAAGGAAGTGCCTTTTGGGTAATACCTCCAAGATATAAAGTTTATAACATCATTGTCAAAAGCGGGCATTCGCCGTCGCGTGGAAACTTCCATGCCCTTGAATACCTTTTCAAAAAATAAAACTTCATGAATATCCGAAATAAAAATTATTACAAACAATGTGCTACGGTCTTGTGCCTGATAGGAATCATTTTTTCGGGTGAAGTCATTGCACAAAACCCTGCTACCATTAACTCTGTACTGCAAGGAACGGTGGTGGATGAAACAACCAATCAGCCCCTCGATGGCGCTAACATCAATATAGAGGGAACCACAAACCAAACGACGACAGATATTAAAGGCCAGTTCATTTTGAAAACCGGGCAAAAATTTCCTTACAATATCGTGGTCACTTTTGTGGGGTATGAAAGTAAAACAATAGCTGTGAATGGCTCTCCAATAAATCTAAGTTTGAAACCAACACAGAGTCAGCTGTCAGATGTAGTGGTAGTAGGATATGGCACTCAAAAGAAAATCACTTTAACCAATTCCGTTTCGCAGCTCGGTGGTGCCGAATTGACAAGAAGACCGGTATCAAATGTGCAACAAGCCCTACAAGGGCAACTACCTGGTGTAACAGTGCTGGACTTGGGAGGTGCTCCGGGCAAATCAAATACTAACGTGAGAGTACGAGGTATCACAACGTTTAATACCAATAGCAGCTCTACCAGTGGGTTTGGCCTAAACAAAAATGATGCGCTTGTAATTGTTGACGGCTCTGAGCAACAACTGTCTGATATCAACCCCAATGATATACAATTTATCACCGTATTGAAAGATGCGGCCTCTACTGCCATTTATGGTTCAAGGGCAACAAACGGAGTGATACTTGTAACAACCAAAGCTGGCCGCAAGGGCCCCGCACAGGTTACTTATGACGGATACTATGCCTGGCAAAAAGCGATTAATGTACCCGTGCAAATGGGCTTGGAAGATTACATGAAAGAACAGCAGGTGGCTTATACAAATGCGGGACTTGTAGTTCCTGCCAAGTTCACAGATTCCAGTATCGCCATTTGGGCAAACTCCAGCAACCGGCTGAAGTATCCGTTGCCCAATACATGGTTTACGACTATGTATCATACCGCGCCACAAACCAGCCATTCAATTGCTGTGAGCGGCGGCAGCGATCAAATCCGCTCCCGGCTAAGCGTACGTTATCAAAAGCAGGATGGCGTCATTAAAAATTTTGAAAATGAAATAGCAGAAATAAGACTAAATACCGATTATAAAGCAGCGCAGCATCTTAGCTTCAATGCAAATATTAATTACCGTTATAACGCATCGAAATACCCTACCATAGACCCGGTAAACAATTTTTTTCATGGTTCCATGTGGGCTGTTCCCAAATATCCTAACGGAACATATGGTTTGAGCACGCAGGGAAATAACCCTTTAATGTTTACTGAATTAGGCGGACGAAGCAGAACGATAAACGATTACTTCACTGGCTCCTTTCAGGGTGAATGGGCAATATTGCCTTTCCTAAACGTTTCTTCATTCCTGTCTGCCCGCATTTATAACACGGCAGGAAAAGCATTCACAAACGCATATAGCAATAAAGACTCCATTACCGGCATTGTAAAAACAGTTGCAAATAATTCTTTGACCGAAACCCGCAACACGCTCAAAGAGTATACATGGAACAATTTGCTGACATTCGAACAAAATTTTGACGCCCATCATATCAAAGCTTTAGCTGGTTATTCACAGATATATAATACACAAACCTATCTCACAGCATACAGAGAGCGATTTTACAATAACGATATTCAATCCATTGGCCAGGGAGCCAATGATGCCACCAAAAGCAACGGTGGGTATGACGCCGTGTTTGCGCTCCGCTCCTATTTTGGCCGGATCAATTATGACTATGCAGGAAAATATTTATTGGAAGTGAATGGCAGGTATGACGGCTCTTCTAAATTCACCGGTGACAAGCAATACGGGTTCTTTCCGTCGTTTTCCGCCGGCTGGGTAATTTCTGAAGAGACTTTCTGGCGCAATATTAAACCTACAATAAAAGATTTCAAACTTCGCGGATCGTATGGCAAAACAGGTAATCAATCCGTTGACTTGTATAGTTACTACGCAGCCCTTTCATCGGCAGGCTATACATTCAATGGCGAGGCGGTGAATGGCTACCGCCAGACAACATTGGCCAATAAAGAGCTGGGATGGGAATCTACCACACAATTGGATATTGGTGCAGATGCAACATTATTTAATCGCAGGTTAAATATAACAATTGACTATTACCGAAAAGTAACCAATAATATTTTACTCAACCTTGACATACCTGCAACTGTGGGTCTTACCGCACCATTTCAAAATGCGGGCTCCGTTGAAAACAAAGGCTGGGAATTCAGTGCCACATACAATGGCGTAAATACAGCCAACACCTTTAGATATACCATTGGGGCAAATTTCAGCATTAATAGCAATAAGGTAATTAATCTTAAAGGCACCGGGCCTTATATCACAGGTTCGGATATTGATCCTCGCTATGTTGTTGCCGAAGGTCTTCCCATCAATACACTATGGGGATATAAAACAGACGGGCTTTTTCAAACACAGGATGAAATAACCGCATACGGTGCCACTTACAGCACCAATACAAAACCCGGAGACGTTAAATATCTTGATTTGAATAATGACAAAAAAATAGATGCCAATGATATGACGGTTATCGGCTATTCCTTTCCAAAATATATTTTCGGCTTCAACACCAATTTTTCTTATAGAAATTTTGACCTAAACCTATTGTTTCAGGGCGCAGCAAAAGTTGACACAAGGCTTTCTGGCGCATTGGCCGAAATGGGCAATCAGGAAGGGTTTACGCATGAAATTTATGCCAACAATTATTGGACGCCAGAGAATACTAATGCCCGTTTTCCACGACCCGTCAAGTACGATTTACGAAATGTAGCCACCTCAGACAGGTTAGTATATGACGGCAGTTACCTACGCCTGAAAAACCTGCAGATATCATATACGCTTCCGTCCGATATACTAAGGAATGTGTTCATCAACAAAGCCCGCGTATATGTATCAGGCACCAACCTGCTTACATTTTCAAAACTGAATAAATGGA
Organism: Niabella sp.; assembly: GCA_047601605.1. Taxonomy (GTDB): domain Bacteria; phylum Bacteroidota; class Bacteroidia; order Chitinophagales; family Chitinophagaceae; genus Niabella. Next base: position 639,812 of record JASGIU010000003.1, read on the forward strand.
ATCTCGATCCGGAAACACAATCAGGAAGAGCGGTTAATTATACGCAAACCGCCTTATACACAGTTGGCATAAACCTTCAATTCTAATTCTACAACATTATTATATGAAACGTCCATGCAATAAAGTATTACACGCGGGGAAATGACTAAAGGACGTTCTATCTAACCAAATAAAAAATAAACAGATGAAACAATTTATATTTAAATATACGCTCCTTTTAAGTGTTATCAGTGCCACATCCTGCAACAGAAACCTGCTGGATACTATACCAAATGACAGGCTCTCTGAAGCTCTTTTCTGGAAATCACAGAATGATGTGCTGCTGGCATTAAACTCACTGTACCGCGACCTTGACGGCACCAATATCTTTGCATGGGATGCACTAACAGATATAGGACATGTAAATCAGCCTTTTGCTATTGACGCCTATATCGCCAATGGCACGTATGATGCAACAAGCTCCAAAATACTAAGCGAATGGAGCAACGCATATACAGGTATTGCGGCGGTAAATTATTTTCTGGAAAATGCGGATAATGTAACCGTTACAGACGCCGCCGCACAAAGCAGGTACAAAGCCGAAGCGCGCTTTTTAAGGGCATATCAATATGTGAAACTAACAACATTGTATGGCTCCGTACCGCTTATTACCCACACAATATCCATTGCTGATGCGAGACTCGTGCAAAAAGAAGAACTTTCTAAATTGTATGATTTCATCAACTCAGAGTTAGCCGAAATAGCATCACAGCTTCCGTCCACTTATAACGGGGCTGATAAAGGTCGCGTTACCCGTGGCGCCGCACTGGCATTAAAAGCACGCGCCAATTTATATGCAGGCCGCTACACAGAGGCGGCGGCAGATGCCAAAGCGGTTATTGACCTGAATGTTTATTCATTATACCCCCAGTATGGCAAACTGTTTTCGTATGCAGCAGAAAATAACCAGGAAGTAATACTCGACAAACAATTTATTGCTTCATCTTACTCAAATAATGTATTTTATTTGCTGGCTCCATACAGCCAAAAAAGCAGCCAGAGTACGTATGTTCCAACAAAAAAACTGGTAGACAAATTTCAAACTAAAGATGGATTAGATATTACAGACCCTGCAAGCGGCTATGATGCCAACCATCCCTACATAAATAGGGATTCCCGGCTGGGCTTTTCCATTTTCCTCGATGGTGATGCATTACCTGGAGGTGGCGTCTTCCATCCTGCACCAAACAGCGGCACCCCCGATGCAGTAGGAAATACCTATATTGCATCTACCACGGGATACAATGTAAAAAAATATATCAATGCAGAAGATTTTGCAAATCCTTCAAACAGCGGCATCAATATTATCCTGATAAGATACGCAGAAGTATTGCTCACGTATGCAGAAGCAAAAATTGAGGCTAACGATATTGATCAGTCTGTATACGATGCCATCAACACGGTACGAAACGGAAGAACTGATGTAAAGCTGCCTTCCATAGCGTCAGGATTAACACAAGCTGAACTGAAAGAGATTGTGCACAGGGAACGTACCGTTGAACTGGCATTTGAAGGTTTGCATCTGGCAGATATACGCAGGTGGAAAACTGCCGCTTCTGTAGTACCCGGCGATGTATACGGCATTACCTACGAAGATAATGGAGTATTTAAGACCATTCAGGTTGCCGTAAAGAGAGAGTTCATTGATCCCAAACATTATTTATGGCCAATACCACAAACGGAAACGGTGCAAAACACCAACCTGAAGCAAAATAAAGGTTGGTAATAAATATAATTTTACCAATAAACAATATACTTGAAAAAGTTAAGGATATTTACAACTATTAATTTTTACTTTAATTATGAAGATGCTTAATAAAATAATGACCTCACTCTTTGGTGTGGTGTTTTTCGCCTCCCTTGCAAATGCCCAGCAACAACCCAATATCATTTTTGTACTGACAGACGATATGGGTTATTCAGACCTGAGCACGTATGGCAACCCGGTTATACAAACGCCTTTCCTCGATGGAATGGCGAACGCTGGGCTAAAAGCAACCAATTATGTTGTTTCAACACCCTCCTGCTCTCCATCAAGAGCCTCATTGCTCACCGGGCGGTATGCAACAAGATATAATGTGCCGGTTCCATTAGGCCCGGGCGATAAGCGTGGTCTGCCTGACCAAGAAGTAACAATTGCCGAAATGCTAAAACAGGCCGGCTATAATACAGCTATGGTCGGGAAATGGCATCTCGGAGATGACAAACCGTTCCATCATCCTACAGCTCAGGGGTTCGATTCCTATTATGGCTTATTGTATAGTCATGACTATCGCGACCCTTATGTAAAAACAGATACCACTATCAAGCTGTTTAGAAACCGCCAGCCCGAAATCTTCAAGCCTGAAGACTCCCTATTAACACCGCTGTATACACGCGAAGCAATCTCCATCATAGACAAACAAACTACAAGCAAACCTTTCTTTTTATACCTGTCGTACAATATGCCCCATCTCCCCGTAGCATTTGCAGCCAAAGCTGCTTCACTGGCAGGCCGGCAGGATGCCGGGCCATTAGGAGCTGTGGTGGAGGAAATGGATAGCTGCCTGGCATTGATATGGAAGAAGCTGGAAGACAAAAAACTCGCAGATAATACCATATTTATTTTTTCGAGCGATAACGGGCCTTGGGCTGCCTATCCTGAAAGAATGTCCGGAGACGGTGTTACGGATCGTTGGCATGTGGGGGCCGCAGGTATTTTCCGAGGGTCTAAAGGTGAATCTTACGAAGGAGGCATAAGAGTGCCATTCATCATCTATTGGAAAAATCATATCAGCCGGGTTATCCTGACCAGCCCTATCAGTAACCTTGACATACTGCCCACACTAGCGGTTTGGGCAAAAGCATCGCTTCCGCAGGGTAGAACTTTAGATGGTCAAGACATAAGCGATCTGCTGACGGGCAAGGTTAACAGCAAGGAATATGTGCACCGACCCATTTATATCAACAACTACAATAAAGTGGAGGCCGTGCGCGTGGGCGCCTGGAAATACCGTGAAGCGCCTGCAGGGTTAAACTCAATCACCGGAAAATCACAGGATACCGTAAGAGAACTGTTTAATATTAACGAGGATCCGAGTGAACGTGTGAATGTTATTGACCGCTATCCTGAAAAAGCAGCAGAACTGAAAAAACTTTTTGACGCTTATCCAGGGCTTAAAGAAAATTAGCTTCACGTTTTATAAGATGAAAAATAGCTATGCATAAACGATAGATTGGTTATAACCCATAGAATTTATAGTTTGATATTTCATCTATGTCTTGGATAGCCATCACCAAAAATATGGGCAGGTTCTGTTTTTTTCCTGTTGCCTTAAAGTATTTCGGAATCCTACCGACCTGCGTTTCGCATACATCGTCTCATTCATTTAATCAATATAAAAAATAATACTATGCCCGCCTACACAACAAATATCCGCATCCATAATGGTGTACAAGAAGATTATCTGTTATTGGACAAAGAGCTGAAGACCCGCAGGTTTTCCCGCATAGCAGACGAACATACTGCGCCAAAAGCAAACAAGAAAACCCGTCCGGAAATAAAATATTATCGCAAAGGAAACCTCGGTTTGTTGGAAGTAGTAGAAGAAGTGAAGCAATCCGCCACCGCCACGGGGAAGGACTATTCCTTCACTGTGCAAAAAGAAAAGAGGTTGATTTTATAGCTCCTTTATTTCAGTTCTTTCGCTCAACATGATATGCCACGATAGCGCAATTTACCTCACAGTATGTTTGCGAGATCGTGGCATTGCCATAAAATCATATTGCGTTCGATTGCTATGCTCAAGATTGGGGTTTAGTGAAATAGCATAAATTAGGTATGTAAAAATACGCGAAGTACTTTAACTTTGATATTCAAATGAACAACGAACCTATCAGAGTAGCTGTATTTGACGATAATTCTTACCGTCGGGAGAGTTTAGAGTTATTAATCAATACATCTCCTAAAATGAAGTTCGTGGGTGCTTTTTATGATTGTAGCAACGTGATTGCCGATGTGCGCAAATGCGAGCCGGACGTGGTGCTGATGGACATAGACATGCCGAACGTGAACGGCATAGACGGCGTAAAGCTCATCCGGATGAACTTTCCTAAAGTTCAGATATTGATGCAAACGGTATTTGAGGACGACGACAAGATATTTGCCTCCATCTGTGCAGGCGCATCGGGTTATATTTTGAAAAAGTCGCCGCCCGCACAACTGATGCAGGCCATCGAGGACATTCACAACGGCGATGCGGCCATGACGGCTTCCATAGCCAAAAAAGTAATCACGGCGTTTCAAAAGAACGTTTTTTACGAAAACAATGAAGAAATAAAGCTGACGCCGCGCGAAAAGGAAGTGCTGGCATATCTGGTAAAAGGCTTCAGCCACAAGATGGTAGCTTCGGCCTGCGAGTTGAGCATACACACCGTAAACACGCATATCAAGAAGATTTATGAGAAGTTACAGGTCAATTCTGTGGCGGAAGCGGTGGTCAAGGCTTTGAACAAAAAACTTGTGTAAAAAAATTTTTTGTAAAATGTGATTATTCGGAAGTTTTTTTCTTTAATTTGTGTAAAATTGATTAAAGTCAATTTTTATTACTCACGCTCATGTTTAGTTTTGAATATACACGGGTGGAATTTCTATTCCGCCCTATTTTTTTGCTCTGACTGATAGCAAATTGAATTTCAATGACTTTAGTATTAAACAATGGCTCATTTGCTTTTGAATCTCCCCTTTTATCCCCAATATTATAATAACAATAAGCCGCATAGCCACAAAAAACCCCGGCTTACGCCGGGGCCACAACTATAAACTATACACCCAATCTAAGCAACTTTTCCTGTCTAATGTTTAATCAGGTTTTTTACCATCGAGGAAAGTGTTGATGGTATTGATTTGTCCCTGGTTTTCATCGTCTGACGATACTTCATACTTGCTATAATAACTTTCTACATGCGAGGTATTGTTATGCAGTTCCAGATTGCGCCTGATGTAGGCAGGAACATGCTCCAATTCGCTATTGGGATCGCTGTAATTTGCATTAAAGGAAAGGTTGCGCAACTTTTGCAGCCGCTCGGCTATTTTGCGCCTTTGCAAATCCTCTTCGCCCACGGTATCAACGGATGATGTCGGGAGTGACGGCATTTCGGCAGGTTGTACTGTTTCGCTCACCTCCTGCACTACCCTTTCCTGCAATTCCATTTGTGCTTCTTCTTCGTGTGCCGCATCCTGCACAGCCGGCTTTTCTTCTTTTAATTCAGCATAAATATTTTCAGGCTTTGCCAAAAAACTTTTGCCTGCAAGCGTTTCAGACTGCTGTTGTTCTTCCTCTTTCTGAACGGCCGGTTGGCTGATTACCCTTTCAGACGGCGGCACAGGATTCGAATAAAAAGCCTGCTGTACGTCTAATTCCTGCGGGGTATTTTTCACTTCCTGACGAAGTTCGCCTGCCACGGGAAGCACGGCCTCTGCCATTAAGTTGAAATAAGCAGGCTCTTCTTCCACCTCTATCAGGCTTGGCGCATCGGCAGCCGTCGGCATCGGCACATCCCAAAAAGCAGGCTCTTCCACCAACTTGGGCGCCATCACATCTTCCTTTACTTCCTGTTGCGGGGGAGTTGGGGCAGTGGCTTCCGGCACGGCTACCGGAGCAGTCGCTTGAGGTTGCTCCTCTGGCTTGCTGCTATTTAAGGCCATCACAATCTTTCCCTCCTCAGCTTCTCCCTTTTTCAGAACGGGTTTTATAAAAATATCTTTATTTTCAAATCCTGTGGCGATAATGGTGATACCAATATTTTCACCTAAAGAGTTATCGTAACCCAGACCCAATATTACATCGGCATCTTCCCCTGCCTGAGAAATCAGGTAAGCCTGTATCACTTCCACCTCGTCCATCGTAAACTCGCTTTCGCCTTCGGCGGAATTGATATTGATAAGAATCCATTTTGCACCGCGAATATCATCATCGTTCAACAGCGGTGAACTCAATGCTTCTTCAATGGCACGCTGCGCGCGGTCTTCACCAGATGCAGTGGCACTGCCTAAAACGGCACGACCACCGTTGCGCATTACTGTGCAAACATCTGCAAAATCCACGTTGATTTGGCCAGTGCTATTAATCACATCGGTAATACATTTTGCGGCGGTAGCCAACACATTATCGGCTTTTTCAAATGCTTCGCGCATTTTCAGGTTGCCAAACTGATGACGCAGCTTGTCGTTATTAATCACCAACAAGGTATCTACATACTGCCTCAATTGCTTGATGCCATCTTCTGCCTGCTGATAACGTTTCTTGCCTTCATAAGCAAACGGTGTGGTCACGATACCTACGGTTAGCACACCTAGATCGCGGCAAATCTTGGCAATGATGGGAGCGCCACCCGTACCCGTGCCACCGCCCATGCCTGCGGTAATGAATGCCATCTTGGTATTTACTTCTAATATCTTCCTGATTTCTTCCAACGATTCCTCAGTGGCCTGCCTGCCGATTTCAGGATTCGCCCCTGCACCGAGGCCGGACGTGAGCAACGGCCCTAATTGAATACGGTTAGGAATTCCCGTGTTGGTCAATGCCTGCGCATCCGTGTTACAAATTATAAAATCAACACCGTTAATATGCTGGCTAAACATGTGGTTAACGGCATTTCCGCCGCCGCCGCCTACTCCTACGACTTTGATTATAGAAGACTGCTCTTGTGGTAAGTCAAACTGTATCATATTAAATCTTGTTTTTTGCCCGCCTTCACAGGCTTGTTAGAAAATGGGTTAGTATAGTTCAACAATAGTTCGTGTGTATGGATATTTGAAATTTATAGCTATCCGTCAATAACGTGCATTAATTTAAATGCTTGTCTTCTTCTTCTTCAAAAATCTTGACAAGGCCGCTCTTAAACCTTCCCCAAAAATCTTCGAGAATCTTTTTTCTGGGTGCTTTTGAAGATTCGGGCGTATTTCCTGTTTCACCAGACCCCTCAACTTCTTCTTGCAAACCAACCGGAACCTTTACAACAATATGTGTTGTATTAAATTCTGCACGATTGTTCTCAAAATCATCGTAGCCTTTTAATATCAAACCCAGACAGGTAGAATAGGTGGGTTTGGCCAACTCTTCGATATGCCCTGCGGCCAGATGCTCGTTGGGCAAACCGATGCGCGCCGGCATACCGGTCACATATTCTGTAAGCTGAATCAGGTGTTTCAGCTGAGAACCGCCGCCCGTCAACACGATGCCGCCATTAAGCTGACGGTTATCCATGCCGATTTGTTTGAGGTGATAGGTCACGAAATCCAGAATCTCGCTCATCCTTGCCTGAATGATATTGGCCAGATTTTTCACGCTGATTTCCTTGGCTGGCATACCCCTTAAACCAGGTATGGTGATATAAGCGTTTGCCTTTGCCTCGTTGGCAAGCGCGCTGCCAAACTGTGTTTTCATCTGCTCGGCCTGTATTTTCAGAACACCCAATCCGGTCTTGATATCGTTGGTAATGTTTTCCCCGGCAAACGGGATAACGGCCGTATGGCGCAAAACACCTTCGGAGAAAACAGCGAGGTCGGTCGTGCCACCTCCGATGTCCACAATCGCCACCCCGGCTTCAAAATCTTCCTGCGCCATTACGGCAGCGGCAGAGGCTAAAGGTTGCAACACAAGATCTTTGGTTATTAACCCTGATTTTTCCACGCTACGCTTAATATTCCTGATGGCGTTTTTGTCGCCTGTGATAATGTGAAAATTAGCACCCAGCTTTACACCGCTATATCCTATCGGCCTGACGATATTGGGCATATTATCCACGGTGTATTCCTGCGGTATCACGTCAATAATCTGATCCCCGGCTGGTATGTAGGTTTTGTATTGTTTGTTCACCAGCGTATTCACCTCTTCCTGAGTGATTTCTTCTTCTTCATTTTCACGCACAATATCCCCGCGCGTTTGCAGGCTCTTGATATGATGCCCGGCCACACCCACGTAAACCTCGTTGATGTCAAGGTCAGGATTCACCGCCAAACAGTTGCCCAAAGCCTGTCTAATGGCTTTAATGGTTTCGTCTATATTCAGCACCTGTCCATGCTTGACACCGTTTGAGTTTGCTTTGCCAAACCCGAGTATTTCCAGTTTGCCAAATTCATTTTTTCTTGCGGCAATGACGGCAATTTTTGTTGTGCCGATGTCAAGTCCTACAATAATGGGTTGTTCCTGATTCATCTTGCGTGTTTTTAGTTGTTTATAGTTAATGATTTAATTCTTCTTTTTCGTGGTAGTTGTTTTATTACTTGTTGCCTTTTCAGGTTTTGTTTCTTTTTTAGAAGTAACGGCCGTTGGCTTTGCAGCCACCTTATTATTTTTTATATTACTGCTCGTTGTTGTGCTCTTAGGCTTATCTGTTTGCCCTGTTTTCTTTTTCACTTCGTTTTTTACGGGAGAAGCGGTTGTCTTGCCCGTTACGTTTTTCTTCTCCTCTTTTTTATCGTTCGCGGATGCCTTCCGGGGTGCCTGCGTTTCTTTTGTCCCCGTATTCGGTTTAACAGCAGAAGGTTTTTTATCTGCTTCTGCTTTTTTTGGCATACTTGCCGCCTTCTCTTCTTTGGGCATTGCTTTTGGAGTATCTTCCTTTTTCACTGCCGGCTTCGATGCGGCAGGTTTTGCCGCAGGCACAGCAGGTGCCGCTATTTCCCTGACAGGTTCCGCAAGCTGTCGGGGATTCACCGGCATGATATCCGTAGAATCGGCATCCACCTCACGACCATAAATGGCGGCATCGGCAGAATCTATCGGCGTCAATATCGAACCAGGTACCACTGCGGGCATTTCGTCTATTATCACATTTGCCCGTCTTGATTGCTGCAACAGAGATTCTATGTTCTTGCGCAATTGCAAGGAGTCTATCCTTGATTGATTTTCCTTTTTGCCGATAACCTGCCCGGCATATTGCACATCAATCTCTTTGTACTTATCCAATCCTTTGCGTTTGAGCACCTGTTCATAAAACAACATCAGGCGATGAAACTTAGAGGCGATATCGCTGCCATCGCCCAGGTCAACTTTGTGACTGCCCACTACCGGAATCATTTCCATACTCCTGCAATCGGCACCGCAATTTGTGATATTTATTTGCGCTACCTGCGCATTCCAAAACGAATCATTACTGATGAAAGATGCCGTTGCTATCATATTTTGCAGGAAAACGCTATCCTCTGCATTCATTTTTATCTTGTTCACGTAACCGGTGAACACCGGCACATCCAAGCTCACTTTTTCCGAGAGTGGTATTTGTTTCCCGGCCTCATCAATATAAAACGACAGTCCCTTATCCGTGAAAACCCTTGCCAAAGGCTTGCGTTCCACAATCTTCACTTTCAGTATATCGCTGTTAGTAAAATACAGCTCGGCATCATACACCCAAGCACTTTGCTCCAACAGGTCTTCCATCCTGACCAAATCAAAATCCGCCTTGCGCTTGCCTGTCACTTCGCCTCCGGCAGCCGTTTGAATCAGCTTTTCTATATCAGCTTCCGAAGTAAATAATTTGTCCTGCTGAGCGCCCACTATGTCCACACTATACCCTTTGCACAGGCTTTCATCCTGTGCCCGCATGGCCGCCACGATGAGCACGAGCATACACACGGCTACCCCCAGCCACATCAGCGTCAGAAAAAATCTTTTTATTGCTCTTTTTGCACTCACTTTATGATTCCAATATTTCTTTAATCGGGTTTACCAAATTGTCTATATCGCCTGCCCCTGCAGTGACCAGCACCTCCCCAAATTCTTTTTCCCTGTTTTTTGAAAAATCATCAGCCACCCATTTCATAAACTCCTCTTTGCTCATGATATATTTATCATCGTTATTTATCCTGCGAAACAGGATATCACTGCTTACGCCGTCTATCGGCAATTCCCTTGCGGGATATATGGGCAGCAATATCACCCTGTCGGCTTCGCTTAACACAGCGGCAAATTCATTTGCAAAATCCCGGGTGCGGCTATACAAATGCGGCTGGAATATCAACGTAAACCTCTTTTGCGGGAACAAGGCCTTTACTCCGTGCACCAGTGCCTTCAGTTCTTCCGGGTGATGGGCATAGTCATCAATAAACACTAAATCGGGCCGTTTAATAATATACTGAAAACGGCGCTTGACCCCTTTGAATGACGCCACTGCATCCCTGATTTTATCAGCAGGTATTTGCAGACGCACCGCAATACATATTGCTGCCACCATGTTCTCCACATTATACATCCCGCCCATGTTCAACCGCAGGTCATCAATCGCATGTCCCGGCATGGAGAAATCAAACGAATAACCACCATCGCTCATGACGATATTATGCGCATACGCATCCGCCGAATCGTTTTGCAAACTATATCTCAATACATTCGATGCTTTCAACGATTTGTCCAACCCGAATTTCTTTATCAACAAACCGTCCGTTTTCACTTTCCCCGCAAAATCTGCAAAGGCCTGTTTTACATTTTCTTCTGTTCCATATATATCCAGATGGTCGGCATCCATCGCCGTGACCACCGCAATGTCGGGGATGAGCTTCAGGAAACTGCGGTCATACTCATCGGCCTCTATCACGCACACATCCCGTTTGCTGCTCCAAAAATTGGTATCATAATTGGCCGATATACCGCCCAAAAAAGCATTGCAGCCATAACCGCTATCCCGCAGGATATGTGCCGTCATTGTAGTAGTGGTCGTTTTACCATGCGTACCCGCAATGCAGATATTAAACGTGCTTTCCGATATCAGTTGCAAGACATCACTACGCTTTACCACCGCATACCCATGCTGCCTGTAATAAGTCAACTCACTATGCTCCTCGGGTATGGCGGGCGTATATACCACCAAATCCACGTCTTTGGGAATCAAATCCACATCATCCGTATAATGCACATCTATACCCTCGTTAACCAATTGCTTTGTCAACGGGGATTCTGTTTTGTCATACCCGCTGACGCGTTTGCCCTTGGAAAGAAAATACCTGGCAACAGCGCTCATGCCGATACCCCCAATTCCTATAAAGTAAATGGACTTGATTGCCCCGATATTTTTGACTTCCTGCATTATCTATTATCAAATATTTTTTAAAATTTCTCCTGCTATCCGCTCATCCGCATTTCTGATGGCGAGCGATGCCAGATTATTCCGCATCGTATTCCTTAACGTCTCATCTTTTGCCAAGGCGATTACCTTATCCACCGCTTGCTGTTTAGCCTCACTGTCTTTCACCATCCACGCGGCATTTTTGTCTACCAACTGTTTTGCATTCACTGTTTGATGGTCTTCCGTCGCATGGGGATAGGGAATAAAGACCGTTGGTTTTTGTACCACACAAATCTCTGCCACCGTCATTGCGCCCGACCTCGCCATGACAATATCCGCTGCCGCATAAGCTTTCTCCATATCGGTGATGAACGCGCCCGTCCATACATCTTTATACTCCACGGCTATGTCGGTAGCTTCTTTTATATACCCTTTGCCCGTTTGCCATATCACCTGTAACCCCGCTTTCACCAGTTCTTTAATGTGCGTTGCCACAGCCTCGTTGATGGAGCGCGCGCCCAGGCTGCCGCCTATCACCAACAAGGTTATCTTATTCCCCGAAAGAGAAAAGAACTCCAGGGCCTCTTCTCTTGAAACGCTTGCCCCAACAATACTTTTACGAATCGGATTGCCCGTTATCACAATTTTCTCCGGCGGAAAAAACTTTTCCATGCCATCCGTGCCGGTAAAAATCTTTGTGGCCTTTTTTCCTAACAATATATTAGACCTGCCCGCAAAAGAGTTGGACTCATGAATAAAAGTCGCAATGCCTTTTGACTGTGCATAACGCAATACAGGAAACGAGGAATAACCGCCTACGCCGATTACCGCATCCGGCTTAAACGCCTTGAAAATGTTCCTTACCTGTAAAAAACTTTTTACCAGTTTGAACGGCAACCCGATATTTTTAAGCAAAGAACTACGATTGAAACCCGCGATGTCAAGCCCTTTGATAGGGTATCCGGCATCGGGGACTTTTTCCATTTCCATTTTGCCGTTTGCCCCCACAAATAATATTTGCAGGTTGGCATCCTTTTCCTTTAGCGCATTCGCGATAGCTATTGCAGGAAATATATGCCCGCCCGTGCCACCACCTGCTATGATAATTTTCTTGCTCATGCGGCTTTATTATTATCTGTTTCCGCCGGAACGGCCAATGGTTTTGCGTGAATGTTCTCCACGTTTCTTGCCACACTTAAAATGATACCCACGGCCAAACAGGTGAACAAAAAACTCGACCCGCCCATGCTCACCAACGGCAGCGTTACTCCCGTCACCGGAAATAAGTTTACTGTGACGGCCATGTTAGCCAAAGCCTGTATGGCCAGTGTAAAACTCAAACCCAAGGCCAGGAATGCTCCGAAGGCAAACGGGCATTTTTTGAAAATCCTGATACAACGGTACAGGAACACCAGATACACAAACAAAATAAACGCCCCGCCTACCAGACCATATTCTTCTATGATAATCGCATAGATAAAATCATTGTATGCCTGCGGTAAATAATCCCGTGTCGTACTGTTGCCCGGCCCTACGCCCATGAAGCCGCCGCGCGCAATGGCAATCTTTGCCTGATTGGTCTGATACATTTCGTCGTTATCTGCCTCTTTGCCGCCATACATAAAATTCTCCACGCGCCCAATCCATGTATCTATACGACCCAACACCCCGCCCGTTGCCTTTTTGGCGGCAATAGTTGTTTCGGTAGTATCAATATCATCTCCCGTGCTATGCCTTGCTATGGCCGCTGCAATAAGCATGATAATCGGAACCATCGCCAGACCAATCACCAGCAGGATATGCTTGATGCTTACCCTGCCCATGAACAACAACACCAAACAACTCGCCCCTAAAAGCAAAGCCGTGGAGAGATTGGCCGGGGCTATCAATAAACAAGTGATAGCGATGGGTAAAATCACCGGCAAAAAGCCTTTTCTGAAACTTTTGATGACCTGTTGCTTGCGGCTTAGCAATCTTGCCAGATACATAAATAAAGCAAGCTTTGCCAAATCGGAAGTCTGCATGGTCATGTTGATGATGGGCAACTTTATCCAACGGCTTCCTTCATTGATTTTTGCACCAAAGAACAACGTATAAATCAACAAGGGAATACTTAGCAAAAAGAGCAACTTTGCTACCTTGGAATAAATAGTGTAGTTGACACGGTGGGCAAAATATACCACCGCAAACCCTATCAAAATAAACAAAACCTGCTTGAACAAATACACCTCTGTATTGCCCTTGAAGTTTTTGTAGGCCAAAGACCCTGTGGCGCTGTACACAGCGAGCAACGACACAAGGGTAAGCAACACCACGAGCGCCCAAATCACTTTGTCGCCGCGCGCGTGCTTGTCCAGGTTTCCCTTCCAGTCGTTAAACCCCGTTTGCTGTGTTGCCGCTATTTCTGAATTTACAGACATGCTATTTTTTGTTCATTTATATTCTACGGTTGAAGTGTGCGACGCAACGAAGATGATAGTAGCACAACAGTTGACCTCATCATTTCTTCGCCTTTTTATCACACGACTATTCATTACAAATCCAACACAGCCTGCTTGAACTGAGCGCCCCTGTCTTCATAATTTTTAAACAAGTCAAAGCTGGCACAAGCCGGGCTTAGCAACACTATATCCCCGTTTGTTGCAAGGTTGTAGGATGTCTTCACTGCTTCTGCCGCGCTTTTTGTATCTACCACCGGCACCAACGATTCAAATGCCTCGTGGATTTTCTCATTGTCCACACCGAGGCATACAATGGCCTTCACCTTGTCCTTGACCATTTCTTCCAGAATGCTGTAATCATTGCCCTTGTCAATGCCGCCAAGGATGAGGATGGTGGGCTTTGTCATGCTCTCCAACGCATACCATGTCGAATTGATATTTGTTGCTTTACTATCATTGATAAACTCTACGCCACGGATGGAAGCGACAAACTCCATACGATGTTCCAGGTTTTGGAACGTTTGTACCGACTCGCGTATCTTGTCTTTCCTGATATCCATCGTGGCCGCTGTAACGCAGGCTGCCATTGTGTTGTATTGATTATGCTTACCGTTGAGGGTGAAGTCGTAAACACTCATTGTCATAAACTCTTCGCCTGTTCTAACATACATTTCTCCGTCTTTGATAAAAGCCGCTTTGTTTTCATTGCCCATGCTAATCGGTAATTTGGTTGAGGTTATTGAAAATTGATTAATAAACTTTGCCGTTACTTCGTCGTCTTCGTTATAGATGAAAAAATCTTCAGGCCCTTGGTTTTCCACAATCCTGAATTTGCTTTTTATATAGTTCTCAAATTTGTATTCATATCTGTCCAGATGGTCTTCGGTGATATTGGTAAGCACCGCTATGTGCGGCTTGAAGTCAACGATATCATCCAGTTGAAAACTGCTCACTTCAACGACATATACTTTTGTGGGCGCCATTGCCACCTGCTTTGCGAAGGATTCGCCGATATTGCCCACCAGCGACACATCTAAACCCGCCGTTTTGCAGATATGATAAATCAATGAAGTGGTGGTGGTTTTGCCGTTACTGCCCGTGATGGCGATGATGGTGCTATCGCCCGCATAGCGGTATGCCAGTTCTATCTCGCTTATCACGGGAATTCCTTTGGCACGAATTTTTTTCACCATCTCGTTCTTTTCGGGGATGCCGGGGCTCTTCATAATTTCGTCCGCCGCCAATATCCTTGCCTCATCATGACCGCCTTCCTCAAACGGGATGCCCGCTTGCTGCAATTCCTTCCGATAAATATCTTTTAACGCACCTCCATCGGAAACAAACACGTCATACCCCTGCCGCCTGGCCAGCAATGCCGCGCCAATGCCGCTTTCTCCCCCACCGAGTATGACCATTTTTTTGCTCACTAATTATCGAAGTTTTAATGTTACGATACAAATCACCACCAATAATATCTGCACAATCCAAAACCTTGTGACAATTTTTGCCTCATGATATCCTTTCTTTTGAAAGTGATGGTGCAACGGGCTCATCAAGAAAATACGGCGTCCCTCTCCATATTTTTTCTTCGTATACTTAAAATATCCTACCTGCAACATCACGCTGACACTTTCTACCAAAAACACACCGCAGAAAATAGGTATCAATAACTCTTTATGCACGATAATCGCAATGGCGGCAATAAGTCCGCCCAAGGTGAGGCTTCCCGTATCGCCCATGAAAACCTGCGCCGGATAAGAGTTATACCAAAGAAACCCGACGCACGCCCCCACCATCGCCGCTATAAATATGGACAGTTCCCCAAGATTGGGGATATACATAATATTCAGATAATCGGCCAGCACAAAGTTTCCGCTGGCATACGCAAAGATGCCCAACATGACACCGATAAGTGCCGAGGTACCCGTTGCCAGCCCATCCAGGCCGTCCGTTATATTGGAGCCATTGGACACGGCCGTGATAATGAAAATGACTACCAATATGTATAATATCCAAGTATAGTCCCTCAAAAACGAAGGCAGTAATTTTGAATACCTGAACTCATGGCTCTTCACAAAGGGGATGGTCGTGATGGCCTCTTTGGTTTCCACAAAATGCCTTGGCTCGTTATTGACCACACGGGTAATAACGGTTGTATCACCAGATTTTGGCGTACCGATATACTCTCGCCATATCACTACATGGCTGTTGAAATATAACACCGACCCCACCAGAATACCTAATCCTACCTGACCTAAAATCTTAAACCATCCTGCCAGCCCGTCCTTGTCGCCTTTTTTATAAGCGATGCCCTGTTCCTTTGCCAACCTCTTTGCGCGCAGTTTGAGATAATCGTCCAAAAAGCCGATAGCACCCAGCCATACCGTGGCAATCAGCATTAGGATGATATACACCGTATCCAATCTGGCGAACAGCAAAGTCGGTACAAGAATGCCCAAAATGATGATAGTACCCCCCATTGTCGGTGTGCCCTTTTTGGCCTGTTCCCCCGCCAGACCTAAATCACGCACGGTTTCGCCCACGAGCTTGCGCCGCAATGCGTTAATCAAACGCTTGCCAAAAATCAGCGTTATGATGAGCGCGAGCAAAACCGCCATCATCACCCGAAATGTGATGAAGTCCATCAATGACCTTCCGGGGAAATTGATGCCGGTGCGCTCAAACCATTCAAAAAGGTGATATAACATAAATTCGTTGCTATGTTTTAAAATTGAAACGCCGACAAGACCCGCTTATTAACTTTTCAATATTTTAATTTCTAAAACTACTTTTCCAATAAATCAAACATTTCCCTAACCACTTCCTTATCATCAAAGTGATATTTTTTGTCACCGATTATTTGATAAGTTTCATGCCCCTTACCTGCCACCAACACGATATCCTCGGCGTTTGCCAGGCTGATAGCCGTTTTGATAGCTTCCTTCCTGTCAGCGATAGAAATGCACTTTCTCCTTGCCGCCGCTGTAACGCCGGCTTCCATATCTTTCAATATCTCTGCCGGGTCTTCAAAACGTGGGTTATCGCTGGTGAAGATTACTTTGTCGCTATACTCGCAGGCAACATCAGCCATCTCTGGGCGTTTTGTTTTATCCCGATTGCCGCCACAACCCACTACCGTGATTATCTGCTCAAATCCTTTTCTTATTTTTTTAATCGTGGTCAGCACATTTAATAAAGCATCCGGCGTGTGTGCATAATCCACAATGGCTATCACTTTTTGCTTCGGGGAAATCATATAATCAAACCGCCCATCTGCGCCACTCAACATGCTGAGATGTTGCAGCACGTTGATCTTATCCTCGCCCAAACAAAGCGCCGCCCCATAAACTGCCAACAGGTTGTAAGCATTAAACTCTCCTATCAGCCTGAAATGGACGTCCTGTTCATCTACCAACATGTGCAAACCCGTCATGCTATTATCTAATATCTTGCCTTTGTAATCAGCAACGGTTTTAAGGCCATAAGTCTTTTTATCTGCCGATGTATTTTGAAGCATGACCATGCCGCGTTTTTCATCTGCATTGGTCAGCGCAAAGGCATCCGACGTCAGCCCGTCAAAAAACATTTTTTTCACCCGGATATACTCATCAAATGTTTTATGATAATCCAGATGGTCATGGGTTATATTGCTGAATATGCCCCCCGTAAAATGAAGCCCGGCAATCCGGCGTTGATGGACGGCATGCGAACTCACTTCCATAAACACATAAGCGCAACCTGCCGCCGCCATTTGTGCCAATATTTCATTAAGGCTTACGGCATCGGGCGTTGTATGCGTGGCTTCCACCACTTTATTACCGATTTGATTTTGCACCGTGCTTATCAGTCCGCATTTATTTCCCAATGACGAGAACAGTTTGAACAACAACGTGGCAATGGTTGTTTTACCGTTCGTACCCGTAACACCTACCAATTTTAGTTTTGCGGAAGGCATCCCGTAAAAATTATGGGCAACTATGCCCGCTGCTTCGGCACTGTCCGACACCTGCACATACACCACGTCTGACGACATGCTTACCGGAAAAGTTTCACACACGACTGCCGCAGCACCAGCGTCAACTGCTTTTTCTATATACGCATGGCCATCTGCCGAAACGCCTCTCACCGCTACAAACACATTACCTTTCTGTACCTTTCGGGAATCTATACAAACACCCGTCACCCCGATGCCGGTATTACCCTGCACCTGCAACATGGACGTTTTATATAGTATATCCTGCAATAACATTCTTACTTAGCTCAATTTTAATAATACTTTTTGCCCTTTGCGGAATGGTGTTCCCGGCTCTATGGATTGCTCCGCTATTTTACCACTACCATTCACCAACACGTTCATACCCATTTTTTCCAATAGATTAATGGCATCCCGCAAGCCCATCCCCTTCACGTTCGGCATCACGTTTTCGCGCACCCGATTTTCTTTGATAACAGGTTTGAAATTTTTTGCATACACGGAAGCCCAAGGCATATTACGGATAGAATCCACGAAAGGCATCTGCAGCCACCTGTACACACTTTTTATAGACTCTGTGTTGCCCGCATAGAAATAACTGCTGCTATCCACCGAGCCTTCGTAACCCTTGGGCGTTTTCCGGTCAACGAACATCGAATATATCTTAGTGGCCACTTCCCTGAACACCGGCGCCCCCAATTGGCCACCATAGTGGATAAAGGCATGTGGTTTTGTGCGAACAACCACGATACAACTATACTGCGGGTTATCTGCCGGAAAGTATCCCACGAACGAAGCCTGAAAAACACGGTCGCTATATTTTATATTTCCGTCGGCCACGTGCGCGGTACCGGTCTTGCCCGCCACCTTAAACGGCATATTCTTGAATGCCGGACGACCCGTACCTTCCGTAATCGCCAACTCAAGCCCTTGCTGTGCCGCCTTGATAGAATGTTCACTGCAAATATGTTCTTCCATCACGGTGGGCTCTATTTGCCTGACCATGACACCGTTGTTCCAGATACTGTTTACCAGATAAGGCTTCATCATGCGCCCGTGGTTTGCCACTGCGTTATATAATGTAAGCGTTTGCAAAGGACTTACCTGAACGGCATAGCCAAAGCTCATAGTGAGCATGTTCATCAATCCCCCGTTATCTTTCGCTAACGGCGCCAAACGCGGGTTGGGAATATGCGCTAAATCAATCGGCGATTTTTTATCCATATGGAAACGGTGCATCCATTCGCCAAACTCCGCAGGGTTTGCCGCAAACGCCTTATTGGCCATTTTGGCAAGGCCTACGTTAGAACTGTGTGCCAAGCATTCTGCCACGGTCAGCACCGGCTTGGGGGAACGCTCTGCATCCGTCACCATGCGCGGCCCTACCTGCATGTGCCCCGCAGAACCAACCTCCACCAAATCATTTACCTTGAAAACTCCTTTCTCCAACACCGAGAGATAAGTCACCATTTTAATGGTAGAGCCAGGCTCTGTCACCCGCAGGGCATAGTTGTCATTTTCCCAATAAGCACTATCGCCTACTTTGCCCAAGTTGGCCATCGCCTTTATCTTGCCCGTCCGGGTTTCCATCAGGATGCAGGTACCATACACGGCATCGTTGGCCGCCAATATTTTTAATAAAGCATTCTCTACGATATCCTGCATGTTCACGTCAATGGTCGTATAAATATCCCGCCCGTTCTCCGGCTCTACCTGCGCGCCCTCTACCGGTACGGCGCCACCTGAAATGTAGCGTACCAACCTCTTGCCGTTTTGCCCCGTTAACAAACTGTCGTAGCTCATCTCCAGCCCCACGTTCATTTTCTTCACTTTTCCATCGCTGTTGACATACTCCCTGCTTAGTCCGATGGTACGGTTAGCCAACAAACCAAAAGGCGCAATGCGCTTGCTTGATTGCTCCACGATGATGCCGCTCTTATTCCTGCCCAAGCGCACCAAGGGAAACTCGCGGAATGCCTTGTAATCTTCAAAAGAGATTTTCTTCAACAATGGGAAATAACGCACGCCTTTGTTATAGGCTTCATCAAGTGCCTTGCGGTATTCCGCGGCACTTTTATCGCCAAAATAACCAGACATGGCAACAGCAAAAGAATCTATGTACCGCTTATAAACCATACCGTCCTTGGCACGCAGGCCGTCCGCCTTTGTGTCCATATAGATATCGAACTGCGGCAGGGATGTGCTGAGCATTTGCCCGTCCTCGCTAAAAATCGTACCGCGCTCGGCATTTATCTCCGCAATCTTCAGTTGCATACTATCACCCATACTGCGCCAGTGGTCACCTTGCAAACGCTGAATCACCACGGCTTTGCCGAGGATAACCACAGAGATGAACACCACGCCGATAAAGCATAGATACACCCGCCATAATATGTCCTTTTTAACTTCCAACGTTTATAAAAACTTTATTAATATCCTATACTGTCCAACGAATCTTTAAGCACATAAGGGGATTCCTGCAATTCGTTCAATCCCATAGGTTGCAAAGCCCTTACCAGTTCACTGGGCTTACTGCGGAACATCACTTCACTTTTCAGGCTTTTGTATTCCCATTGAAGTTCCTTTACTTCTTTTGCTGTTTTATTAATTTTAATAACTGTCTTGTCTGCCAGATGCCCATTGTATATGTATATGACCGCCAAAAAAGCGAGATAGAACAAAAACGGCACCTGCTTTACCAGCGATTGATAATTCAACCATTTTTTCCAATCCAGCCGTTTTTTCATCTATTATGTTTTATTGACCGAGTAAATATTGATTTTCCCATTCCCAATTATCACCGAAGAATCGCGTGCGCCATTACTCATTGCCTTATTGCACCACGTCTGTCCTTTCGGCCACCCTTAGTTTCGCGCTTCGCGAACGAGGGTTGCGCCTCAACTCTTCCTCACCTGCCGCTACCGGTTTTTTGTTCACCAACTTAAAGACCGCTCCGGCACTGCCCTGGGCAAAAGGATTATACGCCTCTTCCTCAAAACCGCCGCGCTTCAAAAAAGTCTTCACGATTCTGTCCTCTATCGAATGAAAGGTGATAACCGCTATGCGCCCGCCCGGCTTGAGCACTTTTGCTGACTGCTCCAACATTTCGCGCAACGCGCCCATTTCATCATTCACTTCTATGCGCAAAGCCTGAAACACTTTCGCAAAGTATTTATGGGGATTGCCTTTTACCACCCCGTGAACAGCACTCTTAAAACCCGCTATCGTTTTCAACGAGACATTTTTACGAACTTCCACGATAGTTTGTGCCAAGGTCTTGGCATTGGTCACTTCCCCGTACTGCTCAAATAGTTTATGCAACTGGCCTTCGGAAAAAGTTTGCAGTATATCGAACGCCGTCGTGGGTTGCCGCCTGTCCATGCGCATGTCCATATCTGCATCGTAACGGGTGCTAAAGCCGCGTTCGGCTTCGTCAAACTGGTGGCTGCTCACGCCCAAATCGGCCAAGATGCCATCCACTTGCTGCATACCGTGCAAGCGCAAAAAACGCTGCAGGTGCCTAAAATTTTGCGGAACAAAAATCAACCTGTCATCATCGGGCAGGTTTTGCTTTGCATCCTCATCCTGATCAAAAGCCACCAAGCAGCCTTCTTTTCCCAAATTCCCCAAAATAGCGCGGGAATGACCACCGCCGCCAAACGTGCAGTCCACATACACACCATCAGGCTTTACATCCAACAACCCTATGGCTTCCTGCAACAACACCGGCACGTGGTAGGCTTCATCCGATTGTCTTAGAGCGTCTTCCTGCATGGGTTTCTTTTTTTATAAGCCGCCCATTACCTGATTGGCCAAGTCGCTGTAAGCTTCCGGTGAGAAATTATCAAAGAGCTGATCGTACTTCTTAGCGTCCCAAATCTCCATCCTGTTACCCGCCGGCACAAGCACGATGTCCTTCTCAAGCGCTGCATATTCTTTTAGGCGTTGAGGCAACAACATGCGACCGGCACTGTCCAGTTCAACGGGCGTAGCCCCGTTTAAAAAATAGCGCTTAAACTCACGTACCTTGGGGTCGAAATCGTTCAGCGCATTTATCTTTTGCGCCAACGGCTCCCAGGCACTTAGCGGGTAAAGGCTCAGGCATTTTTCAAATCCCCTGCATAGCACAAAGCGCACAGAATCTGCATCGGAGAGTTGCTTTTTGAACCCCGCCGGCAGCAGAAATCTTCCCTTTGCGTCTATTGTGGCCCCGAATTCACCGAGGAAACCAGTCATCATGAGGATTTAATTATAAGTTGACCAAATACTAACACAAAATAACATTTTTTCCCACTTATATTCCAAAATTAGACACAAATCATTTATCCACAAATAAAAATTCGCCGAAACCCTTTATTCCAGTGGCTTTCAGCCGATTTTAATCGCCAAAAGGCAAAAAGAAGGTGAATAGGCGTGCAAAACCTGTGGATAACCCTGCAAAACAAGCAATACCCTGTGCAAAACAGGTGTGGTTATGAGGAGAGAATATTAGAGAGAAAAGGAGGTTGAACCCTAAGCGAAGTAAGGAATGAGTTGAAAGACTAAGATAAGCAAAGAACAAATGCAATTAGTTTTTTACCGGCACAAACAAAACAACCCGGCAGTTTGCCGGGTTGTTTCGATAGATAAGTAACGAGTTTTTGTAATAAAATTTACTGTTTATCCCACCAAACTCTTCCCGTTAATAAGTCGCCTCCTGGAACAGCAGCAGAAGCAGCTTTATAATTGTCAGGATTACTGGCTTCTTCGGCTGTAGGATAAGGAAAGCGCCTGGGTATGACACCATTAGTCGCATTGTTGGGATAGTTTACTGGCGTTAATACAGGATATCCAGTTCTTCTCCAATTACTCCAAGCCTCATAAAAGTTGAACGTAATACAACTTTGCAGCCATATCTGCTCGTTGATCTGCTGTAAAGCAGTAGCAACCTGTAACGGATGTGCCGCCGCAAAAGCATCTGCATCGGCATCTGTAACCGCCATATTTGCTCCCCATTGCCCCAACGTGGCAATTGATTTGGCTACTCCATTTTTATAATGATCGGCAGCACTGCCACCAATACTCCAGCGAGTGGATGCCTCTGCCCATAAAAATTCAGCTTCGGAGTATGTCATTACAAAAGAAGGTGCATCTCTTTTCAACATATCAGGATGCGGCTGAGAGTAATCAGTAATTTTTGTATAAGCCGGATCGGAAGATATATCCCTGCCTGCCACCCCGCTCAAATCTTTACCATTAGGCATCCCTTTTTGAGAAGCCGCAGCCGTAATGTAATTAGGATTGGTAACATTTGAAGTCGCAGGGTCAGTAAAATAATTAGTTACGGCCACCTTTAAACGTGGGTCATTATTAGCTTTCAAGAAATCAATAAAGGTTTTTGACCATCTTACATAGTAATGTTCCTGACCACCATCTAAAAATACCTGTGCATTTCTATTTTGTGTGGCCCGGCCGCCATTAATATCATGCTTTATACGTGCATTATCATCATTACTAACGAAAGTTTTACCAACGGCTTTTTGGGCATAGGTTTTAGCGGTGGTTTCGTCCACTTTTACCAAGCGCATAGCACATCTTAACATAGCACTATAGCCCAACCGCCTCCATTTTTCGAGATCGCCATTATAAACGATATCACCTTTTAAGGCATCCTTAGAAGGGTCAATAGCTGCACTAGCTTCATCCAACTCTTTCAAAATATCTTTATAAATACTTTCTTGACCGTCAAACTTGGGCTTTAGCTGTTTGGAATAATATCCCATACCTGCTTCGGAGTAGGGTATATCTCCGTATAAATCTGTAAGACGTGCAAATATCAAGGCCTTCCATATTCGGGCTACATTATAAATATTGTTGTATTCTGCTTTTCCTCGTGTAGATTCTACAATATCAACAATGGGTTTTACCTGCTCCGAATAAGCCCTTTCCCAATATGCAGATGTATACCAAGGAGTAAGCATATATTTATCCCCTGCCCAATAAGAAGAAAGAGACGCCAGCCCTTGCATCATGGTAGAAGCGTAAATTAAGTTCCCGCGCCATGTTTCATACGCATAGTCTGTACTGCCTGAATACGTTAACTCAGCCGTAGTAAAAACAAAATTAGGATCAAAGTTTTTTGAAGAATACGATATGGGGTTCGTGTTTATATCATTAAAGTCCTTCGTGCAGGAGCTTGCCACTATAAGAACTAGCAGGCATCCCACCAAACCTATTTTAAAATTTCTTTTCATCTGTATATTTTTTAAAATTTTACATTAAGATTGATACCAAAAGAACGCACAGGGGGAACACCTCCTAACTCAATCCCAGGGATATAAGAAGAAAAGCTCGCTTCAGGATCGATATTGTCTGTTCTGCGCATCAATATAAATGGATTGCGTGCCACTGCACTAATAGTTAATGATTTGACTATATTATTAAACAATGCAGGAAACGTGTAACCCACTACAACCTGACGAAGCTTGATAAAATCGGCACTTTGAACATTCGTCTTTGATACATTATCAACCAATGAGCTGTAATATGCAGAAGCTTCTAATTTATTAGTACTTCCTGCAGGAGCAAAATCACCTTCCCTGTTTACAAGAGTAGCCTTATGTAGTCCATTTTTATACCCGTAATAATCAGTACCAGAATATATTTTGGCTCCCCATTTCCCTTCAAACAAGAATGAGGCATTTAGCGCTTTATACTTGAACTCATTGTTCCATCCGGCAGTCCATTTTGGTATGGCTGAGCCTTGGGGTTTCAGATCCCCTTTTGCAACCTCTCCTGTCGCTAAACGCTCTATTTGCCCGTTTGCGTCATATCTATAGTCTGTGGCCATTATTTGAAATGCAGACATCCCTTTGACGTGTTGAACAAAAGCAACCCCAGAGCGGGCTACACCCATTGACATACTTTCAGTTCCTTCAGCAAGTTCTAAAATCTTGTTATCATTTACAGATCCGTTTAGCGAAGTAGTCCAGTTAAATCCACTGTTGTTACGCATAGGACGAAGTGTAATTAATGCTTCAGCCCCTTTATTTCTCATAGATCCTATATTTAATACTGCTCCTTCGTACCCCGTACTAATTGAAGTAGTTACCGGTATAATTTCATCTACCGACTTCTTATTATACCAACTAATGTCTGCACTTAAAAGGTTATTCAAAATAGAAAATTCAAGTCCCAATTCAAGTTCTTTTGCTCTGGAAGGACGCAAACCCGAATTGGGGATTTGGTTGTTATCAATCTTTCCTAAGGGAGTCCCTCCGATTGTTTCACTCATAAACACATAAGACAATTGCGTTTTATATGGATCGGTTGCCTGTCCCACTTCTGCATATCCCAAGCGTAATTTACCATAGTTCAGAAAGACTGGTTTCCAGAGCTCTGAAAAAATAAATGAAGTATTTATGCTTGGATAAACAACATTCAATTTATTATTGGTTCCGGGAGTGGCCAACGATGAGAACCAGTCGCTACGTACAGAACCCGTAACATACAATAGTTCTCTATAAGAAAGTTCAGCATTTGCATAAGCTGACTGTATTTCCGACCTTAGGTCAGTAAAATTCAGCCCTTTATTTTTAAGATTAAGCACGTTATAGACAAATGGCACATTAAAATCGCTACCATTATTTGTTAAAGCAGTATTTTTTGTGCTCCTGTAAGCAGAACCTATAATAGGAGAAATAGTAAAATCCCCAACGGCAAAGGTTTTACCCAATAAAACGTCAGCATTCAAATCTGTAAAGTCTGTATTGACCATAAGCAGGGAGCCGTTTGGCCTGTAAGCCGTTCCTGTAGGTACTACATTCAAATACTGATCTCTATAGTTGTCGCGCCCAACCCTGCCTTGTATATAATAGCCACCAACAAAATCATAGCGTGCTGTTAAAGATGACAACAACCTATCGCGTTTGGTGTTGTTCATGAATTTTTTCACCTGAAACCAAGGGTTGGTCGCCCAAGGATTACTTTTATTAAATGCCAGTTCACTTCCATCAGGATTCCATCCAGGTTTCAGCGTGTTTACATCTAAACTCGTAGGCAAAAACATTACCTGATAATTGGCGTTACCAGCACCATCAGAAAGCATTGCCCTGTTTTTAGCATTTTCCAAAATATAGTTAGCTTTTACATCAACTTTCAGATTTTGAATAGGATCAAAGTTTCCTGAAAAGTTGAAGGTATTACGCTCTAACTTAGAATTAGGTACTACTGACTGATTATTCATATTGCTGGCAGAAAAACGTATTGCCCCTCCAGTAAAACTTTTGTTCAAGGTTACCGTATTCGTCCAGTTTAAACCGGTTCTATAAAACTTTTCTACATTGTTTTTAACAGGACTATAAGGTCGGGACACATCGTCAAACTGTACAACTTGTGTACCGTCCATTTTACCACCCCAACTTGAATTGCCTGCTTGACCTGCTTCTGTTGCATTATTGGGTTTTCTATTATTAGTTCCCTGTCCATAAATATATTGCCAGTCGGTCATATTCATGACCTTTTCAGCTGTAAGATTAGAGTTGAATTCTATTCCCGAGCCCTTACCGCTTTTGGTCGTAATCATAATCACACCCGCTTTCGCACGATAACCATATAAGGCAGATGCAGCAGCCCCTTTTAATACCGAAATTGATTCTATATCATCAGGGTTGAGGTTACTGATGGCGTCACCCTTATCCGGACCGTTATCCCATTGTGTAGCAGCTTGGTAGCCCCGCTCATTTTCCATTGGAATACCATTTACAACATAAAGAGGTTGAACAGCCCCTCCAATACTGGATAACCCTCTGATTAAGACATTATTTGATGCACCAGGCCCTCCGGATCCCGCAGTAATGTTTAGACCTGCGACCTTGCCCGCAAGGCTGTTCATCACATTGGTTTCACGTGCCTGCGTCAGGCTATTACCCGCCACTTCCGTCACGGAGTATCCGAGTGACTTTTTTTGCTTCTTAATGCCCAATGCCGTCACCACTACCGTAGTAAGTTCTGTATTGCTTGTAGATAATGTTACAAGAAGTTCTTCCCCGCCTTTTACTGTAATCTCTTTCGATTCGTAACCTACGGAAGTGAAGACCAATACAGCACCTTTGGCTGTTTTGATATTAAAAACACCATCCGCATTCGTAGAAGTAGCTGTGCCAGTTTTCTTTTCCGAAACGGTGACACCCGGTAAAGGGTTCCCATCCGGGCCGGTAACGCGCCCACGTACCGTTGTTATGTCCTGTGCATACATCATGTTAGCGCATAGCAGGAACATAAAAATTGCAATCAATTGTTTTGCTTTCATGTGCAATGATAATTTTACTTTGATGAAATAATGAAAAGCTTTACAGGACAATATGAACAACAAATATCCCTGCTTATGCACAAGCAAGCATCTCGTACATAAAAGTCCTTGTAAAATGCCGGAAGATTCAGACCGGGTGCAAAGACCCAGCTCTTTTAGTTTACAGCGGTAATTTTACCGTGCAAGAAAAATGTTTTTTCTTTGTCATTTCTTAGAATCGTTTCGTGTTTTAGTTAAATAATAAAGGTTTACAACAAGTTTTTCTGACATATAGCAACTGCCTAATTTATGCTCTCGGCATTTTCGGCAGATAATGCACTAACGACCATTGCGGCAGCACCAATTGAATAAGCCTTGTACCGGAGCGTTGAAACATCTAATTCCATCCCCTCCGTAAGCTTGGGAATGCTGTAAGTATTAAGCGCCTGCTGAATAGGCGCCATCAACAATTTGCCCACCTCTGATGCCCGCCCGCTTAGTAACACCAGTTCAGGATTTATAATATGTATCAATATAGCAATCGCCTTTCCTATCTTATAGGCCATTTCGGACAAAAGTTCCACACATTGCTGGTCGCCCTGCGCAGCTATGTTCATTACTGCATAAGCAACATCCTCTACCGACTTTTCTTTTATTTTCAGGTGGGACAATTTTCCCTCCTCTATCATTTTTAATGCTTTCTGCGCCACCACCCTTAGTGATGCCTCCGTTTCCAGGCACCCCCTTTTCCCGCACTCGCATAGCAGGTTATTGTCGCCAACAGGGATATGGCTTAGTTCTCCGGCATAGCCTGCGTGCCCCCTGAAAAGCTTTCCATCCACAATCATGCCCAACCCAACACCCCAACTGATGTTGATTACCATTACGTCCATCTTTCCCTTGGCCTTGCCAAACTTTGATTCACCAAGAGCAATGGTGCTGGAGTCGTTGTCAATAAAAACAGGCAAGCCCAGTTCTTGCTGCAGGTAATCCCGAAGGCTTAATGAACTGTTTGT
Organism: Niabella sp.; assembly: GCA_047601605.1. Lineage (GTDB taxonomy): Bacteria > Bacteroidota > Bacteroidia > Chitinophagales > Chitinophagaceae > Niabella. The sequence continues at coordinate 667,592 of JASGIU010000003.1, forward strand.
GGAAACATAGGTTTGATTGACCCCTGTTTTAATATTCACAAAACCGGGCATGCCCAGACCGATACCAAGTAGTTTGTCATGCTCTACACCCGATTCCTGAATGACCTCTTTTACTACGGAAATCAACCGCTCAACCGCTTCCTCATTTTTCAACAATTTAAGTTCGATACGTTTAGCATATACCACCTTGTTTTCGCTAACATCCATTACCGAAACGGTGGTGTATAGCTGATCCATGGCAACAGACAATACATAAACAACATTTGACTGCAGTTTATACAAAAGCGCCTTTCGACCGCCCGTAGACTTCGCATAACCTTTTGTGATAACGACCCCGTCCTGTTTCAATTCTGAAAGTGCCGCCGCCACCATGGGCATACTTTTATTGAGCAATGTGCTCAGGGCATTGCAGGTCAGCTCCTTTTCATAATATAATTTTTGGAAAATATTATACTTTAATTTACCGTATGTAGCAATCTTGTGCAATGTGCAATCGATTTAACAAAGTAAAAATAATAGATAGTTTTCAAACTTCAAAAAATATTTTTAAAAGTTTGGTTAGTTAACAAGATACTTTTCTTTCCTAACAATAATTCCTTTGTTTGTTAGTCATAAGACCACCAAAGGCAAAAGAGCCGCGAAACCTATTGCGGCCAGAAAAATGATTTATTTGGATACCACCATTATCGTTGGCTGGCAATCAGCAGGTTCAGGTCGGTGAATTTTAGGTCGAAGCGTTGGCTAAGGTAAAAATTGGTCAAATGCCCCTTGAAAAGATAAATGCCGTTCCGCAGGTTCAACTTATGCCACACGAGATTTTCTATCCCGCCACCGTCGCCTGCCTCCATCAACAAAGGCATCAGTACATTGCTGATGGCCTGCGATGCCGTGCGCGCAAACCCCGACGGGATATTGGGCACGCAATAATGTATCACCCCGTATTTCATAAAAATCGGCGATTCGTGCGATGTAACCTCGGATGTTTCAAAACATCCTCCACGGTCAATGCTCACGTCAATGATGACGGCGCCGGGCCTCATGCCGCTGACCATCTCCTCGGTAACAATCAGGGGCGTCCTGCCGCTTTGGTTAGCCAGCGCGCCCACAGCGACCTCGCAGGTACGTAATTGCTTGGCCAAAAGTTTCGGCTCGATAACCGATGTCCATAAACGCCGGCCAATCGTGTTTTGCAACCTGATGAGCCGCGAAACGTTGTTGTCAAAAACCTTGACAGAAGCGCCCAATGACAAAGCCGTGCGTGCGGCATGTTCTCCCACAATGCCCGCCCCTATAATGACAACCTTGGCCGGGGCAATACCGGAAATCCCTCCAAGCAGCACGCCCTTTCCGTGATTTGCCGAACCCAGATACTGGGCTGCGATGAGCATAACGGCACTGCCCGCAATTTCGCTCATGCTGCGCACGATGGGATAAGAACCGCTGTCGTCCCGGAGATTTTCAAAAGAGAGAGCTGTTATTTTTTTCTTCATCATTTCGCAAAGCACCTCGTGCCGCAAAGTGGACAAATGCAACGGGGATATAATAACCTGACCGGGCTGTAACAATGGCAAATCATCCTCTATTATCGGCGCGCTCTTTACCATGATATTCGCCTTGAACACCTCATCACGGCCATACACAATCTTTGCCCCGGCATCGCTGTACTCTTTGTCCCTGAAATGCGCGGCATCACCCGCATTATGCTCCACCATCACGGAATGCCCGTTGCTCACCAAGACCGAAACCGCATCGGGGGTAAGCGCCACGCGGTTTTCCTGAAAGGCAATCTCCCGGGGTATGCCAATAGCCATGCCCTCTGGTTTAGATTTGATATCCAGTGTTTCTTCCTGTGTTTCGTAACTGAAAGAAGTGCTGATAACCGGTTGTGTCTTACCCATATTTTTTTATGATTTGGCTTTGTGCCTCACGGTAAACGTCATTGAACCCGCGGGAGCGTATTTATTTTCAAAAATACTTATTTATGACGGTTTATCCCTCTATTTTGATGCGGCGTTTTCCGTCATCGGTCAACGACAGATATACATGGAGGGTGTCGTCGGGAAACAGGTTCGGCGCCCGTTCAGGCCATTCCACCATGCAATATTCACCGCTGTACAGGCAATCTTCCACTCCCGCGGTAACGGCTTCTGCTGCGTCTTTCAGCCGATAAAGGTCTATGTGGTACATGATAGCACTATGACCGCTTTCTTCAAAATTATATTCGTTGATGATGGAAAAAGTGGGGCTGCTCACAGTATCATTAAAATGCAGGAATTGCCCCAATGCACAAACAAGGGTTGTTTTGCCGGCGCCCATCTGCCCGTGCAGCGCCACGACCTTACGTGCCGAAACCTGTGGCCAAAGCCATGCCGCCACATCTGCTATTTCAGCCTCTGCAAATATTTTTTCCATGCGGCAAAGATAAAGTGCCGGGCGTGCAAAGACGGAAAATTTTGACATTGTTGATATTATAACTAACGAACAAGAGGATGTTGCCGGAGACAACGCCAACGACTGCGGAAATATTTTAAAACAGTTCATTTATATGCTACCGTTGAACGGAGCGTCGCAAGGAAGATGCCATGTATTCTGCACTTGGCATAATAATAAAAAACGTGATGGGTTATCGAACCAGTTTGCGCAGGACGGGGATTTTCTGAAATTCCTTCTTCTCGACACGTAAGATGAACAGCATGAAAAGAAACATCAACACAGTTGCCACGCCATAGTTCCAAAGAGATGGAAGTTCCAATCTCTTGAACAGGGTGAACAGCAGATATACCAGATATGCAATTATCATGAAGGCGATAAGCTTGCGATGGGCATAGGGTATCCTATAGTTTTTTTGCCCCCACGAATAGGAGATGACCATCATCGTGCCATAGCAAAGGAACGTAGCCCAGGCGCTGGCATAATAACCAAAATGTGGGATGAGCAGATAGTTGATAGCCACCGTTATCAGCGCTCCAATAATAGTAATGTAGGCCCCGGCGCTCGTTTTGTTGCCCAACTTGTACCAAATACTCAGGTTATAGTAAATGCCCAAAAACATATTGGCAAAAAGAAGGATAGGTACCACACCCAGCCCTTCCCAATAAGTGCGATTAAAGATAAGTTTCCAAATGTCAAGATACAACATCACGAAAAGGAACATGAAACAAAGCGTGATGACAAAAAACTTCATGATCCTTGCATATACCTTGGGCGCATTTTCCTGAGCAGCCTGTTTGAAAAAGAAGGGCTCCGCGCCCATACGAAATGCCTGCACGCCCAGCGTTATCAGAATTGAGAGCTTGTAACAACCCGAATAAACGGCTATCAGTTCTTTAGCTGCTTCCTCTGTTGCAACGGGTGCTAACCAGCCCAACATGATACGGTCAATGGTTTCGTTTATCATGCCACCAAAGCCCACGATAATCAAGGGCAGGCTGTAGACCATTATCCTTTTCCAAAGCTCCTTGTCAAATTTGAACCGGAAACCGCTAAACTCCCTGGTGAGCAACAGCAACGTTACCAGACTTTGCAACAAATTAGCGATGAAAATATAGCCCACGCCCCAATTTTTATTATACATCAAATCAAATGCACTACCGGGATGCGCGGCCTCTATTTTGGGGCAAACACTGATGAAAAAATAAACAAAAAATATATTGACAAAAATACCGGTCAGCCTTACAAAGGCAAACCGCACGGGCCGCCCGTCCTGCCGCAGCTTGGCAAAGGGAATGGTGCTCAGCGCATCCAGTGCGATAATCAAAGCCGCAATGACGACATACTCCACGTGCTTTTCCAACAACAGCAAATGTGCGATGGGCCGACGAAAAATAACCAACAGCGTAAAGAGCACAATCGTGGAAACCAGAATGGAAATAGTGGTCGTCCTATAAACCCGTTGTTTATCATCGGTATTAGAAAAGCGAAAGAAGGATGTTTCAAGACCGTAGGTGAAAAGCACGTTCATGAACGGGATAAAAGCATAGAGCATGTTCACCTCACCAAACATCTCCTTGCTGATGGTGTAGGTGAAGTATGGTGTCAGCAAATAGCTGATAAACCTCCCAAGTATAGTGCTAACACCGTACCATAACGTCTGCCCTGCCAGTTTTTTAATGCCGCTCAAATGATTCCCGATTATAGGACAAACTTACATGAATTCAATGAATTTAATCCCTCCTGCCCATAAAGATGGCAATGTACTGCAACAATGTGACTACTGCGGCCAATGCAGCTACCACATAAGTGGTGGCAGCCCATTTAAGGGCATCCTTGGCTTTGGGATACTCGTTTTCGTTGGTGACGTTGGTTTGATTAAGCCATGCCAGGGCACGGTTGCTCGCGTCAAACTCTACCGGCAGTGTTATCAGAGAGAATAAAACGGTCACAGACATGAGGATAATGCCGATAAGCAAAAGCGTATAACTGCCCGATGCCGCCATAACGATACCAATCATCAGCACCCAGTTCACGATGGAAGAACTGAATTGAACCACGGGCACTAAATTACTGCGCATCCTCAGCGGCGCGTAGCCCACGGAGTGCTGCACGGCATGGCCACATTCGTGCGCGGCCACCGCAGCAGCGGCCACACTGCGCCCCTGATACACATCGGGGCTGAGGTTCACGGTCTTTTTAGTAGGGTCATAGTGGTCGGACAGAAAGCCGGGCGTGGACGTAACGGTCACATCATAAATGCCGTTCTCGCGCAGCATTTTCTCTGCTATTTCCTTGCCACTCATGCCGTTAGACAAAGGAACCTTAGAATATTTAGCGAACTTACTCTTCAAAACCATCGAGACAATCATACTGATGCCTAAGAACAGTAAGGATACAAGCATTATACCTGGAGTCATATATCTATTTTGTTATGTTTTATAGCGTTAAAACATCAAAATCAACGCCAAGGGCAAAATAAGAAACTTTAGCGACTTTTTGTCATGTAGATAACTTTTTTAACGATTCCCAAAAATTTAAATACTTTTTAAATAATTGATAATCATTTAATTAAAAATATTCGATGTTGTCAGAAAGGGATTGTTTTTAATAAATTAACTTGGCCGATACCTAATTTCATTTTTTATTTTTGGTATCAATTTGTATCTTAGTAGCTGAATTTAATGGGTTAGTAAGTAAAAGGTCAGCCTAAAAGGTTGGCCTTTTTACTTTATTGCTTTAGTCCTTTATATCAAAAAACGATTGTCGCAAATAAATTAATCCCGGCAATTGCTTGCGCTTAATTTAATATGCATAAACACAAATCTGTTATATGACAACTCCGAAAAGACGTTACCTTTTTGAGTGGCATACTTCTTAAAAGAGTAGAGAAGTTTCTATGTAACATTATAAAGTCTTGTCTGCATCATACGCTTTGTAATTATATTTCATAAATAGATTTTAAAACAATCGTTTTCACTGCAGGTCAAAACTCTATCAGAATAACCCTTGCACCATAAGGGATTTGTAGCATTCATAGTACGTTACAAAACTGCTGCTACAAGGTAAGCCATAAAAAGTGTTTTGATAAAAATTACTACTAATTTTATTTTTAATATTCTTAGAATACGCTAAATGGCTTTTTGTAAAAATTATAGTGCGACGCATTTTTTGGATATCGGTAAAGCTGCAACCAGCCGCACAAAATATATACGTCCCCCAAAGCAAAAGCCCCAACGTTCAAACGCCGGGACTTTTGCTATTTATATTCGCCAAAACAATTGCTACCAATCGTATTCTCCTGTTTGCTTTTTATATGCTTTGATGAAAAGTGCCCCGAGATTTTTGTACGGGGGAATATAATCTTCAAGACCTGAAATATTGGCCGCTGCGCGAAACTCCTTCCAGAAAGGCAACCAATCAATATCCTTGCCATTGCGCAACTTTTCTGTCAGCAACGTAAAAAACGGCCTGTTGATGTCGCGCTTGCCGATTTGCTTGGATGAAATGATGTGTGCATCCGGTATTCTTTTAAGTATGGAATCTATCAGGTTAAAGCCCCCGCAAGAACCCATGAACACAATTTTGGAAGTCGGCGCCATGTAACCGATTGTTGTCTCGGCATGATAGCTATGGCCGCGGTGAAAAGTGATGGCTGGTTGTATTTTGTTCTTCTCAAAATACTCTCCCAAGGCAGACTGTGCCTGATAGTCCTTATCCTCTTCGTTCGGTAACGGTCGGTTTGCATAAATGTAAACAGGTACGCCGCTTGTTGTCTTGGCTACCACCCACAACGGGTTTCGTTGGTCTACCGTCCAGTTAGGCGCATTGGTGAACATGCGCACAAATATGTCGAAGTCAATCTTGCCGTCATCATCGCCATAAAAGAACATCTGCGTAACAACCTCTCCTTTATCATTGACAAGCGCCTTAAACGGCACTTTATAAACCGGCGGAATGCCGAGTTCCTTGGTCAGGTCAATTTCTTTAGACGAGTCGGCAGAAAGGAACAACTTATACAAAATATTATAGATAACCATGCCGCGCTTGTTACCCGCTTTTACATTGGCATCATAATTTCTTTTTACGTTAGCCAACATTTGTTTTGCCAAATCGGGCAAGGTTTCAAAAACACTGGCATAAGAATCCGCCACGTCCACACCATCTTCCAGCCCTTCGTTCTTTTCCAGACGGCTTACAAAGGTGGTCATTAAATCTTTCGCATCGTTCGAATTAGCAAACGTGGCAAAAAAGGTTTTCAGTGTATTGTAAGATGCCGCCTGGCTGATGAACTTACGATAATGGTCAAAATTCAAGCTTAACAACAACAAGTCACCTCGATTATCGGCCTTCCTCATCATTAACGGAAAAACTCCGTTGGTGTTGGTATAGCTACTGGTATAAATAAGCCCGTCCGACAGCACGGCCAAATAATAAAGTTCCTGCGCGGTAAGCTCCTGCAAGCATTTGAAACGAACTGCATCAGGCTGTTCATGCAGCGCGTTTATTTCATTCACAAACTCATCCTTGGCCTTGCGTTCAAGTCTTTGCGTGAGCGCCTTGAAGCCAATGGCAGTGTCACCCTGTACCGCTCGCTTTGCATAGTCCATTTGGGTTTGTACCAAATAGCGATAATACTGCACCCTGTTATCTTTGGCGGCATCCAATTGCGCAACGGTTATCTTGCCCTTTACCAAATTATCCAAAAACGGGAAATAAATCTGTCCCGATTTTTGTTCCGAAAGCTTCACTACGGTTTGCACAAACTCATCGTCATGGATACCACGGATACGTCTGCCCAATTGGTTATACGCCTGTGCATAGGAATAAAGCTGTTCGGGGAAACGGCGTCCCAAAACCTTAATCAGGCTATCCGTAAAAGGTGCATCTCCCTCGGTGGAAAGCTTAAGGAATGCTTTTTCAGGATATTGTTTTACGTAAGTGAGCAGCACTTTTTCCTTTGCTGCTTTATAGGTGGCATTTTCCTCAAATATGCGCGGGGAAAGGGCTACCGAAACAACATCGTAAGGAAGATGGTTCAGGGAGGGCACGAGCGATTCGCCTTTTGTATTAGCCTCGATAAGTCTCTTGTACAATTCCATTATCTGCGAGAAGTGGGTAGGGTTTACTTCCTTTTTGAGCCATCCGGCACGCATTTGTCCAAGCATGGAAGCCAGCCCGGTGAGATAGCCGATTTTAATACGGGCCTCTATCTTATCATTGCTTTCGATAAAGTATTGCAGTTCATCAACCTGATGCGTCAGCGCATAGGTTATCTGTTCATCTGCCTCGGGGTGGCTCTCAAAATGAAAGGCATTATCTTTAGAACCATCGCTCTGAAGAATATACACCTGTTCTTTGTCTATGTTATCATGAAACATCTGCCTGTTGATGGGCACCTTGTAATCAGGAATCTTCATCCCACCCTGCGCATTTACCGCCAGCCCGGCCACCATCAACATATATAACAAAACCGTTCTTTTCATTTCCATTCAAGATTTTAATAACACCTTTGATTCATCTTTCCTATACTGCTCCCGAACAATCCCGTCAAACGGTTATCGCATAAACTTTTTGCACGAGAAGTATAAACCGCAAAATTAGCCTTTTTTTCCGGGCAGGCACGCTTGAAAAGTTAAAATTACCCAATCTTCATTCATAATTATTCTTTTACATTTGCCCACCAATGGCAAAGGCAAAAAATAACCCCAACGACACACCCCTGATGCAACAACATCGGGCGATCAAACAAAAATATCCAGACGCGGTATTGCTGTTTCGCGTGGGGGACTTTTACGAGACCTTCGGGCAAGACGCCGTCGTGGCCTCGCAGGTATTGGGCATCACGCTGACAAAACGCAACGTGGGCGCTGCCGCGTCATTAGACCTTGCCGGATTTCCATACCACGCCCTGGACACTTACCTCCACAAACTGGTAAAGGCGGGCTACCGAGTAGCCATCTGTGATCAGCTCGAAGATCCCAAACAGGCCAAGGGCATCGTAAAGCGCGGCGTAACGGAAATGGTCACGCCCGGCACGGCCACCAACGATAAACTGCTCGAACATAATAGCAACAACTTTTTGGCGGGTATTCATTTTGCAGAAGATGATAAGTTCGGACTTTCGTTTCTCGACCTCTCTACCGGGGAGTTCTTCATTGCCGAGGGCGACCGGGAATATGCAGACAAATTATTGCAGAGCTTTCGCCCGGCAGAGGTCGTTTTTCAGCGCCATCAGCAAAAAAAATTCAAGGAATACTTCGGCGGCAAGATATATGTCTATACCCTTGATGAATGGATTTTTGACCTCGCTTATGCGCAGGACATTTTATTGAAACATTTTCAAACCCATTCACTCAAAGGCTTTGGTGTGGAAGACCTCAAACTGGGGCTTACGGCGGCTGGCGCAGTCATCCATTACCTGAAAGATACCGAACACCCCAACCTGCAACATATCACCTCGTTACAAAGCATACACCGCAACGATTTTCTGTGGATGGACAGGTTTACCATCCGCAACCTGGAGCTTATACATAACCAGGCCGAAGGCGGGCATACTTTGTTAAGCGTACTGGACAATACCGTTTCCCCTATGGGCGCGCGGATGCTCAAACGCTGGATCATCTTTCCATTGATAGACCATCAAAAAATCAACGAAAGGCTTGACCTGACCGAGGTACTGATAAAAGATACAGACCTGCGCCAAAATCTCGTGCAGGCTATCAGGCAGTGCGGCGACATCGAAAGGCTGGTATCTAAAATACCGACCAAAAAAATAAACCCGCGCGAAGTGCTGCAATTAGCCAAGGGACTAAAACAAGTGGCCACAGTGAAAGCGTGGTGCATCGCCCACGACAATACTTACCTCAAACGCATCGGCGACGCATTGAACCCCTGCCCTGTGATTGCGGAAAAGATTTTTACCGAGATTATCGAAAACCCGCCCGCGACATCCGCCAAGGGCGGCATGATTGCCGCTGGCATCAACCCCGAACTGGACGAGTTGCGCCTCATCTCCCAAAACGGCAAAGCCTATCTTGCCCAAATGCAGGCGCGCGAGGCCGAGCACACAGGCATCAGTTCGCTACGCGTGGGCTTCAACAACGTGTTCGGCTATTATCTGGAAGTGACCAATACGCACAAGGACAAAGTGCCGACGGATTGGATACGCAAACAAACGCTTGCCAACGCAGAGCGCTACATCACCCCCGAACTGAAAGAGTACGAGGAAAAAATATCCGGCGCCGAGGAAAAGATTTTTGCACTGGAACAACAATTGTACGATGCGCTGCTAAACGAGCTCTCCGATTATTTAGCACCCGTACAAACCAACGGTAATCTTTTGGCCATACTGGATTGCCTGTGCTGTTTTGCGCACAACGCTATCCAATATCAATATAAAAAACCCTTGCTGCACGATGGCAGCGAATGGCAGGTGAAAGAAGCACGCCACCCGGTTATCGAACGGCATCTACCCGTGGGCGAAAGCTATATTCACAACGACCTGGAGCTGAACAAGACACAGCAGCAAATCATCATCCTTACAGGGCCTAACATGAGCGGTAAATCTGCCCTGTTGCGGCAAACGGCACTTATCACGCTGATGGCGCACATCGGCAGTTTTGTGCCGGCCACTTATGCGCATATCCCACTTACGGATAAAATATTCACGCGCGTGGGCGCCTCGGATAACCTGAGCGGTGGCGAGAGTACGTTCATGGTGGAAATGAACGAGACCGCTTCCATCATCAATAATATTACCCCGCGCAGCCTGGTGCTGTTGGACGAAATCGGTCGCGGCACTTCTACTTACGATGGCATTTCCATTGCCTGGAGCATTGCCGAGTTCCTGCACAATGCCCCGCAACAACCCATCACATTGTTTGCCACGCACTATCACGAACTGAACGAACTGGAGGAAAGATTGCCCCGCATCAAGAACTATCACATCACCAATAAAGAGGTGGGCAACAAGATTGTTTTTCTGCGCAAACTGGCGCCCGGCGGCAGCACGCACAGTTTCGGTATCCACGTGGCACGGATGGCAGGCATGCCGCCCTCGCTGATACAGCGTGCCAACGAAATCCTTACCCAGCTTGAATCGCAGCAGGTGGAATCTGTCGGAAGCAGTTCTTCGGTTCGCGAAAAAATAAAGGAAGTCGCAGCACCCAAGTTCCAATTATCCATATTTGATACGCACAGCGAAACCTTTGATGAAATACGCAAACTATTGCAGGACATTGATATCAACAGACTCACCCCAGTAGAAGCATTGCTGAAATTACAGGAAATCAAGAACAGGGTGAAGTAAGAATAAGCTATTGATTACAACATAACAAATTCCGTTAAAAAGCAAATAAGCAAACGAGTTATCAATACCTTTGCCCATTCTCAATAAATATGTCTTTTACAAGTACGATTCATGATATGCGCAGCGACCTGCGCGATTTTTGGGTGCACAAATTCTGGAAATACCCCAACAGGCTGTGGGCTTTAAAGGTTACGATAGCGATCGCGATATTGTTAATACCTAACGTCATCACCCACCATTATTTTTGGGGCACCACCCTGGGCATGGGCGTGGTGGGCACAGCCCTTGCCGAAACGGACGTGCATCCCCGCGCGCGCCTGAAATCCCTGTCGGTCATGTTGGCGTGCGTGCTTATCTCCAGTGCGCTAATCGAATTGCTCAAGATATATCCGCTGGTCTTTGGTGCATGGTTGGTCATCTTTACTTTTTGCCTGACGCTTATCGGCGGGATAAACAGCAGCTATCAGGGCATCACCTTTGGCACCATCCTTATTTCCATCTACACGATGTTAGGGATGAACATGGGCCATCCCTGGTTTCATCAGCCTATATTGCTTACCACGGGTGGCCTTTTGTACGGCATGGTATCATTGATTTTTCTTTACAGCAAACCCTTGCGGCTGTTGGAGGAACAGTTGGCCACCTGCTTTGACCAGCTTTCGGCCTATACCGCCATCAAGGCGCAATTTTTCCCGAGCACGCGCGGTGAGCAGGAAAAATTAAGAAACCAATTGGCACAGAAAAACGTGCAGGTGGTTGACCAGCTTGAACTCTGCAAAAACCAACTGAACCGTTTCCGTGAGGCCTCCGGCAAAAAATCGCAGGAAAAAATCAACCGCTTTTATCGCCTATGGATGCTGCTGCAGGAAATGCACGAACGGGTGGCCTCCAGCCATGAACAGTATGACGTGCTGAGCGAGAACGAGCACAAAAGAGAACTTATCGGAGGCTTTGGCCAGATTATGTCCGAAATAGCAAAGGCGCTGAAAACATACGGAGATTCCTTACTGACCGAGGACACGTACCATGCGCCCGTATCGCTCAAATGGTCTGTTATTGCCCAAAAGAACATGCTGGCAAACTTCAAGGATGACCCGCATTTTACATCCATCTCCCTGCTGATGAAAAACCTTTCGGAACTGGCCGGGCTGGTGACGGACATTTCAAAAATAGCATCGGAGGGAGAAAGCACCGTAACCTATCGGGGCAGGACACAAAATCAATCTTTAAAGAAACTGTTATCGGTAAAACATCCCCGTTTCCGCTTTGCGGTGCGGCTGGCATTTTGTTTTCTGGCAGGTTATTTAGTTGTTTATTTTTTTAAAATAGATAAGGGCTATTGGATTATCCTGACCTCTTTTATCGTTTGCCAACAAACCTACAGTGCCACCAGGCAAAGGCTTTTTCACCGGGTGATGGGCACGCTCACGGGTGTGATATTTGGCGTTCTGTTTGCACAGATACTGACCAATGTGGCCGCGCAGGTCGTGCTGTTGCTGGCCTCTATTTACGGCTTTTTTGTATGGGTAAAAGAAAGATACACCATTGCCGTTATCTTCATCACGATTTTTGTGCTGGCCTCTTTTAACTTATTGGCCAACGAAGGTGTAGAAGCCATGTGGCCAAGGTTGTTGGAGACACTTATCGGTTCTTTCATCGCATTCATAGCCGTGCGCTTCATCTGGCCCGAATGGCAATACAAACAATTGCCCGGCCTCTTGCTAAGCGCCATCTCGCATAATAAAAGATATTTTGACAGTGTTTACTCCGCAAACATATCCGAAGAAGAATACAACCACAACAGGCGCCGGGCGCACTTTGCCGACAGCGCCCTCACCAATTCATGGAAGGGGATGCTGTTTGAACCCAAAAGCAAAAGGGCGTTTCAAAAAACAGCATTCAACCTAACTTATCTCAACCACGCGCTGCTATCTTATATCTCGGCGTTCGGCGTGCATAAATTTAAGGATTCCATCCACGAAGGGTCACTGAAAACCTATCAGCAACTGAGCTGGATTTTAGGCGAAACGGAAAACCTTTTGTCCGGCAAACCCACCCTGCCCGATGCGGTGGAAAAAGCCCGCAAGATAGAGTCTGACTTGTTCGAGAACAAATCGGACGCAGACAGCCGGGAAATCGCGCTGTTCCACAATATGAGCCGGATAGTCACGGAAATCCTTATCGAGGCCGAAGGGTTGGCTATTCATCGCCCGTCATAAAAGCGCACTTTGGTTTAGCTGATATTCAGGATGCAAAGGTTTATATTTGCCGCATGTATATCAATGATGACCTGCAACAAAGATGGTGGACGCTTGAAGCCAAGCTGGTGGAGCGTTTTGGCAAAAAGCCGGATATGGAGACCATCCTCTTCCTGATTGGCGTGCAGGAGCTCGGGCAAGTGCAGGACAAGTTTACGAAAGAGCAAAAGCAGGATTTGATGCACATTGCGATATGCAGGCTGCTTTCCTCCAGCGGATATTATGAACTGGAGCGCGTGGACGAAGAAGGCTGGCCGCATTACAAACAGCTAAAACCCCTCACACCGATGAACCCTGTTGATCAGGAAAATTTTCTTAAAGACCATATCCTTTTATATTTTGAAGAAAATGAATTTTAATAAGTTTTTTTGGCTGTTACTTTTGTCCGCAACACTTGCGGGTTGCGCCTCCACAAAGCGTGTTACACGGCGCGACCTTAAAAAAGACGTGCTGCTGCAAACCAGCATGGGCGACATCACCGTACGGCTCAGCAACCTGACGCCCCTGCACCGGGACAATTTCATCAAATTGGTCAAATCAAAATATTATAATGGCATTCTGTTCCACCGTGTCATCAACCACTTTATGATACAGGCAGGAGATCCTGACAGCAAGTCTGCCCGCGCGGGTCAGCCGTTGGGAGACGGCGATATCGGCTACACCATACCTGCCGAGTTCACGCCGGAACTCTTTCACAAAAAAGGGGTTATTGCCGCTGCGCGCGAGGGCGATGACGTAAACCCCCAAAAAGCCAGCAGCGCGGCACAGTTTTACCTCACGCAGGGAAAGGTATGGACAAACAGCGGACTGGACTCATTAGAAACCAAAAGACTGAACGGACGGAAAATTCCACAGGCTTATCGTGATGTTTATACCACCATCGGCGGGGTGCCGCACCTTGACGGCAATTACACGGTTTTCGGCGAAGTCGTCAAAGGCATTGATGTAATAGATAAAATAGCCGCCGTACCCACCAGCAAGGGCGCTGACAAAGACAGACCCTTGCGAAACGTGGTCATCCGAAAGGCTTCTTTGGTCAAACGGAAATAATTTTATCCCGATACGGACGTTTACTCCCCAAGCACCGCCTCGGCACGTTTGAGGCTGCCCAGCACCGTATCTTTCATCCGCGTTACTTTTTCTTTTTCCGCTTGCAGATATTTTATCCTTTCAGGTTCGTTGTTGCTGAAAGAATCATATTTAAAGCCCCCCATCCATTCGTTCATGGCATCGGAGGCATACGTGAGGGCTGTCAGGGCGGAGTCCAACCGGGCTTTATAATTCGCCGAAGCGCGTTGCTTCGCAACCGGCAAACCTGCTATCGAATCAACGGCGGACTTTGCTTCCTGCTGCAATCTCTCCATTTTTTTCATTTTGGGCATGGCCACATCATGCCCTTCGATTACTTCGCGCAAAAGTTTTTCGGATTCCGACACACTGGTCTCCTGCTGCCCGGTGGCGCCGCCGCCGCAGGCGCTCGCAACGACCACAAATAAAAGCGGAAATAGTTTTTTATACATTTCGGGAATGGTTGATTCTTACAAAAATAATAGTATCCCAACAATGGCCATCCTGTGATTTTCTTTTTTGTTTGGTTATCCTGCTGTATCTTGCAGCGTCTTAAACGGGTTTTGTTAAAAATTTATTTTAATAAATAAATCTATATATTAGCAACTTATTATAACTTTCAACAAAGCTGATGCAGTACAAAATTAAACAACAGGATAAGTTTAGGTTTATCGAAGAGGGCGAAGGAGAACCACTGGTGTTGCTGCACGGTTTGTTTGGGGCGCTTAGCAATTTTTCGGCACTGATTGATTTCTTTAAAAACCATAATAAGGTAATCGTTCCCATGCTCCCGCTGCTTGATCTGGACATTTTGCACACGAGCGTAAGCGGGCTGGCAAAATATGTGGCGCGCTTTATAGAAGCACGTGATTATCAGAATGTTAATCTATTAGGCAACTCGCTTGGCGGGCATGTTGGCCTGGTATATTATTTAAGAAGCGAATCCCCGCGCATAAAAACAATCATTCTTACCGGCAGTTCAGGCTTATTTGAAAACGGCATGGGGGACAGTTATCCCAAACGAGGCAACAGGGAATACATCCGCAAAAAAACAGAAGATACTTTTTACGACCCTGCCATGGCCACGGAAGAACTCGTGGACGAGGTGTTTGAAATCACTAATAACCGGTTAAAGGTCATCAAAATCATTGCCCTGGCCAAAAGCGCTATCCGCAACAACCTGGGCAAGGAACTGACCAAAATAACCATTCCGGTTTTGCTCATCTGGGGCAAGAACGACCAGGTAACGCCGCCGTTCGTAGCAGAAGAATTTAAAGAACTGCTACCGAACAGCGAACTTTATTTTATTGATAAATGCGGCCACGCGCCCATGATGGAAGCGCCGGAGGAATTCAACAAAATCCTGCTGGCTTTCTTAAAAAAATATTCCACCGTTGCAACAGAAGCCTGACAGTTACGTCTATTATCTAAAAAGGCACCATGTTAATAAAAGATTTAATCACCGATACCATTCCTTCCATCAAGCTTTCAGACCCGGTGCACCTTGGTTTGCAATTGATGCAGGATTATCACGTGACCCATTTGGCCGTTTGCGATGACGAAGGTAAACTAACGGGCATCATGACAGAGGATGCTTTGCTTGATGCGGACGACCAGCTTTTGATACAGGATATAACACTGCCGCTGCCCGGCCTGACGGTCAAACCCGAAGAACATTTCTTGCAGGCTGTTGAACTGGCGGCAAAGCACCACCTGAGCGTTGTGCCCGTTTCAGACAATGCGCACAACCTGCAAAACTCTATTGCAGCCAACACATTGCTGGAGCAGGCGTCCAATTTCATGCAACTGGAAACGCCCGGCGCGCTCGTAGTGCTGGAGATGTCCCTTTGGCAATATTCCCTTTCACAATTATGCCGTATTGTGGAGGGCAATGATGCGGCTATCA
Organism: Niabella sp.; assembly: GCA_047601605.1. GTDB lineage: Bacteria > Bacteroidota > Bacteroidia > Chitinophagales > Chitinophagaceae > Niabella. The sequence continues at coordinate 683,565 of JASGIU010000003.1, forward strand.
CGCAACTGAATACCACTAAAATAGAAGGCAGCGACAACCTGCTGGTAACTATGCGTATCAACAAAATAGAAGTGTCGGATATCGTGGCAGCTTTTCAACGGTACGAATACACGGTCAGGTATTATTACGGGGAAGAACTCTATACCAATGACTTGAAAAGCAATTACGAAAATCTCATGAACTACCTGAACATATAGCATGAACCTAATAATTCGTAAGTCGACGCGTAAATAAGAAAATACCCTTTAAACCTTCTTTACAACCGCATCTGCCATTTTTGCTGTAATTGTACAAAAATCAAATTATCGGTATTTTAATCAATCTTTCCCAATAATCCTGAAGACGTTTAGCGGGATAAGTTTCAGCGTTATCCGGCACAATAAATATGAAAATTTTATCAACCGCGTTTCGTTGGTACAATGTATATTTACTCCTTAATCATTTAAAACTTTAACTTGTTTTAGGCGTACCCGTGTAATCATGTTGCCCATCAAGGCCAATAAATATCGTATCCTGCTCCCGCTCCTTTTTGCGTGCGTGTTTTGCAACGCCCAGGTATCCGATTTTCAGCCTGATGGCCACACGAACCAGACAACCGCCGCTGAAGACACCGCTGCCACCATCTCGCTGCCGGTATTTCCTGATTCTATATACGCTATCCAAAAAATCACGATTGAGGGAAACATGATGACAAGACGCCCGGTCATTCTGCGGGAACTTCCTTTTAGGGAAGGCGATTCTATAAAAGCACACGACATCCCTGAAAAAATTGCACACGCACAGCGGCAAGTTAAAAACCTGGCCATGTTCCATGAGGTGGCCGTAAGCATTGATAGTTTTGCTGCACAGGATTTATATATAAAAATCACGGTAAAGGAAAGATGGTATATCTGGCCGATACCGCATTTCAAACCTATTGACAGGAACATCAACCAATGGCTGAAAGAAAAGGCTGACCTGAATCGCGTGGATTATGGCATAAAACTGCTTTACGATAACGTGACGGGCTATAATGACAAGCTCCGGTTTTACCTGATAACCGGATATACCAAACAAATGGTGCTCCGATACAGCGCGCCAATAGACAAAGAGATGCATTGGGGTTCCAATCTGAACCTTGCGTTTGGTAAAAACCGGGAGGTACTTTACAACACACTTCACGACAAACAAGAGTTCCTCAAATCGGACAAATACATCAAGAAATTTTTTGACGGAACCCTTGAATTGACTTACCGTCCCAAAATTTTCACCAAACATACTTTTGGCATCGGTTATCACACCCTAAATATTGGCGACACGGTGCTAAAGGCCAATCCGATATATTTTTTAAATGGTCAGACCAAAGTAAAGTATCCCAGCCTTTACTACATACTCAATTATCAAAACCTTGATTATATACCTTACCCCACCAGCGGTTACGCCGCAGAAGTAGAAATTGAAAAGCGTGGTTTTGATAAAAATATGGACATGTGGTATATTGGCGCAAAGGGGCTGGGATACTGGAACCTGCCCAATCGTTTTTTTTATAGCTTGATGGTGTCCGGCATCTTCAAATTGCCCACCCGCCAGCCCTATCCCAACCTGCAACTTACCGGTTATGGGGACGTTTACCTGAGTGGATATGAAGACTATGTAGTTGACGGCAATGCGGCCCTGTTGGTGAAAGGTTCGCTGTTCCGTCAGCTTACCAGTTTCAAAATCCCGCTACCCAAAACAAAGTTTACCAGAATACAAGGGCTACCTTTTAAGATATATGGAAAGGTATTCGCCAACCTGGGATATGTTGACGATAGGCACCCGCATCCCACCAATAAGCTTTCCAACAGAACACTTTTTGGATATGGGGCAGGCTTTGATATCTTTACCGCCTATGACATGACTTTAAAAATAGAATTCTCTTATAACCATTTAGGCCAAAACGGAGTATATTTACACAAGAAGGAAATATTTTAGCATGAACATCGCTATTTACAGCAGAGGAATTGACAAAGAGCAGGAAGCAGACGTCCAGCTTTTTTTTGAAGAATTGACCCATTACAATATATCATACCTCATCTACGAGCCATTCTTTTTATCCATTAAAGACCGCATCCGGCTACCAGCCGACCCGGTGACATTCAATGACACCAACGATTTGGACAAGGATGTGGAGTTTATCATCGGATTGGGCGGGGATGGTACGTTGCTCGACACCATCGCGCTTATCAGGGACAAACCTATTTCTATCATGGGCATTAATTTTGGCAGGCTGGGCTTTTTGGCCAGTATCGGCCGGGATAACCTGCAATTGGCTATCAAGTCGCTGGCGCTGCGCACTTTCACCAGCGAAAAGCGCTCGCTTATTCACTTGGATGCCGACCTGCCCATGTTTGGCGACGTTCCTTTTGGGCTGAACGAGTTCAGCATTCTCAAACGGGATATGTCACCGCTGTTGAAGATACACACTTACATCAACGGTGAGTTTTTGAACACTTATTGGGCGGACGGGATTATCGTGGCAACACCCACGGGCTCCACGGGCTACTCGCTTAGCGGTGGCGGGCCGATTGTTTTTCCCGATTCGGAGAATTTTATCATCACACCACTGGCACCACATCACCTCAACGTGCGTTCGCTGGTCGTTAATGACAACAGCATCATCTCTTTTGAGGTGGAATGCCGCTCGAATACCATCATCTGCTCGCTTGACTCGCGACGGGAAATCGTGCCAAAAACGGTTTCGCTGGCTGTCCGCAAAGAAAAATTCTCGATAAACCTGTTAAGGCTCAGCGAAAACAATTTCCTGCATACCATTCAAACCAAACTCATCTGGGGGCTTGACCGCCGGAATCCTATGCCGTGAGTAAGTGAGTAAAATGTCATTGAGACCACCCCGACAAAAACAAACACTTCAATGACATCTTTTTAGCAAGATTATTGTTACTGTTTAAACAACAATACTCGTTTTATGCAATCTGAACAAAAAATCGTTATCATTGGTGGGGGATTTGCCGGCATCAACGTCATTCTTGGTTTACAAAACAAGGCCGGCTTTGATATAACCTTAGTGGATATTAATAATTATAATTTTTTCCCGCCATTGCTTTATCAGGTGGCCACGGGTTTTTTGGAACCTTCGGCCATAAGCTACCCGTTCCGTCGCCTTTTACGGAAGAAGAAAAACGTGCATTTTCGCATGGCCAGTCTGGAAAAGGTCATACCGGAGGAAAACAAGGTCATTCTGAGCAACGGGGAATTGTCTTACGATGTGCTCATCATGGCCACAGGCGCGGCAACCAATTATTTCGGCATGGATAATATTGCGCAAAACGCCATACCCATGAAAACGCTAAGCGACGCCTTAGCCATGCGCAACACGCTGCTCAAACACTGGGAGGTGGCCACGCGCACTGATAATTCTGAAGAGCGCAAAAAGCTCATGACCGTTGTAGTGGCAGGCGGTGGGCCTACGGGCGTGGAGGTATCGGGCATGTTGGCAGAAATGGGCAGCCATATTTTTCAAAAAGATTATCCTGAGTTTAACGGTAACAGTTTAAAGCAGGTATATTTAGTAGACGGAGCGCCGGCAGTGTTATCTCCCATGTCGCAAAAATCGCAGCAGTATTCATACGAATCTTTATTAAGGCTTGGGGTAAAAGTGCGGCTGAACGTAACCGTAAAGGATTATACCAACGACGAGGTTCACTTATCCGACGGCACTATTATCGAAACAAAAAATCTGATATGGGCAGCGGGTGTCTCGGCCAAAAGATTCGAAGGCATTCCGCAGGAGTGTTACGGCCGGGGCGGACGTTTGGTAGTGGATGCTTACAACAAGGTGCAAGGCGCTGAAAATATCTATGCGCTGGGCGATACCTGTTTTCAAACTACTGACCCCGCTTTTCCGAACGGCCATCCGCAGGTGGCACAGGTGGCCATACAGCAGGCGCAAAACCTTGCGAAAAATTTATACCAAAGAGCATCGCAACCTTTTACCTATAACGACAAAGGCTCTATGGCCATCATCGGCCGTAACAAAGCCGTGGCAGACATGCCCAAGCCTAAATTACACTTTAATGGATTTTGGGCTTATGTGGTATGGCTGTTCATACACATGATGTCGCTGCTCAATTACCGTAACCGACTGCGCACGTTGTGGAACTGGGCAGGGTCTTACTTTAGCAAAGACCAATCGTTCCGCATGATTATAAGACCGGAAGAGAGGAAGTAAGTAAGAAGGCAAGGGGCAAATCAATATTGATTTGCCCCTTTTGACTTTATATGGCAGATGCCATATAACCGGGACGATGAACCGAGCGTGGCAACGAAGATGATAGCTATACTTCAGCCTACTTCATAAAAATATCAGTAATCTACCGCATAGTCTTTGGGAAAAGGCTTGCCAGACCAAGCTTTAAGTTGTGTCCATTCGGTAAAAGGGCCTGACCAAAAGGCATGAGCAGCGGGCAAGCCCAACGCAAGGAACACCAAAGCCGTCACATACATGCTGCCCGTGTTGGAATAATAATCCGCAAGGCTTACTTGTTTGTTACCGACAAGTCCCATCGTGAGCCAGCCATCTTTTGTGAAGGTGGAAGGGATGAACATGCGTTTCATCACGCTGGTAAGGGCGCAACGTACCTGCGCGAGCGTCACATCCTGCGGTAGGGAATCTTCGAGAGCCAATTTTACTAATGGCTGAAAAGCGCCGACACGGTAAGTGGAAGAACGGCCAAAGACAGGATACGTGCCCTCCGGAGAAATGTAGCGCTCCTGAAAAGAGGCATAGCGCTGCATCCGTTTGTAAGCCATGTCGTATTCTTTTTTATCCCTTCGGCCATGCGCGATATTTACCCGCAGCACATCTACCAGCATCGGGTGAATCACAAAACCATTGTAGTTATCGAAATGAAATTTATCACCGTCACTATACCAACCATCGCCTACATACCATTTATTAATCTGGTCAATGGCATTGTCAATCCTTAACGCATCAATATCCTCGCCGATACTTAACAAAAAACTTTCAATCATCGCGGCAAATAAAAGCCAGTTGCTTTTAAACGGCCTGATGCGGCGCATGGTCTTAAACTCATGTATGAACTGCTGTTTTGTTTTTTCGCTTAACGGTTTCCAAAGTACATCCGGTGCGTAAAGCAAGCCCTGCGCGATGTGTGCCGCATCCACCAACGGTTGCGGCGTTTTTCCGTCTCCCCAAAATAGATAATCGGGGCTTTGCGGGTCAACAGCATGAGCAAGGCTTTGCCGTGCTTGTAAAAGCAGGCGTTGCCTTATCTTACCTTCCGTATCATTGGTTTCGGGCAGTACCAAAAAAGGTGCGATGCCGCCAACGAGCCTTCCAAAACCTTCCATATAGGCGACCTGTTTGTTACGCCCATCCCATGTGGGACTGTATGCCACGGGCATGTTTTTGCGCAGTTCACCTTTGCTCATATTGTACAAAAGCGGGGATGCTATCTTATCGAGCAGACCAACCCAATACTCCCTGTCTTTTTGAGGCGTTGACGTTAAGGAATCCACATTACCATTGGCCGCATTTCCTTTTACAAAAGGCAGCGAACCTGCGAATCCCAATAAGGAGGAGAATTTTAAGAAATTTCTTCGTTGCATAAACCGTTCTTTATTTTAAAAGAATCGTAATAATTGATACCATTTTGTTATATAACATACCGTTCCCACGGTTTACATGTACGCCTTCTCCAATTCTTTCACATTGACCTTTCCTTTCTTTGTATCAATCTTGATAACAAAAGGATCTTTACTTATAAAGGAATCCGGCAGGGTGATATCAAAATAAACATTTTTGTCAAGGTCTAAACCTATATCGGTAAACTTCATTTTCAACAGCATTTTGTTAGCTAACAAACTTGCGCCAACAGGTATATCTGTTGCGGATTTCGGAACCTTTATTCTTATCATATTATTTACCGGGCGATTGAATACCGTTAAATAAAGCGCATTTTCCTTTTGTGTAAAGTAACCATAACCGGTAGGTTCTAATGGCGCGTGCGTAGCTCCGTAAACCGCTTCACCGTTTAGTTTCATCCAGTCTCCAATTTCTTTTTCCAGCTTATCTTCTCCCGGGTGCATGTTACCTTTTGCATCAGGGCCAAAATTTATAACCAGGTTTCCTCCCATCGAAACGGAGTGCATCAGCATATCAAGCAGGTCATAGGAAGTTTTTGTATAAAACGGAGACCAGTCTTTGATATAACCCCAGCCATTGGGCGGAATGGTCATCACGCAATCCCAATCGTTACCGTTCAGCCATTCATATTTCGCGGGGAGCTTGCGTTCCCAGCCCTGTTCATAATCGCCCAGCAAATCCCCATTTGAGTCAAAATGCCTTTTGCCAAACTCGTCATTTCTGAAACGGCTGCCAATAACTAATCCCGGATGTGCGGCACGTAAATCTTTTTCTAACCGATACGTCCATTCATAAGCATCAATCCAAGCTTTATCCCATGTGCCGTCAAACCAGAAGCCTTTGATCTTTGGATAATTGTTCAACAGCTCAAAAAGCTGGTTCCGGGTATAGGTAAGAAACTGGTCATAAGAAGCTTTGTCCTTGGCTGTTTGGGGTGATGCACTCCTGTAATCTTTATGATGCCAGTCTATGATTGAAAAATAAAGATACACATCAATACCTTCCGCAGAATAAGCATCTACCAGTTGCTTTACGATATCTTTTTTATAGGGCGTTTGTGCAATGGTATAATCAGAAAACTTACTGGGCCAGATGCAAAACCCGTCGTGATGTTTTGTAGTAATGATCATATAGCGGGCGCCCATTTGCTTCGCCTGTTTAGCCCACAGTTTCGCATCAAAATCTTTTGGATTAAACTGCTTGTATAAATTGTCGTAGGTCTGCTGCCAGTTGGGTGGAGCGGAAGCGCCCGACCAAGTGCGGATCCATTCGGATGCAGTAGGCGCTTTTACCCCGTTCCACTCACCTCCGGCAATGGCATATACGCCCCAGTGAATAAACTGCCCCAAACCATACTCACGGAAACGCTGCATATCGGCATCGGTACGTTTACCCGGATGCAGCGGCCCGTACTTTAGCTCTTTGCGCTCGGTGGGCTTGTCCTTTGGCCCATCCCAGCTTTGTCCGTCAGCATACAACAATACGCCTGATAAAAGTAGGGTTATAATTGTTTTCAGGGCGGTTCTGTTCATATTATCTTTCGTTATGCGCAAAGTTTGAAACTTTATAGGCACAGAGACCTTATAGGTTTTTAAAACCTATCGGGCCTGTCAAATGATTATAAATACCAGTCTTTATAACGCTTTAATGCTTCCAGAAAATAATAATCGGCATATACCAGCGGCACGTCTATTTCTGAGTTGAGCGGTAACGCACCCGTGCTATGTTTCAGCAAGAAGCCGCCGTTCTCGCCTTCCTTTGCCCTGTATTTTTCACCGGAAAGTGAAATAAGCATGTCTTTCGCATTACTGACATACCGGTTTTTGGCCTCCCCTGTTGTATATTGCCCAAGTTCCAACAACGCGGATGCAATAATGGCCGCGGCCGATGCATCGCGTTTGGCATTGGGGATTTGCGGCGCATCAAAATCCCAGTAAGGAATCTTATCAGCAGGCAAATTAGGGTGATTTAATATAAAATCGGCAATCCTGCAGGCCTGTTTCAAATAGCGCTTGTCTTTTGAAAAGCGGTACATCATGGTATAGCCATATAAACCCCAGCCCTGTCCACGCGCCCAGGCCGAGCAATCTGCAGCGCCCTGCCAGGTGGCCTTACGTAGCACTTTGCCGGTTTTAAGGTCATAATCTATTACATGATAGCTGCTATAATCCGGCCTGAAATGATTTTTTAAAGTGGTATTGGAATGGTTGATGGCAATATCCTTAAATTTCTTATCCCCGCCGTCATTACTGACCCAGTACAACAACTCCAGGTTCATCATATTATCAATGATAACGGGGCCTTTGAAATACTGGTTGCTGTTCCATGATTGAATAACCTTTGCCTCCGGCCTGTAGCGCGTGGCCAGCGAGGCAGCCGACTGATGCAGGATATCCCTGTATGATTTTCCTTTAGTAATGCGATAGGCATTGCCAAAACTGCAATACATCATGAAGCCCAAATCATGATTGCCTGTGTATGTTTTGTTGGGCTCGATAACGGTCAGCGCGCGTTCTGCCTCCTTTTTTATCACAGGGTCACCAGTTTGCTCATAGATATACCAAAGCGTGCCGGGATAAAAGCCGGTACACCACCAGGTGCGTTCATAAGCTATGAACTTATTATTCTTTTCATCATAAGACTGCGGCATTTTATCCGCCGGCGCCAGCGTCATCATATACTTGTATTGCTTGTCCGCCAAGGTAAAGTTTTCGGAGATGAGCTGTTTCATTTGGCCTATGCATGGCAAAGTCACACACAAAGCAAAAGCCATCGTAAAGAAGGATAAACGTAGTTTGAGCATATCACAAATAATGATTTTAATGTTATAAAAGTACAACAGAAACCCAAGGGTTTCCCGCATTGTTCAAACGTATGCACACGAATGGTGAATGTTCATACACTTTATATGAACACCCCTCCAAACTCCCGAACAGAGAGCAAATCATTTTGTTTTAACGGCTACCGGCAAGCAGTTATCAACCACACTCCTAATACAAATCATCCAACTTCTTACGCAGGTACTTCATCACGCTGGAGTGTGTACTGACAAGGGTTATGAGGATACCCAACACAAACATGGCCACGAATAAAATGGCCAGCCCCCCCGGGTTCCGGATAGCTTTCAGTTCGGGCAGGATACGCTCGGTAAAATAAATGGTCAGGCAAACGGCAATAATCGCAATCACACCGCTGATAGCCCCATTCAATATGGCCCGCATATCCATAGGCTTTGCGATGAACCACCGCGTGGCACCCACCATCTGCATAGTTTTTATCGTAAACCGGCTGCTAAACATCGCCAGACGAATAGTATTGTCAATCAGGAATATGACCACCAATGACAGCAGCACCGCAATGCCCAGCAACACCGCGCTTATCCGGTTAATATTCCGGTTCAATTGGCTCACCAACTCCTGCTGATACTGCACATCGGTCACATAAGTTTGCTGCTCCAGGTCGGCCTTTATCGCCTTCATCGAGTCCGGCTGCACATAGTCTGGTTTCAGTTTAAAATCAATGCTGCTCGGCAGCGGGTTTTCCGTCAGCACATTGCCCCAATCCTCGTTTCCATCGGCAATATATTTTTTCTTGGCCATTTCCTTTGTCGTAAACGTGTATTCCTTCACATAAGGTTTGGAGGAAATATATTGCACCAAAGCCGCGCTGTCAGCGGGTTTCAATGGGTCGCGCAGGTAAACGTTTATCTCTATATTTTCCTTAAAATGCTGCCCGAGCGTGCGCGTGTTGATGATGAGCCACCCGATAATCCCCACCAGAAACAGCACAAGTGTCACACCCAGGATGGGCATAAAATAAGAAGGTTTACCTCGTTTGTTTACCTGTTTTGCGGCCATAAATACTTTAACTTTTTTAATGCAGCAGGAGGCTGTTTGCCCCAATGTTGGCAAATTTAGTAGTTTCAAACCTACAATGCTTAAATTTGTCGCCAATTTGAGGGCGGCATATATTATTGAGTCAACTGCAGGATATATGGCATCTTCGTTGCGACGCTCCGTTCAACCGGGGCGCAGGGGTGGGCAAGTTGACCGTGATAAACCTTTATCAGCTTTTTCACCTATCGGCAATATCAACTATTCATCATTTTGAGTTTATAAAGCATTATGGAATATAAGTTTAACGACATAGAAAAAAAGTGGCAGCAGTTTTGGATGGATAACAACACCTATCAGGTGAGTAACCAAAGCAACAAGCCCAAGTATTACGTGCTGGACATGTTCCCCTACCCAAGCGGCGCGGGGCTGCACGTGGGGCATCCGCTCGGGTATATCGCCAGCGACATATACGCACGTTACAAACGCCTGAAAGGTTTTAACGTGCTGCACCCGATGGGCTACGACGCCTTTGGCCTGCCCGCCGAGCAATACGCCATCGAGCACGGCATCCATCCGGCCGCGTCCACCAGCAACAATATCGCCACGTTCAGGAAACAATTAGACAATATAGGTTTCTGTTTTGACTGGGAACGCGAAGTGCGCACCTCCGACCCGGCATATTATAAATGGACACAATGGATTTTCCTGCAATTGTTCCATAGCTGGTTCAACCGCAAAAAGCAAAAAGCCGAAAACATTGGCGAACTGATAAAAATCTTTGAAACGGAAGGAAACACGAACCATCCCTTCCCGAACGAAAAACTCGTTATCCCGCAATCATCAAACTTTGCCCTTTCTTCCCCCACTTTTTCTGCGGAGGAATGGAACGGCTTTGACGAAGCCACCCGGCAACATATATTGATGAACTACCGTCTGGCCTATTGCGGCTATGGCGAGGTGAACTGGTGCGAGGCATTGGGCACGGTGCTGGCAAACGATGAAGTGGTGAACGGTGTGAGCGAACGCGGCGGCCACCCCGTGGTGAAAAAGAAATTACGTCAGTGGTATTTGCGCATTACCGAATATGCCGACAGATTGCTTCAAGGCTTGCAAACCGTGGATTTCAGCGAGGCGATGAAGGAAATGCAGACTAACTGGATTGGCAAGAGCAGCGGGGCTGAGATAACATTTGAAATAAAAAGCCAACAGTCAAAGGTCAAAAATTTCGTGGCTTACACCACAAGGCCCGACACCATTTTCGGGGTTGATTTTTGCGTGCTGGCACCAGAGCTGGATTATATTTCGGACATCGTTTCCGATGAGCAAAAACAAGCCGTGGCAGAATACATCGCCTATGTAAAAAGCCGCAGCGAGCGTGAGCGCATGGCCGAAAAGCGCATCACCGGGGCGTTTACGGGCGCCTTTGCCATCAATCCCTTCAATGGCAAGGAAATCCCTATCTGGATCAGCGAATACGTGCTGGCCGGTTACGGCACGGGCGCCATCATGGCGGTGCCTTGCGGCGACGAGCGCGATTTCAAATTTGCACAACATTTCAATATCCCCGTTACCAATATCATCGGGGATGCGTTTAACGGCACGGATGCCAACCCCACCAAGGACGCGGTACTGCAAAATTCTGACTTCCTGAACGGGATGGTCATGCGCGAGGCGATGGAAGTGGTCATCAACGAACTTGAAAAAAGAGGTGTGGGCGTACGCAAGACCAATTATAAAATGCGCGATGCGGCCTTTAGCCGTCAGCGTTATTGGGGTGAGCCTTTCCCGATTGTTTGGAAAAACGGCATAGCTTATGCACTGCCGGAATCTGACCTGCCTTTGGAATTGCCCGAGGTGGAAAGCTATAAGCCCGGTCCCGAAGGCGAAGGCCCGTTGGCTAATATTCCCGAATGGGTAAGCCGCGAACTGGAAACCAACACCATGCCCGGCTATGCAGGTTCTTCCTGGTATTTCCTGCGTTACATGGATCCTAAAAATGAGAAAGAATTTGCGAGCCGCGAGGCAACCGATTATTGGAATCAGGTTGACCTGTACATTGGCGGCACGGAACACGCCGTAGGGCATTTACTGTATAGCCGTATGTGGACAAAAGCATTGTATGACTTAGGTTATATCGGTTTTGACGAACCTTATAAAAAACTTGTAAATCAGGGAATGATTCAAGGATCTTCAAGATTTGTCTACAGGATTGCGAGAACAAATCAGTTTGTATCGGCAGGTAAGAAAAATGAATATGACGTACAACCACTGCATGTTGATGTAAATATGGTTGACGGTCAGGAATTAAATATCGAAGCTTTTAAAAAATGGCGTAACGGAGAATATGCTGACGCGGAGTTCATTTTTGAAGATGGCTCTTTTTCCCTTTCATGTTCGCTGGACAGCAAGCCTAAATATATCTGTGGCGCAGAAGTAGAGAAAATGTCCAAATCTAAGTTCAACACCGTAAACCCGGATGACTTAGTGACCAAATATGGTGCAGACACTTTCCGTATGTACGAGATGTTCCTCGGCCCGGTTGAGTTGAGCAAACCCTGGGATACCAAGGGCATCGAGGGTGTTCACCGTTTCCTGAAAAAATTGTGGCGCTTGTTCTTTAAGGAAAATGCCGACGGATCTTCCACACCGCTTTGGAACGAGGAAGCCCCCACGCCTGCCGAGTTGAAAATACTGCATAACGCCATTAAAAAAATAGAGGACGATACGGAGCGGTTCAACTTTAACACCGGTGTGAGCGGTTTCATGATTTTGGTAAACGAACTCAGCGAAGTTAAATGCCACAAACGCACTGTGCTGGAAGCAATGCTGATTATGTTGGCACCTTATGCGCCGCATATTTCCGAAGAGCTTTGGCATGAGCTGGGCAACACTACTTCTGTGCTTGATGCGGCTTACCCGATGTTTGAAGCCAAATACGTGCAGGAAACCAGCAAGGAGTACCCGATTTCGGTAAATGGCAAACTGCGCACCACCATGACCATTTCATTAGAGGCGGCACAAGAAACCGTTGAGCAAATGGTGCTGGCAAACGACATCGTGCAAAAATGGCTCGATGGCAAACCACCTAAAAAAATCATCTACGTGAAAAATAAAATGGTGAACGTAGTGGTGTAAGAATATTAATTTATAAGGAATAAGAAAAGGGCAACTGATTGTTGCCCTTTTCTTATTCCTTACCAAAATGTTTATAACTTATATCAATTATATTTTTTAAGATTTCTCGGTCATACTTCCTCCAACGACATATTCTTTAAAGCATTGAAACCCTGTACCGATTGTTTCGTCATTCCGACCAAGCGACACAAGGAGCGAGCGGAGGAAACTCCTAAATCCAGAGACTTTTCGACTTCGCTACGCTACGCTCAAAGTGACGACCTACTTTATTTCTTGTCACGCCCTCATTGATTTTGTTTCCACAAATATTTAGTGCTGCTTTTTCAAAAACGCTTTGCCTTTACAAAATCGCTCAGATACGAACAACGGCTTTCAGCCTCTTTAAAGAACTTCGTATCACCATAAGATTTTATCAGTTGCGGGAAATAAATGTTTTCCCTGAATTGTTCATCGTACTTTTTCGTCGCCATTTCGTATTTTTTGTAATCGTCATCACCCCAGGAGTAGGTGTATTGCGGCATAGCAATCTGTTTTTGTGAGCATTTTGCCATCATGAACAGGCATTTCGCCTGAAACTCTTTATCTCTACTGGCTTCCATCGCTTTCTTAAAATAATCATGGGCACGATATGCACCATAATATTCCCGTTGGAAAGACGTGGCATCTTTCGGTATAAAATAACCATCCGCCCCACTCCTGTAATATTCCACAAGCTCCCAGGCATAGCCGTAATAAGTCGTGTTATAATACCCCAACGCCACTTTATATAAGTGCTTTGCAGCATTATTCTTGTCGGTTTCCGCAAGTTTGTTCAGGCGTTTCATCTCTTTCGCAAAAGCCAGCTTGGTTGTGGTCACGTTGTCTTTCGGCAACCGTTCCTCCCGGTCATAGTAAGGCAGTTCGATAAAAGGATCTTTTTCGATGGTAACGACTTTCCCTGATTTAGAAAGCCACGTGATAGCTTTGTCGTATGCTGCATCGCGCAAATAGCCCGTACCGGCAAAATCCGTGACCGCATCCACCGTGATGGGCTTTTGACTGAGCAAGAATTTTTCATAGTCCGTGAACTTGCCCGCTGTTAAAAAATTATACAAGTCCTCTGTTTGGGCACCATTAAAACGGTTTCGCAAAAACTCAAGCGCAGCATAGGAATCTCCTTTTTCTGCCCGCGCGGCCGCGCCGATGCAAAAGAGTTCTTTTTTCAAATCACCCTGTTTGCGATAGCGGGGCGCCAGTACCTGCAAGAATACATTGTTATAAAATTTACTCCATTGATCTTGCTCACCCCCGTTGTACCACCAATCCTCACGCTGCTTGCCCAACTTTTGTAAAAGCCATTGCAGAGAGGGGAGTATTTTTTCTTCAAAACCCGCATCTATTTCGGATGCCTCACTGATGTTGACCAATAAATTGGTCAACATCCACTGGTCTTGCAACCGTTCGGTCAATTTCATTTTTTTTGCCGCCGAAAGATTTTCATTCGCTGATGCAAGATCCCTGAGCATATACGCGCTATATGCGGCGGCAACGCGCATCAACGCTGCATTATAGGTATCTGCCTTGGGCGCTTCCGTCTCCAAGAACGTCTTAAATTCTTTCAGATGCTTTCCTTCCATGTTCATGATGCTATCGGGTCGGCCATCCCTGAAATATAGATAATTCGGCGCGCTGCCTGTTTGCTCATACTGGAGAAGCGGGGTCAGGAAATTTTCTTCATATTTGTTTACCTCCCTCACCAAAAGTGTCGTAAATAAATTATGATTAGGTTTCAAGGTATACAACTCTTTTAATGCGGTCAAATCGGGATATGGATTGTTGAGGCTGAACAAACCCAACATAGCCGCCCGCTCATCTTTGTTTTTGCACAAAGCCAAATAATCTTCTTTATCCGCACTGTGGACAACCGCCCAATCAAAGCCGTAGTAATTTGATATCTTGTTCACATCATCCATATCAAAAACTTTTGAAAACAGATATGCCGCCTCTTTCCGTTTTCCTGACCAATATAAAGCCCCGGCCTTCAAAGCCAGGCTCATCGGCTGCAATACCGATTTGGTCGGATTGCCAGCGACCATCTCATCGTAATATTGTATAGCGTTTTCATACTCCTGATTATAATGCGCCAACCGCACTATCTGATAGCCATATTTCAACCGGAACAAATCCGTCTTTGCCGCTTTGTATAATTGTATGCCGTTTTTGAGCAATTTGTTCATCGTGATGCTGTCGCGCACCTGCGTGTCCCATTGGTTATAAGACACGGTAACAAAAGGTTCTACCTGCTTGGCATACAAAATATATCCCAACGCCTCCAAATCTTTTTTCTCTTTAAAAAAAGCCGTCATGGAATTATTGCTCACCGAATCGGGAATATTCAGCGGTGTCTTTTTTTCCAGATGGTTATATAAGTTGTAAACATCTTTTCGCGCATAGCACATGACAAACTCATTCACATCCGCGTTGGTTGCCGTATTGCCCGTAAACCCGCGCCACTCGTCCACCAACCTATCCTGCGCAGACACAGGTTCTTCAAAGTCATACAAAAAAGACGCATTGGTGTAAAAGAACGGCTTATACTGCAATTGATTGCCGTTATATTGATTGAAGAAAGAAATATAATAATCATAAGGGTCTATCCCCGGCCCGCAACCGATGATGTTTTTAGGAACAGCCGCGATGGCGAGACTAATGAAACCCGCTATACATATTTTCCAGTTCATGGTAAGAATATTTACTTAAAGCTAAAGAATCTACGTGATATAACGAAACCGTCACTTTTTTTAGAGCCGCCCGTTGCTTCAATAAAGAAATGACGCGCTGGACGGTCTTTGAATCGCTGTTTTCATAACGCAGTATATCGTTTTTCCGCAACACCGTGCCGTCAACCACCGTATCTTTCAACACACTGAAAATATTTCCCTGCGCTTTTATTGACGTCGTAGTTTTTGTTGGCAGATTATGAAGCAACCCCGCATAGCGGTTATTGCGCAGGATGACGTACCAATCAAACAAAGGCAAGGCGATATCCAGCGGCAAGTTATAGGAACTTATACCACGCGTGTATTTTTCAAACTCCTTGTCATCAATGATAGAATTGCGCGTAGTGGAATCCTGCAGATTGCCCATATTGTAACACATCAGTAAGCCTTTGTCAACCGGCGGTATGCCCGATGATGTGCGGTACTTGACCTGATGCAGCCGTATAGTTGCGGACAACGTTTTAGAGGCATAATGTTTTTTTATGCTGCGCAACAACGCGAAATATCTTTCTTTGGTCGAGGACGTCCAGTTGCAGTCAAGTTGTATTTCCTGTATATTGGAAAGGTGGTATAGTTGCAGGAACTTATCCATCAACACCGTGATGTTCCCCGCCAGTGCGTCAATAGCAGTGCTATCCGTTTCAAAAAGACACTCATTGGTAATAAATACGGTCGGGATAACCTGATGCTGTTTAAGCCAGGACGTATCGGCAATGCGCAACTTGGCCGCAGGCACCGGTTTTTGTTGAAGCCCGTCCCAGGCCACATCAAAAAATTTGACATAAAGCGATTGTACCCGCAAGCTGTCCAATCTTCTTTTTTCAAATCCGGTAGGATTGAACTGACTTTTCCAATAGTAGAAGGCACGGGTAACCTCCGGGCTTTTGTGGGGTTCATGGCAGGCTGTCATCAAACAAGCCACAACAATAACCAATCCTAAAAAATATCTTTTAAAACGGAATGGAGATGATTTCTGCCGATATTTATATCTAACTCTTTTCGGTTTTGCCATGATTTTTGTTTGCCTTAGCGCAAAAATAAACCTCAAAACCTGTATTCATTCATATTTTTGCACCCTTACATCTTTGTTACCGGGAAGTGTTAAAATAAGATGGTCGTTTAGAAATACCGACCAAGGCGTAAGAGATTTTAAAAAATATCTCGTAGATTACAAACAAATTCAAACGTACTTTTACCCATCTTGCCAATATAAGTACGCAATGCCAAGAATAGAAATAAATATTTTAAACAGAAAAATGAAAAAAATCTTTGCCTTTTTTACATTGATTTTATTATCAAACTTTTCTTTTTCACAAAAAGACTCTTCTTTACTAAAATTCGTAATCCAAATTCAAGCGGCGATTGAAGACCGTGCAAAAAGAACAAAACCACCTTCCGATACTTGGCCAAGAGTTGTCATCTTGGATTCAGAAGCGGTTCCTATTGACAGTTTATATAAGTTCAACATGAAGGATGTCAGGTGCATTTCAATAAACTTCGACTATCCTATGCTTTATGGAATTTTATCTGTATGGGGAATTATTAGGATTCATAGAAAAGAGCAAGACGAAAAAGAGATATGCAAAATATCGAACCAAAATTTCATGTATGTACAAATACCGGATCAAGGAGGCGATTCTGCTTTAATGAAGTTTGTCAGGCAAATTCGAGTGGCAATAGAGGACAGGGCAAAATCTCTAAAAGCCGACACCCATGCTTGGCCTAAATATGTCAACGTAGATAACGAATATGTCGACATCGACTCGTTATATCAGTTCAAGATGGCCGATGTGAAAAGAATTTCAATAAATTTCGATTTCCCTGCGACTTACGGAATCATGTCAACTTGGGGGCTCATAGCCGTAGAAATGAAGGATGAGAATACTTACAAACAGGAGTGATAAGATAGCTTTCGATAGCCGTGCACTATCCCCAATTTTCAGATTACCCTTAGCCCTCAATAGCATATTCCCAATATACTTTCTCTCGTTTATATAAAGAGTGAAAAAAGTTTGCTACTATTCGAAAAAGGCAACTGTGGAAAAATAAAAAATTAGCATCTCTTTAATGCAACAAGTGACCCATTAACAGAAATGAAAATTAATCACAAAACACACACACTCCTATTTTACAGTTTAGTCATTTTTACAATGCTATTCTCTTGTAAGCACAAGAAGGGGGAAAAGCTTACTCTGGACTATAACTTTGACATCATTATCCAAACGGGACAATCAACCAAACTTGATTTAAGAAATAGCACTTACATCGTTTATTATTCCAAAAATTCGCTTGAGGAAAGTAATGATACTGTAAAATTCAATTTAAGTGCATCGGAATATCAGGCGATAAAAAGCGAGTTTCTTGATAAGAGCTTAAACAACATCCCGGACAGTACATTCATTGAAGACAAATGTTTGATAATGCCAAAAGTGTTAACTAAAATTGTTGTACAATACCCACACAAAAAGTTGGTCTTTTGGATTGATTACAGTTGCCCCAAGTTTACATTTGCAGACAGAAAAGATGCCAAAAAAATAATCGCATTTCTAAACTTCGTTAATAAAATTATACAGGCTAAGGAAGAAATAAAAAATACCCCTACTTCAAACGCAATGTATATTTAGACTTGCCTTTTGATACTCACTCCCCTTTAAAACAATCCTCTCACCACACTCTCTTTTTAGACAGCGAGAAACGCACTATCTATTACAATAATCCTTTTACCGCTTCAATCACTTTATCAAGATTGCCAGCTTCCTGCCCGCCTGCCGTTGCTAATGTTTTTTGGCCGCCGCCGCCGCCTTTGATAATCGGTGCGATATGTGTTTTGATAATCTGCCCGGCATCAAGCCCCTTGGACGCCACTACCGTGTCGGCAATGCCTACCGCCACGGATGCCTTGCCGCCAATATTGGCACAAAGCACAACCATAAAATCACTGCCCGTGGCAGAGAAATGATGCTTCACCTCACCGCAAAGTTTTTTTAGCGCATCGGCATTCGCCACATCCACTATGCTGCCAATAAAATTAATACCCTTGATATTTTCTGTCTTTTGCAATAACTGATTGCGGATGGCAGCCAACTCGCGTGCCTCCAGTTGTTCAATACGTTTTTCCAGAACGGCTTTATCGCTTATCAGTTTTTCAATCACCTTGAGCGGTGTCTTGCTTTTCAGCAGCTCACTCAATTGTTTGTTCTCGCTAACTTTATCGCTCACATATTTAAAAGCAGCCGTGCCCGTAAGTGCCTCGATACGACGCACGCCCGCAGCCACCGCAGATTCCGAAACAATCACAAACACACCTGCCATACCCGTTTGGGGCAAATGCGTGCCACCACAGAGTTCCACGGAGAAGGTAGGGTCAATGGTCACCACGCGCACCACATCGCCGTATTTTTCACCAAAAAGCGCCATCGCGCCCGTTTGCATAGCCTCCTCTTTGGGCATTTGCCGAATGACCACGGGGATGTTTTCCCTGATTTTTTCATTCACGATAAGCGAAACCTGATGCAACTCTTCATCGGTTATTTTAGCAAAATGTGATACGTCAAAACGCAGCATGTCCGGCGACACTAATGAACCTTTTTGCGCCACGTGCTTACCCAACACCTGCCGCAAAGCCGCGTGTAATAAGTGCGTGCTTGTGTGGTTTGCTGCGGTGGACAAACGCCTGACCATATCCACGATTGCCGTGACAGGGCCGCTCAAATCAGCAGGCAACTCGTCCGTGAAATGCACGATAAGGTCGTTCTCTTTCTTTGTATCCGTAATGATTAATTCCTCCCCATTGATGACCAGTTTGCCCGTGTCGCCCACCTGCCCGCCGCTTTCGGCATAGAAAGGCGTGGTTTCCAAAACGATTTGGTACTGTTCTTTGCCCTTTGCTTTTACTTTCCTGTATTTTATCACTTTTGTGTGAACAAGCAGATCATCGTAACCCACAAATTCGACAGGGGCATCCGGGTTAACCTGCACCCAGTCCTCCGTATCCACAACGGATGCCGCACGGCTTCTGTTTTTTTGCTGTGCCATTTCGGCCTCAAAACCAGCCTCGTCAATGCTGAGCCCCTTTTCGGAAGCAATCAGCCTTGTCAGGTCTATCGGAAAACCATAAGTATCGTATAGTTCAAATGCGCTCTTGCCTGCAATCGTATTTTTTTCTGTAGCAATAATATCATCCATACGCCGCAAACCTTTTTCCAACGTGCGCAGAAAAGATTCCTCTTCTTCCAGAATTACCTTTTCCACAAAGGCCTGCTGGTTTTTGAGTTCCGGAAACACATGCTCAAATTGCAAGGCAATAATCGCCACCAGTTGGTGCAGTAACGGTTGTTTATAATCCAGATAAGAATAATAATAACGCACCGCGCGGCGAAGGATGCGGCGGATGACGTAACCCGCCCCGGTGTTGGAAGGTAATTGCCCGTCCGCAATCGTAAAGCTGATGGCACGGATATGGTCGGCCAGCACGCGAAAAGCGATGGATTCTTTGCTGTCGCTGTAATCGTACTTTTTGCCAGTAAGCTTTTCTACTTCCGCAATAGTCCCTGTAAATACATCTGTATCGTAATTGCTGGTCTTATTTTGCAATACCCGCACCAAACGTTCAAAGCCCATGCCCGTGTCCACATGTTTTTGCGGCAGCGGTTGCAACGTGCCGTCCTTTAGGCGGTTAAACTGCATGAACACATTATTCCAGATTTCTATCACCTGTGGATGATCGGCATTAACCAACGTCTTTCCTTCTATCTCTTTCCGCTCTTCGTCGGGGCGGCAGTCCACATGAATTTCCGAACAGGGCCCGCAAGGCCCCGTATCGCCCATTTCCCAAAAATTGTCTTTCTTGTTACCCTTGATGATGCGGTCTTCGGCTATCCATTTCTTCCATTCGTCAAAGGCTTCCTGGTCGTATGGAAGGCCCTCCTTTTCATCGCCCTCAAACACGCTCACATAAAGCCTATCCTTCGGGATTTTCAACACGTCCGTCAACAGTTCCCAGCTCCAGGCGATGGCCTCGGCTTTGAAATAATCCCCAAAGCTCCAGTTGCCCAACATCTCGAACATGGTGTGGTGATATGTGTCCACACCCACCTCCTCCAAATCGTTGTGCTTGCCGCTCACGCGCAAACACTTCTGCGTATCGGCCACCCGGAGATAAGGGCTCTGCTTGTTTCCCAAAAAGTAATCCTTGAACTGGTTCATCCCCGCGTTGGTAAACATCAGCGTGGGGTCATTCTTCACCACGATGGGCGCAGAAGGAACAATCTCATGCCCCTTGCTCTTAAAGAAATCCAAAAAAGCCTGCCGGATAGCTGTACTGGTCATCATATTTTTATCGGCCGCCGGGTGTTGTGCCAGACGGGCTGCAAATTTATGATTTGAAACGGTGAATGACGAGGAAATTGTTCAGGATAAAAGACTGACAAATTTCAAATCGTTTACAAGAATGATTTTCAAAACACATTCGTACTCATTTATCATGAAAATAACCAAGACAGCAAAACAAAAAACAGAGAACATTCTGCATTGGTGCAGGTGATATCCTCTGTTTAGCCACACTTACCCGTCTTTGAAACGGGATTGAACATTTCTATGATATAACGAAACCTTTTATTTCAACTCAAAGCCTCCTGCCAGCACATCGCGGGAGTTTCCGCCTACAAATACTTCAAATTTGCCCGCTTCTAGCAAGCTGTTGCCGGAAGCATCATAAAAAGAAAGTTCCTTATTGGTGATCGTAAATTCGACCTCGCGGGCTTCTCCTTTCTTAAGCAATATTTTACGAAACCCTTTTAATTCTTTTACAGGCCTGATAATTGAGGCTGCCGGATCGCTGATATATAACTGCACTACTTCTTCCCCGTCATATTCACCATTGTTGGCAACAGTAACTTTAACCCGTAATGTTTCGCCATTTTTCAAAATACTGTCACTCAGAACAAGATTACTGTAAGTGAAACGGGAATATCCTAATCCATAACCGAAAGGATAGAGCGGTTCATTATCAATATCCCTGTAACGGCTGTACCAGTTGCCCATTCCATCGGTAGTAGTGGGGCGACCTGTTCGGTAATGATTATAATATACCGGTACCTGCCCTAAAGATTTAGGAAAGCTCATTACCGTCTTGGCAGATGGATTATACTGTGCGGTTAATACCTCAGCAATCGCGTTGCCGCTTTCTGAGCCTAATATCCAGGTATATAAAATAGCATCGCAAAGATCATGAACGCCTGTTAATACCAGCGGGCGTCCGGCTGAAACTACAGCTACTAGCGGTTTTCCTGTTTTCTTTAATTCCCTGAGGAGCTCCACCTGGTTTTGAGGAACATTTATATCAGAAAGCGACCGGTCTTCACCGGCAAGAGTTCCGGATATACCAATATTAACTATTACTATATCTGCATTGCGGGCATTGGCGACAGCTTCCGTTATTTTTGCTTTATCCATAACCTCAGCACTTGTGGAATATCCTTCACTGTAACGAATGGCAGACTTCCCGAAAGCGGTGTGCAATCCTTCCTCCAAAGAAACAGCCTCTTTTACATTTCCCTGTGCTATCCAGAAGTCATACATGTGGTTCTTCTCCCTTGCAAACGAACCAATTAATGCAATTTTCTTTATGCCCTTTTTTAGGGGCAATACCTTGTTATAATTTTTCAGCAAAACAACAGATCTTTTGGCCGCTTCCAAAGCCTGTTTCCTGTTTTGAGGGCTTAACAGGGTGGCTTTTTCTCTCTGTTCATCACAATATGCAAAAGGATTGTCAAAAAGTCCTAGTTTGAATTTATAGTACAGGATCCTTCCTACCGCATCGTTGAGCGCTTCCAAAGAAATCTTTCCTTCTTTTAATAATTCCGGAATATATTCTACCATGGCCTGCGTTTCCATATCCATCATGCTACCCGCGTTAAAGGCTTTCATCGCGGCATCTTTTTTATCTGACGCATATCCCCATGCAACCATTTCGCCTATAGAGTTCCAGTCACTTACAAGAAATCCTTTAAAGTTCCATTTGTTTTTTAGCACCGTATTTACAAGATATTCATTCCCTGTAACAGGTATTCCTTCAAAAGTGTTGAAGCCATTCATTACGGAAGCGGCGCCGGCTTCAACAGCTGCCTTAAAAGGCGGAAGATACTTGTTCCATAATGCCTGCCGCGACATATCGGTATAGGCATACTCCTTTCCTGCTTCTACAGCCCCATAACCTGCAAAATGTTTCAGGCAGGCAAGAATGTGGTTATTGTCTAAATTTCCCTGAAAACCTTTTACACGGGCTGCCGCAATCTGTGCTCCATACCAGGGATCTTCGCCGGCACCTTCCATCACCCGGCCCCAGCGAGGTTCGGTGCTGATATCGCACATAGGCCCGAATGTCCAATGCACGCCGGCAGCGGAGGTTTCGTTAGCCGCAACCGAAGCATTTTTTTCGGCGAGTTCCAGATCCCAGCTACAAGCCTCAGCCAGGGGTATGGGAAAGATAGTTTTGAACCCATGAATCACATCGTACCCAAACAGGAGCGGAATACCCAGCCTGCTTTTTAATGCTGCTTCCTGTACCTGCCGCGTTTTAGAAGCTCCTATTACATTCAGCATAGAGCCGACCTTGCCGCTTTTTATCGCTTCCAGCTTATTTTGCCAGTCTGCATTACCGGATGCCGGGCCTGTATTCAGATCGCCTGCCAGCTGGTTTAGTTGCCCCGCTTTTTCCTCAACAGTCATTCTTCCCAGTAAGTCCTTAACCCTTTCCTCGATTGTCTGATCGGTTTGCATATAAATAGGTTTTTGAGCTAAGGTAACACGGGCCATTGAAAAAGCGGCCAAAAGGGGTAATACGTATTTGATCATAATAATTCTGTTAATAATAAGGTTGCATTAGTTAGCGTTGTTACTTCCTCTTCCGGTATTATTAAATAATCCCAAAGTAGCATCGCTCAAAACACGATCGCTATTGATGCCTGTTTTAAAAGCGTCTGTGATGGCCTGCGTTTCAGTAAAGCGCCAATCTGTTTCCTTATTAATATTGAACCAAACAAAGGAGTTGATTTTAGGAAACTTATTTTCCAGCTGTATGAACATATCAGCTATCCAGGCCGCTTTATCTCCCCCGGTAGAAGAACAGCCCATTTCTGAAATAAACACAGGCTTATGCGGATAGGCTGTTGTAACCTTGTTATAAAGGTTTTCAAAAATGTCGGTAAAGCTTTGCCAACGGGAGAACGATTGTGAGGTGCCGAAATTATATCCATCCATACCTATCAGGTCCACATAAGCATCACCCGGATAATAGGACTCGATGGTTTGCTGATTTTTAGCTCCATTTTCCACATTAGGCGCCCATACCCAATAGGCATTTAGACCTCCGGCCTCCCTTATTTTTTCATGTACATACCTAAATGCGGTAACATAAGTGGAAGCAGGAATCAATTGTTCGTTCATAATGCTCCAGGGATACCAATCCCCGTTAAACTCGTGCGCAAAACGCAGGATCACGGGCTTGCCAAACGAAGCGATAGCTTCTCCGTATTTCTTTATATCGTTATCGTATTTACCAGATATCAATTCGGACAGGCCCATCATCGGCTCCCAAGTAACATGAGGAAGATATCCGCCAGCCTCAGCGTTCCGGCAGAATTCAATGGGGAAGTTCTTGCTTCCTTCCGCATTCCATCCATCAAACATCATAGCCATGCTGGGCTTCTTTTCAAACCCGTCGTAAAAAGACATGGGTGTTCCTGAGTCATCGAAGAAACCCCAATACAGGTGGTTCGCAACAGAAGTTCCCGCTACGTTAATATTTACCGTGGTCGTTTTGCCTCCAAAGCTCAGCTCAAAAATGGCAACCCCTGCTGAAACGGGAACTCCGCTCAGCTTATAAGTAAGCGTACCCATTCCTTTTTCCAGCTGGCCTTTTTGCAATATGGCCGTTAGCCCTGTCACCCCTGTGGAGGAAACATTATTGCCAGCTTCGAAAGCTGCTCCATTGCCTCCTGAATAAGAAAGGTAGAGTGTTCCGTCGAACATACTGCCTGCTGCCGGATCTGAAGATACCTGTGCAAATACGTCATTCAATGCTGCTACTTCTGGTACAGACGGCAGGGCTGCTTTATTTTTAGTGCAAAAGCTCAGGCACACACAAAGAAAAAGAGGAAAAAAAATCTTGATCATGTTTATCTATTATAATTTCTTACAGTTTTTAATGAATAGCTTATACAATAAGCGCTGTTTTTATACCCCCTACCGTAACATCGCTTAAAGCCTCTCACTTGTTATTATTTTACAAATAATATATCGTCAAAATAAACGACCTCGTTCTCCGGAACATTCCAGTTGTTCAGTCGCCAGCCGAACTTCCTGAACGTATTGCCCTTGCTCCACATGGGTTTACCGGCAGCGGCACCAATGGGTATTTTATAGTACGTCCATTTCGGAGAAACAATGATTCCCACTCCTGCAAAATCATTTCCATAACCATCAGGCATTCCATCTCCCATTAAAGCCATCTGGATACCTTCATTGCCAGTTCCGTTTGTTGTACTCCTGGCCCAGAAAGTGATATACTGATAGCCCTCGTCTGCAAAACCGGCAACATTCACCAGGCCTCCCGGCGAGTAATTATTTCCAAAATAGGTAATAGCCAGCGAGGAAGTTCCCCTCTTTGCAACAGTTGAAGAAACAGCCTGTGATGAGCCATAGTCATCTCCATCGGTATTAGGTCCTATATTGGCGCCATAACCATCTGTAAACACCTGCATGGCGTTGTCTACATTTACCAGCTCAAAAGCGCTTTGCATAGTACCGAAAGGCGTAACAAGATCAATAGTACTCCTGGAAATGGCGCCCATTTGTGGCATGGTCACTACTATGCTAGTGGCCGATTGGGAGACAA
Source organism: Niabella sp. (assembly GCA_047601605.1). Lineage (GTDB taxonomy): Bacteria > Bacteroidota > Bacteroidia > Chitinophagales > Chitinophagaceae > Niabella. The sequence goes on from JASGIU010000003.1 coordinate 708,837, forward strand.
TAGGAATATTAATGTCGGTGCCGGTAAAATTCAATGTTGTTACTTTATCCAGGTTCTGACCTGAAATAGTAACATTTATACCCTGGGTAACATTAATTTCAGAAGTGGAAGAGGCGGAAGGATACAGGCCTCCTACGTTTAAATCAACTATGGTTGTGGCTCTTGCTTTGTCTAACGAAAAACGGCTGGGGTTGGCTATTTCCACTGCCAGCACCAGGTGCTTTCCAAAATATGCGGGATTTGTGATCAGGCTGTTATCGACTTGCAGATAAAAGGTTGCTTCGCCATTATCAGGAACATCCAGCTTCGAGGGAATGGAATAACCAGACTCGGGCATCGCCATATAATTATCTCCCAGAACCCCGCTATTAAGGAGCTGCTGAATAGTGTCTTTGTTTACTTTTATATCTACACTGTACCCACCCCTTGCTGTTCCCGCTAAAGAAGCGCCTAAGATAATATTGATCTTTCCTTTCTTTTCGTCAACCACATAATTAGCGCTTGTTGGGCTTATGCCATTGGATGCGGCAGGTACCGGGTAAATGGCATTGATGCCCAGGGAAAAATTTACGCTTTGCGGCATGTAAATGACAGAGTTGCCGTATTCTTTCGCAGAATCGTCCTTTTCGCAGGCGGAAAAGAGTATTAAGATGGCCAATCCCATCATTTTTAAAGCGGATATACTTTTAAAAGTCATACTTCATCTTTTAATTGTTTATAGGATATCAAACGGCTACGCCTTACCAGCCCGGGTTTTGCTTAAGTACACCATTTGAGATACTGATCTCGGACTGGGGGAAAGGATAAAAATTCATTTTGGGAGAGACAAACACCCTGCGTTGAACTGTTTTTGTTGTATAAACGAATGTGCCACCACTTTTGGTTACATCAACGCCGGTTACCGCTTTGTTCAGCGCATTGGCAGCATCGCCCCAACGAACCAGATCCCAATACCTGTGGTTTTCAAAGGCCAGCTCCACTCTTCGCTCTTGTTTTACTACGGCTCTGAAGCCCGCTTGTCCTGTTACTGTAACGGGAGGCATATTCACACCCGGCCGGGCCCGCACTTTGTTAAGCGCCTGCCTGCCCGTCATGGCATATCCATTATTATCATCGGGGCCGAACGCTTCATTCATCGCTTCTGCATATACCAGTAGCAGTTCTCCATAACGGAAGACAGGCCAGTTGTGCGGGAAAACGGTATTGTTCACCAGGTCGGCATTGTCGTTGACAAATTTCTTTAAATAGTACCCGGTTTTGCTGGCGTTTATGCGTTTCATATCGTCTGTTGCGCCCGGCGACTGATCAATGACACGTTTATTCCAGGTACTTCCGTTTGTAACTACCGTATATCCCAGCCGGGGATCCCTGTTGGCATAGGGGTTACCTGAAACAGGTGCGCCCACCTGTTCATAAGACCGAACCAGGTCGTCTGTGGGCGTAACGCCACTATTGCCTCCTGCTGTGGCGATAGGATAGTTGGCACGTTCAAGCGCATTATCGGGTGTATAGCGGATTGCCAGTATGGTTTCGCTGCTGTTAAGGGTATTGTTTCCCAGGAAATAATTCCGGTAATCATTATCAAGGCCGTTCCTGCCACCTGCTTCATCGGCCCTGTCTGCAAAAACAAGCGCCTCGTTTGCTGCAGCGGCGGCCGCCTGCCATTTAGAAACATTATTAGAGGGGTTATGTAACGGGCTGGCCGCATATAGTAATACGCGTGCTTTTAACGCCAATGCTGATCCGATAGAGAAACGTCCATCCTGGTTGGTAAACGATGAAGTTTTCCAATTAGACTGTAAACTGTTTTTATGAGCATCTATTTCGGCGACGATAAAATTAACTATATCATCAAAGGAAGCACAGGCAACAGTGGTTTTTTCTGAAACTGAAACCGTCTTGGTAAGTAGGGGTACACCGCCATATCTTTTGATCAGTTCAAAGTAAAAATAGGCGCGCAGGATATGCGTTTCGGCGATGGCCCAACCCATAAGCGCCACATCATTCAGGTATTTTGCCCTTGTATCACCTGTTATGGTATCCCTGTTGATGGCAAGCAAAGCCCTGTAGTCGCCTCCTTTCTTCTCAAGATATTCCAGGAAGTAATTAACAGCATAGATACCTGCATAATAATGGTTATACCTGTCATCAGGATTATTGAACTGGTTCCAGTTACCGTTGTTAAAAAGATAAACATCCCCGACACTGCTGGTTTGTACGGCTTCATCGGTTACGGCCGCAAACAGATTCCCATCCAATGCCGCAAACTCATTCTTTTGTTGAAGATAGGCATAGGGCGCATTAGCCAGCTGTATAAGACTGTTATAATTCTCATCCACATTATGTTCCACGGGCTGTGTATCCAGCCGGGTATCTAAAAAGCTTTTACTACAACCTATTGCTCCGATAAATATCAGGGCCAGAAGGGCGTTAATTATTCTTTGATCTATTAATCGCATAACAATCTTTTTTAAAAGGTTAATGAAACACCTGCATTGAATGATTTAATCCCGGGATACCCGGCAGGTGTTTCAGGATCCATCCCGTACTCCTTGTAAAAGGATGACCATAGTACCGGGTTTACAGCGGTAAAGAAAATCCTCAGCTTTTTAAGATGCATGTTATCTGCTACTTTTTGTGGTATAGAATAACCCACCTGTACAGAACGCAATCTTAAAAAGTCTGCATCTTTCATCCAGAAGGTTGAGCTCCTGTAGTTATTCGCATTGCTTAAAGCGGTTAACCTGGGGAATGTAGCTGTGTTCCGTGTATCTATACCCTGCTGCGGATAATATGCCCACGCATTACCGGCAACAGGATATATAGTGGTATTCCCTATAAAAGGCACTACCTGGTTATAGGAAGCTCCCAAAAGGTTTACGCTAAGTCCTGATGCCCCCTGGAACAGGGCAGATAAATCAAACCCTTTATAGGCTAATGAAAGATTAAAAGAGAAATAGAAATCAGGATAGTTGGGATTTCCTATTTTAGTAACGTCCGTGTTATCAATATAACCGTTATTGTCGAGGTCTTTGTATTTTATATCCCCCGGCTGTACCGGCCCAAATCCTGGTACCGGTAAGCCTGATACCAATGTTCCGTCTGCGTTAAAATCATCTAATTGGTAAAAACCGTTTGCTATCAGTCCAACAGGCGCACCCACAGGCAGCCCGGTTGTATTGGAGAAATCATTTTTGTTGGGAATCTCTGCCTGGTAGTCAATTTTGTTTTTAGCATAGGTACCCATCAGGTCCAGGGCATATTTTAAATCACCGGCTTTATCCGCATAGCCTACGCCAAACTCTATGCCCCTGTTCGTTACCTTACCTATGTTCTGGAATGGCAGCATATCTGCTCCGGTATGTCCAAGGTATCCAGGTATCAGGTTGTTCCTGGTAATGATACCGCTGCGTTTGTCCAGGAACCCACCTGCGCTGATATTGATCTTATTAAGCAATGCCATATCAAAGCCCAGCTCATATTTCATGCTTTGCTCGGCGGTAATATCAGGTGTGGCAAGCCTTCCAAGGCTTATCCCGTTATTGTAGGTTAAGCTGTTATTTCCGGTAACACTTCCTGCTACATATCTATAATATTGCTGATAGAGATAGCGCCCCTGGAAAGTTTGGTCATTCCCGGTTTTACCGGCAGCCGCTTTAATTTTTAAATAGCTGAGCCAGCTGTTGTCTTCCAGGAAGTCTTCTTCGGAAACAACCCATCCCAAAGACAATGCAGGATAGAACTTCCAGCGATTGCCCGGGGCGTAGGAATCAGAGCCACTGTAACCAGCGCCAAGCTCTGCTATATAACGACCTTTATACGTGTAGCTGGCCCTGCCCGCCATATTTTGATAATGGTAAGAAATTCTTGTTGCATCTTCATTCGCATCAGGGATCATGTCGCTGGCATAATAGTTCACGGCAGCGGTGATGGAGTGGTCGTTGAAACTCCGGTTATACCCGGCTTCAATATTCGATTGCCGCCAGGTTAGTTGCCCGTATGGCATGTTCGTGCCGAAAGTTATCGGAGTGGTTTTATCTGCCGTGGCCTGGTTCCCTTCGTAAAAACGGGCATAAGTGGCTGTTTTATTTTGTATAACCCGCGACCATGTATTAAACGAAACAGACTGTTTCAGATACAGTCCTTTGGTAATAAATCCCAGGTCCTCTTTCAAGCTGAAATTACCCTGTAACGTCCTGTCGTGTGAAGTATAAATACCTGTCGCATTTAGCTGTGCTACGGGATTATCAGGATATAAGGTATTACCTGACCAGTTACCGGTAGCAGCATCCCTTACCGGGTAAATATTGTTCGGATATGTAGACAACTCTCTCGAAGAAAGCCGCAGCATTGTCATACGAGTTATTACTGAAAGGATGGCGGTAGCTTTCTATTCTCCCTCCCAAGTCCACTTTAGCTTCAAATATTTTAAAGAACTTTAGGTCAACATTTAGAGCGGATATTGAACCTGCGTAAACCGGAATTGCTGCTTATATCGGGACGAGTTGGGTACATTGAACAACCCGGTCTGGTCCATGTAATCTAAAAACAGGTTATATCGTGCCGCATCATTTATGCCACCCTGTACATTTACGTTTGCATCGGTATAGTTTGCCGTTTCTTTCAACGCCTCTTTAAACCAATCTGCATCTAGTACCCGTTCCATCCTGAGAGGCCTTTAGCTGTGCATCGGTGTAAGCGGGGGTCCATGCATAGCGATTTCCATTTAAGGTGTAATTATCATTGCTGATCGCCTAGTTGTACAGGCTGGCATAATTATAGGCATCATAAGGTTTGCGTATCTTAATGGCCCGCTGTGCGCCGGAGATCACCTGCGCGTCAACCCTGAGCGCGTCCGTCCGGGAACGTTTAGTGGTTACCCATAAAACTCCGTTCGCACCTTTCATCCCGAAAGTTGCAGCGTTACCGGGTCTTTCAAAAGCGTTACCGATTCTATTTCGCCTGCCAGCCAGGTACTGAAAATAGAAGGAGACATCAACCTGGAATCCGTCCACGAAATAAACAATAGCTGCATTATCATAGTTGCCTCTTCCCCGCATAAAAAGAGAGGCCTGGTCATAGCCCGGCTGACCATTATTCTGTGTTACCATCAAACCATTCAGTCTTCCATATAAAGTATTGGTAAGATTGGCTACAGGTATTTTTTCTAATTCCTCTCCAGAAACAGAAGCATATGACGAAACCTGTTTTTTCCCAGGTATTTGTAACAGTAACTCCGGGCCTGTTCTTACTTCAGCCTGACCAATGGTATCAGGAGCAGCATTGTTGGTTACCTGCTGGGCATTGGCCGTAAATGCGCACCCTGTGAGCACCGCCAGCACAAAGAGTCCCGTTCTTTTTATAGTCAAATATTTGTTCATTTAAGTAAGTCTTCTATGATTATAAATTTGCATACTAATAACCCGGGTTTTGGACTAGGTAGCCTTTGTTCACTTCACCCTGAGGGAAGGGGTTCAGGAACTGCCTGGGATGCCAGAAACCATTATAACGAACAGCATTGGTGTAATTCACATTGCCCGAGGGTAAGGCATCCCCGCCATTGTTGAAGGCCAGGAACCTGATAGGGCCGCCAATAATACCATTATCAATATTGGGATCTTTCCCGTGCTTGAGGTCATTAAACCTGTATTTCTCCTGTATAAATTCTATAGCCCATTTCCCGTTTATATAATACTTCTTAGTTTAGCCTGGTCCGTTTCTGTAACAGGCGGAAGAACCTCACGCTCATGAACCACATTTAATCTTCTTAAAGCCTCGGCAGGTTTGCCTGTTTCGTTATATGCTTCGGCAGCGCTCAGGTAATAAGCAGCAAGACGGAAAAGTGGGAAATCAAACCATTCCCTTCTTCCGGCCATATAATAAAATTTCGTAGGCTGGCCGGCGCCGAAGTGATTCACATC
>JASGIU010000004.1:0-209672 GCA_047601605.1 Niabella sp.
TAATGTGAGTTATCCCCTGTATTTTTCGCTTTCTTTTTGCTGTCAGAACGCTCCGATTTTATGCGTTCCAGCAATACAGAAGCAGGTTCATCATTCGGGTCTTGCGGAACAAGTTTGCCTCGTATGGCAAGGTCGAGGATTTTGGATTTGGTTTGGCTGATAAATTGTTCTAATGAAATTTTATTTTCTTCCAAAGAATCGATAACGGATAAAAGGTATTTAATTTCAGAAACTATACGTTTTTGCTCTGTTAAAGGAGGAATAGGTATGAGAAAGTCTTTAATTATATCGGTATTCAAATTAGGTTGTGCTGCTCCTTGGTCTATATTTCTCATATTTTGTGTTTGAGATTCAAGAAACCAATACAAATACTCAATTTGGCTGTCGTCTAAATCAAGAAAAGCGGCAATTCCATCATTAATTGTCGCATCTATTCCACAGATTTTGGGAACACCTAATGTAGCACCGCTGTTTGTTAACAGCAACGTGTCTTTTTTAATAAATCTTGTTTTGGTTAACCCTGCTTCCTTTATAGTATATTGATATGTATCAACATACATATTCTTACTTTTGGTTAAATCAGCAACTTTTAGAAATGGAATATCTCCGTTGTAATATATATTGCTACCAGCAGGTCTTGGAGAGCCACCTCGAACTACATTACATACCTCTCCAAGTTTACACCAAATCCAATTATTTGGAATTCCGAAAGGTAACTTCTCGTAATATGATTTATGGAGTGGATTATATATTGCTGTCAAAAATATTTTTTGTCACAAATTTTTACTATTTTTGTGACAAAATATAACAACCAAAACCGATGCAAAGCATTGAAAATAAAATAGAAAAATCAATTAAGAGCAAGGCGAGAGGTACTTTGGTTTTGCCGGAAGATTTTTCGGCTTACGGCTCTGCGGAAGCCGTTCGCCAAGCTTTGGGTCGTTTAGAGGATAAAGAAATAATCGTGCGGGTCGCTCACGGAATCTATGTGCGTCCGAAGATTAGCAAATTAATCGGATTACTTACACCTTCGGCGGAAGAAGTGGCGGAAGCTATTGCCAAAAGAGACAGGGCAAGAACCGTTCCTGCCGGAAGCTACGCCTTAAATGCTTTAGGATTAAGTACCCAGGTTCCGATGAACGTGGTATTGCTTACAGACGGCTCTCCAAGAGTAATCAAGGTTGGAAAGCGAACTATAAAATTTAAGAAAACCACTCCCAAAAATTTATTGGCTAAGGGGAAAATCAGCCGGCTTGTGATTCAGGCTCTCAAAGAAATTGGCAATGGAAAAGTAACGGCAGAGGAAGAGAAAAAAATATTGGAATTGCTGAAGAAAGAAAATAAAAATGATTTGAAACACGATATAGCTTTAGCACCGGTATGGATTCAAAAAATAATGAAAAAAGCATTTGACTAATGGGGAAAATTAATTTTTATGAATTAGACAAAACCGAAAAAATTGCTCTTTTTACGGAAGTAGCTGCACAAAAAGGAATGATTCCTTTTGCAGTTGAAAAAGACTGGTGGGTAGTCCGCACACTGGAAATCATTTTTAAAACAAGTGCGGCAGACCATCTTGTATTTAAAGGGGGAACATCGCTCAGTAAATCGTGGAATCTGATTCATCGGTTTTCGGAAGATATTGATTTAGCCATTGACCGGAATTTTTTAGGATTTGAGGGCGTATTGTCGAAAAATAAACGCACTCAGTTAAGAAAAGCCGCAAATAAATACACGTCTGAACATTTCTACACAGAGTTGCAGGAAAAATTTCAGGAACACGGTTTCAAAGATTTGAGATTTAACCTTGTGGAAGCAAAAGACAGTGACCAAGACCCTCGCATCATTGAAATTTATTATCCGAATATCATACAAAGTTTGGGTTATATTCAGCCCAGAATACAGATAGAAATCGGTTGCCGTTCTTTAATAGAGCCTTATTCGTTGCGACCTGTAACCTCTTTTGCTGATGAATTTTATGCCGACAAAGATTTTTCTGTTTCGTCGGTAGAAATTCCTTCGGTAAATCCGGAACGGACATTTTTGGAAAAACTTTTCCTGTTACACGAAGAGTTTCATAAACAGTTAGACAAAATAAGGGTTGATAGATTAAGCCGTCATTTGTATGACGTATATCAATTATCAAAAGCGGAATGTTCAAAGGCAATTGAAGACAGTAATCTGTATAAAACTATCGTGGAACATCGGTTCAATTTCACAAAAGTTTCAGGTGTAGATTACAATTTATTGTCTCCGAAAACACTTGACTTTATTCCGGTAAACGAAGTGAAAGAAGCGTGGGAACGGGATTACAAAAAAATGAGAGAGGAAATGATATATCAGCCGGACGCTCCGACATTTGATGAAATTCTCGAGCAATTATCGATTATTAAGAATAAAATCAACGGACAGGATTGGGATTTAGGGAAGGAATATCCTATTTCATAGAATCAGATTATATCGTTTTTTGTTCCTTATTTGTACCGTAAAAATATAAAATATTGATTTTCAAATATATTTATTTTTGAAGAAGTGAAGTAATGTCATTTTTATAAATAATACCGTGGTCGGATTCAATTTGAAGGTCTGACCATGGTTTTAATATAATCAATATTGCACCAGCATGTGGCGTTGGTGCAATTATTTTTTCAGGGGATATCATTTTCTATTTATTTATGGCGGGTAATTGTATTTCGTTTGTACATCATCCTTCGGGGGATTGCTACATAAAATTCAGCTTTGTACGACAATAAGTGTATTTTTCTTGCCTTACAAAGCTGTAATACTTTGAAAAAATGTTATCCGCCTTTACCATATCTTTGCAGCCTTAAAAAATTAAATATCTGTAATGAATTTTGACCGTAACACGATTATTGGTTTCGCTCTTTTAGGGGTTCTTCTTTTTCTTTATTTCTGGAATAACAGCAAGGAACAGGTTGCCCGCCAGCGCGAGCAGGCCAGGATTGACTCGATAGCAAGGACAAGCCTTCCCAAGGCGGATACCGCGGCATATCGTATGGATTCGCTTCGTGCAGATTCGATGGTGCATGTGGCGAAGGCCGGCATTTTTGGTACGGGCGCAAACGGGGTGGAAGATGTCGTGACAGTAGAAAATGAGGTTTTCAAAATCGGGTTCACCAATAAAGGGGCACAGCCCAAATTCGTGGAACTTAAAAAATTCAAGAGCGCGCTGGACAGTCAGCAGGTTGAACTGGCCGCTTCTTCGTTTAATAAAATCAGCTATGCCATTAACTCGGGTGTTAATACAAGTGCCCAAACAGCAGACTTGTTTTTCTCTAACGGAAAAATCACGCCCGGCACCGACGGCTCACAGGTAGTGACCTTTGAATTGAAGGGTGGTGACAGTACACAGTCCGCAACATATATTACACATCAGTTTATTGTGTATCCCAACGAGTATAAAGTGGATATGAACATCACACTGGAGCAGCCGGATAAAATACTTACACAGAATAGCCTGAACCTGTTATGGCAAAATGAAATGCACCAGCAGGAGAGCGATATCTCCTTTGAAAAGCAAAATACGCAGGTTGGTTTTATGGAAGACGGCAGTTTTGACTATTTTACCATTGGTCGCCGCAACCATATTGATTTTCAAAACAACGTAAGTTGGATTGGTGTCAGGCAACGTTTTTTCAATACATATCTATGGCCTAAAAACGGTTTTGCCAATGGCCGTATTGACTGGACGATACCTGCTGATTCCTCGCATGTGCTGGTACAATCCACGGCAGCGATGCAGGTGAAGGTGACGCCCGGGGCTACCGCCACTGTGCCGTTAAGCATTTTTTATGGCCCGGCAGATTATAATATCCTGAAAAAATATGATGCGGGCTTTAGCAAGCTGGTCAATCTGGGGCAGGGTGTTTATGCCTTTGTTCGTCCGTTGAACCAGTACATTGTCTATCCGCTGTTCAACTTTTTCAAATCGTTCTCCCATAATTACGGCATCATTATCGTGCTGCTCACGCTGGTGATCCGTTTGCTTATTTCGCCCATTACTTACCGTAGCTATCTCAGCGGTGCCAAGATGAAGGTGCTGCGCCCCGAAATCAGCCAGCTAAAGGAGAAATTCGGCAACGACCAGCAGGCGATGAGCATGGAGCAGATGAAGCTCTTCCGTGAAGCGGGCGTAAATCCCCTGGGCGGTTGTATTCCGGCGTTGATACAGATTCCTATCTTTATCGCGCTGTATAGTTTCTTTAATTCGGCGGTTGATTTACGCGGGGCGGATTTCCTTTGGTCGAGCGACCTTTCGGCCTTTGATGCGCCTATTAAATTTGGCGTCAACATACCGCTGTTGGGCAATCACCTCAGCTTGTTCACCATCACGGCCACCATCACGAGTTTCCTCATTTCGCTGTATGGCATGAGCATGTCGCCCGACAACAGCAACCCGATGATGAAATACATGATGTACCTTTTCCCCATTATGTACCTGTTCTTCTTTAACAGGCTGCCTTCCGGCCTTACGTGGTACTATACCGTGTCAAACGTCATCACCCTGATGATCCAATTTGTCATTCAGACATACATTATTGACCATGACAAGATTTTGGCCAAGATTCAGGAATTCCGCAAAAAGCCGAAGACAAAATCGAAATGGCAGGAGCGGTTAGAGCAGATGCAGGAGCAGCAGAAGACTATGCAGCAGCAACAGAAAAAGAAATAAACCTGAAGGTTTTTAAGTGTTGACGGGTTGAAAAGTTGATAAGCAAATGAAACTTGTCAATTTTTCAACCTGTTTTTTTGATTTCATCTAAATTTTTTGGCTTGATTTTTCTGTTTGAAGCAACTTTATGCTATCTTCAACCATCTTCTTAGGAGCGAAAGGAATATGTACGAAAAAGTAAAAAATATGTGGAAGAAGCAGTATTTATTTATGACAATAGCTTTATTGTCGATAGGGTTGGGTGCCGGGGCACAAAAAAAATTAACGGAAGCGACTATTTATTATGATATCGTTATAAATACCGCAAATACTACGCCCAAGGCAGCCGATATGCTCGACGGGGCAACCAATGTGGTGTATATAAAAGGCACTTCAAGCCGCTCGGACATGATTAGTTCGTTGGGTAGCCAATCTACCATTATTGACGGTAAAACGGGCGGTGCCACTATTTTAAAGGAATATGGCGATCAGAAATACATGATTACACTTACCCAGGACGACTGGAAAAGGTATAACAGCAAGTATGAAGATGTAAAATATACGTTGGAAGAAGATTACAAAACTATCGCCGGTTATAACTGTCAAAAGGCGATCGGCAAGATAGGTGACGGTACTACTTTTGTGGTTTATTTTACCAAAGAACTTGTTCCGGTAAGTGATGAGTTTCAATATATCAATAAGAACCTGCCCGGTCTCGCAATGCAATATGAAGCAGCACAGGGCAAAGCCAAGGTTACTTATACCGTTTCACAAATAAGTTTTTCGGTGGTGCCTTTGGCCAAGTTTGATCTTCCGAAGGCTGGTTATCGTGTCATGACCTATGCCGAAAGCCTAAAGGGTAGACAATAAGCATCAACGACACTTGGGAACGAAATAATAACTTCGTTTAATCTGATTATACGACCTGCTGCGGCGGGTCTTTTATTTATCTTATCTTTTTTCAGTACCAATACTGCCCTTTTTGATGCCTTGGACAGCTTTCCTTGTCAGGAAAAAAATATTTTGCCATTTACGATATTTTCGTAAAATTTGTAGAAAATAAAAATCATGATAAAGTTAACCATACAGGAAGAAGAGGTGATGTTGGCAATCTGGCATACCGGCGAAGGAAACATCAAGGCATTCATGGAAAAGATGACCGATCCGGGGCCTTACACTACGATAGCCTCCACGGTAAAAAACCTTGAAAAGAAAGGCTATCTTACCAGCAAGTTTTATGGGAACGTATATGTATATAAACCCGCTATCACCGAGGAGGAGTATAAAAAGAAATTTATGGGCAATGTAGTAAAAGATTATTTTGATAACTCCTATAAACAGTTAGTAAACTTTTTTGTGGAACAAAAGAAGCTCTCTGCCCGAGAGTTGAAGGACATTGTAAAGATGATAGAGGAAGGAAAAACTAAGTAACCGCCCAAAAATCACGAATATGCCTGTCGTCATTGAATATTTTATCAAGCTCTCCATCTGCCTGGCAGTTGTGTTTTTGTTTTACCATTTACTGCTGAGCAGGTTGACGTTTTACAATTGGAACCGTTGGTATCTATTGGGATATACGGTCTTGAGCTTTATCATTCCGTTGGTGGACGTTATGCCCAGCCTGCAAAGAAAACAGTTGGATCATAACGCGCTTGTGCAGATGATACCTTACTGGACTTATCATGGTGCGGTAAATGAGCAGGGGTTATTAAGCGGGCTTACGGGCTGGGATTATGTGTTGGCCGCTTTCGTGGTAGGCTCGTTGGTGTTGCTGGTGCTGTTCTGCATCAAATATTATTCTTTTTATAAGATTAAAAAAAGCGCAAAGGTGCTTTCGGAGGATGCCACCAAGGTTTATCAGGTGGATATGGACATCACGCCCTTCTCCTTCGGCAATGCTATTTTTATCAACAGGCATCTTCATCGGGAAGATGAGTTGAAAGATATCATGCGGCACGAGTTCGTGCATGTAAAACAAAAGCACACGGTGGACATGGTATGGTGCGAATTGTTGTGCATCCTTAACTGGTACAATCCTTTTGCGTGGCTGCTCAAGAGGAGCGTCAGGCAAAACCTTGAGTTTATCGCAGACGACAATGTGCTTCAAAATGGAATGGATAAAAAAGAGTATCAGTATTTATTGCTGAAAGTAATGGGAAACCGCCAGTTTGCTTTTGCCAATAACTTTAATCTTCAGGCGCTCAAAAAACGTATTGCCATGATGAATTCCATAAAATCGGCTAAAATACATTTGATAAAATTCCTGTTCCTGCTTCCCGTGATAGCGGTGCTTTTGTTGTCTTTCAGAAAAGAGATGCAAAAAGCCGAAAAGAAATGGCAGGGGATAACCGCTTTGGTCAAAGGTGAAACGCCGCAACGGGACACTGTTCCGGAAGAAAAGAAAGTGACGGTTATTGGATATAAAAGTAAGTCGGGAGATACCTCTTCTCCGAAAAAAGCTGCGATTATCCTATGTCCGGGTTCCGCTGATTCGACCAAACAGCCTTTGTATATTTTGGACGGAGTATCGGTCAAACAAAAAGATTTTGAGAAGATTAAACCCGAGGATATAGAGTCTATATCAGTTTTAAAAGACGCGAGTGCCGTGGCAGTGTACGGAACAAGAGCGGCGAATGGCGTAATGTTGATAGCAACAAAGAAGATGTCGGGCAAAAGTGGTATGGATACTTTATTGCACAGAGTAGATTCAATTTTAAAAAGACAATCTGACGGCGCGCAAAATCTATCAAAGTTTACGCCTAATGATAAAAATGACAACCAGCAGCAACGTGATTTTCCTATTATTGTAGAAGGGCACAGAAGTAGGAAGGACATTGATGCTTCGCAGGAGGTGCCGAAAGATATTCAAAAAGAGTTGAAAGGAAGCGTGGGGGGCGTGGTGGTCGTCCGAGGAAAACCCGGTAGCATTGGCAAACCGTTGATAGTGGTAGATGGGGAAAAAGTAAATAGTCTGAACGGTACTCCCCCTGAAAAAATACAATCAGTTTCTATTCTTAAGGACAAATCTGCCACTTCGCTTTACGGTGATGAGGCCAAGGACGGTGCAATCATTATCGTCACAAAAGTAAAGGCTGCAAAAGATAGCACCTCCCGCAAGCCTGCCGAATGGCTTTGATATGACGTAGCGTTGAAACACTTCTTTTGAGAGAGGCTTTTACATATTTTGGCGTTAGACTTGTTACCTTTGCCGGCTTATGATAATGAACAGGACAGAGGCGGGGAGAACTTTAAAATTGGCGTTCCCGATTATCCTTGGCGAAATTGCGCAGATGTCTTTGCATTTGCTCGACACGGCCATGATTGGTTTTGTGGGCTACAAACAACTGGCCGCGGCATCGTTGGTGCTGCAGGTCATCAATATTCCTTTTATTTTCGGTATCGGCATCACGGTGTCCGTAGCGCAGATGGTGTCCATGGCGCACGGCCGGCACGACAAGCAACTGGTATCGCATTATTTTTACAACGGCCTTTGGCTTTGTATTGTTTCCGGGCTTTTGATTTCCCTTTTGCTAAAGTTGGGTAAAAATATCCTATGGCATTTGGGGCAGGAGCCGGAAGTGGTGCGGCTTGCCATGCCGTTCATGGATTTGATGAGCCTTTCCATCATCCCCATGATTCTTTTTATGGCTTTAAAACAGTTTACGGACGGGCTTCAGTTCACCAAAACAGCCATGGCATTGTCCATAGCGGCCATCCCGATTAACGCGTTGCTGAACTGGGCGCTCATTTACGGGCATTGGGGATTCCCGCGGTTGGAATTGGTCGGTGCAGGTTACGCAACGCTCATTACCCGTTCGGTAATTTTTATTGCGCTTGGCGTGGTGGTGTTACGGCACAGGATATTTAGTCGTTATATAGCGGTGCGCAAAAACCAGTGGCGTCTCCGCTGGCCTGCCATCAGGCAGTTGCTTCATATCGGCATCCCCAGTAGTCTGCAAATAGGGATGGAGGCGGGCGCCTTTGCCGTTTCGGGCATCATCATGGGCACCATCAGTGCACAGGCGCAGGCTGCGCACCAAATAGCGCTAAGCTGCGCTTCATTTACATTTATGGTATCCCTGGGCTTGTCGCAGGCGGGTTCTATACGCGTCAGCAATGCCTTTGGGGCAAACGACCATGCGCGGATTTCCCTGATAGGTAAGAGTACCGTTGGCATGGCGATGCTGTATGGGGTGTTTTGTTGCCTGTTATTCATGCTCCTGCGCAGGCAGTTGCCCTTGCTGTTCAATCACGAAACAGAAGTGGTGGGCATTGCGGCAACACTGCTGCTCTTTGCTTCCATTTTTCAGATTTCTGATGCCGTGCAGGCCACGAGTGCGGGACTATTGCGGGGCGTAAAAGACGTAAACGTGCCAACGGTGATTGTGGCTATTGCTTATTGGGTGTTTGGCATCCCCATCGGTTATTGGTTGGCTTTTCATCAGGGCATGGGCGCAAGAGGTATTTGGCTCGGCCTTATAATAGGGCTTAGCTTTGCCGCAATTTTTCTCACCATACGTTTTTTGAAGAGGTATGGAAAGGCGGAAGTGGGCTGAATGGATTGATGAAACCAAAGGGTAATTTATGGCAGACTATTGACTGCACATTTCATAAATATTTTCTGTATCTTGGGGAAAATTTATTTAGAAACCTTATGATACTGCGGATGGTAATGGGCAAATGAAAAAGATTCCATTCTATGTGGTTAAAAACAAACAAAAATACATATACATGAAAAAACTACTCTTTCTTGCTATCTTGTTCTGTTCTGTAGGAACATGGGCACAGTCCAATTTTACGTTCACGCCTGAAAAGCCCAAACCGGGCGATGTTATAAAATTTAGTTATACCCAGGGCGGAGACTTGGCAGGTATCATGAAAATGCCCGAAGCTTTTGTGCTGGTCTTTTCTAATTCCGGCAAAGCAGAAGTGGTGGACGTTCCCTTAAAGCGCGAATATGGCAAGCTGGTCGGCACTTTTAAAACCGATACATCCGCCAATCTGTTGGCCTTTTCTTTTACTATTGATGATAAGTTTGATAACAATGGTGATGAAGGTTTCCTTGTGCCTGTCTACGACGGCGAAAAGGTGAAGGAAGGCAGCAATATCAGCAAGGCCAGATTTTACAGTGGATACGCCGGGGTGGTAGGCGTTAAGGATGATGCTAAAAAGGCCATAGCTGCTTATGATGAGGCGTTTAAATTATATCCCGAAAGTAAGGAGAGGGTTCTCGTACGCTATATACAACTGGTGTACCAGGACGATAAGCAAAAAGGAACATCAATTGCCCAAACGCAAATCGAAAGTGTATTGAAATCCGGACTGAAAACCGAAAAAGATTTTGATAAAATAGTACAACTATATAATACGCTCCGCCTCCCACAACAGGCAATGTATTTTTCTAAAGTAAAAAGTGAAAAGTATAAATCCGATAAACCTTCTATCAACGATTTTTACGGGAAATACATGCAGGAAAAAGACGTTGCTAAAAAAGCGGCGATAATTGAGGAAATATCGGCAGCAGCATCTAAGTCCGACAATCCTGATGAATACAAATCTTTCCTGTCCTTTTTGAACAGCAATATTTTAAATGCTTATGCGGCTGAAAAAGATTGGGATGGGTTTAAAAAAGCGGCTTCTAAAATAAGTGATAAAGACGCGTTAGCGCAGGCATACAATAGTGCAGCCTGGAAGATGCAGGAGGATAGTGTAAACCTTCCCTTTGCTGAAGAAATCAGCCGTTTTGCGACCGAGCGTGCAAAGGCCGAATGGAAGAAGCCGACGGCAATCAAACCTGCTATGTCAACGGCCAAAAAATGGGAAGAGGCAAGAAAAACTGCGTATGCCCAGTATGCCGATACCTACGCAATGGTTTTGTACAAAATGGGCAATGCTAAAAAGGGTCTTGCCTATGCCAAAGAAGCCGCAATGGACATAAAAGGCGGCAATGAGCCGGATTATAATAAAACCTATGCCATACTTGCCCAAAAGGCAATGCCTGCTAAAAAGGTAAAGCCCTTGTTGGAAGGATTTGTAAAGAGCGGCAAGGCTGGTAGCGAGATCAATCAAATGCTGAAGGATATTTATGTAAAAAACAAAAAATCTGATGCAGGATTTGATGATTATATAGCCGGTCTTGAAAAAGAGGCGCATAATAAAATGCTTGAAGATTTGAAAAAGGGTATACTAAATGATGCAGCGCCCCAATTCACGCTGAAAGATCTTGACGGCAAAACCGTAAATATGGCAGACCTGAAAGGCAAGATTATCGTGGTTGATTTTTGGGCAACATGGTGTGGGCCTTGCCGTGCCTCGTTTCCCGGTATGCAAAAGATGGTGACAAAGTATAAAGGAAATCCTGATGTCGTCTTCCTCTTTGTGGATACATGGGAAAACGTGGAAAACAAAGAGAAGAATGCTTCCGATTTTATCAAACAAAACAATTATGATTTTCACGTATTGATGGATAACGAAAGCGAAGTAGTTGCAAAGTTCGAAGTGAGCGGTATCCCTACCAAGTTTGTGATTGGTAAGGATGGCAACATCAAGTTTAAGTCCATTGGTTTCGGTGGCAACGATGATGAACTGGTAAAAGAGCTTTCAGCTATGATAGAATTAGCAAATTGATTATGCTTTGGTTTGTATCATTCAGATAAAAAAAGTCCCGGCACATTGTCGGGACTTTTTATTTGTAACATACATATAAAAGATGTCAGCTTAATTTTTTGCTTCCGGTGCCTGGCCAATCAGTTCCATGAATTGGTCGAGCTTGGGGGTGATGATAATTTGCGTGCGCCTGTTGGCAGCCTTGCCTTCTTCTGTATCATTGCTGGCGATGATGTTATATTCGCCACGACCGCCGGCTGTCATGCGTTTAGGGTCAACGCCGTATTGATTTTGCAGTGCTTGCACCACAGAAGAAGCGCGCAGCGTGCTCAAATCCCAGTTGTTACGGATATTGGGTCGGGAGATGGGCACATTGTCGGTATTGCCTTCTATCAACACATCAAAGTTTTTATAATCATTGATAATTTTGGCGATTTTAGAAAGTGTTTCGCCCGCAATGTCGGATATCTCATAACTACCGGATTTGTAAAGCATATTATCCGCGAGCGAGATATACACCACGCCTTTCAATACCCTGATGTTGACGTCCTTCAACTCATCCCGGCTGAGCGAGCGGGTGAGGTTGGTGGTCAGTACGAGGTTAAGCGAGTCGTTCGTGTTCTTTACGTTTACCAAATGCTTGATGTATTCGTTGGAGGCGTTGATTTCGTCAACCAATTTTGAAATGTTTACATTGCCCTGTTTGGACGCTGTAAGGCAATTTTCTAATGCTGCCTGCAAAGATTGCGCGTTTTCTTTAGCATTTTTTATTTGCTCTTCAAGTCCCTGTATCCGCACATTGGCGCTGCTCAGGTTGGTTTGGCAAGCCTGGTTGGCCTGATAATATTCCTTTGACTGTGTTTGCAACTGATTGTAATCGGCCTGCAAGCTTTTGAACTTTTTTGAACTGACACAACCCATTGCTAATAAAGCAAATGTTGCGATGGAGCATAAATAAATCTTAGTTTTCATAATTACTGATATTATTGAATGATATAGTTTTAAATATCAAAAGTGTTCAGGGTACAACACCTAATATATTGACATAGCCGCAATACCGACGACCCTCTTACGAAGGTACGACAGCCTTGCCGTGAAAAAAAGTTATATCAAAGACTTTAACAAATGGGTAGGCTTTTATTAGAGATTGCTATCCACTGATTTTTGTTACTTTTGATTAAAACTTTATAATAATGAACGAAGCCTCAAATACACAGAATACTGTTTTTCGGCAGCGTAATTTTATCGGCTTGGCCATTATCGCTGTTTGCGTTTTGATAGGTGCGTTTGTGATTGCCGGTGCGTACAAATATAAATTCAAGAGCCTGCAAACGGTGCGCGTAACGGGCAGCGCAGAAACGGATTTCACCAGTGACCTTATCGCCTGGAACGGAAGCTACAGCCGCTCTGCGTTCGACCTCAAAGCGGCTTATGCGCAATTGAAACAGGATGAGAACAACATCAAGGGCTATCTCACCCGAAAAGGTATTTCTCCCAAGGAAATTATTTTTTCTTCCGTAAAAATTGATAAGATATATAATACAAAATATACGGATGAGGGGCGTATGGCCGGTTCGGAATTTGGCGGCTACAATCTTGCCCAAACCGTAAAGGTTCAGTCATCCGATATCGCAAAAGTAGAGTCGCTTTCGCGCGAGATAACCGAACTTATCGAAACGGGCATTGAACTTAACTCCCCCGAGCCGCTTTATTTTTATACCAAACTGGCTGACCTGAAACTGGATTTGTTGGCCAAGGCTTCGGAAGATGCCCGCAAACGCGCCGAGATTATTGCCAAAAATACGGGTGGCCACCTTGGCTCGGTAAACAAGGCGAGCATGGGTATTTTTCAGATAACTGGGCAAAACAGTAACGAGGATTATAGCTATGGCGGTGCGTTTAACACCTCTTCCAAAAACAAAACGGCATCCATCACGGTGACGTTGGAGTGTGTGATTAGATAGTAAAATGTGAGCATATAGCGCAAAAAACATTACGCTTTAACGCTTTTCCTTATGTTCCGGTAATGCCCCGAACTTTTTGTTTACTTTTGCGTTTTATATCCAAACAATTAAAAAAAATAAGTATGTATCCAAGTGAGATAGTTATCCCCATGAAAGAGGAATTGACCGATAATGGTTTTGAAGAACTGACTACACCAGATGCTGTTGAAGCATCGTTGGCGCAGGGCGGCACAAATCTGTTGGTGATAAATTCCGTGTGCGGTTGTTCTGCCGGCACGGCAAGGCCGGGCGTGTTGATGGCTGTTGCCAACGCAACCCAAAAACCTGACCACCTGACGACCAGCTTTGCGGGTTACGATATTGATGCGGTCAGCAAAGTGCGCGAGCATTTGCTGCCTTATCCGCCTTCTTCTCCCTCTATTGCCCTGTTCAAGGACGGGAAGCTCGTGCATTTCATCGAAAGGCACATGATTGAAGGTCGTTCTGCCCAAATGATAGCGGCCAACCTTATTGCGGCTTTTGAAGAATACTGCAACTAATTTTACGTTTCATTTTTTAGTTTTAGCAGATGGGTTCCTATTGATTCAATGAATTAGTAGCGTCCTCATCTGTTTTTTATTGTAATATTGCAACTCACTAAATGTGCGCGCATGTATCCTAATTTATATTATGTTTTCAAGGATTGGTTTGGTGTGGAATGGGGCTTTTTGAGCTTTGTTAATTCGTTCGGTTTTTTTGTGGCGATTTCTTTTGTGCTTGGTTGGGTTTTGCTCACAAAGGAGCTGAAGCGCAAGGGCAAGGAAGGGCTTGTCAGCCCCACCGAAGAAAAAGTGGTTATCGGCAAACCGGCATCCCTGAGCGAATTGTTGGGCAATTTTATTGTAGGTTTCTTGCTGGGCTTCAAACTTTTGGGATTGTTTTTGGCGGAGAAGGGCACCAATCCGCAGGACTATATTTTTTCCACACAGGGCAACTGGTTGTTGGGACTTGCGCTGGGCGCGTTGTTTGCTTATATGCGCTGGCGCGATAAGAACAAGCACAAACTGGCCAAGCCCGAGGAACGCACCATCAGAGTGTGGCCGCACGACAGGGTGGGGGAAATCACGATGATTGCCGTGGTTTTTGGCTTGGTAGGGTCTAAATTATTTGATGCGTTTGAAAACTGGGATAGTTTTGTGAAAGACCCGGCATCCATCCTTTCCGGGGCGGGGCTCACTTTTTACGGCGGGCTGATATGTGCGGGGCTTGCCCTTTGGTGGTTTACACGCAAGCACAAAATCGGCTTTCTGCATTTTACGGATTGTATGGGGCCTGTCATGATGATGGCGTATGGTGTGGGGCGTATCGGTTGCCAGGTGGCTGGCGACGGCGATTGGGGCATTATGAATGCCGCCTACAAAACATCGACGCAAGGGGGTGTTTTTCCTGCAACTGCCAGTGATTTTCAGGCAGCCTTGCAAAATAATGCCGCCTATTTTGCTCACGAGGGCACGCATCATGCCTTTTTCTCTAAGCCCGGTTTCCTGCGTTTTCTGCCGGATTGGTTTTTTGCTTATGATTATCCGCATAATGTGAACGAGGCCGGTGTGCCTTTGGCGAATTGCGTGGATAAATTTTGTAACCACCTGCCTGTTCCGGTGTTTCCTACCCCGATGTATGAAACCATTGCCTGCCTGATTCTTTTCGGGGTATTGATGTTGCTGCGCAAGAAAATAAAAATCCCCGGATTGTTGTTCTCGGTGTATCTGATGTTCAACGGTTTGGAAAGATTTTTGATAGAAAAAATAAGGGTGAATGTCAAGATGGATTTTTTGGGGATGCACCCTACACAGGCAGAGTTGATTTCGTTCGGACTGATGATTGCGGGCGTTGTAATGTTTCTTATTTTGTTAAGAAATCAAAAAAAATGGGTTACAGATAAAAAAAATCAATAAAATAACAATAAATTACACAATAATGTCGTATATATAGGGCAAAGTTTGCTGTTTCTGCCTTATCTTTGCACGCTGAATTAATGTCAATTGCAACAAATTGGCTTTATTTGGTGTTTTTTTCAGGATAAAGGTAAACCGGGAAAAAGATATTTGTATAATTTGGAATAATAACTATGCGTCAGCTCAAAATTGCTACTCAAATAACCAACAGGGACTCTCAGGCTGTTGAAAAGTATCTGCAGGAAATCTCAAAAATATCTATGATTACACCAGAGGAGGAAACGACTTTGGCTCAAAAAATCAAGATGGGCGACCAGCGCGCGCTGGACAAATTGGTGCAGGCAAACCTGCGCTTTGTGGTATCCGTTGCCAAGCAGTACCAGCACCAGGGGCTTTCCCTTAGTGACCTTATCAACGAGGGCAATCTCGGCCTGATAAAAGCGGCGCAGCGGTTTGACGAAACCAAGGGCTTTAAATTTATTTCTTATGCCGTTTGGTGGATTCGCCAGTCAATTTTGCAGGCTTTGGCTGAACAGGGCAGGCTGGTGCGTTTGCCACAAAACAAAATCGGTACTTATAACAAGGCGAATAAAGCCTATATGGCGTTTGAACAGGAGCACGAAAGAGAACCGTCAACGGAAGAACTTTCCGAGCTCTTGGAAATGAGCGAAACGGAAATCAACAATATTTTCCAGAGCAATACCCGCCATACTTCTTTGGATGCCCCGGTGCACGAGGCCGAGGATGTGGCGATGGGCGACCTGCTCGAAGGCGGTTCTGATACCGACGATGATGTGATGAAGGATTCGCTGCGTAACGAAATCCGTCGGGTATTAAAGTCACTGTCCCCGCGCGAGGCCGAAATCGTGAACGCCTACTTTGGGCTTGACGGCGAAAACGGTGTGACCATTGAGCAAATCGGCCAAAAATATGATTTGACCAAAGAGCGTATTCGCCAGATTAAGGAACGTGCTATCAAACGCCTGCAAAAAGCAAGGTATAGCAGCGCGCTGAAATCTTATTTAGGATAGAAATGTGATTTTGAATATTTTTTAGCCCCGGATTTACCGGGGCTTTTTATTTTATTTGCTCAGGATGCCTTTAAAGCGTTTTACGTCTGCCAGCGGTTCTATTTCCTTGTCGTAAAGCATGTTGTGTACCAACTGATAAGCAAAATAAGGTGCGAGCGAGGCGCCTTTTGTACCCATACCATTCAATATGCCCACATTCGGATGAACAGGATGCAGGCCGACAAATGGTCTGCGTTCCAGATTGGCCGGGCGAATAGCGGCCAAGTGGTCTCTTACCTCAAACGGTATTTTCAGCCAATGCGTAAGGTAGTTCTCCACAATCCGGCGGAACATTTCGGTGGGTTTGTCATCTTCATATTCCCGTGCATAGGTGGAGCCTACCCAAAACAGGTCACCCGATACCAGCGGGACGATGGTTGAACTCATCTTATAGATATATTCTTTGCTAAGGCCGGGGATAGACACGATTAATGCTTCGCCCTTATTAAAGGCAAACGGCAGTTTATCGAAATACGGGTTGCCGCTTCCGGTAACGCCTTCACAACAAATAATTTTATCAGCCTTGATATCCTTATAAGTGACGCCTTGCCCGGTCACGTGGCAGCTATCCCAATCAAATGCTTCTTCGAGCAGCAGATTGTTTTTGGTCAAGTATTGCTTCCAGGCCACGAGCAATTCCCACATTTGGATATTCAGGGAGGATTTTATCTCGACCACTTCAAAGGGGAAATTGAATTGCTCGCGCAGGGTTTCCGTATTTTTTTTATAATTAAGATAAGCTTCCTTTTCGTCCTCGATTCTTTTTCTAAAAGCTTCCAACATTTGGGGCGTTGGCACAAAGTCAAGAATGGTGGCCGAATGGGCTACCGTATCTATTTCAAGGAAAGCACTAATGGCGTCGTATGATTTTTTGGCAAAGGGCATAATGTCGTCAATCATCCAGGACTTCACCACGCGCCTGCCCGTAACGGGGTTGATGACGCCGCTGGAAACCCTTGATGCCGTGTTGGGTTTATTGTCGTCAATCACCATCACGCGCTTACCTTCCTGCAAAAGGAAATAGCTCAAAAATGTTCCGCAAATGCCTTGCCCGAGTATAAGATAATCAACTTTCATCCGTTAATGTTTATGTTCCTGAATATTAGACCTGCAAAGTAAGCGAAAGATTGGTTAGCGATGAACATAGAATTAAAACCTACTTTATATGTTTCTGTCCAATTCATTCTTCCTCCACATAAACGGGTTCCGGTGTTTTTTCAGGCGTTTTCCTGAACGTGAAATACCGCTGCGCCATATAACTCACGACTACGACAATCAATGTGGTGCCGATTTGCGCGAATACGGGATAAATATGCAGGTGCTCTACTGCGAGCTTTAAGAGAAAATAGTTTAGCACCAGGTTGAATATGCACACGAAAAAATACTTGGCAAGCTGCACGCTGCCCCGGGCTTTGCTGTCATCAAAAACCACGTATTTCATCAGGAAAAAGCCGACCACGAACGTTACGCAGAACGACAGGAACAGGGCGGCATTATGTGATTTGAAGGCATAAAAACCTAAATCAAAATCTTCCCGTTGCAGGATGAAGCGATAAGTGATATAATAAACCAAAAGTCCCGAAAACGTGTTGGCTGAACCAGATACGGCATAGTGAAAGGTTTGCAGGTTCATCAATTTTTTAAACGGGGGATAAAAAAAATCAATGATGGGCAGCAAAAAATCGCGCACGTTGTAAAAATGCTTTCTCATCTGGCACGAAGATAAAGATAGCTTGCGGATAAGTAGGGGGTACTTGCATTTTTTAGATTTTTTTTGGGATTGGGGCTGATTTTTTGACAAAATCTTTTTTCCACACCTGTGTATAACTCTGGTTTTCGGTGGGGCGGCACGTTTCTTTATATTTGCACGTTACGTCACGTCGGCAGGAAGCTTCGGTTTTCGCGTGAGGAATGCGGAGGGTTTAGTGCGAGGCACCGGAGCGAAGCGCAGCCCGTAGCAGCCCGACCCTTTGCTTGGGTAAAGGCCGTGCGGGGAAAGAAAGCAAAGGGGCACGCCACAACGTAAACAATATAGAAAAACAGGCAATCAAAGATATGGCAAAGGAGAAGGAATTGGCTTTGAATGGTAATTACGGAGAGGAGAACATCAGAACCCTTGATTGGAAGGAGCATATACGCCTGCGTCCCGGTATGTACATCGGCAAGCTGGGCGATGGCGGCAGTCCCGATGATGGCATTTATGTGCTGGTGAAGGAGGTGATAGACAACTGTATTGACGAATATGCGATGGGCTATGGCAAATCCATTGAGCTGACGATCGAGGGAAAGACGGTGACTGTGCGGGATTATGGCCGTGGCATACCGTTGGGCAAAGTAGTGGATGTGGTGAGCAAGATGAACACCGGCGCAAAGTATGACAGCCGTGCGTTTCAAAAATCAGTGGGATTGAACGGAGTGGGTACAAAGGCGGTGAATGCCTTGAGTATTTATTTTAAAGTGACCGCGGTGCGCGATGGCAAGGAAAAGACTGCCGAGTTTGAGCGTGGCGAATTGCAGAAAGAATATAAAGAAGCCAAGACTACGGAAGCGAACGGTACAAAGGTTGTCTTTACGCCCGATGATACCGTTTTCAAAAACTTCAAGTTTCAAAATGAGTTTTTAGAAAACCAGCTTTGGAATTATTGCTTTTTGAACGCAGGACTGAAAATTATATTCAACGGAAAGACCTACGTCAGCCGCAACGGCTTGCTTGATCTCTTGCAACGCAAGACCAATGAGGACGAAATCCGTTATCCTATTATCCACTTAAAAGGAGATGATATAGAAGTGGCGTTTACTCACGGGAATGCTTATGGCGAAGAGATTTATAGTTTCGTAAACGGCCAGTACACCAGTCAGGGCGGCACGCACCAGCAGGCATTCCGCGAGGCATTTGTAAAAACAATCCGCGATTTTTATAAAAAAGATTATGACACGGCCGATATCCGCACGGCTATCGTGGCGGCAGTGTCCGTGCGCGTGGTGGAGCCTGTTTTTGAAAGCCAGACCAAGACCAAACTGGGATCGCAGAACGTGGACGTGAACGGGCCGAGTATGCGCCAGTTTGTGGGCGATTTTTTGTCGCGGGAATTGGATAACTACCTTCACAAAAATCCCACTGTTGCCGAAACTTTAAAGAAACGCATCGAGCAAAGCGAGCGCGAGCGGAAGGATTTGGCAGGCATTAAAAAGCTGGCAAACGAACGGGCTAAAAAAGCCAACCTGCATAACAAGAAACTGCGCGACTGCCGTTATCACTTGAATGACGAGCCGCCGACAAAAGGCAAGGACGAATTTATCGCACGCCAGAACGAGACAACGATTTTCATCACCGAGGGTGATAGTGCCAGCGGCTCTATCACCAAGGCGCGCAACGTGGAAACACAAGCGGTGTTCAGCCTGCGCGGTAAACCGCTAAACTGTTTCGGGTTGACCAAAAAAGTGGTTTACGAAAACGAGGAGTTCAATCTGCTGCAACACGCGCTGAACATAGAAGAGGGCATGGACGGTCTCCGCTTTAACAACGTGGTGATTGCTACCGATGCCGATGTGGACGGGATGCACATCCGTTTGCTGCTGATGACTTTCTTTTTGCAGTTTTTCCCCGACTTGGTGAAGCATGAAAAAGTTTATGTGCTCGAAACGCCGCTCTTTCGCGTGCGCAATAAACAGGAGACCATTTATTGCTATGATGAGGCAGAAAAACAGGCTGCCATCAAAAAACTGGGCGGCAAGCCGGAAGTGACACGCTTTAAAGGTCTGGGCGAGATAAGCCCCGATGAGTTTTCGCAGTTCATCAGTTCCGACATGCGCAAGCAACTGATGCACATTGAGCAGGGCGACCACGTGCAGCAATTGTTGGAATATTACATGGGCAAGAACACGATGCAGCGCCAGGAGTTTATCATAGATAACCTGCGCATAGAGATGGACGAAGCGATTGAAGAATAATTTTGCAATGATTTTTTGAGCCAGCTTTGTGCTGCTATCATCTTCGTTGCGACGCTCCGTTCAACTTTGGAATATAAATGGACAATATTAAGAAATCATAAAATCGTAAATCACCAATCATAAATGATTCATGTAGTTTTTAACGAAAACGAGGTTGCCTTGATGCACAAGGTGATGGAGTTGGATGAAACACTTGCCGGATCTGTGTTGCAGATAAAGGACGACTATGCCGTGGGGCCTATTGCCGACATATACGAGACTGAAGGTTATCAGCGCCGCCGCGCGTGGTGGGAAAACCTGTTGACGGGTTCACCCTATACCGGGCAGGTGGATATTGTGGATGATAAGATGACCGTGCACAACCTCACAAAACAGTTGGACGAAAACCCCGAGGAAGAATTGTGGATATGGATGGGGCAGAATCAGCACGATGTATGCGGTTATTATTGGCTGATGCCGCAGCTAAGGGCATATCAGGGCAGGGTGATGGTCTTGTATATGAACAATCTTCCTTTCATTAATGAAAAGGGACAGAATATTTTATCCTTTATGGCTGAGCGAAATACAACCGTCCGAGTTTTTAAAAGCTAAAAAACTGGCAAGGCCGATTACGTTGAGCGAGTTTGAGGTTGACCCCGATGAATGGGCAAAACTGATGCAGGAAAATGCCACCGTGCGCATGTTGGAAGGCGGTAAAAAAATAGTGTCTAAAGAAGCCGATTTTTACGATGCAGAGATTTTAAAAAACATTACAGGCGATTGGCAGAAGGCCACGCGCGTGTTGACGAATACGTTAAACCGCATGAAAATAAAAACCGGGGATGTTTTTCTGATGTGGCGGATGAAAGAATTGATACAAAACGGAAAGGTTGTGATAGAAGGCGATGTGGCAAAAGATTGGAAGAGTTTTGACGTGAAGCTGGCCGCCGCCAAAGCAGCGGTTGAGGTAAATGAAACGACCGTATAAAATTTTTGATAGCGACAGTAAGGTATAAGGTTTGTTTGACGGGATTTTTTAAAAGCATAAATTATGAGTCCGGAAGAGATTAGAGATTTGGAGAACAATATTACAGGGATTCAGGGGCAGTTCAAAACATGGTTTCTGGATTATGCTTCTTACGTGATATTGGAACGTGCGGTGCCCGCCATCGAGGACGGGTTGAAGCCCGTGCAGCGGCGCATTCTCCACGCGATGAAGGAAATGGACGACGGGCGTTTTAACAAAGTGGCCAATATCATCGGCCAGTCCATGCAATACCACCCGCACGGTGATGCGAGCATCGGCGATGCGTTGGTGAACATGGGTCAGAAAGATTTGCTGATAGAAACCCAGGGCAACTGGGGCGATGTGCGCACCGGGGATGATGCCGCCGCACCACGTTACATAGAGGCGCGGTTGAGCAAGTTTGCGCTGGAAGTGGCGTTTAACGCCAAGACCACTATCTGGCAGCTCAGCTATGACGGCCGTAAGAACGAGCCGGTCACATTGCCTATGAAATTCCCGCTTTTGCTGGCACACGGGGCAGAAGGCATCGCCGTGGGATTGTCCACCAAAATATTGCCCCACAATTTTTGCGAGCTGATAGATGCTTCCATTAAATACCTGCGGGGTAAAAAGTTTGAGCTGTTCCCCGACTTTCAGACGGGCGGCATGATTGATGTGGCAGAATATAATCGGGGCAAACGTGGCGGCAAGGTAAAAGTGCGCGCGCATATCGAAGAATTTGACAAGAAAACCTTGTTGATTAAAAGTGTGCCTTACGGCGTGACCACAGACCAGTTGATGGAATCAATCGTGAAGGCAAATGACCAGGGCAAGATTAAGATAAAAAAGGTGACGGACAACACTGCCGCCGAAGTGGAAATACAGGTTGACCTTGCGCCGGGCATTTCTCCCGATATTACGATTGATGCGCTATATAAATTCACGGCTTGCGAGACTTCCATTTCGCCCAATGCTTGTGTGATTGTAGAGGAAAAGCCAAGGTTTTTATCCGTGCAGGAACTGCTAACGGTTTCCGTGGATAACGCGCGCGAGTTATTGCGACGTGAACTGGAAATAAAGCTCGCGGAGCTGAACGAGAAATGGCATTATACCTCGCTGGAAAAAATCTTTTTTGAAGAAAAGATATATAAAGAACTGGAAGACCGAAAGGCAAGCTGGGAGCAGGTCTTAGTGAACATAGACAAAGCATTCGGGCCGTTTAAAAAGAAATTAAAACGCGATGTTACGCGGGAAGACATTCTGAAGTTAACGGAAAAACCTGTAAGGCGGATTTATAAAACCGATATAGAAGACCTCATCAATCAGATTAAAAATCTGGATGGGGAAATCGAACAGACCCAACATCATCTGGACAACCTGACGGACTATGCCGTGGCTTATTTTGAAAACCTGCTGAAAAAGTTTGGTAAAGGCCGCGAGCGCAAAACCGAAATCAGGCAGTTTGAAGTAATCGAGGCCAAGAACGTTGTCATTGCCAATACCAAACTGTACATGGACAGGGTGGGGGGATTTATCGGAACGGGTTTGAAGAAGGAAGAGTTCCTTTTTGAATGCTCCGATTTAGACGATATTATTGTTGTCACCAAACGGGGAAAAATGAAAGTGGTGCGCGTGGCGGATAAGACCTTTATCGGAAAGGATATAATACATGCGGCTGTTTTTCAGAAGAACGATGAACGTACCACCTACAATATGATTTATGTGGACGGTAAGTCAGGCGTGAGTTACGCTAAACGTTTTAACGTTACCGGCATCACGCGCGACAAAGAGTATGACCTGACCAAAGGTGACGATAAGAGCAAGGTGCATTATTTATCCGTGAATCCTAACGGCGAGGCCGAGGTGGTGAAGGTTATATTAAGCCCCAACTGTTCGGCGCGGGTAAAAGAGCTTGAATATTATTTTGAGGAACTGGCCATCAAAGGGCGCAGCAGCATGGGCAATCAGGTTACTAAGTACCCGATAAAATCCGTGAAGTTCAAAGAAGCCGGGCGTGCCACGTTGAGCGGTCGCAAATTGTGGTTCGATGATAAGTTTGGCCGTTTGAGCGCTGAGGAAAAAGGCATTTATCTCGGCATGTTTGAACCGGAGGACAGGGTGCTGGTGTTGTACGCGGATGGTTATTACGAAGTAACCGACCAGGAAATGACGCAAAAATTCGACCCCGAAAAAGTATTGCTGATAGAACGTTTTGACCCGGAAAAAATAATCACGGCGGTGTATGTTGAGCAAAAGAGCCTTCAGTTTAACGTGAAGCGGTTCAGGATAGAAACCAGTACGCTGCGTAACCGCTTCCTCTTTATCAAGGAAGGAGAGGGGAACTATGTGGAATGTGCCACGACGGATGAAGACCCCGTGCTGCACGTGCAGAGCGGCCGTGGCGCACAGGTGCGTAGCGCAAAGTTCAAGATTGCCAAGATGACCGAGGTGATGGGCTGGAAAGCAGTAGGCGCAAAGCTTACGGACTACAATAAAAGCGTGCAAATGGAATGGATGCCGAAAGAAAAAGATTCCAATCAGCCGGAATTGTTTTAAAAGGGCGTAATTTGCTTTATGGAAGTTTTGGGGTTGGGTTCTATCTTGGTTGGTGTTGTATTCAGCCAGTTAAGAAGTAATGGCCATCCGTCATTAGATTGAAAAAGGTTGGCAAACGTTCAGGCATGGCCTGCGCTTTGTTTATCCGCTTAGCGGGCTTCGGTTGTCTCGGATATGGGTAATGAATGGCCCCGGACTTTTTTTATAAGCAGTTTGCCGTCTGGAATGAGAGCGTTTCAAAACAGTACCATTTTTGCTAAAAATTTTTATAACGATTTATCCTGAAAATGCGCTCATTTATCCTGATATATTGTTAGAATAAAGAACTTATGTATTTTTCGTAAAATATGTTGCGTAATATATTTCTCATACTTCTGCTTATACCCTTTACTGCTTATTCGCAGCAATGCTATGAGTTAAACGAAGGCAGAGGGCTTAGCCTGTTTTCTCCTTTCTTAGGGAATACCCCTTTTGGAAAGCCTCAACTAAAAGGAAGTCAATTTGGAGATATAGCACATGGACAGTATTGTAATGATTCCCCTAAAAAATGGGTTTTAGGTGTTTATACTTTTGCAGAGCAGTCTCCAATATTTGCCTCCCATTCAGGAACTGCAATAATTTATAATACTTCAAGTTTTGGGGAGAATAATCAGCCTAATGATGCAATATGGGTAAATGGAGACAGCATAACCACAACGTATATGGGGATTTTTCCTTCAATTCATTCGGGGCAGTATGTGTATGCAGGTCAAAAAATAGGAATAGTTTATAAGGATATTCAGAATGATAATTTTGGGTTTGGGATTCGCAGGGCACCCGCATATAATCCTATTCATAAAAGAGGTTATCTTCCTATACATAGAGATACAATATCAGAATGTAGATGTGATGTTAATCCCTTGTGGCCAGAATATTTTATAAACCCTTCAAGTAGGTTTATTGATTATGGTCGCGTTAATGAAATAATGCCTGAAGTGTCTCTGAGTGTTATTATTGAGCCGGGAAGCATTGGTCGCTGGAGCTTTGATAATGGTGTTACCTGGTTATCAGGAGGTGAAAAAATAAACGGATTAACCTTTGGGTATTATAAGATCATTTTTAAGCCGGAATATGGCTATGCTTCTCCTCCATCAATTGTGATAAAAACAAACAGCAGCAACAAAGATTTTGTAACTACTGTAAAATATATTCCCGATTATACCATACTCAAAAAGCCCGAAGCCGAAATACTAAGAGAAGCTGATATAAACAGGATGAATGAAGCAATAGCGCTTGTAGCAGACTCTCTGAGTGATGTTATAAATGCAGGCGATAAAACCACCCTGTTAAAAAACAACATTATTGACAGCCTTAATCAACGCTTTAGTAAGATTGAGGAAATACAAAAGGAAACCTTCTACTTCACCCGTCTTTTCAAATATATTCTGCCTGTATTGTTGTTGGCCATGCTGTTCACAATCATCCTGCTCTTTCAGAATACCAAAATACGCCGGCAAAAAAAGTATCTTGAAAACCTGCAGAAAGAACAACATCACCGGGTGCACAACAGCCTCGCGTTGGTAAGCAGTCTGCTGAACAAATATAAAGATAATATCAGCCCTGAAAAACTTGCCAATATTGATAACAGCCTTATTGCTATCTCAACTGTGCACCGGCAATTATACAAAGGAGATGATCTCGAAGATATCAGTTTTCAGCCAGTAGCAGAAAAAATTGCATCGTCTCTTTTGACGCAGAAAGAACTTAGCGGCGATGTGAAAACCTGTATTGATACAAATATTATTATTCCTCAAAAAAAAATCTACTCCTTTGGCATTAATGTTCAATGAGCTGTTTACAAACTCCCTCAAATATGCTTTTGAAAACAGCAACGAAAAGAGTATCTCCTTTGTTGCCACAAGGGAAGATAATAGTTTTTTAATAATCTATCGGGACAATGGAAAAGGGTATAGTATGGATTTTCTGAAGCAGAAAACAAACGGATTTGGGCGGATAATGCTTGATGGGCTGGCGCATCAGCTACACGCCGGGATTAGTTTCTATAATGAAGGCGGCGCTTGTTGTATGATAAAATTTTAACCGGAATATGAAAAAAATACTAATTGTTGAGGATGAGTTTCTGATTGCCTATCACATTAAGGAATTATTGGAGAAGAAGCAGATGGGCAGCTGTTTTGTTGTTGATACCTATAAGGAAAGCGTGGACTTTATTAGGAGCGAGCTGCCCGATTTGGTGCTTTTGGACATACAGCTTTTTGAAGATGAGGATGCCGGCATCAGGATCGCTCATTATATGCAGGATCATTACAGCATCCCTTTCATGTTTCTTAGCGGCTATTCCGATGAAACCACGCTGAGATATGCACGGCTTTCCAAACCGGCAACATTTATAACCAAACCTGTTATTGAAAAGCAGTTGCTGGTTGCTGTGGAAATGGCAATGCCGGATAAAGATATGCCAAAAATAAAAAGCATCTTTTTGAAGGGCAAGTATTTTGAAAACACGACATACGAAATATTGGCTAAAACAGCTTTTTCAGGATATGATTTTGTAAGTAAAGAAATCCGTTTTGAAGAGGTGGCCGTGATACAATCTTCTAACCACATTCAACGAAATACCATACTGTTTAAATTTACACGGACGGGGTGTTTTTTTATCATGGGCTCCACTATCGAAAAAATAAAAGAAATATTGCCTCCATTCTTTCAGCAGGTGCACCAGGCATTTATTATAAACACGCACTACATTACCGCCCGGCGAAAGGGGCATTATATAACGGTGGCAAATGAGAACGTGCCGGTGGGGACGGTCTATAAAAATATGTTTTGAGCATTTGTTCACAGATTTTGGGCTGATATATTAGTGATTACCGGGCTAAGACAGTTGGGAAACCAAAACTAAGATAACTGCCTTTCGGACATGGTGGCTGAATTTCCTATACTCTGAAAGAGCTCCGGAAAAACTCCTTTTACGAATGCTGATCCGGCGCAAGCCTGACACAACTATAATTTTCCTTATCCCTATAAATTTATCCTTAAAACCCTGCTGTTTATCCTGCTTTTTTGATTACAACAAAATGTTACATGAATTTTGAGGGTGTTAAAAACCTTTATAACGGGGAAGCCGAAAACCATGGAGAGTAGGCGGAAAAAACAAATGGATATGAGAAATCATCGGGTGCGCTTGTGGAAGATTGAGCACTTTGAAGATATTTTAGTGAGCGCAGGCTCTAAATTTTCAAACCTGAATAATGGATTTAAAGATAGCAACAAAATCATTCATAAATATTAAAGCCAGAAAACAGTAAAAATGAAAAAACTGATATTGCTTTTCTTTTCTTGTGCTCTTTTTTTCTCCAATTGTAAAAAAGATAAAGACAGCCACAAAACGCCCGAAGAGCCTAAAGCAGGAATTGTAAATGTGTACGTTGCAGGATACGAAGGTAAGTATGCTAAAGTATGGAAAAATGGATCAGCCACATCTCTCACGGATGGCAAAAATGAAGCATCGGCGAATTCCATTTTTGTTTCAGGCAATGACGTTTATGTTTGCGGTTATGAGAATGATGGCTCTAAAGACGTAGCAAAGCTTTGGAAAAACGGCGCTTCTTCATCCCTGACTAATGGAGCTAATAAAGCCAGGGCTATGGGTGTTTGTGTAATTGGAAATGACGTGTACGTATGTGGATATGAAAGTAATGGAGCAAAAAAAGTAGCAAAATTGTGGAAGAATGGAGCTCCTTTATCATTGTCTGATGGTTCATCTGATGTAACAGCCATTGGCATTGCCTTTTCCGGAAATGATGTGTATATATGCGATGATACAAAAGGAGTTTATAAAAACGGTACAATATATCAGCGCTTAAGTGGATCAACCACGCCGTCTTCTATCAGTATATCCGGAAACGACATTTATGTGTGTGGCTGTAATACACCAGGCGCAGGCTTATGGAAGAATGGCGCTTATACTGCTTTGAATGGCCCCAGCAGCTATGTATGGGCTAATGGCGTTTTTGTAAATGGCAGCAACACTTATATATGTGGGTATGGAGAAATTAATGGAACTTATGTTGCGCAATTGTGGAAAAACGGCATCGCTTCTTCTCTTCCTGATGAGGGCAGGAGCGCTGTTGGATTGTGCGTTTGCGCTTTGGACAATGATGTTTTTGTTTGTGGTTATGATTATAATAGCCCTGTATATAGAGCTGTAATGTGGAAGAATGGAACTATTACAGCATTGACAGATAACTCATATAGCGCTACGGCATTATTTATTACAGCTGTAAAGAATAAAGGCGATTAATTAAACAGGACTAATATATTTGATTACGACTGAAATAGACCTGCTATGAGATGCTCAAAATATTTAGTATATTTTTTAGGAGTGCTGGCACTCCTATTCTCCTGTAAAAAAGACAGTACTGATAATAATAAGAAAGAAAATGAGCCCGAAAAACTTCCTAAAGTTGCCACAGCACTTGTAAAAGCATCTGTGGGTGGTACGCTGGAAACTGCTGATTCCATTAAGATGGTTATACCCGCCGGCGCTTTGTCGGGAGATGCTACTGTATCTGTAGGTATAACGGGGAAAGAACCCAAGACTGTACCAAATCAGAATCTTACTGTAACTGGAAGGCCGTTTACGATTGCAATCCCGTCAGAAATTTTAAATAATACAATTACAATTATTGTCCCCAAACCTAAAAATTTTGTTGATACGTTACAAACCGCAGTATTTGCTTATAATGGAGATGCATATTATCCCATGTATTATACTATCACTGGGAATGACTTAAAAATATCAATTGATGTAACTGATTGGGCAACGAATGATCATGCCACACAAGCACGAAGTGTTGTTGGTATTGACAAAGGGGAGTTGACAATAATGGTTGTAAAGATATTGCTACCTCCTCCACCCGATGATGAACTCGGCTTAAAGCGGATTTCGCTTGTAAACGGTAAGTTCAATTTCAGTACTCCTCAAATTACAGGTACAGACAAAAAAGTTTTGCTATTAGTTCATGGACTTAGAAGTTCCCCCTCATCTTGTTGGACGAACTTTCTAACGAGTTTAATTTCGCGGTCTTCTTCAGGCTATACGGAGTTTTGGACATATGGTTATAATACAAGCAAAAGCATAGAGGATAATGGATTTGAGTTATCAAAGCTTTTGAAACAGTATAAATCCAAAATTGATATTATTGGGCATAGCATGGGCGGACTTGTTGCCAGAACGGCGATAGAAAACGGAGGATGTAGTGAATTTGTAGAGCACTTGGTTACTCTTGGTACGCCACACCAAGGATCATCAAAAGCGCTTATTAATAGTTTTATAGGCTTAGTTGTTGGAACAGCAGAGCAGCTGCTGTTTGATGATTTTTATGCTTACAATAATGCTACGCAAGGAGTCCGGGATTTATTGGGATCTTCTGCATATATCAATAAAATTAAAAATCAAAGAGCACCGATTCCATATTATACTATAGCTGCTACCTCCCTGATATCGTTTAATGGACTTCCTATTGTAGATTCAGAGTCTGATGGACTTGTTACAGTAAACAGCGCTACTAATGTATCAGGAGCCACCGGCCCCTTTCCTATACCTTTATCAAGCTGGCTTCCACATGTAACAATGACTGATGACATCGGTATTATAGGTCTCGTAGCTAATTATCTAAATACCAATAGCCCTAAACCGGTAGATTTATCTTCATTTGCAGGCACATACAGTGGCCCAGCGTCTTATACCATTAACTTTCCTACAGCTTATAAAAGTACAATTGATATTAATGAAACAAGATCTATTAATGACTTTAAACTGTTTCTTTTCCAGGTTTATAAGGATGGGCAGATCGGTGCAATTGAGATCAACCAAGGTTACGGCGAGGATTATGGAAACGTCTGGCAGTATAGATGGCCCTTTGGATACGCAGCGCCGGTAGAGCAGAAAATTAATGCCGATGGAACGTTTAACTTTACGCGGCTTCGTAAAAACGAAAACCATATGTATAATTTTGTTCAAAGTTTTTCCGGGAGAATTAGTGGAAATGTAATGTCCTTAACCGTTAGGGAAACAGGTCCATGTTTTAATTATTCTAAGAACTATGTAAATGGTCCCGGAAGCGCTAATCCCACTGCCCCTAATCCCAATAGCCCTTGGTCTTTGGGAGAATACGCGGGCGATTTCACGAGGACTTTTAACAGCTCCAACCTGACAAAGCAGTAACAGCTATTAATTTCTGAAAACAGCACTACTATAGGAGAAACAGACAATTTTAAAGTATCCGTTGTTGTTATTACTGACGAAACTAAAAATGAAAGAATGAATGTTGTAAGGCTATCAGGTAGTGCTTTGGATAACAGTGAATATTTTATTGACAAAATGGAAGTGGCCGATCTGATTAAACTATTTGAAGCATTTGCTGACGGAAATTTGTAGGAAGTAAAATATAAATGTAAAAGCAATATTCGTTTTTTAGTTAAGGAAGATAGTAATGAATTTTATTATTTTGTTTTTAACATGCCTCTATCTGATTGTGAAAATTGTTATACCTGGCAAATACTTCTAATAAAGGAAACCGAGAGTCTGATATCATTGCTTAAAAAGGCGCTGATGAAAAATATTTCATGGCAGAAACGTTTCTGCAAAATTATTATGATTTTTTAAGTATGCAAAATCACTTTCAGGCCTTCTTTTATTTTGCCCAATCATCCAACCATCGAAAAATTTTTCATACCTGATAAGCAAACAGGAAATAAAAAACTGGTGGGAAGGCCACCAGTTTTAATTGTTTTATATTACAAAGCCGTTGTGCAACACGGCTCCTTTTTTTACGACGACTATACCGTCTTTAACCGTATATAACTCATGATCGCTGGGTTCAAGATGCGGCCCGCCATTTATGCGCACATCATCGCCGATGCGACAGTTTTTATCAATGATGCAATTGCGCAGATAGCAACGTTTACCAATGCCGATAGGAGGTATACCCTTGCTTTGGTTGGTCGCAATATCTTCGATTGTTTCATAAAAATCGCTGCCCATAATGTAACAGCTTACAACGGTGGAGCCATATCCCACGCGGGAACGGATGCCCACAACACTATGTTCTATACGGGAAGCATTGATGATGCAACCTTCGGCCACCACAGTCTTTTCGAGTGTTGTGCCGCTGATTTTTGCGGGCGGCAACATGCGCGCGCGCGTATAGACCGTATTCGTATTGTCAAACAGGTTAAATTCGGGGATGTCCGAAGTAAGTTCCAAGTTGGCTTCAAAGAAAGAATAGATGTTGCCTATGTCAGTCCAGTATCCGTCATATTGATAGCTCGCCACCTTGAGGTTGGATATAGAATTAGGGATGATTTCTTTTCCAAAATCCGTGGCATCCGGATAAGTTTCAGTTAGCAGTTCAATAAGCGCGTCCCTGTTGAAAATGTAAATACCCATAGAGGCCAGATAATTCCTTCCCTTTTGTTGCATGGCAGAACCGGTATCGCTAACCCAATCAGGTAATAGTTCCTTAGCGGGTTTTTCAATAAAGGAGGTAATGATATTTTCCTCATTGGCTTTAAGGATGCCAAATTCCGGGGCTTCCCTGTCGCCTACGGGAATAGTGGCGATGGACAACTGGGCGCCGCTGTCCTTATGGTTTTGAAACATTTTGTTGAAATCCATCTGGTAAAGCTGGTCGCCGGAAAGGATGAGCACATACTCGCTCGGGAAAGGTTCAAGATGTCGCAAGCTTTGCCTTACCGCATCGGCAGTGCCTTGGAACCAAGTGGGGTTGTCAGGCGTTTGCTCAGCAGCCAGAATGTCCACAAAGGATGAACTAAAAGGACTGAAGCGGTACGTGTTCTTGATATGTCTGTTTAGCGATGCAGAGTTGAACTGTGTAAGCACGAACATGCGGTTTATGTCGGAATTGATACAGTTGGAAATGGGAATATCCACTAATCTGTATTTTCCGGCAATGGGCACGGCGGGCTTTGAGCGGCTGCTTGTCAGTGGGGCTAATCTCGAACCTGCACCTCCGCCCAAGATGATGGCGATTACTTCTTTTGATATTGACATAGAAAATGTTTTTTTTGAGTGTTTAACAAATATAAGTCTATTCTAATATTTATGATATTTTGTTTTGGAGTATATCCGATTGGTTTATGTATGCTTATCGTTAGTATTGTTATTCGCGTTCTTTTAGCTGAGCAAAAGTTTGTTTTTATGGAATAAATATTGGTTTAAACTACTCTATTAACGATTGATACAAGTCTATATATGCCTGTGCCGAGGAATCCCAACTGTGGTCTATGCCCATAATTTGTTTCCTGATTTTTTGCAATTTTTCCTGTTGATTATTATACAGGTCTATCGCGCGTGATATGGCATAAGTGATGTCCTGCACACTTGATTGTTCCATCGTGATGCCAAAACCGCCTGGCGCGCCAAAATCTTTTACGGTATCTTTTAATCCGCCGATATTGCGAACAATGGGCACAGTACCATATTTAAGGGCATACATCTGGTTAAGACCGCAGGGTTCCACACGGCTGGGCATCAACAGGAAATCGGCACCGGCATACATCAGGTGGCTGAGCTTTTCGTTATACCCGATATAAGAATTGAAATATCCCTTGAAGCGGTCGTTTAAGGCACTGAGGGCATTTTCCACATAGCTATCGCCTGACCCTAATATGAGGAACGATGCCTTGCCGCCCTGTTCATAAATGGATTGGCTAATGGCTTCCGGAAGCAGGTCAGCAGCTTTTTCCCCAACCAACCTGCCAATAAATACAAATAATGGTTTATTGGGAGAAAGGTCAAACTGTTTGCAAAGTTCCTCTTTACATTTTTGTTTGCCCGCTTCCACGGTCTTGGGCGTGTAGCTGGCGGGTAAGAGGTTGTCCGCTGCCGGATTCCAAACGTCTGCATCTATACCGTTCAGTATGCCTAAGCACTTTCCTTTTTCGTATTCAAAGAGGTTTTCAAGGCCGGCTGCGGAATATTTTAGCTCGTCCATATAACTTTGGCTCACGGTGGTCACTTTCCACGCGCACTTTACCGCAGAAGCCATGGGGTTAATATCCCCGTTCCATTCTAACTGACCCCAATGTATAAGTTCGTAGGCAGGGATATAGAAATATTTATCCCATCCAAACTGCCCCTGATATTGCCCATTATGGATGGTAAAAATGGTAGGCACGCTTGCTAATTGATATTTAAAAGCGTGGGCATATTTACACAGGAAAGGGACAAAGCCCGCTTGATGGTCATGGCAGTGGATGATGTCCGGCTTGTCTTGCCAATGGCTCAGCCAGTCGCAAACGGCAAGTTGAAAGGACACGAAACGCCGTTGGTCATCATCGTAACCGTAAATCCGCTCGCGGTCAAGCAACCCGTTTATGTCCACTAAATAAAGGTCAAATCCGAGTTTGTTGGTCGCTTCGCGGATGACGCTGTACTTGAACCATTGTCCGCCAATGGATTGTCCGCCCTCGTGTACTAATTCCCACTCGTTGTCATACAGGAACTTAGTGCGATACATAGGCATCACTACTTTTGCGATATGGCCAAGCTTATTTTGGTATTTTGGCAAGGCTCCCACAACATCCCCAAGGCCACCCGCCTTGGCCATAGGATAGCATTCTGCTGATACATGTATTATCTCCATAAATCAAATCGTTATTTGGTTGTAATGTTAAGGTTTTTTTTTAATATTAAACATGATAAATGTCACTTGCCAAAACTTTTTATTTACC
Organism: Niabella sp.; assembly: GCA_047601605.1. GTDB lineage: Bacteria > Bacteroidota > Bacteroidia > Chitinophagales > Chitinophagaceae > Niabella. The sequence goes on from JASGIU010000004.1 coordinate 33,498, forward strand.
GCATAACTCATTACATTTACCGCTGATTTGTAAATTTCCATAGGAAATGAACAGGCAGACAGTGAATTTGTCGGGGTTGGGATACTTTTTTAGGCGGTTTGTTGTTTGTGCAAACGATTTGTTTGCGGCCGTATGCAAAGAGACGCTAAAAAAGGATATATTTGAAAACTGTGCCATAGGCTTGCAGTGGAGCACACGGTTTGGACATTTTAAATTGTTTATTTTATCATCTTAAATTATATAGTAAAATGGGAATTGTTGATTTGTCAAAAGAGTTTGCAATTGGCATTGACATAGGCGGTACGAACACCAAATATGGCTTGGTTAACCATCGTGGGGAGATTTTGCAAAAAGGTGAAATCAAGACAGATGGTTACGACACGGTAGAGGATTTTATCAATGCTTTGTATGTTGCGATTAGCCCTATATTGAAAGAGAACGCTGCGGAGCAGAACGTAAAGGGCATTGGCATGGGTGCTCCTAACGGTAATTATTATACGGGGACTATAGAATACGCACCAAACCTTCCCTGGCAGGGCGTTCTTCCCATCGCTTCGCTGATGAGTGAAAAATTCGGTGTTCCTTGCACGCTTACCAACGATGCAAATGCTGCCGCGATGGGCGAAATGTTGTACGGTGCGGCACGTGGCATGAAGGATTTTATTATGATTACGCTGGGCACGGGCGTGGGCAGCGGTATCGTTTGCAACGGGCAAATGGTTTACGGACATGACGGGTTTGCGGGCGAACTGGGACATACCATTGTCCGCCGCGGAGGCCGCAGGCACTGGAGCACGGGTGCACAAGGGTCCTTGGAAGCCTATTGCTCAGCTACAGGTATCACGATAACGGCTAAGAAACTCCGTGCGGAAAACCCCAAATCTATCCTGAACGATATAGATGAGGATGACATCAACTCCAAAGCGGTTTATGACGCGGCGATAAAAGGCGATCCTACTGCTATCGAAGTGTTCAGATATACCGGACAGATACTGGGCGAGGCATTGGCTAATTTTATCATGTTCTCTTCACCGGAGGCAATCATTCTTTTCGGAGGTGTTATCAAGGCGGGCGACTTCATCATGAAGCCTACGCGCGAGCACATGGAAAGCAACCTGTTGCCTATTTTTCAAAACAAAGTACAACTGGTGTTCAGCGAACTGAAAGAAGCCGATGCGGCTATCTTGGGTGCCAGCGCATTGGTTTGGGAAAAATAATATTTCAAAAATAGATAACTTTTAAAGCCCCTGTATTGGGGCTTTTTTGTGTTTTAACGATTTTAAATCTACTATATTGTTTATGGATTATCCAGTGTGATATAGTGTTTGAGTTTGTCAAAATTGTCGCCTGCGGCATCTGCAAGTTCTTTAACGTTGTCAACATCTGCAAAACTGCTTTTTTCTTTGCGGTATTTCATGATTTGAAATGCCAGCTTACTGTTGATGTAAGGATGCGCGTTCAGTTCTTCATAACCCGCGGTATTAATATTGATTTTTTTAACAGATGAACTGCTCATGGTCAGCAGGGGCTTTATTTTCTGAAAAATGCTGTCGGGTATCCCATAAGTTTCGCCTACTTGTTCGATTGTGTAAAAGCCGCCTAATTTTTCCCGGAAGTTCACGATACGCATGGCCCGTGCGCTACCGATGCCATAAAGCGATTTGAATGCGGTGGTATCTGCTTCGTTAATGTCAATCTGCTTTTTGGTATAATAATTTTTTTCCGCTGCCGGACTGCGTTGTTCCCATTCTTTTTTCTGATATTCAGGATGATTGTTTTCTTTAGCGGCAATAGAGATATAAGGTGCCAGGCGGGTATATTCATCCGGCCGCAGGCCATATATTTTTTTCAAATCATCCGGTTTGCGAAACTGACCACCTTTGTTCCGGTAGTTCATCAGCGTTTGAATGGTTTTATCGCGCAGCCCGAGCTCTTTAAAACCCTCTGCCCCCAACGTATTAGGGTCAAACGGGAACAGCCGTGCGGGGCTGGAGTTATATGATTTTCTGGAGTATTGATATTGTAGTTCGGCATAGTTCTGTTTTTGCCCGTCGTTAAATTTCTGAGGCTCGGGCACGGTTTCGGCAAGTGCAATAAAAGAACTGTCGGAGATATTTTGCGCCGCAGGGTTGCTACGCCTCATAAACGGTAATGCGGCCAGCGCAACGATGATAATTAGCAGGATGATAATGGCCAGGCCTTCTCTTTTGGAAAAGGTCAGGTAGGCGTTTAGAAGGTGTTTTATGTTCATGGCGTTTGTTTTAGTCAGCAATGGAAAGCGTTATACGAGTTTGAAGATACTATAAATATGCGTATCTGACCAAATTTTTATGTGCATTTTTTATAGCTTTACACCAAAAACATGGATTACGTTATTGAGAATAATTTACTAAAAGTCACCGTATCGGATGAGGGAGCCGAGTTGCAGCACATGATTTACAAACCATCGGCACAGGAGTATATATGGTGCGCAGACCCTGCCTATTGGGGCAAAAAATCTCCGGTATTGTTTCCGGTCGTCGGCACATTGAAAAATGATACCTATTATTATGAGGGCAAGGCTTATAGCCTGCCGAGGCATGGTTTTGCCCGTACAAAAAAATTTTCACTGATTGCACAGGAGGCGGAAAGCCTGTTGTTTTCGCTGAAAGATGATAAAAGCACAAATGAGGTGTATCCGTTTGCTTTTGAACTGCAAATCAAATATACCATCGAACAGGAAACGCTTTCGGTTTCTTATATTGTTAAAAATCCCGACAGCGGCGATTTATATTTCTCTGTGGGCGGTCACCCGGCCTTTGCTGTACCGATGTTTGCGGGCGAAGCGTATGAGGATTATGTACTGGCATTTGAACAGAAAGAAACATCGGGCAGGTGGCCCATCAGCGCTGATGGCCTGATAGAGCAGGCGCCGGATGATTTATTGCAGGACGAATCGGTATTACCGCTGTCAAAATCATTGTTTCACAAAGATGCCGTGGTGCTAAAGTATTTAAAGTCCAGCTATGTGGATTTGGTTTCTAAAAAGAGGCAGCACGGTTTGCGGTTCAACTTTCCGGGATTTCCTTATCTGGGGCTTTGGGCGGCAAAGGATGCCGACTTTGTGTGCATCGAGCCTTGGTGCGGCATAGCCGACAGCGTGCAGGCAAATCAACAATTGCCAGATAAGGAAGGTATGCTGCGGCTTGAGGGCGGGGGTGTTTTTGAGCGCACATGGTCGGTGAGCGTTATATAATTCAGACTGATTAAATGTTATGCCATCTGATATAAACCATTCGTGGTGTTTATGATTATATTTGCGGCCAATTTTGCAATACAAATAGAATATAAGGATGAAACCAACCATACCACAGGGCACGAGGGATTTTGATGCGGCCACGGTGCGCAGGCGGCAATATATTTTCAATACCATCAGGGACGTATTTGAGTTGTACGGTTTTCAACCGTTGGAAACGCCTGCCATGGAAAATCTTGACACCCTGATGGGTAAGTATGGCGAAGAAGGCGATAAACTGATTTTTAAAATCCTTAATAATGGACTGGATAATCCGAACAAGGCGGAAAAAATTGCCGATGGTTTTCGTAAGATTACCGAAGGCAAACTGAGCAAGGACATTACAGAGCGTGCGCTTCGTTATGACCTTACCATTCCTTTTGCGCGCTATGTGGCCATGAATTATAACCAGTTGCCGATGCCGTTCAAGCGGTATCAAATGCAGCCCGTATGGCGCGCGGACAGACCGCAAAAAGGCCGCTATCGCGAGTTTTATCAATGCGATGCGGATGTGGTCGGCAGCACTTCTCTGCTAAATGAACTGGAACTGGTGCAACTGTATGCCACGGTGTTCGGAAAACTGAACGTGCCAGTGGAAATCTGTATCAATAACCGTAAGGTTTTGGCGGCGTTGGCGAATATCTGTGGAGGAGCGTCCTTTCTTACTGCTATTACCGTAGCCATTGATAAATTGGATAAAATCGGCATAGACAAGGTAAAGGAAGAACTTGTACAAAGTGGGTTATCGGCAGAACAGGTATCGCTGATTGAATCATTTTTGAATATTTCAGGAACCAATGAAGATAAAATATCCCGTTTAAGGAAATTGTTTGCTAACAATGAAATCGGCCTGAAAGGCTCCGATGAACTTGCCTATCTTTCACAAAGGTTAAATAAACTGTCTTATCCCAACGCGCAGTTTGTGATAGACCTTACCTTGGCGCGTGGCCTTAACTATTATACGGGAACTATTTTGGAAGTAAAAGCCTTGGGCGTACAAATAGGCAGCATTGGCGGCGGCGGTCGTTACGATGACCTGACAGGACTTTTTGGTGTGCCCAATGTGCCGGGTGTGGGTATTTCTTTTGGCGTGGACAGGATTTATGATGTGCTGACGGAACTTGACCTTTTTCCGGAGGATATTGCGGGCGGTGCTAAAATATTATTCTTTAACCTGGGCGAATCGGAGGCTGCACGCGCTTTGCAAATCGTGCAGGAGCTAAGGGCGGCAGGCATTGCCTGTGAAATTTTTCACGAGCAGGCAAAGTTTGACAAACAGTTTAAATACGCCGATAAAAAAGGTATCCCTTACATTGCCGTGTTAGGCAGCCGCGAACTATCGGACGGTGTGGTGAATATAAAACACCTGTCCTCAGGAGAACAAAAAACCGTTCCGTTTGCCGGGGTGGTTGATTTTATGCGGTCTGCAAAGGGATAATTTCCTTTTATAAATTGGCGGTCAAAGGATGATTGATGTTCTTATTCTTTCTGTACTTCCGTTACTTCGGTTTGGGCAAGTAGTAGTTCCTGTTTTTTCCCGAATTCTGTTCGATAAACTTTAATCAGCAAGGTAAAATAGGAGAGAAGCAAAGGCCCGAAAATCAGCCCCATCATGCCGAACAGGCTAAGGCCGAGCAATACGCCGAAAACGGTAACAAGCGGATGTACGTCCCCAATCCTTTTAAGGATGGTAAAGCGCAGCACATTATCAATGCCGCCCACAGCGAGGAGGCAATAAATCGTAAGTCCGATGCCATTGCCCATGCTGCCTGTAGCAAACTGTACAATACAGATAGGCACCCACACCACCATCGTACCAACTGCAGGAACGATAGATGCCGCCCCGGTTAACATGCCCCACAAAAACGGATTACTTACACCAAAAATAATGTAACCGATAACGGCCACAATACCCTGACAAAACGCGAGAATAGGAATACCGATGGCGTTGGAACGCACCATCATATTGGTTTCGTCCCATATATTTTGTTTGTTGTCATCCGAAAAAGGCATGAAAAGGTTGATACGACGTTCCATGTTCCGGGCATTCATCAGCATGAAATACAGAATAAACAAAGCTGTGGCAATGTTCACAAAAACCTCTGCCACGGAATTGAATATAGCGGGTAGGTAAGAAGAAATTGTTTGCAAATAACTCATCAGTTGATCCTGTGAAATAGAAATCTGGTTCAGCACGGGTTTGCTTTGCATGAATGCCTTCACCGAATTAAACTTTTCTACGATCAGCATACGGTTTTCAAGCACCGAGTTCACCTGCGGTATCATGATTTTGACCACCAACCACATCGGCACAGCCATTGCTGCCACGGTAATGACCATCAGCAAGGAACTTGCCCAGACTTTTCGCCACCCTCTTTTCTCCGTCAGCCTGAAAAATATGTTGCGATAAAGGATATAAAGCGTGATGGCACCGAGCGCCCCGGGTATAAAATAACTTAAATGAAAGAGGATGGTAATGCCCAGTACGGAAATCAGGACGATGAGAAATAATTGCCTGATGATATTATCGCTTATTTTGTGGACTTTCATTCGTGTGTGTTTTATTTATTTTGGCTAATTTAATTATCTATCAAAAAAGATACCATTCGTGAGGTTTTGTTTTCCTGCGTTGTACAGGGCATTTCGGCTTTTGTACTTTATGTGCTATCCAACTAAATCGTTTTATTCCTGTAGGTAAAATTAGAGGAAACCGGATGAAAAACCTTATTTAGTATCATTTTTATGAATAAAAGGCCGGGTGAAATTGTTCGAGTGTCTTGCGCAGGAACTCGCGGTCAAGATGGGTGTATATTTCGGTCGTGGTGATGCTTTCATGGCCGAGCATTTCCTGCACGGCGCGTAGGTTGGCACCGCCTTCAATCAGATGCGTGGCAAAAGAGTGCCTGAAAGTGTGCGGCGAGACGTTTTTACTAATACCCGCCCGTGCCACCAATTGTTTGATGATTAAAAAAATCATTATCCGTGTAAGTTGTGCTCCCCGACGGTTGAGGAACACAATGTCCTCGTTCCCTTTTTTCACCGTTTGATGAACTCTTATATCTTTTAGATAGATATTGAGGTATTTGACAGCGGATCTCCCGATGGGCACAAGACGTTCCTTATCGCCCTTGCCGATGACACGGATGAACCCCACGTCTAAGTATAGTTTTGATATACGCAGGTTTACCACTTCGCTCACACGTAGCCCGCAACTATACATCGTTTCAAGAATGGCCTTATTGCGTCCGCCCTCCGGCTTGCTCAGGTCTATTTGTGAGATAATGGTTTCTATTTCCTCAAAACTCAATACATCGGGCAGTGCACGTTTCGTTTTGGGCGCTTCAAGTAGCAGGGTAGGGTCTTCTTTGAGGATATCTTCAAGCAGGCAATATTTATAAAACGCCCGGATGCCGGAGATGACGCGCGCCTGCGTGGTGGCGAGCGCGCCCAACTCTGCCAGCCATTGCAGAAAGCCTTGCAAGTCTTTTAAAACAATATCGGCAGGGGCTTTTACAACACCTGCCGATTCAAGATAATCGGTAAGCTTATCCACATCGTGTAAATACGCTTCGGTCGAATTGTCCGAAAGCGATTTTTCCAATCGTAAATAAGCTTTAAACCCTTTTTTATAAGATTCCCACAAAATGGTGAAAAGTTTAAAGTGAATATTTGAAGTGAGGGATCTACAAAGAATCCGCACACTTCAAATATTTTATGCTTATAGCTCGCTGTCCTTAAATTCCAGGGACTTGCTGACTTCGATATCTTTATTCTGGTAATGTATGTGCGCCAGGATTTTTTCCTTGGTGATGTCCACGTCCTTAATCAAAGCATGCACGTCGTTGTAATCAATAACTTCGGTAATACCCGTATCGGTAAGTAATGCCTTGGCCACTTTGTTGGTTTCCATATCCTGCACATATATAAAAGTGTTGTCGTAATAGGCAATGAGTCCTTCTGCCACTTTGAATTTGGGGTCGAAGTTATTGAGCGCACTGGTGAATTTTTGCTTGCCAATACCTTTGTCAAAATTGAGTTTGATGGCATAGCCACGTCCGGTAGCGCAATCGTTAATCCTTATCCAACTATGGGTAGAGCCGATGATGTCTACTTTAATCAGCGATTTGGAAGGCTTTATCTCATTGGGTATAAAGTCGCTGAACACAATGGTGTTTATAACGCCCATCCCGCCTTTATCACTGATGATGCTGTCAATCTTGCAATCTTTAAAAGTTATTTTTACAAAAGGCTTACCTGGCGCGTCGCTTTGTACCACGATAGGTTCGGATACGCAGGCAGTGTCGGTACAAAAAGTTTCGGGAGCAGTGGTTTTATCCCCACCGCCACAGGCGGCAAACGTCACAATGACACATGCTAATAGTGTTGAACTTACAAAATGTTTCATGTATGTTGGTTTTAATTATTAGGGGCTAAAGTTAAACAAACTATCCCTCAGGGCAAAAAGAATTTGAGTGATATAATTCCCGAATTGTATGGCAAAAGTGATATCGGCCGCGTTGAATTTTATGTTCGCACACAGGTAGAATAAATACGTATTTTTGTAGGGTTTGTATATGAAAAATCAGTAAAGTGATAATCGGAATCTTAACGCGTGGTATTTGATGGGTAATAAAAAAATATGTATGGTCTCTTATCATCATTCGGCTTTTGATGATAGGATTTATTGGAAGGAATGTTTGAGCCTGAAAAAAGCGGGCTATGAGGTGAGCCATGTGGCATCGGGCGTGCAGGACAGGATATTTGTTTCAAAAGAGGGTATTGCGTTGATCGAGGTTTGCAAAGGAGGGAAAAGAACGGTGTGGAATAAGCTAAGGAGTCCTTTTTATAATTACATCCTGTTACAGCGTATTTATCATGCGGCTGAACAGCAAGGCGCAGATGTATATCATCTGCATGATTGGCCATTGGCACTATTGGCAAGCGATTTAAAAAGACTGCCCAATAAACCGAAGGTTATATTTGATGTGCATGATAATAATCAGGCAGACATGCTGGCGCGAAGGGCTTTTAAGGGGTTTGGCAAGAAAATATATTTTAAATTATTGGCCGATTATATTTTTGATAAAGAGCGGAAGTTTTATGCAGCGTGTGATGCAATGATTTTTGCAGAAGAAAAAGTTAGGGATAAGTTTAGCACAATATTAAAAGACATACCTTGCTATTGCGTTCATAATTACAGTTATTTTTCACCTGTTGAGCCGGTTGCCGACAGGCATTATGAATATGATTTGATATATTCGGGAACGGTTAACCTGAACCGCGGCATGGTGGAGCTGATAAAGGCCGTTGAAATCGTGAAGCGTGACAGGCCGCTCATAAAAGCGTTGATTATTGGTTTTGCCAGTGAGGAGCTGTTTTCTTTTTTGCAGAGGCTTATTCTTTCGTTGGGCTTAGCCGAAAATATAGAAATGAAGCGAAGCGTGCCTTTTGCGGAGATACAGGATTATTATCTGAAATCCCGCATAGGCGTGTGCGTATTGCATCCGACCCCCAAATTTTTAGAGGCTATTCCGATAAAAATATTCGAGTATATGGCTTTTGGGCTGCCTGTTATCATTTCTAACAAAGGGATAGCAACAAAGTACATCGTCGAGCCAAATGCAGGGTTGACCGTGGAGCCGCTGTCGTTGGAAGATATAGCAAGCGCAATCCACCAGTTGTTGGACAACCCGAAAGAGGCCGAATTATTGGGCAGCAACGGGCGCAATGCCATCAGGGATAAATATAATTGGTCGCGGGAAGAAAAAATACTTTTGAAGCTATACAAAACACTGTAATATGCAGAAAGGCACTGCCAGCACAGGGTTCATGAATTTTGGGAAATACTTCTTCTGGTATTTTTTGTCTACTGTATTGTCCACAGTAATCGGGCTTATAAAATCTCCCATTTTTACTGACAGATTTTCGCCCGAGAATTTTGGGTATTATTCTTTGGTTTTCGTTAGTTACACATTTTTATCTATTGTCTTTTTAAACTGGACAAGCTTGTCGCTGTGGCGCTTTTACCACAAAGCCAAATCAGAAAATAAATTGCCTGTGCTATATATCACACTGGGATATAAGTTTGGCCTGTCTTGTATTTGGTTTATGCTGATAGCAGCGGTGGCGTTGTTTTTTGTGCCCGGGGCACTTTTGAGGAAGTTGGTTATCTGGGGTTGTTTTTTTATGATTTCCAATGTGGCGGTACAATTTATGTTGGCACATCTGCGCATTGAAAACAAAGCAAAGGCTTATAATGTCATTGTTTGTGCGCAGGCAATTGCGAGTTTTTTATTGCTGCTTTACCTGACGTTGGGCATGGGCTACGGAATCGAAACATTTTTTGCCAGCCCTGTAATCGTAAATCTGTTGTTGTTATTGGGTTTCGCAGTCTACCAATTACCCCGGTTCAAGAAAGCGGATATAAAACAGGATAAAACATTAGGACAGCAAATCGTTCGTTATGGGCAATTGTTGATATGGGCAAACTTATCGCTTTCGTTGTTGTCAAATGTTGACCGCTATCTGGTACAGTTTTTCAAAGGAGCTTATGCCACGGGCATTTATAACCAGTTGTATATGCTGGGACAGATGCTTACGATTACCCTGATACAGGTATTCTTTTCTACCGTTAATCCGGGGTATACAAAAATGCTCGAATTTAAACCGGCTGATTTTTCGGAACGACTTTCAAAATTGGTACAGACCTATTTGGTAATTTATGTACCCATTGGTGTTTATGCCATTATTTTTGCCCAAGACATTTCAACTATACTACTTAGGGGAGATTTTGTGCGGTACTATTATTTATTGCCTCCTATCGTCATCGGGAATATCTTGTACGGGCTTACAAATTTTTTCGAGATAAAGCTCAAGTTTGAGGATAAACGTAAAAAACTTTTTCTGTTTTATGGCGTAGCCGTTGCCTTCAATGTGTTGTTAAATGCAGTTATGTTGAGCAGGTATTCTTTTGAGGCGGCAGCTTATGTTACGATGGCAACATACTTGTTGCTATTTGTTTTGTTCTATTTGGATGATTTGAAACAGTTTCTTAATGCAAGGACAATCATTCCTCTGTTTCCTATGTTCGCTACGTTGGCACTACAGATATTGGTTCATTTGTTAGTGAGATATGTATGGCCTGTGTTGCCGATATGGGTTTCTATCTTGGAAGGAATTTTGTTCGTGGTAATTTACATATTGGTCATAAAAAAGAAATTTGATTTCAGCGCAGTAGTTACCGATTGAGAAAGGCCATAAAATTCTTTCTCTATTTTATGAGCAAGAAAATTCATGTACGTTTGCTTAAACAATAATCAATGTCCGGAATCAGTGGATATATAGTAAAAGGAGAACCTGTCAAAGCGGAAAATATCATGCGCATGACCGAAGCCATCAGGCATCGGGGGTCGGATGACGAGGGATATGTGTGCGTTGGGGAATCCGGGATGTTGTCTTATGCCGGAAAGGATAGTATGCCGGAGGTGCAGGTAAAATATCCATTAATCAATCCTGATTTACAAACTTCGCTGGCTTTGGGTTTCAGGCGGTTGGCAACGCTGGACTTGTCTACCCAAAGTCATCAACCGATGTGTGCGGATAGCGTTGCTATCACATTTAATGGAGAAATATACAATTATCAGGAACTTAGAAAAAAGCTTGAAAAAGAAGGGCAGCATTTTTTGTCGGACGGGGATGCTGAGGTGGTATTGAAAGCCTATTTGGTGTGGGGGATAGATATGATTGGACGTTTAAATGGCATGTTCGCGATAACGATTGTTGATTTAAAATTGCAAACAACATTTTTAATACGAGACAGGCTCGGCATCAAACCTTTGTTTTACTATGTGGATGAGAAACATATAACATGGTGTTCCGAGATAAAGGGCATTCTACAGGTTGATTGGATAAGCCCCATGTTGGACATGCGTGGTTTGATTTTGAATTATCAGTTTAAAAGTTCTGTTGCGCCTTATTCCTGTTTCCAGAATATATATGAATTGTCGCCCGGCAGTTATATGACCATTGACCATGATAACCTGTTTGTCAGACATTTTTCATATTGGCAAATACCAGTTCGTCAGCCTATATTAAATGTAGATAAGAACACCGCTGTGGAAATGGTAAAAGATAAACTCAAATCCGTGGTACGGTTACAGCGGTGTTCAGATGCGCCGTTTATCAGTATGATGAGCGGTGGCATTGATTCTACACTATTAACATCGTTGGCGTTTAGTCAGGATAATACCTTACCCTGTTACACGATGAGTTTTGACGGCAGTGGCAATGGGATGGATGAGTTGCCCCAATCCCGTAAAATGGTGGAGCGTTTGGGCATCAAGCAGCAGTTTGTGCAACAGATTTCCGATGAAGATGTTGTGCAAAATGCCATAGAATATACCTCGCATTTTGAGGAACCTTATGTTGCCGTAGATGTGGTATTTAATGCCGCGCATTTTTTGAATGAAAAAGGTTTTAAAGTGGTGTTGTCCGGAAACGGGGCGGATGCTGCGTTTGCGGGCGGCGGACTTTATTTGAACAGATGGAAACAGCGCCAACGTTTTTCATTTATCAGGAACTTTATACCGCCTTTCCATGATTATCTGAAAAAGATCAGGTATCATCTGAACATGCCAAGAGTAGGAGACTATTATTTGAGTACCACAGGCGGTATGCGCAATTATACGATAGCTGCTTTGCAAAATAAATATGGTTTGCAGGATATACAGCATTTCACACACCCCTTTATATCGGAAGAAAATTTTGCTAATGACTATGAGGCGTTGTTTTATTATGAAGTGAAATATTCTGTTGGGGCACATCATGTTTACCATGATGATATTTGTGCCATGCGTTTTGGTGTGGAGATGCGCTATCCTTATTTAGATCATGAATTGTTGGAGCTTGTTGCCTGCCTTCCAGTGTCGTACAGATATGACGGACAAGTATCAAAGCCATTGTTGAGAGAACTGGCCGCGCCGTTTATTGATCCTGAGAATCTGCGGATGTCCAAAAAGGCTTTTACGTTGCCTTTGACGCGCATCATGGAACAGAATAGAGCATTCCAGCATTTTGTGCAAGAGCAGATTCGTTTTTTGAAAACCACGGGATTATTTAACCCGAAGGCAATTGATGGCATTATAGCCGAAGGCGGTCGTACACATCTATACCGACATACATGGCAGTTGGTATCTACCGCAATATGGATGCAAAAGTATTTGTAAAAGTTTATGACCTGATATGCTTCACATATCCCCGCCATTTTTCGATTAACTTTTCCATGTCTTCGGGCATGGGGCTTTCAAAGAAAATATCCTCGTTGGTTGCGGGATGCACAAAGCCCAGCGTGCGGGCGTGCAGTGCCTGTCGGGGGCATATCGCAAAACAGTTATCTACAAATTGTTTGTACTTTGCATAAACAGTTCCTTTCACTATTTTATCTCCGCCGTAAAAATCATCGCTGAACAGCGGATGCCCTATATACTTCATGTGCACACGTATCTGATGGGTGCGGCCTGTTTCCAGCACACATTTTACCAGGGTCACGTATCCGAACCGTTCCAACACTTCGTAATGCGTAATGGCCTCTTTGCCATGATCGCCTTCGGGATAAGCCTCAAAAAGTTTACGATAGCGAAGGTTGCGCCCCACGTGCGCCACAATCGTGCCTTTGTCTTGCTCCATATCGCCCCAGGCAAGGGCAACATATTCACGCTTTACCGTATGGTGAAAAAACTGTTTGGCCAAGTGTCGCATGGCGGGTTCGGTTTTGGCCAGCACCAACAGGCCGCTGGTATTTTTGTCTATGCGGTGTACCATGCCAAAACGCGGCAATGACTCTTCGTTGATGTCTATATTTTGCTGTTGCAGGTGATAGGCCACGCCGTTTATCAATGTGCCATTATAATTGCCGCTACCAGGGTGCACCACCATGCCCGCCGGTTTGTTTACCACCAGCACCGACTCATCCTCATATACGATATTGAGCGGAATGTCTTCGGGCAAGATGTTGTTTTCCTCTGGTGACATATCGGAATAAACCACGATTTCCTGCACGCCTTTTATCTTGAAATTGGGCTTCACTGGCAGGCCGTCCACCAATACCATATTATTGTTGATGGCCTGTTGAATTTTGTTGCGTGTGGCTCCTTCGATACGGTTCATCAGGTATTTGTCAATGCGCAACGGTTCTTGCCCCTTGTCGGTTTTGTAAACGAATTTCTGATAAAAGTCATCGTTGTTGTCTAATAGTTCCAGTAAAGTATCCAAATCCTTGCCTTCCGCCATTGTCCAAAAATTTGGACAAATGTAATACTTCCTAAATTTGCATGAAAGTGTCAGGCGTGGAATAAGGACTATTCCTTTGCCTTTTCATACCAGTGGCTTTTAAATTTTGACTTTATATTTTATGGCACAAGATGTTTGGTTCAGGGATTTGGGAGAAATGCGTTACAAAGATGCTTGGGATTTTCAGGAGCAGGTTTTGCAGGAAAATGCGGCTGTCAAAAGTCGTTTGAGAGAGCTGTCGGACGAGGGGTGCCCGCCGGAGGTCAGCCTGCAAACCCGTCACCACCTGTATTTTGTGGCGCATCCGCATGTATATACGCTTGGCAAAAGCGGCGACATCCAACATGCGCTACTCAGCGAAGAAAATATGGCTCGGCGTGGCATTGACTTTTTCAGGACAAACCGGGGCGGGGATATCACCTATCACGGCCCGGGGCAATTGGTGGGCTATCCGGTGTTTGATTTGGAGAAATTTTATACCGACATCGGCAAATATCTGCGCAATATAGAGGAAGTCGTCATCCTGACGCTTGCCGATTACGGGCTGAAGGGCGAAAGGTCGCTGGGCGAAACGGGCGTTTGGTTGGAGCCTGACAAAAAAGGCAGGGAGCGTAAAATCTGCGCCATCGGCGTACGCACCAGCCGATGGATAACCATGCACGGGTTTGCGCTGAACGTGAACACGGATTTGAATTATTTTAACTTTATTATTCCCTGCGGTATTCAGGGCAAACAAGTCACCTCTCTGCAAAAGGAACTTGGTCGGACGTTGGACATGGACGACGTAAAGTTGCGGGTAAAGGCTAATTTTGAACGGGTGTTCGACATTAAGTTGCTGGATGAGCAATAAGTCGTTCTTGTTTTGAAGGACATATTTATAAAAACAGCGTAAAATAGGCTCTTTAAACTAAAAATATAGCACTGAAACTGGCCCTTTAATGGATTTTTCTGATGAATGAGCTAAAACCCTCTGCTAATTGCAGTGCAAACGTTAATTTCGTGCCTATGATGAGTGGTGTTTTTTCATTGCCTGAATCAGGGTTGCGGTTTGTCCTGAAAGGAACAATCCTGAGCGGCGTATTTTGTCTGTTTACATTGGTATCCACGGCGCAGTTCCGTAAGTATTCCAATGAGTTCCTGAACATCGGGGCAGGTGCTCGCGGGCTTTCGATGGGCGGGGCGCAGGTGGCTACGGTAACGGACGGTTCGGCGGGGTATTGGAACCCTTCTGCACTGGCAAACGTGCGGGAGAACACACAGGTGAACTTGATGCATGCCGAGTATTTTGCCGGCATCGGTAAATATGATTTTGCGAACGTGGCCTTGCCGACCCGCGATGGCAAAAGAACCCTGGGCGTGACGGCCTTGCGTTTTGCGGTGGATGATATAATGAATACGCTGTTTTTGGTGGAACCGGATGGTTCGATCAATTATAATAATATCAAAGATTTCTCGTCCGCAGATTATGCTTTTTTGCTGTCCTATGCGCAAAAGGTGAAACAAACCAATGACGGCTTCATAAATTTTGGCGTAAATGCAAAAATAATTCATCGCAGTGTGGGCAGCTTTGCCAAAGCTTGGGGATTTGGGTTGGACGCGGGGATTCAGATTTTCAAAGGTCAATGGCGTTTTGGCATCGTGGGCAGAGATATCACAACAACCTTCAACACATGGGCATTCAATTTTACCGAAAAGGAAAAAGAAGCGCTTTACTTAACAAAGAACGACATACCCGTAAGGTCGAGCGAAATGACCTCGCCAAGGTTGGCGTTGGGCGTTGGGCGTTCGTTCAGGCTTAGCCAAAAGTCCAATGTGCTGGCAGAGGCCGATTTTGATGTGACTTTTGACGGCCAGCGCAATACCGTCATCAGTGGAGACCCGGTGAGTATAGACCCTAAAATAGGACTTGAATATACTTATAATGATGTTTTTTACGTGCGCGGCGGCATCGGTAATTTCCAGAAAGCACTGGCGGACGGAGACACGCTGAATCAGAAAAAGGTATGGATTTATCAGCCCAGCATCGGCGCAGGGTTTAAAATAAAACCTGTGACGATTGATTACGCGTTCGTAAACCTTGCCAATCAATCTAACCCGTTGTACACCCATGTTGTTTCTATAAAACTGGATATAGCACGTAAAAGAAAAGCCGAATAGTGATAAACAAAGCTTATTAAACTTGTTATGAAGAGACTATTGACCATATTGTTGCTTCTGTTTTCAACCGTGGTATTTGCACAGCAATACAATAATGAATGGATTGATTACGGGAAAACTTATTATAAATTTAAGGTCGGCAGCACGGGCCTATACCGTATCCCGCAAAGTGTATTGGCTTCCGCAGGATTGGGTAACACGAATGTGGCTCAATTTCAGTTGTGGCGGAACGGTGCAGAAGTTCCTATTTATACTTCATCACAATCAGGTACGCTTGGCAGTTCGGGCTATATTGAGTTTTGGGGCGAAATGAACGATGGCAAACCCGACCTGCCGCTCTACCGTAAGACTGACCAACAGATAAATGATAAGTATAGTCTTTATACAGATACGGCGTCTTATTTTTTGACCATCAATCCTGTGGGGGGTAACAAGCGGTTCGTTGCGACGGCCAACACTATACCCTCGGGTGCTGTGCCGGAACCCTATTGTCTTTATACAGAAGGGCGTTATTATAAGGATGCGGTTCATTTGGGTTATCCGCAAGGCTCGGGTTCAGAGGCACTCTATTCCGGGTCTTATGAATATGGTGAGGGATGGGCTTCCAATGCAATTGGTAATAATGCCACATTAGCGTATAATGCCACGAACTTGTATCCTTACACAGGCAGTAGTGCTCCGGCTGCGGAGATTAACATGACCGTGGTGGGCGATGCCATAAATACCCGGAATGTGCTGTTGACCATGAACGGTGGCGAGATTTTTAATAATTCCTTGGTAGATTTTAATTTCTTGAAATTGTCTAAAACCGTGGCGGCATCCCAGTTGGCCTCGGGGGCGGCTAATTTTGTGGTGACCAATAGCCTGACCTCCACTACGATAGACCGGATAAAAATAGGCTTTATAGAATTAAAATATCCCCGTCTTTTTAACGGCGGAGGAAGCAGCAATTTCCGTTTTCAGATACCGGCACGTGCAACGGGTTCTTATCTGGAAATATCAGGATTTTCTTTTAGCGGCACGCCCGTAATCTATGACCTCAATAATGGGAAACGATATGAGGTGAATGCCTCCAACCCTTCATTGCTAAAGGTGTTTTTGGAGCCTTCGTCAACGGTGCAAGACCTTGTGCTGGTTAGCCAACAGGCGTCCAATATCAAATCTGTCACGGCGTTGGAAACAAGGAGTTTTGTGAATTATCTGCAAGCCCAAAATCAGGGTGATTACCTGATGATTACGGCAAACGCGTTGATGGGCAATGTGGGCGGGGTTCAACCTGTTGAATCTTACCGGGCATACCGTGCCTCTGCCGCAGGTGGCGGTTATAATGCAAAGGTTTATATGGTTGATCAATTGATTGACCAGTTTGGCTATGGGATAAAAATGCATTCGTTGGGTGTGCGGAATTTCATCCGTTGGGCAAGGTCTAAATTTACCAATCCGGTTAAATACGTTTTCCTTGTGGGCAAGGGTATTTCATATTATTCTGCGCTTAGTTATGAAAGCACGCCGGATATAGCTGCCACGAATCTGGTACCCACCTTTGGTTATCCGGCTTCTGATATTTTATTGGCCGCAGAGGGAGGCAGTTCTGTGCCGCTTGTGTCCATTGGAAGGTTATCCGTGGTGAACACGACAGAACTGACAAACTATCTGAACAAGGTAATAGAGCAAGAGCAGGTAATAGCACAGCACAATGGTGTCATCAATGATAATTTGTGGCAAAAGGAAATTATCCATATCATAGGGGCAAGTGATGAACCTACCATAAATTCGATATTGGGCTATTTGAACCAGCACAAAAACATAATTGAGGATACGCTATACGGAGCTCATGTAAACCATTTTGCGCTTACCAGTACGGGTGACGGGCAAATCTCAAATACGGAACGTGTGGCAAACCTAATTAACCACGGTATCGGCATGCTTACCTATTTTGGGCACTCGTCTTCGGTTTCCATGGCGTTTAATCTTGAAAATCCGGAGAACTATACCAATAAGGGTAAGTATCCATTTTTGAACATGATGGGATGTAACGTGGGTAATATATTCGGATATGAAACCGGACGGTTGGAAAAAATAAGTACCATATCCGAAAAATATGCCCTGGCAAAGGATAGGGGCTCCGTGGCAATGCTTGCGGGTACCAGTTTAGGCTATGTTTCTGTATTAGGCGCTTATAACAATATGCTTTACAGGAATATTGCTGTATCTAAGTACGGAGGGGCTATCGGCGATTTGGTAAGACAAACCGTTGCGGATCTTTTTCAAACGAGTTCGGAGAACATAGCCCTTTTGTTACGCTCCCAATGTGAGTCTCAAAATCTGCATGGCGACCCCGCGGTTAGGTTATATCAGAAACCCAAGCCTGATTATGCGATAGAGGATGCGATGATTACAATTAATCCTTCCCTGATTTCAATTGCAGAACCTTCGTTTACGGTCAAAGCGGTTTTGAGTAATATCGGCAAGGCTATTAACCGAAAAGTGATTGTAGAACTGAAAAGGACTTATCCTGACCTGAGTACAAAGGTCATAAAAAGAGATACTTTGAAATTAATAAAATATCAGGATTCTCTTACATACACTTTGCCAATAGACCCGTTAAAAGACAAGGGAAATAATAAAATTACTGTCACGATAGACCCGGATAATCTGATAGATGAAATGTCAGAGTCCAACAATACGGTTACGCGGGATGTGTATATTTTTGAGGACGAGATAAGGCCTGTTTATCCTTATGAATATGCTATTATTAATACGCCAACTGTGACATTTGCGGCTTCTACGGCCAATGCCTTTGCCACATCGCGGAATTATGTTATCGAAGTGGATACTACCCGTTTATTTAACTCATCATTAAAAGCCTCTCAAAACAAAACTTCTACGGGTGGTGTCGTTGAGTTTACCCCTTCAATAACGTTTAAGGACAGCACGGTTTATTATTGGCGGGTGGCCACGATCCCTGCATCAGGGGAATCCTATAAGTGGAACGAATCATCCTTTACTTACATACAAGGTAATTCGGTAGGATATGGGCAGGGGCATCATTATCAATTTGATGACAATTATTATGACAGTGGGATAAACTATGATAATAAGTTTACGTTTTCCAACAAAAAAGTAGATGTATTGGTTCGGTCAGGCATATATCCTTATGGCCCCAATGCCTCAGATTATTCGATAAGAGTGGACGGTGATAAATGGGTTCAATCTGGACTATATTTAATGCCCCAGTGTGAAAATATATTGCGTTTTTATGTTTTGGACAAAAATACGCTCAAACCTTGGGAGAACCAGAAAAATGGCGTTGCTTTATACGGTAGTGTCGATGGAACACCTCTTAATTCATTTACATCACTTGGATTCTTCCATTTCGATATATCTACTGCAAATGGAAGGAAAACCGTCGTGAATTTTTTGGATTCCGTTCCCAACGGCAACATTATTGCCATGACGAACAGTATCTATAATTCTACAGTGCTGCCTGCTGTTTGGAGGGCAGACACGGCTGTGTTCGGGTCTGGAAACTCGCTTTATCACAAACTGGAGAAAATGGGGTTGTCGCAGTTAAGCAATGTGACCTCTTTTGTTCCTTTCATTTTCGTATTCAGGAAAGGTGACCCTGTTCCGCTTCGACAGGTGGTCGCTTCTATGCCAGAGGAGCGGTTAATAGAATCATTGGTACTTGAATGTCCTGTGGAAAGCGGTTCATTTACCTCTCCCGTATTGGGGCCTTCCAATAAATGGAAGTCGTTGCAATGGGATAAAGGAACTAACCATGTCAATTATAAAGGAGCATCTACATTTGATGTTATTGGCGTAAACGCTTCCGGGGGAGAAGTTACTTTGTTTAAAAATATAAATATACTTACACAAAACCAATTTGACATATCCTCTGTCAATGCTAAAGAATATCCGAATTTGCGTTTAAAAGTGAATAGTGTGGATACCGTGAACTATATCCCTTATCAGTTCAGGAATTGGCGTTTGTTGGGAGACTTTGTACCAGAAGGAGCCCTTGCCCCCAATATTTACTTTACAGCAAAAGACACATTGGAAATAGGCGAGCCCCTGAATCTGGGAATTGCATTTAGGAATGTAAGTCCGATTAGTTTTGATAGCCTGAAGGTAAAGCTGACCATCAGGAATAAGAACAATATTGAAACGATTATCCCTGTTCCCAATCAAAGAGCATTGGCGGCAGGAGATACAATCAAATTAAACGTCTCCGTGCCAACAAAATCTTTTGAGGGCGTTAATCAATTGTTCCTTGAGTTTAACCCGGAACCCGGCCAGCCGGAGCAATATCATTTCAACAATTTCATTTATCGCGATTTTCATGTGAAGAGCGATACGATAAGCCCTTATCTTGATGTGACTTTTGACGGCAGCAGGATTTTAAACCGGGATATCGTTTCATCAAAACCGGAAATCCTCATCACGCTTACAGATGATTCCAAATGGCAATTACTAAACGACCCGGGACTGGTGAATATTCAATTGAAATATCCTGACGGAACAATGAGGGCTTTCTCTTATAATTCCGACACGCTAAGTTTTGAGGCACCCACATCCGCCAATGAGAATAAAGCAAAGATTAATTTCAAACCATATCTTCAAATGGACGGGGTGTATCAACTTTTTGTGACGGCCAAGGATCAATCGGGCAATAATAGCAGCGCCCTTCAATACAGCGTGTCGTTTCAGGTTATAAACAAACCGATGATTTCAAACATGCTGAATTATCCTAATCCATTCACCACTTCTACCGCCTTTGTGTTCACGCTTACGGGTTCCGAAGTGCCGCAAAATATACGGATACAGATACTCACGATTACTGGTAAGATTGTGAAAGAAATCACGAAGGCCGAATTGGGAAATCTTCGGATAGGGCGCAACATCACAGAGTATAAATGGGACGGCACAGACCAATACGGACAAAAGCTTGCGAACGGTGTTTATCTTTATCGTGTGCTGACCAATCTCAATGGAAAATCATTGGACAAGTACACGGCGGAAGGGGATAAGACCGACAAATACTTCAACAAAGGATATGGCAAAATGTACCTGATGCGATAACCTTTGAAGGAGAATATAAATACTGTCGTCACTGTTCTTTTACGATGAACTCTCGCAGCAGGTTCAATGCCTGCAATGTCGTGACCTCTATGTTTCTCTCACGGTCATATCGCAGGTGGAGTAATCTTGTTTCGATATGTGTGTTATTACCCGCTGCTATCCACACCGTGCCGACAGGTTTATCGTCCGTGGCGCCGCCCGGCCCCATGATGCCGGATGTGGCAATGGCATAATCTGTTTTCAGCGCGGCCAGCGTGCCCTTGATCATTTGCATGACGGTGGCCTCGCTTACTGCACCATCGGTTGACAATGTTTGTGGCAGTACTTTTAACATATCTTCCTTTACCTCGTTTGCATAAGCCACCACGCTGCCCTTAAAATAAGCAGAAGACCCTGCTATGCGGGTGATGGAATGCGCGATATTTCCGCCGGTGCAACTTTCTGCCGTGGCCACAGTTTTATTTTTTCTCATCAACAGTTCACCCAGGATGACTTCCATCGGTTTATCTTCTTTGGCTATAATAATGTCTTTTAAGATGGTGGTCAGTTCCTCAAAAAAGGAAGACATTTCTTGCGACAATAGAGCCCTGTCTGTACCGCGTCCGGTAAGCCTCAATTTCACCATGCCAAAATTGGGGAGATAGGCCAGTTTTATATGTTCTGGCAACCTGTTTTCAAAATCCTGTAACAGTTCCGCTACCGAAGATTCGCCCATGCCAAAACTAAGCGCTGTGCGGTGTTCGATAACGGGTAGTTGAAAGGCTTGTTTCAATCGGGGAATAACCTCGTCGGTAATAAGTCCTTTCATTTCATGTGGTACGCCCGGTAACGAAACATAGATACGTTTAAGATTGTCGGCTCCTGTTTTTTCGAACCACATGCCTGGTGCCGTGCCGTTGGCGTTGTGCAACACGGTACAATTGTCCGGCACTTCGGCCTGCATGATATTTCGTTTGAGTAGAGGGCCCGTTTTCCGGTATTTATTATTGAAGATTTGTTCAATATGTTTAAGTACATTTTGGTCAAGTACCAGCGTTCCGCCAAAATAATCGCAGAGTAAGGGTTTCGTAATGTCGTCTGCCGTAGGGCCAAGTCCGCCTGTTATGATGATGATTTGTGAAAAGGTGGCTTCTTGGTCTAAGGCTTGCCAGATGTCCTTGTATGAGTCGCCCACTGCCACACGCCTGCGCACCCAAATGCCCAGATTGTTAAACTGCTGCCCGATGAAGGCACTATTGGTATCAATAGTTTGGCCAATGAGCAATTCATCCCCGATAGTTATGATAGAAGCGTAAACAGCGTTCATTATTTTTAAATTTAAATGTTATAAGACTAAACAAGTTTTCCCTTTATTGTTTATGAAGACTTGAATCTTTAATGTATGGCTGGCTTTTGTGCTTCCACTTCATGGAGATAATCATTTTTGAGATTGTCATAAAAAGAATGCCTGTTTAGACCGATGGTCACCAGATAGCCGCAAAGAGATGCCAGCATGATATAAAAAATAACACTTTGCGAATTGGTCATTTCCAAAATCAATATGGAAGAGGTGAACGGACTGCCAGTAACGCTGGTCAAAAAACCTGCCATGCAGCACAGCACGATAAGGTTTACCTGTGTAGGAGCCAGGTTTAAAAGGTTTGAAATGACACCGCCAATACTTGCACCCAGGCTCAATGATGGCGCGAAAATGCCGCCTGAACCACCGGAAGTAAAAGTTGCTACATTACCAATAAAGCGGGTAATGGGCATATACCATGCGGTGTCTTTTTGGTCGGTGAAAAGGGTAGTGATGATTAAATGTTTGCCCGTGCCGATGGAGTCCACGCTGATAAGCGTTCCTATCGCAGCAATGACCAGACCTGCTAACGCGGCGTAAAGCAATTTGCGGCTTTTTGTCCGCAGGACTTTCCGTTGTTTTTTGAGGATATATAAAATTGATTTTTGGAAAAACGTGCCAAAAAGCCCGGTGAAGCAGGCAGCGGGTATTACCACAAATGTAATCCAGTAAGGGATGCCGTTCAATTCGGGATAGCCCAGATAGAGGTACGGCCCCAAAATGCCCAATGCAGTCAGACCGGCAATGATAACACCCGTCAACAATGCCGAACGAAAATAGCTTAAATGTGTTTTGGTGAGTTCTTCAATCGCGAATACGATTCCCCCAAGCGGGGTATTAAAAGCCGCCGCTAAACCCGCCGCGCCGCCGGTTACGATCATATTCCTTTTAGATATGCGCGGATACCATGCAGGCAGGATGTCATAGATTTTTTTATAGACTGATGCGGCTATCTGTATCGTGGGCCCTTCGCGGCCGATAATGCCGCCGCCCAATGTGATAACGATAGATGACAAGATTTTGATAAGGATAATCCGTAAGCTCAAAAACTTAGAAACCAACCAATATGTTTTGGGCGTGGATAACTGGATGGATGCCGTGACTTGCGGGATACCACTGCCTCTGGCATAAGGCGCGAATCGGATTACTAACCAACATCCCAGTACAAATGTTATAGGTGATACAATAAATGCTACCCATCCCGGCAGGCTAAATATAAAACGTGCACCTTCCTCCGTCCAACTGAAAAGTTTCGTGTACAGCACGGCCACGCATCCTGTAATGAAAGCCCCTACCCAAAAGGGTAAGGCATTCAACAAATTTAATTTAAACTTTTCGCTGGGTAATAAGTCGAATTTTTTCTTGAGATATGCCCTGACTTTGGATATTTTAGCCATTCTGTTTTTCTATTTTGGGATAGGGGAGGCTAAGGTCGTAAAAATAAGTAAGGCGACCAATTAAATCAGGTAGATTCCGGATAAAGGGCTTTGTCTCTTTTGAGAGAAACGATAATGGTCCGTTTTTTATATAGAGTTTCGGCGATAATTAATTATGATCAACAATCCACATGGTAACGCCAAAACCTACATAATAAGGCGTTGGCATTTCGGAACTTCCACCCTGGTATTCGTATAGTTGAAAATCTTTATATATTAATCCTATGCCTTTGGCATATTTTTCCACGGATACGTCTTTGTGACCGTAAACGGAATTTGGTTCTGGTGGTATGTTTTGTACCTCGTCGTTTTGAACAATAGTCCAGACATTTTGGTAAGAAGAGCCATTGATGGTCGTGTCACCAAAATTTGTATAGGTAAATTCCCATTGGTTCATCGCTGCGTCTGTTGTCATGTCAAACAACTTTTGATAAGGAGATTGAGGAAGGTAGCTGTTTCCCTTCCAGCTAAAGTTCAATTTCATCGGCATTTGCAGCGACATCACGCGCAGGTCGTTGTCAATTGTTTCGATACGTCCGTTTGCGTTAGTGATTCGATAATTTCCGTTGTTGACCCAGGAACCAGTTCCGTTCACATTGTTCAGTTCCCGTTGCACGGTGTATATTTTTTGCCCAAGGTTATCCGTTCCTTCTGAGATAATCTTATGTCTTTCGAGATATGAATGCACTTCGATCTTCGTACCGGAAGCAAGAAAAACAGTAGAATCCAACCGGTACGTAATAGATTTTCCAACCTTCGGCACATAATCTGTCACTTTATCGGTTTGAAAGTCCTCTTTTTCGGTTGAGCAGGATGCAAAGAAACAAATCACCGGGATAGTCAATATCAGGGGGATTATTTTTGTCATTATGTTTTTGCTATGGTTCATTGAGATGAAGTACAATTTATGGCAAAGATAATAAA
Organism: Niabella sp.; assembly: GCA_047601605.1. Classification (GTDB taxonomy): domain Bacteria; phylum Bacteroidota; class Bacteroidia; order Chitinophagales; family Chitinophagaceae; genus Niabella. The sequence continues at coordinate 57,997 of JASGIU010000004.1, forward strand.
ACACAGGGTTGTGGTTATGCTATCTGTAATGTTTTACGATGGCATAGCCAACACTGTCCTTAATCCTGAAAATGCGGGAATTGTTTACCATCAGTAATCCCCTGCGGTCGGTGCGGTCGAGAAATCGGTTCTTGTCATCATACGGGTGCGCACGGTCAAAAAAGGTATAGGTACAATATCTTTCACCTTTTAATAATTTATTTAGCTTCTTATGGCGGACGGCCATGAACTCCAGGTATCGAGGTTTGTATTTTTCATAATAGTCCAGCCGGGTAATCCAGGTGCAGCCTATATGTTTCAGTTCGCTCACAAAACGGAGCATCTCATCTGTTTTGTAATGATATTTGTGCAGCGTGTCGGCAAAATCATTTGCGGACAGGTCAAACTGATATACATATTTTACCGAATCGGTGAGCCTTTCAAAACTGATAAATTTGAATTTTTTGTCCTCGAACATAATCGAAAAAGGATTAGCGGCATACATGTCTTCGTATGTTTCCCGTAATTCGCTAAAATTATTTTCGTTCGTCAGGTAAAAACTTTTAAAATATTCTTTATTGTAGGCGCAGGAGGTCATCAGCACCATTGCCCAAAGATAAAAGATGATATGATAGGATTGTTTTTTCACGATTTGAAGGTAACGGTGGTCACGCCGTAAACAATATTTTTCAAAAATCCTGGAGTTAACAACCGAAGTGTTTTCAGGCCATAATCCCAGTAAATAAATTCAATGCGCCCGTCCGGCAGTTTGTTGCTGCTAATCAGCATGACGAAATGTGTTGGCGTGTTGATAATGCTTTTTGTATGCGTTTTGCGGTACAGTTTTTTGTTGTTCAGGTAAACGAATACAATTCCTTTCTTCAATTCGTCGGACATATATTGGGCAATATCTTCCTTGTGAGGCCGTATCAGGTCTGCACCCACGGCATTTGTCTTTAAAAGAAAAAGCCTGCGTAACATACGGTTGAACTTGGCAAAATTGGTAGATGCCCAAAAGGTATTTTCATCGCCTTTATTAAAGTGCAGGTTAAACATATTAATGTACCCTTTAAACTCGTCGGCCAAGGCAAGGAACCACATCTGTCCGGCAGGATTAATATCAAGTGCGCCTTTATATTTAAGCAACCCGGCTTCCTCGCGCACGCGCTTGCCCGGTGCTGAAACCGTTTTGCCCATCAATGCCTGTCCATGTTTGTACAGGTTTATCATGAATTTGCTAAAGCCCAACGGGTCATAGTGCAGCGGGATATAGGTCAATGCCGAATAAGCGCAAAAATTCGTAGCCTTTCCTTCATAAAATGCCAAAGGATAAACTGTAAAGGTTTTCAGATTTTCTAAAAAAATAGCAGGGTCAACATTTGGCCAATACTTGCTCCTTTCCAGTTTTTTGATGCCGTTCAGGTATTGAAGCGCCATTTCTGCTGTGCTGGTGGGCAGGCTGTCGTGCGCCGCTAAACAACTATTGGCTGCCAATAAACAGGCTATAAATAAGATGGACAGGCGTTTTACGAACATCTTAGGGTACAAGATTTTTCCGAAAGTACGGCTTTTTCTGAAACCTTTCATTGTAGATAGAAACCAATATGTAATTATTGGGGATTTTTCTCAATACCCGGAAAATGTGCCACGAACTGATGAATATCATTTCTGCTTGTTAAAAAGTTTGTTGTAATTTGCCCGCTGTCTGTTTAGACGGCAGATATATTGTTTTATATAGAATTTACGGTTTATGAACAGGATAACGTTGATCATACTGGCTATATGCCTGTCCGCTATTTCGCGTGCCCAACAAGTGAATATTATTCCCCGCCCGGTGGAGATGGCTATTAACGAAGGTGTTTTCACTATAAACGGGAATAGTGGTTTGGTCTATTCAAAAAATGTAGAAAGACCTGCCAAACTGTTGGCCAATCGTGTCGGGGAGTTGTCAGGTTTTGACTTGTTTCGCAAAACCAATACGGGCAATAAAATCCGTTTGCAACTAAATCCTGCGTTGGTTACGGAGGATGAAGGCTATCGCTTGAACGTTACCACAAAGGAAATTTTGATAACCGGGCATGATGAAAAGGGCGTGTTCTTCGGTGTCCAATCATTGATACAATTATTGCCGCCTGTTCGCACGAACCAGGCATTGCAGATTCCTTGCTTGCAGGTAAAGGATTATCCACAGTTTAAATGGCGCGGACTGCACCTTGATGTCTGTCGTCATTTCTTTTCGCCCGAAATGGTGAAGGAATACATTGATCTGATTGCTTTCTATAAGTTAAATACTTTTCATTGGCATCTTACCGATGATCAGGCGTGGCGTATTGAGATTAAAAAATATCCCCGCCTTACTTTTTATGGTGCTTGGCGGGCAGACAGATGGAATAAAACATGGAGCGAATCCGATGTGCAGCAACCCGGTGAAACAGCAAGTTATGGCGGTTTTTACACACAGGAGCAAGTCCGTGAAATAGTAGCCTATGCCGCTGACAGGGGTGTGACGATTGTGCCAGAAATAGAAATGCCCGGACATGCGCAGGCTGCCGTTGCGGCTTATCCGCAATTGAGTTGTCGCCAGCAGCCGAACCCAGTGTTGACGGGCGGCGTTTACCCGCGCGATGTTCAAACAAGTTTTTGTGCAGGTAATGATAGTGTCTTTACTTTCCTGCAAGATGTTTTGACCGAAGTGATGCAATTATTCCCTTCAAAATATATCCATGTGGGCGGGGATGAGCTGGACAAAACGTTTTGGAAGGAATGCCCTAAATGCCAGCAACGCAAAAAGGTGGAGGAGTTGAAAAACGAAGAAGAACTGCAAAGCTATTTCATGAAACGCATCGAAAAGTTTTTGGTAGCCAACCATCGCCGGATGATTGGCTGGGATGAAATACTCGAAGGCGGGTTGGCGCCGGAAGCCACGGTGATGAGTTGGCGGGGCGAAGCGGGTGGTATAGCTGCAGCGAAACAAAAACATGATGTGGTGATGACGCCAGCCACACCTTTATACTTTGATTATTATCAGGCGGGGGCATCCGGAGAGCCACAGGCTTTTGGCGGGTTTAACACGGCAAAATTGGTGTATGAGTATAATCCCGTGCCGGTGGAGCTAACGGCTGAAGAAGGCAAATACATTCTCGGCGCCCAAGCCAATATATGGACAGAGTTTATCAAGACCAGAAGTCATCTGGAGTATATGGTTCTGCCACGCATGGCAGCCCTTTCCGAAATGCTTTGGTTGCCGAAGGAGAAGAAAGATTGGGATGATTTCAGCAAGCGGCTAAAGGTGCATTTCAGGATGTATGACATGCTGGGGCTGAACTATTCAAAAGGAAATTATACGGTTGCGATAAAGCCTCTTTTACAAGACGGGCGCTTGTTCGTGAGCTTGTCTAACGAAGTGGCCAACACATCCATTTATTATACCACAGATGGTTCTATGCCCACCTTGAGCAGCCATTTGTACAAAGAGCCTTTCCCGGTAACGTCCTCTATAGTCGTGAAAGCCGTTTCGGTAGAGAATGCCACAGTAATGAATAATGAACCTGCCATGCAAACGTTCTCCATGCACAAGGCGATTGGCGGCAAGGTGAGTTATGTTCACGAGCCGAATAAAAGTTATCTGGCCGATGGCCCTAATACATTGGTGGACGGCATCAGGGGCACATTTACTGTGAATAAGTTCTGGCATGGCTTTAATGGCGATGATTTGATAGCTACGATTGATTTAGGCACTTCAAAGGAAATTGAAAAAATAACATTGGGTTGTCTGCAAAAGTTGCGGGACTGGATTTTCCTGCCAACAAATGTACAGTTCGAGGTTTCTCAAAACGGAAAAGATTTTGTGAAAGTGGGGGCAGTGGTTAATGACATACCTGTATCCTATGCTAATCCTTTGATGAAGGACTTTACCGTTTCATTTGCCAAACAATCGGCGCGTTTTGTTCGGGTAACAGCCAAGGTGTTGCCTGTTGCGCCCAAAGGTCATCCCGGTGAGGGACAGCCGGTTCTGGTTGTTTGCTGATGAAATAGTGGTAGAGTGATGAATATAGGTTGCAGATTTTAAGAATCTAAATGATACTTAACTTTCGGTTTGCACGATAAAGGAAACGAGTTCCTCCACTTCTTTAAGCAGGTATTTGGTGATATTACCTTTTGTATTTGACTTGCAGGTAAGAAAGTGCGGATAGGGGATGACTTCTTTTTCAAGAACCATCCGGTAAATGCCCTTTGCGTGCAGGTTGATGAATATGGTGATGATGTTGCCTTCAGTCTCGCGGTCTGCAATTTCAAAAGGAAAACGGATGTTGAAGTTTTGTAGGTATTCGCGCAGATAATATTCAACCGACTGTTCAAAGAACGAAAGTGTGGAAAGCCCGCGATAATTAGGCATGTATATCTTTCCGCGTTGCATGTCAGATAAGATAGGCTCCACATCTTCCACCAGTACGCGTCCATAGTAAATACCTTCCGGCAAGCACACTACATTCGCGGCAAAGCGGTCTCCGCCCACATGGGTACATTCCCACACCTCCATATCGGTTTCGTCGGTATGCCCCTCAAAAAACTTATAAACAGGAAATCCGAATTTAGAACAGCATTTATCCTTTTTGCCATTGGTACATACGGCGAAAAATGATTTATGTTCCCAAACGGTTTCATCGACCTCTATGTGTGGTGCAATGTCTATCGTGGACGCATCTTTTACATCGCAGGTAATGGTAAAATATCGTTGCAGCCTGCAGTCCACAAAACGGATGCGGCAATGTTTAAAATCACTTTTTTTATTGCGTATCAACAAGACCTTGCCATTGTGCCTCTTGGCAAGTTTTTCCATACCACGTAGCCAATCCTTGTCAAAATGCGCTTCGGATATTTTACCCGGGAAAGGGTCGCTATGCTCTATCAGTATATAACTTTGATAGTTCGCGGCCGTGCCGTGCAACATCTCTTTAAAGTAACGGGATGCCGCACTGCAAAAAAATACGAGTTCTTCGGGTTTCTTGTCCAATAATTGGTTTTTGTTTTATCAGTGAAACAAACGCTTTGCTTGCTTAAATATGTTGTAAACAAACGACTCCTTCGCGAATGAGCTTTTGTGCAAAGGTTTTGCGGGTTTCGCTATCCGGTAATCCGGGAAAGTCTTTGACGGAAGCCACTTTATTGCTCAGTATATAACGGATGGCATCCACATAACCTTGCGGAAACGAAATAGTTTTGCCGAGCAGTTGCAGTTCCGCAGCGTCCTCTTTTTCGTTGAGGTTGTACAGTACCGCCTCGTTCAGGGCAATGATGCTGTCATCGTTTATTTTTTCTATATCCAGCAAACTTTGAAAATAGCCCGTCAGGGGTTGAGGTTGGATTTTGTGGTACTGGGCGTTAAGCCTTTGAATGCCTTTGTCATAATCAAGGGATGTGAGTATTTCTTTTAAGAAATCTATTTTTTGTGTCAGCATATCTTTAAAGTCATCGCGCCAAAAAGGTACGGCCTCACGAAAAGCCTTATGCTCTTCCATTTGCGGGAATACTTCATTAAACAATCTTGCCCAGGTAAAGGAAAGCACGCCGATGGTGATATGTGCCGAAATACCGTCGTCAGCCTGTGCATCATGCACATACCCTCTCGGCACATACAGGAAATCGCCCGGACAAACCTGTATGGTTTGCAGTGGCTGCTTTTCATAGCCCTTGCTGATAAAAGGCTGGTTCTTGGTGGGCAATTCTTTTTCAAACCCGTACAAGTGCCAGGTTTTCGTGCCGGAAATCTGCACGACAAATACATCGTGCGTGTCCCAATGCGGGTTAAAGCCCTGTGATTTATTGGGTGTGATATAGAGATTGGCCTGCACCGGGGAATTGAATTTTTGCGACAGCGCCATGCAACATTTTGAAAGATTGTCAAAATATCGCTGCCCGGCCTGTATCACCAACGTAGCACCGTTGTTGAACAGTGCAAATGCCTTTTCTGTATTGATGACGCCATCCTTTTTATGATGTCCGATGGGGACGCCTTTATTGGTATATTCGGCATTCGGAATTTCTTTGCCGTTTTTTACGATGCGTACCGAGGGATAAAAAATATCCTGCCTGTCCAGAAACGAGGATATTTCTAGGCTGGTCAAAATATCTTTATAATAGTGTTCGTCATTGCGTTGAACATGCAATATGTTTTTTTCGTGATATTGCTCAAAAAACTGTTCAACACTATAAGGGGCAACAATTTGCTTAAAAAAGTCTATCATAAATCTGATTTTAAGAATGGGCAAAATACTAAAAAAGTCGCAGTAGCTGTACTGCCACCGCGACTTTTGCAAATACATTCACGAGATGATTATGAATCGCTGCCATCTCCGTCGGCATCGCCGCTTCCGTCACCGTCTCCATCAGAACCGTCCGTTCCATCGCCATCGGTAGCGTCACCATCACCATCAGAACCATCTCCGTCAGAGCCGTCTGTTCCGTCACCATCGCCATCGCTTCCGGAATAAGCTTCCGATAAACCATCGTTGCGGGTAACCTGCAAATCGTCTTCGAGGTTAAAGTAATTCATTTCCATAATTGCCTTTTTTTGAAGTGTTTAAAATAATTCGGAAATCAAGATATAAATCTTTCTGTTAAAAAACAAAAAAAGCTCTTTTGGGCCATGATTTAGTAGCTAAAGGAGACATTGACAATTCCCTTAATCTTTCCATAAAAAAGGGAACAGGATAACAGACAGCAATGCCACCAACCCGTCAAGGGCAACGAGCAGCAGCACATCGCTCCAGATAATATTTGCAGTAGTGCTAAAGGCGGCGTTTGAAAGTTTCATGAGCAACATAAGCTGCGGTATGATGAGCGGGAAACCCAGCACCGCCATGATGGCGGCATTTTGCTGCGCCTTTGCGGTGATAGCGGCCAAAAAAGTGAATACCATGCTCAGGCTCCAGCCGCCAAGCAGCGCAAGCCCGGTGAAGGGTAGCAATTTGCTTACGGGGTTGCCAAAAAACAGGAAGAACAGTACCATACTCAACGCCGTCATCAGCAGCATCAACAGGGAATTGAAAAGCAGCTTGGCCAGAATGAAATGGGTGGGCGAGGCAATGGAATAAAAATACAACATGCGCCCGCGGCTTTCCTGCAAAAAACTCTTGGCCACCGCGTTAATGCAGATAAACAGTTGAATCACCCAGAACAGCCCGTTCCATACCGCGCTTTCCGGTTCTTCGATGGCCATGAACAATACAAAAATGGTTGCGCCGATGTAAAGCAATATGCCATAAAAACTGTATTGCTGGCGTACTTCCAGCAAAAGGTCTTTTTTAAAAAGGGTCAATATGTTTCGCAAGCCCTGCATTATTTGTCGTTATGATAACATTTTCGGCATCGCGGCTCGTAGGAGTCGAGCGCGCCCAACATCACCTGTTCCTGATCGGGGATTTTCCTGTAAGAATAATTGGCGATATCGCCGCATTTTACGCAAATGGCATGGAGCTTGGTCACATAGTCAGCCTTGGCCAGTATCTGCGGCATGGGGCCGAAGGGTTTGCCGGTATAATCCATGTCCAGCCCGGCCACTATCACGCGGATGCCACGGTATGCAAGCTCGTCGCATACGTTGGGCAGTTCGTTGTCAAAAAATTGTGCCTCGTCAATGCCAATTACATCGGTGCCCTGCGCCATCAACAATATTTTTTGTGAATTGTCAACAGGGGTAGAAGGAATAGCGTTCGTGTCGTGCGATACGATAGCGGTCTCGTCATACCGCGTATCAATGCCCGGCTTAAAAATCTCCACCTTCAGGTTCGCTATTTTCACCCGTTTCAGCCTGCGGATAAGTTCTTCCGTTTTGCCGCTGAACATCGAGCCGCAAATTACCTCAATCCAGCCCCTATGTTCCCCTTTCAGATTAGGCTCTATAAACATTTCTTCTCTTTATAATTATACTTTGTACCGTAAGGTTTTTATAATGTTTTGTCATCGTTCCCGCCCTGATTTAGCTTTGCTTGCGACGCTCCATTCAGCTTTTGTGCTGCTATGGGGCTATTGGAACAATATTTGAATAACCTATTCGTTACCTTTATAATGACCCGTCAAAAATAGTTATAATGCAGCGAATAGAACGACTGATAGAAAAATTAAAAGAACAATATACCGTAAAGGCCAGCCCCGAGCAGATGTTGGCCACTTTGCAATTGCTTGAAGCCGAATTGACTCAACGCATGAAGGAGACCTCTTTACTGGGTGCATCGCATGTAACGGTGTTGGTGCCGCACGCGCCATCGCATGTACAAGCAGGTCTTTTGCAAAAAATTAACAAGGAGATAGACGACGAAGAAAAGGAAATGTATTCCTTGCCACCGTTGAGTGAAGCGGAACTTGAGGAAGAAGAAGATTCCCCGTTTTTGTACAACCCGTTATTGCATGGGAGAAATACCGATGATAAGGGTGTGACGGAAATGGGCATAGAGGAAGTACCAACTTTTTTTCAACAGGAAACTAAGGAAGGGGAGGCTGTTTCGCGCCCGCTTTTCAACAAGATTCATAAGATAAATGACCTGAACAAAGCCATAGATGAGGAGAGCCGGGCTATTTTCGTGAAAGAACTGTTCCGTAATGATGAGGCTATGTTTGCACGCAGCATCAAGACCATCAATAATTTTCACATACTGGCAGAAGCAGAGTATTGGATAAAGCGGGAACTCAAAACCAAACTTGGCTGGCCAACAGACACTCCCGTTGTAGAGTATTTTGACGAACTGGTAAAACAACGGTTTCGTTAAAGATAATTAGATTGCCTTTTAAGCACAATTATATCTTCGGATTTTTTTATGTAAAATCCTTTAGTTTTACGTCTGTAAGGTAAAACTAAATTTTATGAAGAAAATTGTAACGAGTTTACTGGTTGTGTTTTTGGTAGTCACGGTGCATGCACAGGTGCAGTGGGGTGTAAGGGCAGGAGGCAATATGTCTTCCGTTTTAGACAAAGAGGATGGTCGTTATGAAAAACTAAAATTGCATCCCGGGTTTCATGTAGGCGGTACGGCCGACATTTTTTTGTCAGACAAGTTTTCGCTACAACCTGCATTGTTATTCACATCCAAAGGATTTAAAGTTGCCAACAAGTCAAGTAATAGTTTTGATTTGCCGGACAACGCAAATGCTAAGCTTACGCCTTATTACCTTGAATTACCGGTTAACCTTATTTTTAAACCGCGTGCGGGAAACGGGAACCTTTTATTGGGAGCGGGGCCTTATATTGCCTACGGGGTAGGTGGCCGGTGGAAGGCAACTTTCAAATCAGAAGAGGTAATAAGCGTGAAGGGAAAGCTAAAGTTTGTTAATGATTATAAAGGTAGCATGGATAGTTCCAGCGTGGAAAACAGGACGATACCTTACACAAAACCCTTTGATTTTGGCGCGAACCTGTTGTTAGGTTATGAATTTGCCAATCATTTTTATTTGCAGTTAAACGGTCAATTGGGATTGATTAACGTTGAGCCTTCTTATAATGGGGTAAGCAGTGGTAGCAGTTCTGTAAAAAATGTGCAGTTTGGCCTTTCTATTGGCTATAAATTTTAATTTTCAACTCACAGCACCCATTCCACAATCTGGTTTTCCCATTCCTGACGATAAGGAACGGTGACACGGATGTAATTATCCGTATATCCTTCCATCATGCCATTTTTGTTGTGGTTTTCAAAAAGCACTTTGCGGGTTTGTCCGGTATGGGCAGCCTCAAAAAGGCTCATCTTTTCATAAGATAAAGTGCGCAACGACTTGTTCCGTTCGTGGCGAACGTGCATCGGCACCACAGGGTTTATAGAGAGTGCATAGGTGTTTTCTCTTTCGGAATAGGTAAACACGTGCAGGTATGTAATGTCAAGTCCGTTCAGAAAATCGTAGGTTTCACGAAAATCCACATCGCTCTCACCCGGAAAGCCCACGATAACGTCCACGCCAATCGCGCAATGCGGCATCATGGTCTTAATAAGGCCAACTCGGTCGGCATACAGTTCCCTTTTGTAGCGCCTGCGCATTGCCCCGAGTGTTTTGTTGCTTCCGCTTTGCAGTGGAATATGGAAATGCGGCATAAACCGCTTGCTGTTCGCCGCAAACTCGATGATTTCATTTGTGAGCAGGTTGGGCTCAATGGAAGATATGCGGTAACGTTCAATACCTTCTATCTCGTCCAATTCCTGAATGAGTCTGTAAAAGTTTTCAGGTCTCGCGTGAAGGGCGACATGGGGATTTCCATCAGGGCCTTTGCCAAAATCACCTAAGTTTATTCCCGTGAGCACAATTTCTTTTACACCGTTGGCGGCCAATTGCCGTGCATTGCTTATCACGTTAGCGATACTGTCGCTGCGGCTTTTGCCTCGTGCCATAGGGATGGTGCAAAACGAACAGTTATAATCACATCCGTCCTGTACTTTTAAAAAAGTCCGTGTGCGGTCGTTGATAGAGTAGGAAAGGTTGAAACCGCTCACGTTCTCGATATCGCAACTGCATATTTTAGCGGAATCCCCTTTGGCGATTTCCCGTATATGCTTGGTGATGTTGAATTTTTCGGCAGCGCCCAACACAAGGTCAACGCCGGGTATAGCTGCTATTTCCTTGGGTTTCAATTGCGCATAACATCCCATGACCACAATAAGGCTTTCGGGCGTTTTGCGCTGTATGCGGCGAACAAGTTGACGGCATTCCTTGTCTGCATTGTCGGTAACAGAGCAGGTATTGATGACATATACATCTGCCTTGTCGTCAAAATTCTTTTTGGTAAAACCGTCCGCTTCCATCAACCTCGACAAAGTGGAGGTTTCAGAATAGTTGAGCTTACAGCCCAAGGTATGAAATGCTACTGATTTTGTGCCGTTCATAAGTGTGCGAAGGTACGAAAAAAGCTGTAAACAGGTTCTTCCCTTATCCTACCGAGTCCGCGAACAGTTCTTTGAGTTCCGTTGCATCGCCGGGCTTCATTTTGCCCGCAAAAATGAGGCGCAACTGGCGGCGGTGCAGGGCACCTTCATAAATCTTTTTCTCTTCGTCTGTTTCGGGTTCAAGGGTTGGGATGTTTGTGGGTTTTCCGTCAATGTCAAGAGCCACAAATGTATAATAGGCCGCATTGCTTTTGTACCGTTCGCGTTTTACGAGGTCTTCTCCCCAAACTTCAATATGCACTTCCATCGAACTGTTGAAGGCGCGTGTTACGTAGGCGGTAATGTTTACCACATGCCCCAGTTTTACGGATGCTACAAAGGACAGATTGTTCTACGGATGCGGTCACTACCGGGCGATTGCTATGCTTTTGCGCGCTTAATGCCCCGGCGATATCCATCCAATACATGAGACGGCCGCCCATCAGGTTGCCAAAGTGATTGGTGTCGTTTGGCAAAACCAATTCGGTCATGATCACAACGCTCTCCTTTGGGTTCTTTGTAGTCATAAATTTAAAATGGGACTTGGTGAATAAACAATAAAATGCAATGATACTATTGTTTGAACTTTAAGTCAAATATAAAATAGTATTTCAATGCTTAATAGATTTTGCAGAATTGAAATACGACAATCTCGGAATCCCCGTTGCTTCTCATTAACTTTCTCTTGTATATTTATTATTGTTTCTTGCCAAGAGCAACCTTTGATTAAATTTTTCAGGCCTCCTTTTTGCAATTTAAGCCTGAAAAATTTAATGTCGGTTTGTCACAACATTCAAAAACTTAATGTCATGAAAAAAATTCTACTGCTCTCGATTTTTGCCGTTGTTCTGTTCGCCTGCAACAAAAAAGACAACCCCGCCGGCAAGGGGAAACTTGACCCTAACGCGATGGTTTTGTTACGCCCGTCCGTTGCCAACAAGGCCGCAAAGGCTTTTTCGGCAAGTGCCGCCAATTGGAAAATGGACGTTCAGGGAAGCCCGATAGGGTTGGCTATTGTGAAGAACGCGGTAGCTATAAGATGGAAATCGAAATGGTTTAGCAATCGGTATTATGAAGAACCAAAGGTTGTTGGCCGTGGCTTTGCCGATTCCCAAAGAGACCTTTCTATCCCCGCGCTAAAGATGTGGGGGACGGACATAATCACCCAAGATGGGGATTTTTTGAAAGATTTTGTATACGGGACGGATGTTTATCTGACCGACAATAACAACGACACAATCGGCTATATCCCGCAAACAGTTATAGACAATGCCCGTGCTACTATCGAGGCCGCGTACAACGCCCAAAACTACACGGAAGTGTACAGGTTGTTCAACGAAGCGTTTACATTTTTACCTAAATAAAGATTTTTATCATACCGACGAAAGCCCGGCCAATAATGCCGGGTTTTTTTATTTTCAAAAAAAGATAAAAAAGATTTTGCAGAAAGTAACAAAATAGTTACCTTTGTGTGGTCAAGCAAAATAGTTCTTTAGATGAAAACAAATGAGTTTATTAGATTGCCTTACTAAAAAGCATGGCTGCTTTTTAGTAAGGCAATCGGGCGGAAGCCATGAGGTATGGCGAAGTCCAATTACAAACAATGAGTTTGTAGTACCTAATCACCCCGCAAGGGAAATAGGCACGGGGCTTGCAAAAAAGATTTTAAAACAGGCGGGGATTAAATAATCCCTGCCTTTAAAAAAAGTTTTATGAAAAAGGTTGTATTTATTGTTGAGAAAACAGGAACGGGGTACTCGGCATACGCAAAGGAGGACAAGTACCCGCTGGGCACTACCGGTTCCACCATGAAGGAATTAAAGAAAAACATGGTGGACGCGGCGAACGCATGGCTTGGGCACAAGGGTCTCCCGTTGGTCGGGGCGGCTGACATTGTCGTAAAAATAGACCTTCCGCAGTTCTTCGACTACTACAAAGAGATTAACGCCACCGCGCTCGCGGAACGGATAAAGATGGACAGGAGTTTGCTCGCGCAATATAAGACGGGGGCTAAACAGCCGTCCGCAAAACAAACGGAAAGGATATTGTCCGGTATAAAATCTCTGGGGCGCGAACTGTCGTCCCTTGAATTTGCTTGATAGCCCTGTTAAGGACTATTTTGTTTTGACACCCCCGCCTTTCGGTGGGGCTTTTTTATTGAAAAAAAGATTTTGTTATTGATAGAATTTTTTCTATCTTTACAAAGTTGAGCAAAAACGCATGAAAAGATTTAAGGTAAAGGAAATTATTGAAATGCTGAAAGCTGATAGATGGTTTCTGGCAGCACACAAAGGATCCAGCCACCGACAATTTAAGCATTCTGCCAAGCAGGGCAAAGTGACGGGAAACGGCAAGCCAAGCGATACATTATCGCAGGAACTTTTAAATAGTATTTTCAAACAAGCGGGATGGAGATAACCACCCCATAAATTCGGTTAAAAATGAAAAAGATTAAAGTATTAGTAGAATGGTCGGGCGACAACTTTAGCGCCGGTACCGGGGAAATAAACGGGCTGGTATTTGCCACTGGCAAAACGCTGGACGAGGTGAAGGACAACTTTGCGGAGGCTCTTAAGTTCCACATCGAGGGAGCTTTGGAAGATGGCGATAAATTGCCATCCTTTGTGGCAAAAGGTAGATACAAACTGGATTATGACCTGCAAGCTTCGGCCATGCTCCATTTGGCGGACGGCCTTATCACCCGTTCCGCATTGTCAAGGGTAACGGGCATCAACGAAAAACAGTTGAGCCACTACCTTACGGGACATCGCAAGCCGCGCCCCGAACAGAACGAAAAGATAGCCGCCGGGATAGTCAATATCAACGAGCAGATAAAACAACTTGCGAGCTTGGTGTAGTTTTTGTTTGACGGCATGATTGCACCGCCCCGCCGAAAGGCGGGGCTTTTTTTATACGATGTAATTGCTTCCGACTATCTGAAAATCGAACCCTGTGTTCTCCAAGGCGGGCGAATTACCGACCGTGTAGAACGAGACTTTTAGTCGGACGATAGACAATTGACAATGGTAAACCTGGATAAAAGGTGTTATAATTTTCTGGCAGAAAATAATATTATGCAAATGAGACAAAATTTATATACTTTCTGATTCGGTTTGTATCTTTATGAGATAATTTTTATGCTTTATGAAATACGTTTTTCCCTTTTTATCCTTATTTGTTTTTAGTATGATATATGCGCAAACCGAGATACCGTTGTATGATGTTGTGCCCAACAACAAAAAAACGGATTTAGTTGAGAAACATGATACGTTGGAAAATGGTTCAGTACTCATTAGCAATGTTGTGTCGCCTACCATTACCATGTACCAACCGTCACATCCGAACGGAACGGCAGTCATCATTTGCCCGGGCGGAGGTTATGCTTATTTGGCCTCGGTGCACGAGGGGCATGATGTGGCAAAAAAATTGAATGAATGGGGCATTACGGCTTTTGTACTAAAGTACAGGCTTCCTAATACAAAAATAAATATGGACAAATCCATCGCGCCCTTGCAGGATGCCGAGCGGGCGATACAATTGGTGAGGCAAAATGCTAAAAAATGGAAACTTAATCCCAAGAAGGTCGGCATAATGGGATTTTCGGCAGGCGGGCATTTGGCGGCATCATTGTCCACACGGTATGACGAAGTTTTGTTGACGCCTGTTAAGAAAGCACCACTTCGTCCTGATTTCTCCGTGCTTATTTATCCTGTTATCAGTTTTGAGGATAGCCTGACACACAAAGGCAGCCGTAACAATCTTATAGGGGCAAAACCTTCAGAATATAAAATCAGGCAGTATTCGAACGAGTTACGCGTAAACAAAAAAACACCTCCTGCATTTTTGGTACATGCAAAGGATGATGGTGCCGTCCCTTATCAAAACTCGATAAGGTACTATGAAGCACTTCTGCATAACGGCATAACAGCATCACGCCTAAAATTGTTTGAAAAAGGCGGTCATGGTTTCGGTATGAATAATCCCACTACTTCCGAAAAATGGATGGACGATTTGCAGGATTGGCTAAAGGAGCAGAAACTTTTATAATGAATGGTTCTCCATCAGTCACAAATCATCTGTTTGCATAAAAAAACGCCTCATTGCTGAAGCGTTTTTTTATAATTATCATTTTATATTCTTAGTACCTGTACATGTCCGGCTTGAAGGGGCCTGCCACGGGAATGCCGAGGTAAGCAGCTTGTGTATCGGTAAGTACATCCAGCTCCACACCGATTTTGGCAAGGTGCAGGCGTGCTACTTTCTCATCAAGATGCTTGGGCAGTACATACACATTGTTTTCGTAGTTCTTGTGATTCGTCCACAATTCTATCTGCGCAAGGGTTTGGTTGGAGAAAGAGTTACTCATTACAAAACTGGGGTGACCTGTTGCGCATCCCAGATTTACCAAACGACCTTCCGCCAACAGGATGATATCTTTACCATCTACATTGTAAATGTCCACTTGCGGTTTGATGGTATCCTTGGTCTCGCCATAATGCTCATTTAACCATGCCACATCAATTTCAATATCAAAGTGGCCGATGTTGCACACGATGGCCTTGTCCTTCATGACTTTAAAATGTTCCCCGGTAATGAGGTCACGGCAACCCGATGCGGTCACCACGATGTCCGCTTCTTTTACGGCGTCAATCATTTTCTTTACCTCATAACCGTCCATGGCGGCTTGCAACGCACAAATCGGGTCTATCTCAGTAACGATAACACGGCAACCTGCCCCGCGCAGCGAAGCGGCAGAACCTTTGCCCACATCACCGTAGCCACCAACCACGGCCACTTTACCGGCCAGCATTACGTCCGTAGCACGGCGAATGGCGTCTACCAATGATTCCTTACAGCCATATTTGTTGTCGAACTTGGATTTTGTCACGGAATCGTTCACATTAATAGCGGGGACGGGCAACGTGCCTTTGGTCACCCTTTCATACAAGCGGTGCACGCCCGTAGTGGTCTCCTCACTGATGCCTTTTACATGTTGCACCAATTCGGGATAAATGTCAAGCACCATATTGGTAAGGTCACCGCCATCATCAAGAATCATGTTCAACGGGCGCTCTGCACTGCCAAAAAATAAAGTTTGCTCGATGCACCAATCTGCTTCTGCCTGTGTTTGCCCTTTCCATGCAAATACGCCAACCCCTGCGGCAGCGATAGCTGCAGCGGCATGGTCTTGTGTAGAAAAGATGTTGCAAGAACTCCATTTTACCTCTGCGCCCAATGCCACAAGTGTTTCAATTAACACGGCGGTTTGGATGGTCATGTGCAGGCAACCTGCGATGCGCGCACCTTTTAGCGGTTGCGATGCGGCATATTCCTCACGGATGCTCATCAGGCCGGGCATTTCTGCTTCGGCCAGTTTAATTTCTTTACGTCCCCATTCGGCGAGGCTTATATCTTTAACCTTGTGTTTCAGGTTGAAATCAATTGTTGATTTTGTTACGGTTGACATAGTGTTTGTTTTTTCAAAATAATCACAAAATTATGCGATTTAGATAAAAATAATGTGAATATTATATTATTATGGTATTATAATTCATAAAATTATTTATTTTTAGTATAAAATACTATTTTGGAATGAAATCGAAAGGGGTAAAAGAAGAAAATGCTATATCGGTCACAACGGGTGTCCCGCTGGATAAGAAAGATATTGCGATACTCCGACTGTTGCAACAGGACGGGCGAATGACCGTAAAGGAGATTGCGGCACAAGTACATTTAAGCGTCACGCCCGTGCATGAGCGCATCCGACGGATGGAAGAAAGCGGTGCCATCCAACAATATGCGGCGTTGTTGAACCCTGCGTTGTTGGGCAAAGGGCTGATGGTCATTTGCTATGTTTCGCTACGGCAACACGACAAAAATGCAGGTTTACGGTTTATCCAATCTATACGTGAACTGGACGAAGTGGTGGAATGTTACAGCATTTCCGGTGAGTTTGATTTTATGCTAAAAGTATTAAGTTCGGATATGGCCGATTTTTATGATTTTCACGTGAACAAACTAAGCCAGGTCGAAAATATGGGACATGTGCAAAGCATTTTCGTGATGGGCGTCATCAAGCAGACACATAAAATTATTTAGTCTGAAAGCGTAGAACTTCGTGATATCAAACGTCCTGCTTTGCTAATGCCATTATCCCGTCATACGTGTGGCGGAAAATGCCCTGTTCATCGGATTTCGAGGCGGTTATCATGGCCTTCGCCACAGTATCAGCTTCGATGGCCCTATACTTCGAGAGGCTTCCAAACATCAGTTGTGAAACGGGTTTGAATACAACTTGTGAAAACTTTTCGAGCGGCCTTTTTTCCGTTCTTTTACCCAGCAACAGGCTCGGCTGCATGATGTGCACGATGGGCATTCCGGTGGCGATAACATCTGCTTCGGTCTGGCCTTTCATCCGGATGTAAAAATTACCGCTTTTCGCGTCCGCGCCAATGGCTGACACCATAATGAATTTTTCGCAACCCGTTTCCCGTGCTAATTTGCAGGCGTTCACGGGTATGTCGTGGTCAATTTTCCAATAAGCATTTTTGTCCCTCCCCATTTTCTTTTGTGTGGTGCCGATGCAGCAAAAAACAGCGTCACTGCCGTCCAGCGCGAGTTTCAGCCATTCGGTATCCTCAAAGTTCACCAGTTTGGTTTCCGATTTTGGATTATCTTCTTGAAGTTGTTCCGGGCGGCGCACCAGTGCCCGTACGCGGTCATAATAAGGGTCTTGCAACAATTGTGCTTGCAATATTGAGCCGATAAGACCGGTAGCGCCGATGATAGTGGCTGTTTTTTCAATCATGTTTTTTAGTTTATGATTGTAGAGAGTTATATTTTACTGTCGCATTTTCAATAAAATTGTTCTTCTGCATGTTTTTTGCGTTTTTACTTTTAATTTAGCCTTGTTAAATAAGGATATGCAAATTCAGGAAAACATTTCACTCCATAAATATAACACATTTGGTATTGATGTGAAAGCAAAGCACTTTGTGGCTGTTGACAGTTTTGCGCAAATGCAGGAAGTGCTGGAGTGGGCGCATCAGCGTAACGAGGTCTCGATGCTTTTGGGCGGCGGCAGCAATGTGCTCTTTACAAAAGACTTTGACGGCTTGATTATCCGTAATGAATTAAGAGGCATCGAAAAAGTAAAGGAAGACGATGAGTTTGTTTATATAAAAGCGGCAGCGGGTGAGGTTTGGCACGAGTTCGTGTTGTATTGCCTGGGCAATAATTATGCGGGTGTGGAAAATCTGGCACTCATACCGGGCTTTGTAGGGGCATCGCTCATGCAGAATATTGGTGCTTATGGGGTAGAAATAAAGGATGTGTTTTATGAACTCACCGCCTTACATAAGTTTGAGAATAAGCTGCAAACCTTTGATAATGCCGAGTGCGGGTTTGGTTATCGCGAAAGCGTTTTCAAAAATAAATACAAAGACCAGTTCGCTATCATGGATGTGACCTATCGCTTGCGGAAGCAACCTGCTTTTCATACGGAATATGGGGCTATCCGTGCCGAACTGGAAAAAAATAACGTAAAGGAATTGTCCATTCAGGCTATTGCCAACGCCGTCGTCGCCATTCGGACAGCCAAATTGCCAAATCCCAAGGATATCGGCAATGCAGGGAGTTTCTTTAAAAATCCCTCTGTGCCATGGGAGCATTTTTCTCATTTAAAAGAAAAATATCCCGATATGCCATCTTTTGAAAATGCGGATGGCTCCGTAAAAATTCCTGCAGGGTGGTTGATAGAACAATGCGGTTACAAAGGTTACACTAAAGGACAAGTAGGCGTGCACAAGAACCAAGCGTTGGTGTTAGTGAATCATGGCCATGCAACAGGGGTGGAAGTGCTGCAATTATGTTATGACATTAAGTTTGCCGTATTGGATAAATTCGGCATTCCTATTATGCCGGAAGTAAATATTGTTTAAACATGTTTTAAGGCACGATATTTGATAGGAACGGGCGGGCAGGAAAAAATTATTAAAAAACCATAAACCCGGGAATATCGCCGGGATGCATGAAGCGACTTTATTATCTACTTGCTGCCCCAAGAGAATGAGTGGCCGAAGGCATAAAACCATTGAAAAGTAAATTTTAAACAATGAAGAACTATTTTCTGTTAACAGCATTTGTGCTGGGATTTGCTTCGCTTGCGAACGCGCAATATGAATTTTACGGACGTCCTGTCAGGCTTGGGTTTAAGATAGACCCGGTCATCAGCAATTCTTTAAAACCCGCGGAAAACGGCGTGGACAAAGATGGTGGGAAACTTGGTATCAATTATGGATTGATGGTGGATGTTGCCTTTCGTGATTCTCGTGGTGCTTTTGCAACTGGTTTGGAAATTTCCCATGCCGCTGCATCCCTGAAATATGCAGCTGGCGGCTCAAAGGGGCTGTACAGAAACGAAGCTTCCGGTGAGCAACGTTATGATGTCAAATTACAATATATTCAGATACCCTTAACGGTAAAATTAAAGACTAACGAGACTTCTGAAGGCTTGAGATGGTGGGGACAATTTGGTACCTATCTCGGCGCGCTTACCCGTGCCCGTGCAGATATTAGCTATGCAAAAAAAGAAGGCGGTAACGAAAAACTGGATAACCAGAATATCTTTTCTAAGACCAACCGCATAAATATGGGCTTGATGCTGGGTGCAGGCGGTGAGTATGAATTGTCAGAAAATACCGATTTGTATTTTGGTCTTGGTTATGAAAACGGGTTTACCGATGTGACCTCCAACAAGAATTGGCATGATGGTAAGGTTGCCTTGAATAGGTTTGCCATCAGGTTAGGTTTGTTCTTCTAAGAAAAACGATAAGAAAATAATATATAGTCCGCGGTCAATCCGCGGACTTTTTGCTTTTATAATAATCCTTTGGTACTGGGCAGCTGCATGTTGCCCGGTGTTCTCTTTACTGCCATTTTGATGGCTTTTGCCAACCCTTTAAAAATGGCTTCTATTTTATGGTGTTCGTTTTCACCTTCGGCTTTTATGTTAAGGTTGCACTTGGCGGCGTCACTGAACGATTTAAAAAAGTGATAAAACATTTCCGTGGGCATTTCGCCTATCTTTTCTCGCTTGAAAGTAGCGTCCCAAACCAACCACGGGCGTCCGCCAAAGTCAATAGCCACCTGTGCGAGACAGTCATCCATCGGTAGCAAAAACCCGTAGCGTTCAATGCCGGCCTTATTGCCTAATGCCTTTCCAAATACTTCTCCCAATGCTATCGCTGTGTCTTCAATGGTGTGATGTTCATCAATGTGCAGGTCACCTTTGGTGATGATTTCAAGATCTATGCCGCTGTGCCTTCCCAATTGATGCAGCATGTGGTCAAAAAAACCAAGCCCTGTTTCGATATGGCATTGCCCGGTACCGTCAAGGTTTAAGTTGATGCTGATTTGTGTTTCATTCGTGTTGCGCACGTGAGACACCACGCGGGTTTGTAGTTGCAGATAAGTATAAATATCTTTCCAATTCTTGGTTTTTACCACAATGACGGATTTCAGGTCTTGTAAAGTATCGGAGATTTCTGCCGCGCCCAACGCTTCGTCAAGGTTAAGCCAGATGCCTTTGCAGCCGAGGTTTTTGGCCAATTGCATATCGGTTATGCGGTCGCCGATAACAAAAGAACCCGCCAAATCGTATTCAGGGTTGTTTATATATTTAGTCAACATGCCCGTGCCAGGTTTGCGCGTGGGGGCATTGTCGTCAGGATACGACTTGTCAATCAAGACTTCGCTAAAATGAATGCCCTGGCTTTCGAGGTTGCGCATCACCAAATCTTGATAAGGCCAAAAGGTTTCTTCGGGAAAGTTTGCTGTGCCCAGCCCGTCCTGATTGGTCACCATTACCAGCTCAAAACCCATCTCACGGGCAATTTTTTCCAGCCAGCTAAACATACCCGGATAAAATGTTATTTTCTCTACCGAATCCAATTGATAAGTGGGAGGAGCTTCATTGATAAGCGTGCCGTCGCGGTCTATAAATAATACTTTTTTCATTTGATATTTTTAATAATTAACCGGGGTTAGAAATGGTGTTTTATTAGATACCTGTTCTTTCCTGCAACGCGGCCATTAGAGCTGCATTTTCTGCGGCGGTGCCAACGGTAATACGCAGGCAGTTTTCACAACCTTTTACCGTGTTTCTGTTTCTTACGATAATGCCTTTTTCTTGCAGGTAATGAAAAACGGCATCCGCTTCTTTCATCTTTACCAATAAGAAATTAGCATCGGAAGGATATATCTTTTCCACAAATGACAGTGTGCTTAATTCGCGTTCAAGCCATTCGCGCTGTTGTACGATTTGTCTTGTCCATTCGTTTACCTGCACCACGCGTTTCAGGGCTTCCAAAGCCAGTTCCTGTGTGGCGATATTAATGTTATATGGATATTTAACATTGTTCATCAGGTTGATGATTTCTTTGCTGGCAAAGGCAATGCCGAGGCGCAAAGCTGCTAGTCCCCAAGCCTTGGACAAAGTTTGTAATACCACAAGATTGGGGTGTTCCGGCACTTCCTGCGTAAAAGTTTTTTGTTTGGCATAATTGATATATGCTTCGTCTATCACCACGATGCCGTCAAAATTATGCAGGATGATTTCAATATCTTGTCGGTGAATGCTGTTGCCGCTTGGGTTGTTTGGCGAACAGATGAATATGATTTTCGTATAGTCATCCACGGCCTCGGCAATGGACTGAACGTTTAATTGAAAATCCTCGGTAAGTGGAACTTCCTTCACCTGCACATTATTGATTGCCGCGGCAACGCCGTACATGCCGTAAGTTGGCGGCAGTGTAATAATATTGTCTATACCTGGTTCGCAAAAGATGCGGATAAGCACATCAATGGCCTCGTCGCTACCATTCCCGGTAAAAATATTTTCCGGAGGAATACCTTTTATTTCACCGATGCGTTTTTTTAGTTTTTGCTGAACCGGGTCGGGATAGCGATGTAGGGCTTCTTTTTTTTGTGCTACTTCCAATGAAATGGGCGACCCCATTGCGTTTTCGTTGGCATCAAGCATAATACTGGCCTCGCCGCTAAATTCGTGCCGGGCAGTGGAGTAGGGGCTGAGGTTTTTAATATTTTCCCTGACCAGATAATCTAAATTGAAATCCATGTTATGATGATAGTGGTTTTGTAATGAATTGTTGTTTAACTGAAGGGATTATTCTATCCATTCAAATAAATATTCATCTTTATGCTCAATTTGAAGTTTTGATAGAAAATCCTTGTATTCCTCCTTAAATGTTTTATTTATGTGGTGTTCTTTTTGATTATTTATGTAGCCAATCACACTGTTCAATGCAGAATGGCTATATGAAAATGCTCCGTATCCTTCCTGCCATTGAAATTTTGATAATGAAAACTCGTTGTCGTTCACAAACTCATTGAATAATTTTTTTATTTCACGAATTAAATCAGATAAACAACAAGTCGGCTTCATTCCAATCAAGATGTGAATATGGTCTGGCATCCCATTTATTGCTAATAATTTTTGTTCCTTATTTTTAATGATACCTGTGATATATTTATATAGGGTTTCTCCCCATGATGAGTGGATTAAACTATATCTTCCTTTCACCGCAAAAATCAATTGAATGTATATTTGAGAAAATGTGCCTGACATGACGATTGATTTTGAGGTTTTTACGTTTAATAAAATCCGAAGGATTTTAATGTTTATAGGTGATGTATGAATTTTTATTGTTCGACCCCGTAGAGGTCGTATGCAACACTCATCATTTTATTATAAACATTGAACCCTTTCAGGGTTATCTTTTATAATTATCGTTTTAATGGATTCGGATTCACAGTTGAATATATTATTTATGATTAATATTCTTGATTCTTAATTTGACTGCATTGCTATGGGCTTGCAGTCCTTCGGCTTCCGCCATCGTTGTAATAGTGCCGGCCAGTGATTTTAAGCCACTTTTATTAAGCTGTTGAAACGTGATTTTTTTACAAAAGCTATCGATCGAAACCCCGCTATACATAGCCGCATAACCATTGGTAGGCAATGTATGGTTCGTGCCGCTTGCATAATCGCCTGCGCTTTCAGGCGAATAGTTGCCCACGAAGACAGACCCTGCTGAAGTAATTTTGGACAATATACTTTTTGCCTTGCAGGCAAGGATGAGATGCTCCGGTGCATAGATGTTCGAGAAATCGATGGCTTCATCAAGGTGGCGGAGCAGGATAATGGCCGATGTCCGCAAAGCCTTTTCTGCAATGGCTTTGCGCGGCAAATCAGATAGTTGTTTGGCAATGGATTGCTGAACAGCTTTCGCCATGATAGTCTGTGTGCAAACCAGTATGACCTGCGAGTCGGGGCCATGTTCTGCCTGTGCCAACAAGTCGGCTGCCACAAAATCAGGATTGGCTGTTTCATCGGCGATAACAAGTACTTCGGAGGGGCCGGCGGGCATGTCTATCGCGGATGCATTTTGCACCAGTTGTTTTGCCATCGTCACATATTGATTGCCGGGCCCGAAGATTTTAAAAACTTTCGGAATACTTTCCGTACCGTAGGCCATTGCAGCAATGGCTTGTGCGCCCCCGGTTTTATAAATCTT
Source organism: Niabella sp. (assembly GCA_047601605.1). Lineage (GTDB taxonomy): Bacteria > Bacteroidota > Bacteroidia > Chitinophagales > Chitinophagaceae > Niabella. The sequence goes on from JASGIU010000004.1 coordinate 81,473, forward strand.
AGAAATGTTGCACAATGAAGCGGCGTACAATATAGCTGGATTAACCTTGCCTTCTTTATTTGGTGGCGTGCAAAGAATAACTTCCCTGCAACCGGCTATCATTGCCGGAATACCCAGCATCAGCACGGTTGAGAACAACGGAGCGGATCCGCCAGGAATATAAAGACCTACTTTTTCGATGGGTCTTGCTTCCCGCCAGCAGGTAATGCCGTTGTCAATGGCCACCGCAGGTTCATTATTTATTTGAGATGAGTGGAATGTTTCAATATTTTCTTTTGCCTGTAACAGCGCAGCTTTCAGCTCGTCCGAAATCCGTGCCGCCGCCTGTTTTATTTCGGCAGCGGTGACGGCAAGCTGTTTTGTCTCTACCCCGTCAAACTTTTTATTGTAAGCCAGCAAGGCATTGTCACCATTGTTTTTTACATCATCTATTATAGATTGCACACGTGGCAGGAAAACCGTACTATCATGTTCGGGGCGGGTGCATAACTGAGTCCAGTTTTTACGTGCGGGATATTTATAGACCTTCATTTACTGTATCATTTTTTCAATGGGGATAATGAGGATGCCCTCGGCGCCGGCTGCTTTCAGTTTTTCAATAACGTTCCAGAAGTCAGATTCGCTGATAACCGAATGGATAGAACTCCATCCTTCTTTTGCCAATGGCACGATGGTGGGGCTGTTCAGTCCCGGAAGGTATTCCACAATTTGATTGATGCGTTCGTTGGGAGCGTTTAACAATACATATTTATTGTAATGGGCTTTTTTTACGGAACGTATGCGGAATAATAATTTATTCAAAAGGTCTTCCCTTGCAGGGGATAGATTTTTGCCGGAAATCATTACAGCCTCAGATTTAAGGATAGTTTCATATTCATATAACTCGTTGCTGAAAAGCGTGCTGCCCGAACTTACCAGATCGCAGATAGCATCTGCCAATCCGATACGGGGGGCAATTTCCACCGAGCCGCTGATGATGTGTATGCCCGCTACGAGATTGTTTTTTTTCAACCATTCACCGAGAATATGCGGGTAGCTCGTGGCGATGCGCAATCCGTCCAATTGGGCAATGGTCATGTCTTTTTTACTTTTGGGCAGGGCGATGGAAAGGCGGCATTTTCCAAAACCTAATTTTTCTACAATATCAACAGCCTTGTTCTTCTCCAGCACCACGTTTTCGCCTACAAAACCGATGTCGGCCACACCGTCCTGAACGTATTCGGGAATATCGTCATCGCGAAGGAACAATATTTCGGCATCAAAGTTTTCAACGGCAATTTTTAGCTGGTTGTGTCCGTTGGGCACGTCAATGCCACATTCTTTAAGAAGCTTCATCGAGCCTTCGTTCAGTCTGCCTGATTTTTGTACGGCGATTCTCAGTTTTTCCTGCATAATGATTTTTTTAGTTAAATAAAAAAGGCTTACATCCGTTGTAAGCCTTTCTTTATAAATTAATACATAACACCACCGGCTTACTATTGTAAGTATGCAAAATGATGATGTGTATGTACAAAATTACCCATTGCGTTGCAAATATAGGACAAACATTCAAACGAGCAAAAAGCGGTCAAAGTTTTTAATAGATTTGATATTACTTTTCTCGCTCCAATAGCATTGCCAACCCAAAAGGGTCTGACCATTGTGGATTATGGTCTGCTGTCATTTGCTGAATTTCCCAACCTCTTTTTTTAGCTCGTTCCGCAAAGAGATAAAAAAAGTCATCTTTGGGATTCGTGCCTTTGTCAACGGTAAGAATATAAGTGGCCGGAAGTTTAAGAGCCAGTTCATTCTTATAAGAAACGGGCTGTGTAAAAGTTTTATAAGATTGGGGCACATCCTTGGGCGGTGCGGCATTCTTATTTACCCATTCGGGCACGGCAAACCCATTCGATGCGTTTCTCTCCGGCCCTTGTTTTCCATCCCCTCGCGCGGTTATAACACTTTCGCCATCATTTGGTGCAAACGCATCCAGAAAAACGAGTTTTTTAATACGTTCGGGGATGCTGTCGGCCACGCCCGTGATGACCATGCCTCCATAACTGTGACCTACTAAAATCACATTGTGCAAATCTTCATACAAGATGGTATTTACCACATCATTGATGTGGGTTTTCAGGCCTATATCCGGGGAAGATAGATGCGCCCGTTCCCCCTGGCCTGTGAGCGTGACACGATACACGTCGTTTCCGTTAGCAGACATTATCGAATCTACTTTCTTAAAAGACCAACCACCGCCCCAGGCGCCATGTACGATTACATAAATTGGTTTTGTTGTTTGGGCGAACAAATTTATGCAAAGCAATAAAAGGGAAGCGGTAGTTAAAATACTTTTTTTCATCTTTAAGTTGTATTTAAGCGTATGGGTTTTATGTTTATAAATATACAGACAATGGCTTATAAATTTTCAGAAGATAACCTTTGCCAAAATACTGTGTAGCCGTTGATAAACATGACCGAAATATTTTTAAATCGACAGTCATATTTTATGAAATAAATGCCTTATCTTCGCAGCCCGATTTTAGGGTGTACGGGATGTAGCTCAGTCCGGTTAGAGTACACGTCTGGGGGGCGTGTGGTCGCTAGTTCGAATCTAGTCATCCCGACAAAAGAGGGCAAATACGTCCAAAGTATTTGCCCTCTTTTATTTTCTTCATATCTATTGAAAAACAACCGGTTGATATGGTATATGGAATATTGCCATGTTCCCATTACATCCCAAGCCAATTTTTTATCCACATTTACCTTTTTTAATACACTTATTTTGTGTATAAAACAACCGCCTGCAAAGCACTACATCCTTTATATTCGCCGTCTGATTTAAAGTGTAAAAAGTGAGATTAAAGAGCTTAGAAATAAAGGGTTTCAAAAGTTTTGCGGACAAGACCGTGGTGAATTTTGACGAGAACATCACGGGTATTGTCGGGCCGAACGGTTGCGGCAAATCCAATATCGTGGATAGTATCCGTTGGGTAATTGGTGAGCAGAAAATAAGCCAATTGCGTAGCGAAAACCTGGATGCCTTGGTATTCAACGGTTCAAAAACGCGTTCTGCCAGCGGCCTTGCCGAGGTGAGCCTTACTTTTGAGAATACCAAGAATTTATTGCCCACAGAGTTCAGTACCGTCCGTGTAACACGCAAATTTTACCGTAGCGGTGAGAGCGAGTATCGCCTGAACGATGTGCAGTGCCGCCTCAAGGACATCCAAAACCTGTTCATGGATACGGGTGTTTCTACGGATTCTTATGCCATCATTGCGCTGGACATGGTGGACGACCTCATCCGCGATAAGGACAACAGCCGGCGCAGGATGCTGGAACAGGCGGCTGGTATTTCTATTTATAAAACAAGAAAAAAAGAAGCAAAACAAAAACTGGATGCCACGGAACAGGATTTGAACCGCATCGAGGATTTGCTTTTTGAAATCAATAACCAGTTGAAATCTCTGGAAAGCCAGGCCAAAAAAGCCGAAAAATTCCATGAGATTAAAAAAGAATACCGCGAAATAAGCATCGAACTGGCCAAGGCGGCGTTGGAAGGGTTTAACCTCACGTACAAAGATTTGGTCGTGCAGCAGGAAAGCGAAACCGACAAAGTATCGCAGTTGGAGGCCGAGATTGCGACCGGGGAAGCCGCCATCGAACAGGAGAAACTTGTATTTGTAGAGAAGGAGCGCGAGCTGCAAAGTATGCAACATGCCTTCAACGAACTGGAGCAAAAAGTGCGTACCCGCGAAGGCGATAAAAAACTGGCCGTTCAGCGGCTGGAATATTTAAGGGAGAGGGAGACCAATCTGCAGGAGTTTCTGTCCAAGTCCGACATACAGTTGAAAGGGTTGGAAGAAAGCATCACTTTCACCGAATCGCACATCCAGGAAGAAGAAAGGATTTTGGAAGACCTTGCCGGACAACTGGAAAATTATAAGGATGAGGTGACCGAAAAACGGACGGCCTTAGACGAAAGAAGAACTTCCCTTGACGAACTGCGCGGCGAGCATCAGCAGGTGCAGCGGCTTCAGTTTGATGCCGAGAAAAAAGTGGCCGTTGCGGATACATCCATACAAAATATTCAGCGCACGATTCACCAGATAGAAGACGAATCCGCACAAAGAGAAGACCTTTATCAAAAACTGGATGCCGAAAAGCAGCAACAGGAGAAACAACTGGCTGAGCAAAAGCAAACGCTGGAGCAGCTTCAGGCACATCATGAACATACCAAGGAACAGATTTTGCAAACACAATCTGTTTTGGAAGAACTGCGTAACGAACTGGCTGCCGAAACGCGGAAATTGGATGCCAAGCGCAACGAACATGATTTGCTGAAAAGCATGATTGATTCGATGGAAGGTTATCCCGACAGCGTAAAGTTTCTTCACAACAATAAGGATTGGGTGCACGCATCGCCGATTTTGTCCGATATATTATATGTAAAGGAAGCGTATCGCACGGCGTTGGAAAACGTATTGGAGCCTTATCTGAACTATTATGTGGTAGAAAATTTGCAGCAAGGGTTACAGGCCGTGAGCTTGCTGGACAATAATAAGAAAGGCAAGGCCAATTTCTTTTTATTGGATAAGATAAATGAGTCGGTAATCCCGCAAAGCGACCACGTGTTGCAAAATGCCATCCCCGCGCTGAGCGTGATAGAGGTGGACGATAAATATCGCAAACTTGCCGAGCATTTGTTGAGCAATGTGTATGTGGCAGAAGGAGAGGAGGCGCTGAACAACACCAACGGCTTTGTGGTCATCGAGAAGAACGGTCGTTTTGTGAAAGGTAAGTTTACGCTTACCGGCGGTAGTGTCGGTTTGATTGAGGGCAAGAAAATCGGTCGTGTAAAGAATCTTGAAAAACTGCAAAAAGATATTCAGGCACAGGACGAAGTGGTGCAGGCCTTGCGCTCAAAAATTCAGGAGAAGCATAATGAGGTGATTGCTTATAATGAGGACTTGCGCGAGAACACCATCCGTGAAACCGAAAAAGCCATTCAAGGATTGACCAATCAGGTTTTCATGCTCCAGAATAAACTGGAAAATATCCAGGGGCAACAAAGCACTGCGCGCAATCGCTTGGAAGATTTGAACGAACAATTACAATCCACGCAGAACAATATTGCCGGGGCACGTGAAGAGCTTGCCCAGTATAGCGAAACGCTTCAATTGAACGCAAATCGCTTGGCAGAAGCGGGCGAAACGTTCAAGGCTGCCGAAAGTTTGTTTGCACAGGCTTCTGCACAGTTCAACGAGTTTAATTTGAGTGTTACCCGTCAACAAAGCAAGGTAACTTCACTTAAGCAGGAGTTTACGTTCAAGACAAACCAATTACAAGAACTCAGAACACAGATTCAGCAAAGTGCGCAGCAGTTGTCGGATGCACGAAGCAATATAGCGGAATCAGAGATTGCCTTGCAGGACATCGAAACTTCGCTTGTGCGGTTGATGCGCTCCCGGGAAGATGATAAAAGAGTCTTGGATGAAGCCGATCAGCAGTATTATAATATGCGTAACCAGCTTAGCGAAAAGGAAAGCGTGCTGCGTCATAAAATCCGCGACAAAGAACAGGTAGAGCATTTGCTGGCTGCTATAAAAGATAAGTTGAACGAATTAAAACTGCAGTTGGCCGGAACACGCGAAAGGCTGAATGTTGAATTTAAAATACAGATAGAAGACATCTTGGACGAACCGCGTAATAGCGAAACCGCCACCGAAGATTTGCAGGAAAAAGCAGACAGGCTCAAGAAGAGGCTTGAAAATCTGGGCGAGGTAAACCCGACCGCTATTGAAGCGTTTACCGAAATGAAAAAGCGCTATGAGTTTATCGTGGAGCAAAAGAACGATTTGGTAAATGCTAAGGAAAGTCTTTTGAAAACTATTGAAGAAGTGGAATCTACGGCCAATCAAAAGTTCCTGGAAACCTTCAATCTTGTACGCGATAATTTCCAAAAAGTGTTCAAGTCTTTGTTCACCGAAGATGACCAATGCGATTTGGTGTTGGAAAATCCCGAAAACCTTGCAGAAACTGGTATTGATGTAGTGGCCAAGCCCAAAGGCAAACGTCCGACCTCCCTCACGCAGCTTAGCGGTGGAGAGCGGACACTTACTGCTACGGCGCTTCTTTTCGCGATTTATCTGATAAAGCCCGCGCCGTTCTGTATCCTGGATGAAGTGGATGCCCCGCTTGATGATGCAAACGTGGGCAAGTTCACAAACATGATTCGGGATTTTAGCGATAATTCGCAGTTTATCATTGTGACTCACAATAAAACAACGATGAGCACGGTAGACGTGATTTATGGCGTCACCATGCAGGAGCCTGGCGTGAGCAAGCTCGTAAGTGTTGACTTCCGAAGCCTGGCCGCGCAAAATTAAACGACATTAACACTATAAACTGTATAAATCCCATAAGGCTGCGAAAACCTTATGGGATTTTAATTTTTAATGGAGCGCTTTCTATAATAACGCTGTACTTCACATAAATATTTTTATAAAAGATATTTTTGTCCTTTATTTAAAAAACATTAGATTTGTCTTGTGAACAGACCAATGGAGCTTGGTATTGCATCATACGGTGCAGGAAATGGGATTTATCTTTGGTTTTTGGTCTTATAATTGTATTGCTATTGAAAGGAAGTAGACCCAAAATATTTTTAACGATGCCGCTTGATGTGCAGTTAGGAACTCCAACCATGGAAATGTGGACAGGTACAGCAGATATCGTTGCGATGAACATTTGAAACTAAATATATACGGAGTTCTCTATATAATGCCGATAGATTACGACATACTGATTACTTACGGTGGTATTGCCAAAAAATATGACAAGGGTGAAATCATTTTTCACGAGGGAAGCATGTCCTATTTTTTCTACCAAATCGTTACGGGTAGCGTCAAGTTGTTTTCTACCAATACGGAAGGAAAAGAACTGATGCAGGGCATGTTTTACGAAGGAGAAAGTTTTGGGGAATCACCTTTGTTGTTGGGTATGCCTTATCCCAGTACAGCACAAGCCAACACGGCAACCGTGGTGGTAAGGATTAGCAAAGAAAGATTGCAAAATGTCTTTAAAGATTATCCGGAGATTATAAACCAATTACTTTACACGTTTGCAGAACGGATTTACAAAAAAGCAAAAGCGGTGCAGGTGTGGGGTTGTCATTCGCCTGAAGAAAAGATAGAAAGATTCCTGCACAATGAAAAAGGAAAAAACAAGGGATGTGAAAAACAATACGTGCCTTATACACGCCAGCAAATAGCCGATTTTACAGGGCTTAGGGTTGAAACGGTCATCCGTACCTTATTGCGGATGAGCAGGCAGGGGAAAGTGAAAATTATTGACCACAAAATTTATTTTTGATCGAAGATGGGCATAGCTTTTTCAAAAAGATGGTTTCAGATAGGCGTGATCAATCTCGCGGCTGTCGCATTGTATGGTACATTGATGCGATATAAGATTGCGTTTGACTTCCCTTTCTTGGTGCAAAAGAATCTGTTACATGCCCATTCCCATTTTGCGTTTGCAGGTTGGATAAGTCATGTTTTATATAGCGGCCTCGCGATGTTTTTGACCCCGTATTTACCGGGGAAAAGAGTAAAATGGTATAATCTGCTTATTATGCTTAACCTTGTCAGCGCCTTTGGTATGTTGATTGCCTTTACGGCACAAGGTTACAAGGCCGTTTCTATCTCATTTTCTACACTTTCTATTTTTATCGCAGTGGTATATGCTTATATTTTTATCACAGATATGAAGTATTTGCCTGCAAAGCATCCTTCAAAACCCTGGTCTATAACAGGACTACTGCTGAATATCTTTTCCTCTATCGGGCCTTTTTCTTTGGCGTATATGTTGGCCTCGCATCACATAAACCATCATCTTTACCTTGGGTCAGTTTATTTTTACCTGCATTTTCAGTATAGTGGTTGGTTCTTCTTTGGCTGCATGGCGCTGGTGACAACGGTGTTACCTTCTGGTTTTCCTTCTTTAAAAAAATATTATTATGTATTTGCGGCAACCGTCATCCCTACTTTCTTTTTGTCTGTTCTTTGGGCAAAACTTCCGCTTTGGTTGTATGTGTTGACGGTTATTGCCGCTTTATGCCAATTTTTTGCATGGGTGATATTGCTTGTCAAGGGGTGGATATTTTTCAGACAACAAATAACAAGACAATATACTCGTTGGATAAATGTTTTTTTCTATGTAGCCGCCATCGCGCTGACGCTTAAATTTTTATTACAGGCGATTTCGGTCATCCCTTCGCTTAGTCAATTGGTATTCGGCATTCGCCCGATTGTGATTGCGTATTTGCATCTTGTGTTATTGGGTGTTTATAGTTTGTTCTTTATCGGATTTTTGTTTTTTAATGGATGGGTAATTTCCACGAAGATTGCGCGCATAGCGTCTTTTGCTTTTCTTGCGGGCGTTGTGCTTAATGAGCTGTTGTTGGCCATACAAGGTTTTACCGCTTTTGCATATATACCAGTACCGTATATCAACCAAATGTTGTTGGTAGCTGCTCTTATATTATTGTTAAGTGCAATAATTTTGTCTTTAAGCCAAATCCGGAAACAAATGTTATAAATCTATTTTTTGTTGCATGACCGCTGCAATAGCTTTGGAGCGTTGTTTTATTTTATCGGCATTAGCTCCCTCGAACAAAGAGTCCACCGCCTCGTCAAAAAGGTTTATCCAATGCTCGAAATGCGCACTATTAGTAGGGTGTAATTGATTTATCCTGCGATGGGTGGCCAAAGGGTTGCCATCATATTTGCCCGAGTAAAAAAGTACATTCTCCCAAAAATCGCACATGGTGGGGAGGTGCTTTTCCCAGTTGACTGCGACAATATCAGAAAAGAAAAATCCAATAACCTCATCCTGTTTTACCTTTTCGTAAAAAAGATAAATTAGCTTTTCAATGTCCGCCCTGTTGGATATATCAGGTTTCATGATTGCCGGATTTATAATTTTATCACAAGTCTTTCTTTTTGAATTTCCTTAATGAAAAGTAGAATGGGATGATAATCCATAATATTAGTAATGCAAAGGACAATACAAGTCCCAGGTTGTTGCCGAAAAAGTTTTTGAAGATGGCTCCGGTGTATCCCATCATGGCCGAAACGTCCAGGCGCAATAAAATCAATATACGGCATAAATCAATAGGACTTAATGCGCTTAATACTACAATAGGTTTTTCAATGGGGTAGTCTGCAAATTGAAAAAACAGGAATAGGACAAGCCCGTCAAAAAGCAGTGCAAAGTATAACCACATCATGATGGAGATACCGATACCCTTGGCCTTGTCACGTGTCAGGATGCTGCTTAAAAATGCAATAGCCACAAAGATGACAGACAAGAGCGAACCGGCTATAATCATGATTAGTGCTGTCCCAGCATCGGCAAAAAGTAACAAGGGGATGCCCGTGCCTACAATATATGCGGATACCATGCTCAGTGACAAACCAGTGAACAAAGCCTTCCAAATCATGCTTCGTTTTACCGGATGGCTCACGAGCAGTTCGATGAACTCGTTACTGTTATAAACATAGATGGTGGCAAACAGCACCGACATCAGCGGCACGGTGAGCAATACGATATTGAGGATGGTAAGCAAACCCTTTGCTGTATTGTCTTCCAGACTAAAGGCACTCCACGAGAACAATGCCAATATAATAGCATATGCTATCACGATTTTGTTCTTTAAAATGTCCAACATCACATATTTCAGAATCCTCATCATAGCGTTTCTTCTTTTAACAAATGAACAATGGACTTTGCGATAGTTTCCTGACCTGTTGTTTCTTTTAATTCGCCTACATTCTTGTGCAAGACCACTTGTCCTTCCTGCATGAAAATAATCTGGCTGACAATACCTTCCAATTCGCTCAACAGGTGCGAGGTGATAAGGATAAGGCAGCCCCTGTTTTTAGCATCCGTTATTTTTTCCTTTAGGATTTCTGCTGCAATCGGGTCAAGTCCTGCAGTAGGTTCGTCAAGTATCAATACTTTAGGATGGAACAGGAACGCCAATGTCGCGCTCACTTTTTGCGTGGTACCACCGCTGAGGGTACGCATCTTCTTATCCAGCATTTTGCCTATTTCAAATTGTTCGTATAACTCCCCGTCCGTTGGTTCGTTGTCGTTGCGAATGCCTTTTATCATGTCAATTATCTGGCCGATGGTCATGTTTTCGGGATAACGCCCGATTTGCGGCATATAACCGATTTGGCGTCGGTATTCATTGTTGTTGCGTATGTTTTTTTCGTCAAAAATAATTTCGCCTTTGTCCGGCAAAACCATGCCCAGTATGGATTTTATCAGGGTCGTCTTGCCACAACCGTTCGGGCCGATAAGGGCGATACACTCGCTTTTCGCAAGTTCCAGATTTACATCCTTCAAGGCAGTTAGCCTGCCAAAGTTTTTTGTAATATTTTTTATTTCAATCATAAATCGTAAGGAATCATTCTTGGCCTGTTATCTATAAAATTTTCGGGTGTGAGGCTGGGCATTATCTTTTCTGATTTGTCAAGCAGGTTAATCATAAAGCTACGGAACAACAGCATGGCGGGCGGGTTTTTCTCCACGATTACCGAATACAAGCTTAGTGGATGAAATGGCACATCGCCGATTTTGTCCTTATTCAGGTCATATCCTTCATATTTGTCCCAATAATTTTCGTCAAACTTGTTGAGCGTTAACGAACCGTTGGTTGATACATCGAAAGTATTCCCGATAAAATTATTTTGGGAAATGACATTGTCCATGCAGTTAGCCTGCATACGCATTCCCCAACCGTTAGACTGGAACAGATTATGTTCGGCAATAATGCGGTTGGAGCCATCGAGGAAAATGGCCGTGGTATTGCGGATGAACTTATTGCCCGATAAATAGCAATCCGACAGTTCTTTGAACAATACGCCATAAGCCGCATCGCCCCAGTTCTCTTCAAATGTATTATTCATCATCACTACTTTTTTGGTGTACATGACGGCAACTCCGGCACCGTTGCTCTTAAAATAATTGGTAATATAGGCATTACTATGAGAAAACATAAAATGCAGCCCGTATCGAAGATTATTATACGCAATGTTGCGCCAGATGACGGAGTTTGTGACAAACTCAAAATAAATTCCGTCCCGATGTCCATAGATGCGGTTGCCAACAATTTGCAAACTATCACTTCTCCAACAGTGAATGCCGTTGCCTGACAGGAATTCTTCTTTTTGAGAGGCTTTTATCAAGTTGTTCTTTATCTCGCAATGAACAGCATATTGCACGTAAATACCAAAATAGTTATCAAGCAATATATTGTCTTCTATTTTTACGTTATTTGCATTATAAATTTTTATGGCGCACGGGTCATTAAGCATGGCACGCCCAGAGTTTTGAAACTGGAGCCCCTTTATTATTGTGCCGGGACTTTTGACAGAAATGATTTCATATTTCAATTCGCCATCCAACACCGGATTCCCCCCATCACCGAGCAGGCACACCGACTTGTCAATTATGATGTTCCCTTCTTTATAAATGCCCTTAGAAACAATAATCGTGTCACCGTTTTTGCTGGTGGCCAATGCAGCTTTGATTTTGGCAAATTGTTTACTACTTCCGACATGCCAAACTGAAGTATTACCCGCGTAATATCCCAGGCACAATAACCCGAACAGAAAAAATTTTATATATGCGTTAATGTGCCTGCTCATCTAACCTGACTTCTTGTTGATGAACAATTTTGTTTAAATCAGACCAACCAATTACTGTTGTCTGCTTTTCCTGGGCATATTTTGTTGCAACTTCCTTTGTAGAAAAGGCGACCGTATTGCCGTTCATAGGGCTGCGCAAGGATTCATGTTTTACATACCATGCCGTTGCCGCATCTGTCAAAGCATTTTCTTTTGTATAATCACCTACATAGTATTTTTTGATGGATGCTTTATCCTGCAAGGCAGTATAGTTTAGCATGCAGATGAGGTCATCAAATTTATAAACACGTCCTTTGTTGGTAATGATTTCTGCGGCAAACTTGCTATCTGCAATGGTCATTTTGCAAAATTCGCAAGCATCTTTATGCAACTGGATAGGCTCCGGTTTATCTCCTGAGCAGGATAGGAGTACGGATGACATGCCTGCTAACATGAGGACTGGCGTTTTGCTTTTGCGGAACATTTTCAGGAGCTTGTTCTCCTTGAAAACAGCGATTAACAACAAAATACCTGCAACGACAAACAACCATCCGCCTATATCCGGGATGGAATAAGCCCCAAAGTTGAGCAGTTGTTTAAAGCCCAGAAGCGGCGGCTGATATGCCATGCCGGGTACTTTTATCGCAGCGTTAGGGTCAAGGTTATGGCCATAATTGTATTCCCATTTCCAGAAATCAACCATCGCAATGATACCGAACAATACGAATGTGATAAGTGCTATGTTCAACCATTTTCTACGGTTTGCCCACGCAACGATTAAAAATAATACGGCAAAGGCGACAAGGATATACGGCAAAACGCTGAATTCAATAAAGTCTTCGGTATGCAATGTTTTCATACCGATGTAATGATTGAGGCCATTGATGATGTCCACATCTCCGGCTATTGTACCTGCCCATATTTCAAGTTTTAACCCTTCTGGATATTGCGGTGCGTCCAGATAGATACTCCATATCGGTACAAAAAGCGCCCCAATTAATGCTACTGCAGCAATGACGAGCAGCATTTTTGAAAAAGACGAAATCTTGTTTTTCATTCGTACATTTTTTATTGTGTGTATCCAATGGAACTTGTTATTAAATAAAAACTTTTATTCCTTTCATGAAAGATATGAGATTTTTATGGGAAGCTCCATCAGTAAATTATTTGTGTCCCGTTGTGCCGGGACTTTTTTAATTAAAAAGGGCAATACGTTTTTACGTGCTGCCCTTTTTAAACAAGCTATTATTACTTATGTATTATTTGGCAGCTTCTGCGGGCTGCTTTTGGTCGCCCAGGCTAAATTTAATGGGAACATTGCTTCCTTTAGGAGAAACCCTGATGTATCCCTGCATTTCCTGGTGCAGGGCCGAACAGAAGTCTGTGCAATAGAAAGGCACTATTCCTACGCGGTCTGGAATCCATTTGTAGGTTGAAGTCTCTCCGGGCATAATCAACAATTCTCCGTTTGCTGCACCTTTTACGGTAAAGCCATGCGGTACATCCCAGTCTTGTTCAAGGTTGGTAATATGGAAGTAAACCTCATCGCCCACTTGTATTCCTTCAATATTATCCGGTGAGAAATGCGAGCGGATGGCAGTCATATAAATATGTACCTTATTTCCTTGGCGAACCACTTTTGTTGCGCCTTCGCCCTTGGATACATAGGGATTCTCATTTTTATCAATGGAGTATATTTTAAGAGAATTCTTACTAATCAAATCCGCAGGTGCAGCTTGTGCATAGTGCGGTTCACCGATGGTCGGGAAGTCGAGTAGTAACTGCATCTTGTCCCCTGTGATATCAAATAATTGAGCGCTTTGGGCCAGTTCGGGGCCGGTAGGCAAATAACGGTCTTTGGTGATTTTATTATACGCTATGACATATTTGCCGTAAGGCTTTCTTGTATCACCACCGGGAATCATCAGGTGTCCGGTAGAATAATAGGTTGGCACACGGTCAACAATAGAAAGGTCTTTCAGGTTCCATCTTACTAATTCTGAAGAAACAAAGAAAGAAGTAATGGCGCGGCCCTGACCGTCAAACTCGGTGTGCAAAGGCCCAAGTCCCGGTTTTTCAACTTCGCCATGCAGGGCAGCTTCATATTTTACAACAGGAATACCGTCAAATTCGCCTTCAAATGCTTTATCGTTGATGGCTTTCATGAGTTTATCAAAACTAAATACAGGTATCACAGTGGCCAGTTTACCGCTACCCACGATATATTCGCCAGTAGGGTCAACATCGCAACCGTGCGGGGATTTAGGGCATGGGATAAAGTAACAAATATCTTTTAGCTCTTTGGTGCTTAATACAGTTACTTCGTTCCTTATTTCTGATTTGGCCGTATGTGTTTTTTCGTCATACACATTGTGGATATATTTGGTAGCAACTTTTTTGCCCTTTCCGGCTTTCAGGTATTCTTCGGCTTTTTTCCAGTTTACTGCCATAATGAAGTCCTTGTCTTTTTGTGAGGCATTTACTTCCAACAAGGTATTAGCTTGTTCTGAATTATAACAGGTAAAGAAAAACCATCCGTGTGATTTGCCCTTCCCGGCATGGCTGAGGTCAAAGTTTACACCGGGGCAATCCAGTTGAAAAGCGATATCCATCGCGCCATTATCTTTATTGACACTGATGAAACTGATATACCCTCTAAAGTTTTCTTTATATGTGTTGATGGGTACGTCACCATTTACATTGTCCGGCGGAACGCTGAACCTTGTACCAGCTACCACATATTCCGTATTTTCTGTAATAAAAGGAGAGGAGTGGTTACCGGCGCTGTTGGGCAATTCTATGATTTCTGCCGTTTTAAAAGTAGTCAGGTCAATACGTGCTACCCGTGGCGTGTTATTGGCATTGGCAAACAGCCATCTGCCGTCAATTTCGCCGTTTGTCTGAGATAAGTCCAAGTGGTGCTGGTCATCCCAGGGTATAAAACCATGAGAGGTTTCCAACATAGGCTTTGTTTCCTCGCTAAAGCCCCAGCCTTTTTCCGGGTCAACGGAAAAAACGGGGATTACCCTTAGCAATCTCCCGCTGGGGATACCATAAACGGAAACCTGCCCGCTGAACCCGCCTGATACGAAATTGTACAATTCATCGTATTTACCGGGAGCTACATAAGTTTTTGAGGCGGCATCGCTGCTTACGGCGCTGCCTGCGCCTTTTGGCTTGCACGCGACCATGTATAATGCGGCCACTGCTACCAATACAATCGTTATTTTCTTGTTGAACATAATATATGATTGAATGTGAATGTTTAAATTGAATACACTATCTTGTTTGTTGCACTGTTATTTCACCCCGTCATTCTGCCGCATAAATTCCACAACATTTCTGGCTTCTTGCTCTTCCAGGTTTTGATTGGGCATACGAACCAGACACAGTTCCAGTTGTGCCTGCACCTCGGGGTCTTTATCTATCATCGGGTCTGGATTGGTTATAAAGTTCATAATCCAGTGAGGTGTGTGTTTTGTGGTTACGCCTTTCCAGCCTGGGCCTACTAATTTCTCATCGGTAAGTTTGTGACAGGAAAAACATTTTGTTTCAGCAATGGCCTTACCTTTTGATGCCATGGCGGCATCGAGTGGCCCAATCGTTACATTGGCTTCGTCATATTTTCCTTCGCCCCTTTTGGGATCATAAGAGCCAGCATCCGCTACCATGCTTTTGGGAGGGGCGGAAGCCTTGCCATCGTTAGATTTTTCTCCACTATTGCCACCGCAGGCGACTGCAAACAAAGCACCTGCAATTGCAAAAGCAGTGATGATTTTTTTTGTCATTGTATTGTCATTTGATTTATAGCAAATTTACCCTGCTGTTTATTGTTGCTTTTATGATTAGGGTCATAAGAGAAATGATTTATAATGATGTACCTTTATATATTTCCCGGTTTAAGAGAGATATCCTTTTATAATAATTCACATCCGGGAAATGAATTTTAGGGCGTTCCTCCAGGCTCTAAAAACATAAAAAAATAGCCGAATGAAATATATAGTCAAAGAAATGTAATATTTTTGCTTTTATTTTCTTATACTTGCTATGTGAGCGAACAGATACCTACCATAAAGGAGATTGCCAGACGTTTAAATGTTTCTATTTCAACAGTTTCGAGGGCGTTGAATAATCATCCGCGTATCGGTGTGCAAACACGGGAACTTGTGCAGAACCTTGCCAAGGAACTTGGCTATGAACCTAACCCCAAGGCTATTTTCTTTAAACAAAAGCGCAGTTACGTAATTGGGGCAGTGATACCCAGCATTTCCGAAGATTTTTTTTCCCGTTCTATAAGTGGTATTGAAGAAGTGGCCATGGCGCATGGATACACGATTCTTTTCGGGCAAAGTCATGACAGCCTTGAAAAGGAGATACAGGTAATTGATGCGATGAGAAAACAACGGGTGGACGGTCTGCTAATCTCCTTATCGAAGGAAACGAACAACTATGACCACTTGAAGTCATTGAGCAAGGTGAAAATCCCCGTCGTATATTTTGACCGTGTACCAAAAGTGTCAAATGTGCACAAGATTTATTGTGATATCACGAATGGCACAGCAGAACTGGTAGACTGGCTTATCAAACAAGGACACAAGCGCATTGCTTTACTTAACGGCCCTAATGAAATTGTCGCTTCCAAGGAGCGGCTGGAAGGGTATATCAAGGGCATTTCAAAACACAAACTAAAGGTGGATATGCAGCTTGTAGAACAAACCGATTTTTCGGAAGCTTCTACATTCTCGGCATTGGATAAATTTTTAAGCCATAAGCGTCCGCCAAATGCCATCATCAGTTTTAACGATTATGTGCATCTTGACGCGGTGCAATGGGCGGTTAAAAATAATATTGCCGTGAACAAGGACATCCTGTTTGCCAGTTTCGCCAATATCTCGCTTAACAAGTACACAACCTATCCGCCTCTGGTGTCCATAGACCAATCACCTTATAAACAAGGGCAAAATGCCGTGCAGATGTTGCTGGACATCCTGAACGCCGGCGACGAATTTCCTGCCGACAAGTTCTATCATGAGAAGATGCCGGTAGAGTTGGTGCATCATTAAATTTTTAAGCAAAATTTGATTTGGACTTAGCTGTAAAAGGGCTTTTGAATTGTACAGCCCAAACAATTCTATCTTTTATTTAAACATTCGTTTGATATCCTCGACATCTTGCTTAAACACAGACAAAGCATGGCGTTGCTCTTTTATAAATGCATTATCGTCAAACTCGCCAACCACGTTGTTCATTTCTTCTTGCGTGTCGTACACCATTTTCCGGAACGGGTTGCGATAGTCCTTGGCTTTTGATTCCAATATGTTGTCTGTCACCCATTGTTGTGCTTCCAAGGCTTTGGTGAAAAAGTCGCGCACCAGTTCGCGGTCAATATCCTCATAGCGCAACTCCATTATTTCCAACAAAGAGGCGAGGGAATGGATAAATTTTTTATATAAATATTCCTTTGATTGGCTCTCGTAAAATGCATGCACTTTTTCCCAACTATCAATATTGCCGTTATGTATATTGTCGAAAAGAGTGGACACGTCATCTCTTGGGATTAATTGCCCGCCGATGTTCAGCCATTCCCCGCGGCAAAACTGTTTCGGTATTTTTGACTTTAATTCCTCTACTGATTGGATATTTTCCTGCTTAATGAACTTCACCGTTTGGGTGGCGCCATAGTAAATAAGCATTTTTTTATACGCATCATATGCCCGGGAAACCTTAATCAATTTCACAGGTCTGTCGGAATTTTCAAAGCCTGTGGCCATGATGTTTAATCCGTCAATAACATCGGATTGGTGCGCAAAAAGCGATTTTCCTTTTTGTATGTATTCCGCATCGCTGCCTATCTTTTTGTTTTTTTGGTAAAATGCTTTGCCCGTGAAAAGTTCCAAAAGTCGGAGCGCCTCAAATATTTCGTTTACGGTATCGGGCGCTAAAAAGTCATATTCCAAATATTGTATTTTTTTGGTGCGATGGTCGCGGTTGGCAAATTTTCCTTCGTTGCGGATGACGGCATACATATTGTACATAAACCAATAGGCGGGCATCACCACTAAACTGTTGCTGTGTACCTCGTTGCTGATCATACTGAACGGTAAAGGGATATTTAGCTCGGCAGGATAATCGCCCTTTGCCACCATAATAAACGATGCGAATTTGGAATTATGTTTCAGGCTGACACATAATCCAGGCCAAAAGCCGCGCCCTGCCTGTATTTCGCCGTCGGCACCGCGTGTGTTGTGGTTGGAGCCGATGGTCGCGCCGGCTGCCATGTTCGTTTGTCCCATCAGCAATGCTGCGCAGAGAAACGAGTTGTTATGATGTTGTTCGTGTGCCGGAAAGATGAGCGAATTGAGCACCTCACAACAGGATATGGTGGCGTTTTCGCCTAAATAGGAATTAATCAGTCTGGCTCCGTATTTAAGCTGCGAGAAAGGCGCCAAAATAAAACGCACCGCTTTCACGCCATAAAAAGCCTTGCTGCCATAACCCATGATGCCGTTCACCATTTCGCAGCCTTCTCCAATTTGCGACTTGGCATTCTCGTTGGAATTGATAGTAAGATTTTTTAGTTTGTTGGCGCCTTTGATGTACGCATCGCTGCCAATGTTCACATCTTTGATGATATGGCAGTTTTTGATGACCGTTCGCTTTCCCACTTTGCCATAATGCCCGTTTTTGTTATCGCATATTTTTTCGGTAAAGTTTTGAAAGGCAGTCATCAGTTTTGCATCATCACGATATTTTGACCAAAACCACGCATCGCCTGCCAACATGCCGTCAAAGGGCAACACTTTTCTGCCGCCGTTCTCGTTGCATAGTTCCAGCCAAATCCTTACGGACTCTTTTTCTCCTTCTTTAATTACACCGTTGCCAAACTTACTGTGGGATGTAGTAGACATCTCATTTACGTTACAGATGATAGCGTCATCTTCTATAATATAATGGCTGAGAAAACGGACATTGCTGATGGAAGTGTTGTTGCCAATGTCACAACTGATAATGGTGCTTTTATACAACCCCACGGGTGTGCGAAATTCGCTAAACTCCAGATGATACGGTTCTAATCTGCCGATGCGCACCAATCCATAAAACATACAGTCTTCTATCAGGCTAATCCTGATACCGTCGCGCACCAGCACGTTGCTCCAGTTTTCACTGCGGTTGCGGTTGGCTTTTAATATTTTTATCTCGGTTGCGGTGAGCGGGCGATAATCGTTCGCAGGGTTTTGCTGAAAACGAAAATAGTATTCATCCTTGCCCGCGGGCAGATAGGGTTGGGGTATAAAATCGAAACCAAGGGTCTCAATCGGTTTCTTTTTGATATTATTCATTTGTCGTCATGTTATGGGTATAGGAAGATTTTCTATAAATAAGCCAAATAGTAGAACCGTGGTTGAACGGAGCGTCGCAAGTAAAGCCTCATAGTAGCATTACTGTTGGGCTTGTCATTAAATTACTCTACGGTAACGCTTTTGGCCAGGTTGCGCGGTTTGTCCACATCAAGCCCTTTGGCTACGCCGATGTAGTAAGACAGGAGTTGGAGCGGTATCACATTAATCATGGGTGCCACGATTTCATCGGCTTCCGGTACTATCAGCGTATCGTGGCTGATTTCCGCGCTGGTTCGGTCACCTTCAGTGATGACCGAAATGACCTTGCCCTTGCGTGCGCGTATTTCCTGCATGTTGCTTATCACCTTTTCGTGATAAGGGTCTTTGGTCGCAATGAAAACGACGGGCAGGTGTTCGTCTACCAGCGCAATGGGGCCGTGCTTCATTTCTGCGGCAGGATAACCTTCTGCGTGGATATAAGAAATCTCTTTTAGCTTGAGTGCGCCTTCGAGCGCAATGGCAAAATTGTAGCCGCGTCCTAAATAAAGAAAGTCATTGGCGTCCTTGTATTTCTCTGCAACCTTTTTGATGCTTTCGTGTTGTTGCAGTGCCCAGGCCACCTTTTCCGGTACCTGCTCCAACTCTTTTATCAAACCGATATATCTTTCATTAGAAATAGTGTCTTTCATCTGCGCGATTTTAAGCGCCATCATCGTCAATACCACCAACTGTGCCGTGAAAGCCTTGGTGGAGGCCACGCCGATTTCAGGCCCGGCGTGCGTGTAAGCCCCGGCGTGCGAAGCACGCGCAATGGACGAACCAACAACATTCACCACCCCGAAAATAATAGCACCTTTTTCCTTGGCATTTTCGATGGCAACAAGTGTATCGGCGGTTTCCCCGCTTTGGCTGACGGCGATGATAATGTCGCCTTTGTTGATGACGGGATTGCGATACCTGAACTCGGAGGCATATTCTACCTCTACATTGATGCGACAAAGTTCCTCGAAGATATACTCTGCTACAAGCCCGGCGTGCCAACTCGTGCCGCAGGCGATGATAATAATACGATTGGTTTGAAGTATGGCATCGGCATGTTGTTCAATTCCGGCCATAGTGATATTGCCTGCTGCCACGTCTAAACGGCCGCGCATACAATCAAAAATGGTCTGCGGCTGTTCAAATATTTCTTTGAGCATGAAATAATCGTAACCGCCTTTTTCGATGGCTGCCAGTTCGAGATCGAGCTTTTGCACATAAGGTGTGATGCGCTCGTTGCCCAGATTTTTCAGGATGAGTTGGTCAGCTTTTATAATCGCCAGTTCATAGTCGTTGATGTAAACAACTTCTTTGGTATATTCCAACATGGGAGAAGCGTCGGAGCCGAGAAAATGTTCGCCTTTGCCAATGCCGATGACCAAAGGACTGCCTTTGCGCGCGGCAATAATCGTATCGGGCTCGTCTTCCGAAATAAGCAAAATCACATAAGCTCCGGTAACGCGTTTTAATGCAATGCGCACGGCTTCCTCTAAAGAACAATCATTGTTTTCCTTGATTTCTTCTATAAAATTGAGCAACACCTCTGTGTCTGTATCGCTCTTGAAAGTATATCCTTTCTTGACCAGTTCTGATTTAAGCGAGGCATAGTTTTCAATGATGCCGTTGTGTATCATGGCAATTTTGCCGCTTGCCGAAAGATGCGGGTGCGCGTTAACATCGTTCGGTTCGCCGTGGGTGGCCCAGCGCGTGTGGCCTATGCCAATCGTGCCCGAAACATCCTGCGTGCCGATGGCATCTTCCAAGTCAACTACTTTCCCTTTTTTCTTGAAAACCTTCACCCCCTGATTGTACAACGCTACGCCGGCACTGTCATAGCCGCGGTATTCCAACCTTTTTAATCCTTTGACAACTATCGGGTAAGCCTGCCTGCTACCAATGTATCCCACGATTCCGCACATAAATTTCTGATTTAAAAATTCGCGCTAAGGTAGGGATTTCTTTATTTAGTGCAAACGTTTGCGCAATATTTAGATAATTTATATGAAGATACACTTGGAGGCATCTGCACGAAAACTAACGAGCAAGTTTCTCCTCTTGCTCCACTACGTTTGCTTGGTCGAAATGGCGAGGACAACTCCATTCAAAAGACAATAAAACTTTCTGCTTAAAACATTCCTTTCTTGTTCAATAGATTAAAATATTCGGTCAGGTCTTCGCCAAAGGATTTTTCAAATGCAGCTTTCATGTCCTCCGGTTGGGGATGTTTGTTTTTCCATTGTTGGAAATATTCCTGAAAGGCTTTGTCCACTTTATAGCTGCCATATTTGCTTTCTAATATATATAACCATACAGCGGGTTTGAGATAGGCGATCATGCCATATTCCTCGGCAGTTTTGAAGCCTGTTGCCGTTTGGTCAATGGGCGCTTCCATCGGGATGTTGGAAAATGCGCTGTAAATAGCCCTGAGAAACTGCGGCAGTGGGAATTTTTTCAACTCGACGGGAATCTGATCACCGAAAATAGAGTTGTACCGATATTTTTCAGCTTCGTAACGGAACTGGTAATAGGTGTTCAGCCCTTCATCTTGCCAGGTATGGTCTCGTTCGTTGCTGCCCAACATACTCATGAACCAATTGTGACCGACTTCATGCGTTATTACACCGTCAAGTGCTTCCTTGTTGGCATCGGGTTGGGTGATAAGCGTAATCATAGGATACTCCATGCCGCCGCTGGCATTATTCTTAGGCCCTTCAAATGCCTGTACAGTGGGGTATTCGTATTCGCCAATCCATTCACTGTATTTGCGCGTGGCGTCTTTCACGTAATCTATACTGTTGCTCCAAATATTGTCAGGCTTGTTTTTATAAAATGTAAAGGCATCTACTATTTTGCCTGATGGCAACTTGAGCGTGTCATATTGCAAAACGATGTTCTGCTCGGCAAACCATGCAAAATCAGGAACAGTTTGTGCTGTGTAAGTCAACGTTTTTTTACCATCTTTCGGCTTATATAAAACAGGTGTACCTTTCCTGTTTTCTGTATTCTTTTTGCCTATTTCTTTATACTGCGCCAGCTCGTCCTCGGTTTGTAACACTCCTGTTGCCCCGACAACGTAAGCGGCGGGAAGCGTGATATTCACTTTGTAGTCGGCATATTCGCTATAAAACTCGCCCATGTCCAAATAAGGGAACTCATGCCAACCTTTCTTGTCGTAAACCGCAGGCTTGGGATACCATTGGCATATCATGAACTGCCCGTCGGCAAAACCGGAACGGGAGAAATAAGTGGGCAGTTTTACCTTGAAGGGCGTTTGCACCTGTGCCGTAGCGCCCGGCAACAAAGGGCTGGGCAACAATACTTTTATAATGTCTATATATTGCGGATTGGGATGTGCTTCGGTTTTGGCAACTTTGCCGTCAACCTTAAAATTCAGTCCGTTGATAGACCCATAAACAAGTGGTTCTGGTAGTTTTTCACGGCGGGAATTATCATTGAGTATTTGCTGAAAGAGCGCGGTAGTCTTATTCTTGTAGGCATTGGGCCATATATGAAACCATATAAAGTTCAATGTGTCAGGTGAATTATTTTTGTATTGAATGTTCACATTGCCATCAAGGGTTTTGGCCTTGTCATCCAGTGTTACGTTGATATCGTATTTTAAATCCTGTTGCCAATATGCGGTGTCCTGTGCCTGTAGGGTGAGCATCGAGGGAAGGGCAATCAGTATCAATAGGTATCTCATGTGTATATTTTTTATATGACTTTTAGGAAAATGCAAGATAAATAAATAGCTTTTCTGTTTTTGTTAAAAGTTTCGAGCCGGACGTTTGTTTACGAAATGCCTTACGAGGAACATCCCGGCAAAGAAGCCGCCGATATGTGCCGCATAGGCCACGCCGCCGCCTTCATAATCCCCGCCCAACATGCCCATACTATTGACGAGCTGCATCAAAATCCATAGCCCCAACGATATAAACGCCGGTACATGGAATACAAAAGGGATGGCAAAAACCTTCACGCGGTTGCGTGGGAACATCAACAAATAACCACCCAGCACGCCCGATATAGCACCAGACGCGCCAAGGCTCGGAACCATTAATCCGCTGTTCAGCACAGCGGAAGCAAACACATGGCACAACGTGGCAATGACACCGCAAAGCAGATAGAACAGCAGATATTTCAGGTGTCCCATCACGTTTTCAAGGTTATCGCCGAATACCCATAAATAAAGCATATTGCCCAACAAATGCGCCACGCTTCCGTGCATGAACATCGCGGTAAGGATAGTTGCATAAATAGGGATAGGTGTGGGCCGTAATCCGGCCTCGCCGCCCACAAGATCGGTATTGCTCAGTATTTCGCCCGGCACCGTTGCCATTGAAAGGGTAAAAGACTGGTTCATCCCCATCCCCTGATAATACACAAACACAAAAATGTTTGCGGCAATAAGCAGGTAATTTATCCAGGGTGTTATGACTCGTTGTGAATTATCGTCGCCAATGGGCATCATAGTCTGTTGATTTTTTAGGTTAGGATAAAAAGGCTATCAGCAGGCAAAACGCTGTTACAGCCAGTAGTACAAATATGATTTTATAACGGTTCCAAAAAACTTCCTGACGGGCGTGTTTGCTGCGTTGGCTTAGTTTTAATTGCAGCGAATCTGTACTGACAATACCCTGCAAAGTTGCTAAAATCTTTAATTCATCGGCAGGCCGTAATACCCTTGCGATATCTATCTGCAGCCTGACAATCTCGGTATTTACTTCCTTGTCGGCAAATCGTTGCAGCATGTCCAGATGCGCCGGGGAAAGGAGCGCGTTTACCTCGCTGGCAAGCCCGTGCTTGTCCATCCGGTAGGCATCCAGCATGTTGGTGCGCTTGTGCAGGGCAATACATTCCCAAAGCAGTTCCTCCGGTGTGTTCATCGGATGGGATGAAACGAGGTCGGCAGCCTTGGCAAAACGCCGTTCCTGCATATATTTTTCGCGCAGAGCGGGCGTGGAGAGCGTTTCATACGCTTCGCGGATGAGGTTGAAGTGCGCCACCGCATATTTGTTGTTGCCACTTTTGTCGGGGTGATATAGGTGCGCCAACCGACGAAATGCCGTTTTTAGCTCTGTTGCACTGGCAGATGTGGAAACCTGTAATATCTGGTAATAATCCTTCATCGAAGGGGCAAGATAATTTTTTATCTTTTTATGATGGAAAGATGTGTTAAATTTATTTTTTGCAGCAGGATTTGGCTTTGAGATTGGGGGATTTAGTCACTTGTTATCAATCATAATTGATTAGAATTACAGGGATTATGCCCGTTTTTAGCTAAAGTTTTCTTAACGTTTTAAAATGAGCAACTTTAGTGCTTTATCTACGTCAATATATCAAGAGAACAGCAGTACGACAAACGCACGCTTATTCGAATGAAGATTTTTAAAAAATAAACCCATTTAAGATGAAAAGATTTACTACATCAATCGGTTTGGCACTTTTTGCAGCATTTTTTATGTTGGCTCCCAAGCCCGCGAATGCGCAGCCAAGGGTAGGCGTAAGCATCACTTTTCAGGATTTTTATAATGACCTTAGCCCTTATGGCGACTGGATAGATTATCCCGAATACGGTTATACCTGGCGACCCCGCATGGGCAGCGATTTCCGTCCTTATGCAACGGGCGGGCATTGGGTGTACACCAACGATTATGACTGGATGTGGGCATCCGATTATGACTGGGGATGGGCGCCCTTCCACTATGGCCGTTGGTTTTATGATAATTTCTACGGTTGGATGTGGGTTCCGGGTTATGAATGGTCTCCTGCATGGGTTGCCTGGCGCGGCGGTGGCGATTATTATGGTTGGGCTCCGTTACGTCCCGGGTTTAGCATCAGTATCGGTTTTGGCAATTACAATTGCCCGATGGATTACTGGACATTTGCCCCCGGCCGTTATATGAATTCCCGCTCTATCGGTCGTTATTATTACCCTTATCGTAATAACGTAACGATTATTAACAGGACTACTATTATCAATAACTATAATAATGGCCGTAGGGGTGGTGGTTATTATGTGAATGGCCCCCGCAGGTCTGAAGTGGAAAGATATTCTGGTAGGATTACGCCCGTTCGCTTCCGCGAAGCTGACCGTGCCGGACGTACAAGAGTTAGCGGTAGGGAAGTGAGTATTTATCGCCCCACGGTTCAAAGGGATAATGACCGCCGCTATAGCCCCACAAATGTAAGGCGTTACGAAGATAATGCCCGCACCCAGGGTAACAGGAGCGACAACAGCATCAGGAGCGATGTGAGAAACGACAGGCAAATGAGGGAAAATCGTTCCGTAGATGGCAATGTACGCAATCGCGTGGAAAGCCCGGCAAGGAATGACAACCGTAGCCTGCAGGGCGACAGGGAAAGAAATAATACCGAAGTGCGCCGTCAACAGGAAAACCGCAGCCTTGAATCCCAAAGGCAGAATATTGAGCAGCAAAGGCGTAGCCGCGAGGTGACGAATCAACGGGAAGCCGTTCAGGAAAGTCAACGCCAGGTGCAGCAACAGCAGGACGAGTCCCGCCGCAGTGCACAGGCAGAACGCGAAACCCAGATGCGTCAGCAACGGGAACAAATGCAAGCCCAACGGGAATCGCAAATACGTCAACAAAGGCAAGAACAACAAACACAACAACGTGAAACCCAAATGCGCCAACAACGCGAACAAGTACAACAACAGCGTCAAGAGCAAATCAGCCGGCAACGCGAAAGCCGCACGCGAGAAGTGCAGGTAGAGCGTCAGTCCCGTTCGGTTGAAAGAAGGGCAGAAGCCCCGGCAAGAAGCAGCAGGGGAGAACGCAGCAGAAATTAGCAATTAGTTTGGATAGTTATAAATTAAAAACGACCCGGGTTCTCCCGGGTTATTTTTTTGTTTAGATTGTTTAATTTAATAAACTGTAAATCATTTTTTTTGTAAAAATTTCATTATCATTCTTTCTTCATGCCAAAAAAAGATATACGCTTATGAGTTCCTTCTTTTAATATCCATTTTTTACATGAGAGATTCTTATTGAAAAAAATTCCGCATTTCGTAAATGCGCTGACTAATTCGGAGCATACTTTTGCGCTCCGTAACGTGTCCAATGTAATGTTTTTAAAGAATGTATTCTTCTTTTTATTTATTTTTTGTTCATTTAACCTAATGGCTCAAAATGGACGCGCTGCTTTAGTAACAGGCATTATTAAAAACGGCGAGGGAGAAATTATAGCCGGGGCATCTGTTTTTATAGAAGGAAATAAGAAGCTTGCAACAATCTCTGATAACGATGGTATATTTAATTTGACGGTACCAGAGGGCAAATATACGTTGGAGGCTACCTATACCGGATTTGATACATCCAGATATTTTTTTGAATCAAAAGCCGGAGAAACCATCAGGCACAATATAGTGCTTTCTATTGGGGCTAAACAGCTTGGCGAAATTTTTATTACTGGATATGAAAGCAAGGGGGTAACAAGCTCCTCCATTATCAGTAAGGAAGCCATGAAACTTCTACAGCCATCCAGTTTTGCGGACTTAATGGAGCTGTTACCCGGCGGACGGGCACAGACGCCTGTGCTTACAGGTGCTAACCCTATCAGGTTGCGGCAAACGGGTACGCCTTCTTCTGCTTACGATTTGAGTTCTCTCGGTACCGGGTTCTATATAGATGGGGCGGCTATTAACACCAATGCCAATATTCAAACGACATCAGGCTTTTCCATATCCGACCCCAGCGGTTCAAGGGATATGACGAATAAGGGGGTGGATATGCGGACTATCCCGACCGACCAGATAGAAAAAGTGGAAATAATCCGGGGTATCCCTTCGGTTGAATATGGGGATGTTACCAGCGGTGCCGTCATGATTACCCGAAAAAGTGGCATTCAACCCTGGTATTTAAGGATGAAGGCCGATGGTTTCAGCAAATTGTTCTCTATGGGCAAAGGCTTTGCCAACAAGCAAAAAAAGCAGTCTATCAATTTTGACATTGACTTTTTAAATGCCTTGTCAAACCCCACCAGTAATTACACCAATTATCAACGCCTCACAGCATCCGTTCGCCAGCAAAAAGAGTGGGATAAAAGTTATGGGATGTGGCGATGGAAAAATGCGGTAGATTATGCACACAATATTGATAATGTAAAACCTGAGCCTGAGAACTCGTTAGCTGGTATTGATAAATACTCCTCACAGTACAATCGCTATAATATCAGCACGCAATTATCATTGGTGTTGAAGAAATCTCGTTTTTTCAAAAATATTGATGCGTTGATAAATGCGGACTATGAGCAGGACAAGATAAACCTTACCAAATTTATGCAGGCGCGCACGGCAACTTTGCTGGTAACTTCCCTGGAAGAGGGGGCTCATGACGCCAATTATCTTACGCCAAGCTATGTCGGGTATTTGCTTGTGGATGGAAAGCCTTTTAACGGACATGCAAAAATTTCAACAAATGCAAAGTATAATCTTCAAAATATTAAGAACAACCTTAAAATCGGGACAGAATTTAGTTATACGAAAAATTTTGGATTAGGTCAGGTGTATGATTTGAACTATCCCGTTGACCTTTCCGGTTCTGTACAAGTGGGGGCAACCACGAGGCCGAGGGCATTTAAGGATATTCCGGCCATGCAACTGTTTTCTGTTTATGCGGAGAACGTTTCAGATTTCAACATAGGCCAGCATCATTTTACCGTGTCGGTGGGCGTAAGAGGCTTTTCATTAATGGGCGTCAGCTCTAAATATTCCCTGTCGGGAAAATTTTATGCAGATCCCAGGATTAACGGGAAATGGTCGTTACCTCTTTTTTATGTGAATGACAAACCATTTCAGTTCAGTTTTACGGGCGGCTGGGGAAGGCTTACAAAAACACCCACATTAGCTCACCTGTACCCACCTAAGAATTATATAGATTTAGTTCAGTTGAATTATTATCATAGTAACCCTGCCTATCGCATTGGTAATGTAATGACCTATATCATTGACAATACCAATTTCAATTTAAGACATGCTAAAAATGAGAAATGGGAAATAGGGGCTGATATAAACTATGACGGATATAGAGCTTCTGTCACTTATTTTAGAGAGCGTTCAAATGATGGTTTCAGAAATGCTTCTTTGTATCGGGCGTTGAAATATAAAAAATATGATAACACTTCCGTCAATCCAGATACCATAACCGCGAGACCTTCGACCGGAGATTTTGAATACAAGGATGTTGCTGAGTTTTATACTTATAGCATGACGGTGAACGGCAGCAAGATGATAAAGGAAGGGATAGAATATCAGCTAACCACCAAAAGGTTAAGCAGCATAAATACCCGGTTTACCTTAAATGGCGCATGGTTCAGAAGCACCTACATGAACAGTATGGAGCAATATAAAATAATCAATACCACCGTTGTGACGAATGGCAATGTCAGGCAGTTTGTGGGGCTTTATGATGATGATGACGGAAGCTATAACGGACAGTTTAACACAAACCTTACGGTAGACAGCCGCATCCCCAAACTTGCGTTAAATATTGCGGCCTCTTTTCAATGCAGATGGTTCACCTCACGGCAATATGCTTTTAAGACAGGTACACCGGTGGCATATATGGGTATTGATGAGATACTGCATCCCTATACAGAGGCAGATAAAACGGATGCCGACCTGCGATGGCTGAACGATCCAATAGATATTAGTTATTTCAAGAAAAGCACTGTCCCTACTGATTTACAGGTAAACCTGAAACTGTCAAAAGGGTTTATAAATAATAAAGCTATCATCTCAATGTTTGTGAACAAGATTATTGTTTACACCCCTAATTATTACAATGAGAATGAGGTCTACGTTGTCAGAAAGGGAATAAACAATACCCCTTATTTTGGTATGGAATTGAGTTTTAATTTTTAAACAGATAAATAATATACAACAATGAAAAATCTACATGTAAAAAAAACACTTGTGCTGATATTAATCAGCGTCCTGCTTTTTACAGGATGTTCCAAGAATGATAATGATGATTTTCCGCAGAGCAAGACTACCGTGAGTTTGATAAAACCAACCAATTTGCAGGATGTTCAGGTTTTGGACGGGGTTATAACGTTTAAAGAAATAAATACGAATACCACCGTCAATTCGCCAAGTATCGTAAATAATAGTATAAATACCCCGAATGGTATAGACATTACGCTTCCGCAGGGTTCGTATAATGTAACATTTGAAGGTACTATTCAATACCAGTTAGACGGAAAGACTGTAAAAAGTAAGGTTAGGGCATATAAGGAAGGAGTAGAGGTTACGACCAAAACGTTGGCCTTGGACTTGCCGCTGTTCCTATATAATGAATCTTCAGGCTTTGTTATTCAGGAGATTTTCTTTACAGGAACTGTAACACCTGAGAATAAAGCCTATAACGGGGATAAATATGTAATTATTTATAATAATTCTGATAAGGTTTTGTATGCGGATAGTCTGGTTTTTGCTGAATCTCATTTTTTGACAACACAGAAAAGGGATTACACGCCCGACATCATGAATGATGCCTTTACTTCCAGCGCACTGGTGATGGTGCCGGGTGACGGAAACGATTATCCCATCCAGCCAGGCGAATCGTTTGTAATCGCCAATAATGCGATTAATCACAAAGAATATAACACAAACTCTTATGACCTTTCCAAGTCTAAATTTGAGATAGATTTATTGCCAACTATAAATGTAGATAATCCCAATGTGCCCAACACTATTAATATTGCCGGATACCTTACCATGCACAACCGTGGTTTTAAAAGCTATGTGATTTTCAAAATGGGTAAATCGCTGGCTGATTTTAAGTCCCAAAATGTATATACCACAACATATACAAATGCAGCGGGTAATCCGACAAGTGCACAGGTGTATAAAGTTGAGAACAGTTCGATAATAGATGCGGTTAACCTAAGTGTAGAATCAGAGTTTGAATGGATCGTGACATCTCCTGTTTTGGACATGGGTTGGACGTATTGCGGAAAAGTGGATAGTGATGCAACAAGGTATGGCAAGAGTGTAATCAGAAAAGTATTGACTACCACACCGGATGGAAGAAAAATTTATAAAGATACCAACAACTCAACAGTTGATTTCGATGCAGAACAAAAACCTTCACTGTCAAATTGATGATTTGTTAGTCCGGATTTCAATATTATATATCACATCATTATTGCTGGGCGTGGGACATCTCCACGCTCAGGATAATGATACTACGGCTAAGCTTGCCTTGCTGGAGCAAATGGTATTATTTAATAATGCCAGAAATGATTTTTATAACAGTGCAGGTCTGAAAACTTGGCAGAGTGAATTTTCTTATTCTTCCATCAAAGTTGATTATTTTAATAACAACAGCGATACGTATTTACCGCAATCAGGTTCGGGGAGCAAGGGTTTTACAGTGACATCGAACAGTTTTAAAAAGCTTCAAACTAATTTGACCTTATGGGGAAGCGCCTCCTATGAGAATAAAAAAATCAGGAAGATATCATATAATGAATCACTTGACTATGATATAATATACCCTTACGCAATGGTGGACACGGTAGGAGGTGATTTAAGTTCAGAAACCTATTATTTTAACGGAGGATTATTAAAAAGCTTTAAAAAAATAAATATCGGTTTTGAAGGTGCATATACAGGTGCATTGGCTTACAGGCAAAGAGATCCTAGACCGGAAAATACATCTTCCAAAATAGATGTTTCGTTGGCTCTTTCAAAAGAGATGTATAGAGATTATGTGCTTGCCGTGGATTTGAAAGGGTCAACATATCATCAAAAGAATCTTTTAAGATTTGCAAGTAATTTAGGTGCGCCTAATATTTATCATGATGCTGGCCTTGGAGCCTATAACGATTTGCTTGACGGTACAAATATGGGATCCATTTTTAACGGGGATAATAAAGGTGTTTTGTTAAGTTTTGCTCCGGAAAACAGGCAAGGGATTATGTTTACGGCAGGGTTTGACCAACTGGTGATAAGAAAGCGGTTGAATAGTGTGGTTGCGAATATTGGCAAATTGACAGAGAATAAGTTTCACGCGGCTATTGGTTATTTGTTGCAGCACGATGAAACTTCCTATTTGTTTAAAATTTTTGGAAGCGTTAAACAACGTGAAAGCCTTGAAGCCAATTTTAGTAACAGGGGAAGTAGCATTGGTCTCGTAAAAATATCAGAATCTAAACGGTTCACGCATGACGAAGCGGAAGCAGGCATAGAGATAAATGGGCAACGGTCTCTTAATAAACAACAATTGTCCGTATTGATAAGAAGTTTTGTTACAGAAAACAACTTCAAATATATTAATCCGAACAGAAAACTGGATGCGACTAACTGGGTTAATCTTCTCCAATTAAATTATTTAGTCCCCTTGAAAAATAACCTACTGACTACATCTGTATGGTTTGATTATCATAGAAATATGAAAACATCTCATTATTGGCCTGATGTAAATCAAGGGCATACATTTTATAATATGCTAAATCAAATGCAGGCTTACTATAGCCGGGAATTTTATGGTTTGGGAGCTTCTGTAAGAATGGACATTCCGACTAAAAACCAGTTGGGACTGTTTGTTCAAATGCAGGGGGGCTATAAAAATTTTCAACCCGCTTTAAACGGTGATGCACATACTTTAAAGCTAAGTGCCGGGGTTACGTTTTAATTATACACCGCATCTTTATACAATATTTTGTTTTGTAGTATTTTTATGCACTTATGCGCAAATCTTTATTCGTTATAGCGGCCTTTTTAGTATTGGGTTTAATAGCTTCGTCTTATAGCTCGCAGACAAAATATATATTAAGTGAATCCGATTCTTTGCGCGCATTATATGCCCGTCCGGTTACGGAATGGCCAAGGCCGAATATAGATGCGGGTGTGCAATGGCAGGAGTTTGCGCCCATTCCCAAGGATACCACATGGATGTTGGTGGACAAAGACCCCAAAACGCATTTGGGCATGTTGTTGTTTTTCGACCCACGCTTGTCAAGCTCAAACCAAATTTCGTGCAGCAGTTGCCACGACCCTGACGAAGCCTGGCAAGATGGTAAGGTCGTCGCGCTCGGACATGACCATTTGCAGGGAACGCGCAACACGCCCAGCCTGCTGAATAGTTTTATTTTTAAGAAAATGTTTTGGGACGGGCGCGCCGATGGCTTTGATGAGCAGGCCATCCTGCCGCTGGCTACGCACCACGAAATGAATATGGAACCACCGTTGTTAGCCAAAAAACTTAAAGATCTGAAAGTGTATGATTCCTTTTTTGTAAAAGCTTATGGCGATAAGAATATAACATTGTCGCGTATTACGGGTGCTATAGCTGCTTTTGAGAATACCATACGCAGCCGCGCCACACGGTTTGATAAATTTTTAATAGGTGATTATGACGAGCTGACGGACGATGAAATAAAAGGACTGCATCTGTTTCGCACAAAGGCGCGCTGCATGAACTGCCATTTCGGTACTTATTTTACGGATTTAGGTTTTCACAATGTAGGTCTTACCTATTATGGTCGCAAATATGAGGATTTGGGTCGTTATAACGTCACCAAAAACCCAGCAGATGTGGGTAGGTTTAAAACGCCCTCGTTGCGCGAACTCTTGCATACCTCGCCTTGGATGCACAACGGGCTTTTCAATAATCTGGAAGGGATTATCAATATGTATAACAGCGGTATGCCGCAACTTCCCAAAACCGATGCACAACGTAATGATCCGCTTTTTCCTAAGACGGACACACTGTTAAAACCATTGAACCTTACCAAAACGGAAATCCGGCAGTTGATGGCTTTTGTGCAAACACTCAGCGGTGTTCCTTATCGTATGCGCAGACCCGAACTGCCCAAGTAAGTTTACTTATAAGGCAATAAGATATTATTAATGTACCGTTCGGTTCGGGAGGGCAGTCCCCTGAAAGGGTCGGCTGTTTATAGAATATATTTTCACCGCACTACAACGCCCGTTTGCTCTTGATTTTGAGATAACGGTTTACGGTATTCACCGTGAGGTTTTCGGGCAAGGTGAGCAGGGCCAGGATACCGTGCCGTTGCAATTCCCTGATGATTTGATGCTTTTCCTCATAAAGTTGTTCTGCCACGGTTTGTGTATAGATGTCTTTGACACGATGTGCTGGGTCGGTCACAAGGTTTTCCAATACCGTGTTTTGGAAGAACACGACCAATAGCAAATGACTTTCTGTTAGTTTTCGCAAATAAGGTAGTTGCCTTTTCATGCCTTCGATAGAGGCAAAGTTGGTGAACAAAACCAACAGTGAGCGCTGTTTGATTTTATGGCGAATAGTTGTGTACAAATGTTCAAAACTGCTTTCGGGAAAATCAGCTTTTTGGTTATACAAAGCCTCCTGTATAAGCGGCATGATGCCCGTGCGCTTGTCGGCAGGTATAATATTGTTCACTCGCTTGTCAAAAGTTATCAGTCCTGCCTTATCTTCACGAAAGATAGCCACATAGCTCAACACAAGGCTTGCATTGATGGCATAATCGAGCAACGTCATGCCGTTGAAAGGCATTTCCATTAGCCGTCCTTTGTCTATAATACAGTAAACAGGCTGGCTTTTTTCATCGGTATAATTGTTCACCATGAACTGTCCCTTGCGCGCGGAGGCTTTCCAGTTGATGGTTCTAAAATCATCCCCGGGAACATATTCCTTTATTTGTTCCAACTCAAAGCTTTGCCCCATTTGTCTTTGCTTCTTTTGCCCGGTATCGCGCAAATGATGGTTAAGCGCCAATATCTGGTATTTGCGCAATTGCAGGTAAGACGGATACACGGCCACCGATGCGGGCATGCCACTTTTAAAACGGCGTCTTATCAATCCAGCAAGACAACTTACATAACTATTGATAATGCCCCAGCTATATTGTCCGCGCTTTGTCGGGCGCAACATGTAACGGAATTGCTTGTTTTCCCCGGGCTGCATGGCTGTGCTGAAAGTAGCGTCACGCTTTTGAAATTGTGCCGGCACTTCATCATACACCGTCACCTTGACGGCCGCACGATAATGATTCTCTAAAAATATATTAATCTCGTTGTCATCGCCGTTGCTCAACCTTGCGGCGTGCGTGCGCACGGCCTGAAAGGGTTTGGTTGGCATAAAGAGTATAATGTATTCTACAATTGTAACAATGCAAAAGGCAAGGAACACAATCCACGGTAAGATGGCCAATGGGGGCACAAAGTGGCGGGTGAAGAACAAAGCTGCACAAAGGATTCCCGCCCCGAAAAACCTTTGGGAAAAATACAGTGCACCGATGTATCGTGTAAAAAACTTTTTCACCTTTCGTGATTTATACCGGGACTTCTATTTTTTGGATAATGTCTTTAACCACCTGTTTCGGCGTTCCGCCTTCCATTTCCTTTTCCGGCGACAAGATGATACGGTGTGCCAGCACGGCCTGTAACACGCCCTGCACATCGTTGGGCGTTACAAAATTACGTCCGTCCATCGCTGCAATGGCCTTGCTGCCGCGCAATACCGCGATGGATGCGCGCGGACTGGCGCCCAGATAAAGCGCTTTGTTTTCCCGTGTGTCGCACACAATGTTGGCAATGTATTGCAGCACTTTTTCTTCCACATGCACTGTTTCCACCTGCTTTTGCAGTTCAATAATTTGTGCCCCGGTGATGACGGGCTTTACAATATCTTGATACTGCGTCAAAATGTTATGCTGTGCCTGTATTAATATTTTCACTTCTTCGTTAAGGTCGGGATAGCCGACTTCTATCTTGAACAAAAAACGGTCTAACTGTGCCTCCGGTAAACGATATGTACCTTCCTGCTCCACGGGGTTTTGCGTGGCTAACACGATAAACGGTGCAGGCAGGACATGGCGTGTGCCGTCAAAGGTTATTTGCCTTTCTTCCATCACCTCGAACAGAGCGGCCTGTGTTTTTGCGGGAGAACGGTTTATCTCGTCTATCAACACAATCTGACTGAAGATAGGCCCTCTGCGAAAATCAAATTGCCCCGTTTGCGGGTTAAAGACCGATGTTCCGGTCACATCGCTCGGCATCAGGTCGGGCGTGAACTGGATGCGCGAGAACGGCACGCTGATACTTTGTGCCAACAACTTTGCTGTCATCGTTTTGGCAACGCCGGGCACGCCTTCTATCAGCACATGGCCTTGCGCCAAAATGGCCGCCAGTAACAGTTCTATTGTTTCTTCCTGGCCGATGATGACCTTGCCTATATTTTCCTTGATGTCGTTAACAGCCTGTTTTAACTGTTCTAATCCTGTATTTGTTTCCATGATTAAGACTTTGCTTGTTCGTAAAAAGTTGATAGTTTTTTGTTGAGCCGGATTAAATCGGCATCCGAAAAATTGCCGAATTCGGAAGGCACGTTGTTTAATATGTCCCTGATAATATCTGCCTGCACACCGCTTTTATGCACGAGCTTTTGCACAAAGCTATCGTCAAGTTGTTGCGTGTCCAGATAATAACTTTTTCGGATATAAGATAACCAGTATTGAAGTTTCTTTTGAGCAATTTCTTTATTACTGTTTTTGTTATAATATAATGCTGATATAGTTTTTACAAAATCTGCCGTTGTGTTTGCAGGCGGTTTGATAGCGGGTATCACTTTTTGTAAACGTTTCCCGTTGAAAAACGCATACAGCAAAAGTAGCAAGGTGCTGATGTAAAGCCCGGCAGCTAACCAGTAATTTTGCAGAAAATACCGGAACGGTGTTTGGCTGCCTTCCGAACCGAGCGTGTAATAATTATCCCAAATTACTTCCCGCACGGTAGATGGTATGTAGGAAAGTGCATCAGCGACATATTGCTCATTGCCGTTTCGGATAAGAAAATAATTGCTAAATGCCAGCGGCGAGCAATGCAGCAACAATTGACCTTTGCCTATCTGCAATCGAAGAAAATTGGGGCGTTTGCCGTCTTTGCCACACACACCCAATATGGACGTGGGATATTTATTCTTGATACTGTCAAAATAATAGTCGAAACTGATGGTGCGACAGGTGTAATCTTTCTTTCTTTTTATAGCAGGATTGGATAAATTGATAGGTGTAGAGTCTCCAAATGTAAAAGAGGGCATGTATGCTACATCAAGACCCAGCGAGTCCAGAAAATGATCAGGAACATTGCCGGATAAAAAAACCGTATTGCCCCGCTTGACAAACCCCAGCAAAGTTGCCCCGCTTAGCGAATCAACGGACAGGGCAGGGGCTATCGCGATGTAGGCACCATTTGTCGTTTCCTTTCTTTCCCGTAGTGTGTTGAACAAGTCTTTGCGTACTTTTTTAACGACTCCTTTGCCAAAAAGTGTGTCTAAGCTATTGGTCAGGATATAAGCCCCATAAGGATTTTTGTCTTCGCCGGACAAGGTGACGTTCCAGTTGATGGGATCGGGCGCAGTGATGCGCACTATTATGTAAACTACAAACAGCGCTGCAAAAACGAATATGAAACGCCTGTACCCTTTCACTGTTCAATGCTTTCCGCGGAATGCGTCACCGCTTCTTTTTGAGATGTTTTTTCCTGTATGGATTGATATAAACTATATATGCTGTCATAATCGGACGAGGAAACGGGCAGGTCGCTGTACCATGCGTAATCAAATAGACCAGCGGCTTCCTTAAATTCGGGTACAATGTGGGCATGGTCTTCCTGCCACAATTCAGCCATGTAGGCACGATGCGTTTTGCCCGCCTGCCAGTGAATGAGTTCTTTGCCCGTCAATAGTTTTAAAAGTTGCAGGTATTGCAACCGCACGGCGAGGCGATAATTTTTTTCCTGCAATGCCTTGCTGATGGCTTCCGCAAAATTTATTTCATGGATATTTTCCGATATTTCGGTGGCGATGATTTCGCCTTTGTTCCGTCGTTCCCAAAGGCTATTGCCTTTTCCGGTGAGTTTCCATACGACAAATGCGATTATCGCAAGTGATAATAGAATTACTATAGCCCAAAAAGAAGTGCGCCCGGCTCTTGTGCGAAATATTTCTGCCACTTTCAACCAAAACCACTGTTTCAGTTTTTGCCACCAGGTGAGGCCGCGGTTGTAGTCATCGTAGCGGAACTGCCGTTGCTGGCGCCATTCGTTCAATTGTGCAGAAGAAAACC
Organism: Niabella sp.; assembly: GCA_047601605.1. Taxonomy (GTDB): domain Bacteria; phylum Bacteroidota; class Bacteroidia; order Chitinophagales; family Chitinophagaceae; genus Niabella. Next base: position 118,620 of record JASGIU010000004.1, read on the forward strand.
GTCGCTGGTGCGTAATGGTGCTGCTGTCAGGCATGGCCTGCTGCGCCAAAGTGGTTTGCGAAAAACCGAACCATAAAAGTATGCACCAAAAAATTCTCAATATTGTTGTTTTATGTGCTGAACAGTATTACTGTGGTTGAACGGAGCGTCGCAACAAAAGCCCCATCAGGGCGGGAACGCTGGCATCCGTATTAAATAATATTATTCTCATCATCGTTCTCACCAGCGCCCAACTGGTCAATCTTTTGCAAAAGCCCCACGCTGTCCACGCTTTCAACCCTTGAAAAATAATGCAGGCCGATAGAGATGGACAAAATAGAGGTAAACAAATAGGCGAACACGATGACGATGCCATAACCTATGCCAATGGTGGAGGATATATCCTTAGTGGTGAAATAGGATATAAGCCCTGACAAACCGCCAAATAACAGACCGACGATACTGCCCACACTGCTGGAAATAAAATATACAACAATGTACAGCCCCAACGTAGGCCAGAACACGCCGCGCAGCAAATCTGTGCACCTTTCCCAAACATAGGAAAGGGAATATTGTTCCTCCTGCACCATGATGAAACCAAACGGTGCGAGTAAAACGGAAAGATATATGCCCGGAACGATACAGAATATTACCCCGATACCAATCAGGATGAGGAACAGTAAAGAATAGAGCAGGATGCGCAGGAAGTTTTTCCCGAAAACCGTCCATATCTGCGCAAAGGATGGAGACTGATTTCTGTTGTCTTCATAAGCCTTGAAATATGCCGCCACATACGTGGTGAGCGCTGCCTGACATACGATAACCAGGACATAGAAAATCAATGTGGATGTCATCGGGAACAGTTCGCTTTCATTTATCCGGGATGTGTTTGCCGATGATGATAAGGCAAGCCCCATCAAGCGCCCATAACCTATACCTATGAGGATGGCCGAGAGAAGGAAGAACGGCCCGACAATCATGAGCAGTCCTTTGAAAAAAGGTTTTACTTCCTGCTTGATGAACAGAAAGGTGTCATTGATATTGCTGCTAAAATCCCTTATGCCACGGAGGCTGAACGTTGTTGAAGCCATTGTTGAAATTGGTTGGGTTTATAATTGATATAAGAAGGATTATCGGTTGCCCCCTGCACCTTTTTATGAAGTCTATACGGATAAATAATAAAATACCATATCAGGAAAGCCAGTGAGCCTCCCAGTATCGCGAGTTTGAAAGGCATGGGCATATTGGCATAACGCGTCACAAAACTTTCGAGAAAAGCCGCTAGCAGGAACAGGGGTGTTAGTCCAAAAACAATCTTCATACCGTCAAGGCCGCTTCTGCGCAAGGCCTCGCCACGACTGTAAGTGCCGGGGAACAACAGTCCGTTGGCCAATATCATGCCGGAGGCAATGGCGATAACGATAGACCATATCTCCAACGTTCCGTGTATAAAAATAACACTGATACTGTCCCATCCAAGATTTCTGCTGAAAAAGAAATATTCAAAAGCCCCGAGCATGATGCTGTTTTGCATGTTCATAAAAACAGGCCCCACGCCCAGCACGATACCCGATACATAAGACAAAAAAGCTACGCGGATATTGTTGATGGCTATCGCGAAAAACATTTCCAATTGCCCAGCACTTTGATACACGCCGAAGGGGTTGCCTTTTTCAATATTGGCAATCGTCATGTTGACATAGGCATCACCCATAATAAGCCTCACAAAACCTTCGTCATATTTGGCGGATATGATGCCGAGCAGCAGAAAAAAGAGAAAGAAGCAAAACGAGTATAAAAATATTTTTCTGTAACGATAAAAAAGCATCGGCAGGTCGAACTGCCAAAACCAGTAAAACCTTGTTTTATCCTCTTTTTTATTGGCGTATATTTTTTGATGATAAAGCCGGGCCAGATTGTTCAGGAATTTCACGGACTCGCCATCGGGATAAAACGTTTTCGCATAGGCAAGGTCATCGGTCAATTCAATAAAATGCCCTGCCAACACATCGGGATGCACTTGCGGCTGTTTAATGGACTGCTCGATGCCTTTCCATTTTGTTTCATTTTGTCTGATAAATTGTCCTTCTCTCATAAGGTCTTGAACCGTGCTTTGACGATAAAAATAAAGTTGTTTTCTCAAAAATTAAAAAAAATAATATTTTGCTGTCATGAATGATACTTTTTCGCTGAATACAACCCAAAATGTGCTTATTGATTATCAACTTGCCGGCATAGGGGACAGGCTGCTCGCCTGGCTTTTGGATATGGTGATACAGATAGCATACTTATTTGTAGTAGGATTCTCTTTATCATCTTTTATGAACCGATTCGGTGGGGAATGGTTGTTTTATGTCCTGTTGCTGTTGCCTCTGCTGTTCTACCACTTGCTTTTTGAGATGTTTATGAACGGGCAAACGCCCGGTAAACGCGCGCTCAAAATTCGGGTGATGCTGTCCGATGGCCGCAACGCCACGTTTAGGCAGTATTTTATCAGATGGGTATTCCGCTTGTTTGATATATCCTTTACGCAAGGCGTGGCCGCTTTGTTCGCGATTGCCTTGTCGAACAAAAAACAACGTATCGGCGATATGGTGGCGAATACGATAGTAGTCAAGACAAATCCGCGCAGCACGGAAACCGTTGACCTGTTAAAGATACAGGCGGAGATGGACAATTATGTTATCCAATATCCCGAAGTGCAACATCTGCACCCTGCTGATATCACTTTGATTAAAGATATTCTGCAAAATATTTACAAGAGCAACAATTTTGTCGTGGCGCAACAGGCGGCAGATAAAATTGAGGCTATCTTACAAGTAAAGCGGCGGGAAGAACCCGTAAGTTTTTTACAAACCGTGTTGAATGATTACAGGCATCTGTGAGAATGGATATATCAATATGGCGTGAGAAAGTTAAAAGGCGGTATGTTTATATTTCTTAACACGGCAAAAAGAATCGTGGCGACAAGGAACGTTATGGCAAACCACGGAGCGTTCATAAATGTATTTTTCCCTTTATATACAAGGACATAATGCCAAATCAACAATGGCAGGCAGATGACCATCAGCGCGTTTTGATGCAGCGCATCCAACAAGTTGCCATGGGTGATGGCCGACAAGGCACGCTGCGACCCGCATCCCGGACAATGAAAATGGAAAAACGTATAACTTGGGCATTTAGGAAATACTGCCTGATGCCTTGGGAACACAAAAAAATACAGCCCCAGTAAAAACAATATGCCGGGGACTGCTAATAACCATTTTTTTGTAGGTCTGATTCCTTCCAATTACTGTTGTTGCAGGTTTTGAAGAACAGCTAATCCACCTAAAGCGAAGAGTACAATGATATACAGAACATAAATTACCACGCCGACAATAGCCGTGATGATGGCCCATTTACGTGCTTCCTTGGACGAACTTTCAGCTCCGATGTAATCCCCGCTCGTAAATCTGGAGTTTACCTGAGATGCCTTGACAATGCTGACAATCCCCAGGGGCATACAGCAAAAAATGGTGGACAAGATTGCCCATACCATATAATTTTCAGGCGGTTTTTGGTAAGGTTGATTGATTTGATAGTCTGCCATACATTAAAATTATTTTCAATCAAACATACAGGAATTTTTTGAAATGATGATTTCTGAAACCGAAGCGATACATGATATTTTTGCTGTCGGTCATAGGACACGACAGTGGCGAACACGTGTTGTTCCCCGCTTCTATACTTTTGCTTTTCATGTATATTTGCCGCCTATGGCAAAAAAATATATGAAACATTTTATGGTGATATTGAGCCTTTTCCTTGTGCAGTGGCAGTTAGCAGCACAGGATATGAACGGGTTTCATGTGTATAATCCTAACGAAAATGCCGATGCGGCTATTCAACAGGTCGTAAAAAAAGCGGCACGGGAGAAAAAGCAGGTTTTTGTGCAGGTGGGCGGCAATTGGTGCATCTGGTGCGCACGCTTTCATGATTTTGTGCAGAAGGATTCACAGATAGACTCTTTGCTGAATGCTTCATTTGTTGTGTACCACCTCAATTACAGTAAAGAGAATAAAAATCTGAAAACCCTTGCCAAATATAGTTTTCCGCAACGCTTCGGGTTTCCTGTCTTTTTAATTTTGGATGAAAAAGGCAAGCTGCTTCACACGCAAAACTCTTCTTATCTTGAAGAGGGAAAAGGGTATAGCAAAGAAAAAGTAATGGAATTTTTATCCGCCTGGACGCGCGAGGCCCTCGACCCGAAAAACTATCAGTAAATAAAATGGTGAGCAGCAAAAACTCACTACCCACCATTTATAATTATTCTTAGCAACACTTAAATCATCTTCACGCTGCGTTCCACGAACGCGGTCAGGTCTGCACCTGTCAACATGCCTTGAGCTAACAGGGCAAGGTCAAACGCCTGTTGCGCCAATACCTTTTGGGAGTCGGCATTGTTTTCGGACAGAATGCGCGTGGCCAAGGGATTATTGGCATTCACCACCACTTTATACCTGTCGGGCATTGCGCCGTAAAAACTCATTCCACCGCCCAGCGCGGCCATGTCCTTCATGCGGCGGGTAAACTCATCCATCGTGATGGTCACGGGCAGCGCATCTGCAGAAAGATTCTCCACGCTAAATTCCATACCCGGTCGGTTGACGTTTTTTTCAAATACCGCTTTCAGGTCGTTGCGTTGTGCTTCGCTCAGACTGCTTTCGATGGCTTCGCCTTTGTCTATCAGTTTTTCGATAACATCGGCATCCACGCGCTTGATTTGTGTTTTTTCAAGGTCACGTTCCAGATGACTGATGAAATGGTTGTCCAACGGGCCATTCATCAGCAATACATCGTAACCTTTTTTATTTGCAGATTGGATGTAGCCATCTTGTTTGTCGGGATTAGCAGTGTACAAATAAATTATATTGCCATCCTTGTCGGTTTGCGTGGGGGCTACTTTTTCCTTGTACTCCGCGAGCGTGCTGCACTCGTTTTTCGTATTGCAGAGCAACACAAAATCCTTGGCACGTTCCCAAAACTTCGGTTCGCTGATGGCGCCGTATTTTACAAATACACCGATGTCGTTCCATTTTTCCTCGTAGCCCTTACGGTCGTTCTTGAAAAGTTCAGCTAACTTGTCGGCTACTTTCTTCGTGATATAGGTGTTGATTTTTTTCACGTTTCCGTCAGCTTGCAGGAAAGAGCGGCTAACGTTCAACGGAATATCGGGAGAGTCAATCACGCCGTGCAGCAACATCAAAAATTCCGGCACGATGTCCTTCACCTCATCGGTGATGAACACCTGACGGCTGTACAACTTGATTTTGTTGCGTTGCAACTCTATGTCGTTCTTGATTTTCGGGAAATACAAAATGCCCGTGAGCGTGAAGGGATAGTCCACGTTGAGGTGAATCCAAAACAATGGATCTTCGCTGAAGGGATATAGTTCTTTGTAAAAATTCAGATAATCTTCGTCTTTCAGTTCGCTGGGTGCTTTTGTCCAAATAGGCGATACGGTGTTGATGATATTGGGCACTTCCACCGATTTGTATTTGGGTTTTCCTTCCGCGTCCTCGCCGTCCGGTTCGCTTTCGGTGCGGGTGCCGAACTGTACGGGCACCGGCAGGAATTTGGCATACTTATCCAATATAGACTGGATGCGGTATTGCTCCAAAAACTCTTTGTTGTCTTCACCGATATACAGGATGATATCCGTACCGCGTGTGGTGCGGTTGCCCTCGCTGATTTCAAACTCGGTACTGCCGTCGCATGTCCATTTGGCGGGCGTAGCCCCTTCCTGATAGCTCAGGGTTTGGATTTCCACCTTGTCGGCCACCATAAATGCAGAATAAAAGCCCATGCCAAACTGACCGATAATTTCATTTGCATCCTTGGCCTCCTTGAATTTTTCAAGGAACTCGCTCGCGCCCGAAAATGCGATTTGGTTGATATATTTTTTAATTTCATCGGCGGTCATGCCAATACCGTTGTCGGAAATGGTCAGGGTTTTGGCCTTTTCATCAAGTTTTACCTGTACCAACGGTTCGCCCAATTCGCCATTAAATTTGCCAATGGATACCAGTCTTTTGGCTTTTTGCACCGCGTCCACGGCATTGGAAACCAGCTCGCGTAGGAAAATCTCGTGGTCACTGTACAAAAACTTCTTGATAATCGGAAAGATATTCTCCGTGTGAATGGATATTGTACCTTTTTCTTGCACCATAATAATTGTTTTTTGTTGCAAACGCCTGCAAAATAAATACCACGTGCCGAAAGATGGTCAGATTGTCAGGAGGAGAGAGCGGTTAGGGGCATATATCATAATAAGGGGAATTCTTTAAAACAAAAAAAACGCCTTCCTTTTCGGAAGACGTTTTGTAAAAAATTAAAGATTGTTCTTATTTAACCGTAATCGCTTTTTCTATGATGAACAAAAGATTATCGCGGTGTGCACGGGTTTGTTCATCAGCGCCGGGGTTTGCGGTCAGCAAGGATTTTAGCTTTTTCAACGTTGCATAAGCGGCAGTTTTTGAAGGGTTGTCATACCTTGTGGCAGACACACCGTTTATCATGGCGGCCAGTCCTTCTACATAAGTTGTTTGTAAATCCTGCCTGTAAACATTCACACTTGAACCCAAATCTGCATTAAAGAAACTTTGCGTCATATCGTTCATGAAGTCGGTTACAGAATAAGTGTTGCCGTAGAGACTGCTGCTAATCAGGCGCTGCAAAGTCGTTGGATGCAAAAACTGCGACAATACACCACGGTGGATAGACTGATAAATTGTTTGCGGTTTTATATCCTCCGGCGAACCGAAGAAATCAAAACCCCTGCGTTGCCTTTGCAGGTAGGGATAAAGCGGCGCATCAACCTTGAAGGCATCCGGTGCAAAAATGTATTGGTCAAGCACGCTCAATGCTTTTTTCTGTATAGCTACCGGAACGGGCGTGTAAGGCGTGTTGTTACTTTTTTGATTGGGGTAGCTTCTGTCCACATAAATACCACCGATAAATTTACTTAGGCTCAGAGCCATTTGAACGCGTTGGGATTGCAGGGTATAAAAGCGGCTGAACAATAACTGATAGCTTTCGTCCGGTTTAAGGTATTTGTCTTTGAGCTTCGGTATCAGGTTGTTCACCAATTTGAAACGTTCTTCGGCATACGCAGGCATGTCGTTGGTCAGGTCATTGACCATTACACGGGGGTCTATACCGTTGCCGGGGCTGCGCATATCGTCCGCATCGTTACCAAAAGCCAGTTTGGGATCGCTGCTGCGGTTGAGTATTTTTTGCAACCCTGCCTCTTCGGAAGAAGCAGGGAAAGGCGTGTAGCCGTACTCGATGGCCCACAAATCGTAAGGGCCGGCCTTTGTAGTATAATAATCGCCTTGTTTGCTTCTGTCAAGGCTTACGTTTACGGACGGATAGTCCATCACAGAACCAATCAGGCCAAGTTTGCGGGTGATTTTTTTATCATGAACTTCTGAAGGACTGAGCATCTGGCTTGCCTTCATGTTATGGTTCAGTCCCAGCGTATGCCCCATTTCGTGCATGATGAGATAAGTCAGGAACTCCTGGTGCAATTCAGATAGCGCGCCTGCCTTGTCCTTTTCGTCCAGCAACTCGATAGCCACCATGGCTGATTGGTATTGGGATTGCATTTCCTGTGCCAGCGTACATCCTGACAAACTGTTTTTGCCAAAACTGAAATGTGCCTTTTCTTCGGCCTCGCTGGTTTCCCAAGGCATCTTTGCTGCTCCCTGAAAGCCGTTGTACAATTCGTTTTGTATGCTCACCCCGGCACCGCTTTTCCATTCCACGGTGATATCCGCGCCCAAAATCTGCCCGGTGCGCGGGTTAAAGAAGCTCGGCCCTATGGCACCATAAGAAGGATAAGCACTGCTCACCCAGCGGATAACGTTATAACGAATGTCAGCAGGATCCCAGGTAGCCGTGTCGGGCATTATTTTCATCACCACCGCGTTTTTGAAACCAGCCTGTTCAAAAGCTTCGTTCCATTTTTCGCCTGCTTTTTTGATGATTTCACGATATTCATAAGGTGTGGTATTCTCAATCCAGAAAACGATGGGCTCAACCGGTTCGCTAACCGCTGCGTTGGGATTCTTTTTTACCAGTTTCCAACGGCTGATAAAATCCTTGTAGGGAGCGGCTTTGAGACTGGTCACATCGTCTACTTTTGCCCCGAAATAACCCACACGCGGGTCGTCCCGGCGCGGACGAAAGTCGTCGTTCTCAGGCATGGCGATAAAACTATGCTGAAAACGAACCGTATTATAACGGGCATCGGTGATGTCCACACCGCCCGTGTTTATAGGATTGCCGTTGTCATAAACCAACTTGACAACCACATCCGTGTTTTTGGGAAAAGAGCGCACTTCTTCGTAAGAAGATTTAGTGGTATTGAGCATACCCAAACTGAACACGCTGCCGGGAGGCGCCATCGGGCTGACGGTGGGCTTTATCTGGTCTAACTTTTCACTGATAAAAAGCCCATCCGCAGCAATCAGGTAGCCCGTGGAATCTTCTGCCACAATTTTGTCTGAATAGAAAATGGCAGCCTGTGCATCCACGTTGGCAGCCTTGCTCACCGGGTTGGTGGGGTCATAGTAGAGGTTGGTATTGGGCTGTGCGAATTGTATTTTGTCAAATATTTTTTGAACGGTAAAGGGGAAAGTAGTGCGTATCATGTTCTGGTTCAGGAACAGGGATGTAGGGCCACCCAACGAAAAACTTTGGTAAATGAATTCTTTGCCCAGCTGTTCTTTTTTAACGAACAATTGAATGCTACCCGTGGCCGTGTCCTGATACAAAGTGAACAAGCCGTCTATTTTTTTGCTGCTTTTTATCTTGTCCGTAATCGTTTTGGGTGCGGGCGGTTTGGCGGTACTGTCCTTGGCAGTCTTCGCTGCAACGGAATCTTTCGCTTTAACCACATCCTGGGCTTGCACGGTCATACCGCTCGTTCCCAGTACAAGCAGCAGAAATGGCGTGATGAGTTTTTTCATCAATTTTCTTTTATATTTTTAATAAACAATGAAACTTTGCACAAAGAAAGCTAAAATTATGCTGATTTTTTTGAGAATTTTTAGCGTGTTTGGTTACACGGAATCTCATCATAAATTACCAACAAGAACATAAGCCTGTCATTTTACCAAACTACTGGTGATGCATTTGTGCTAATCATAGGTTTAATATTTCAATAAGTTTCTTGTTAAATAGTTCTACTCCGTTTTGATTTAGATGATGTGCATCATAAAAATGTAATGAGTCGTTGAGTTTTATTAGTTTGTTAAAATTTAAATACTCCAACTGATAGCTACTAAATATGCTGTCCACAAAATCGTTATTTTTGTAAGAATTATATAAACCTGCTGTAATTGGCGCATAGACTAAAATTGTTTTTATATTTCTTTTTTTCAAAAGTTCTATACATTCATTAAACACTTTCAGTTGTTTTTCTTTCAGATTCCATTCTTGTGTTGAAGGGGTGGCAAATTTGTAATAACGAATTTCACTTTCAACAAAGCCTCCAGAAATGTATGTATCCTTGCCTTGCTTAATTGGCCCAACATTGTTTTTGTTTATGTTGAAAATATCCTCAATACCAGCATAAATGAGTGTGTTGTAGATTTTAATGTTGTTCAGTTCAAAAGCCATTTTAATAGACTTAAAATCATTTTTATCGTTTGCAATTAAATCTAATGATGACTCAACTCCGTCCATTGATAAAGACCCCGGATAAACCTCATAGATTACCATTTTCGGCTTTAAGCTGCTCAAATATCTTTCTAATAAAATTTTTGTTTGAATCGGGGTCTGTGAACTTGAACCCAAGTTGAAAGTGTTTTTGCCTCTAAAATTTCGCGGGTCAAAGCCACGATACGAATGTGATGAACCAAGAAATAAAATATCTAAATTGCTGTTTAACTGTTTTGCTTCTTTAATACGGGTAAACATATATCCGGACGAAACTATTCTATAACTCAGATTTGGTTTTAATGCTTGCGGAATTGGGAAGTATCCTGCTAAAAAAATCAAAAATGGATATACAATCAAAACTACCATGGCAAACAATAAAATACTTTTAAAAAATTTTCTCATAGCTTTAAAATTGAAAATAAATAAAAGGTGTTTCTTCTGTTTTTGCGTACATCCCCAACATAAAAACGATAAACGCATAAAACCCCCAACGCAAAGGTCTTTTCCACTTTAACCCCAGTTTTGCAATTGCATATTGTTCTTCTCTTCCTACCCATTCTATTAAAATAAATAAAATGACAATGATAATAATTGCTAAGGCATTTTTAATACCTGAAAAATGTGGCATTGTGAAAAGCGTTTTTGAGAAAATCCCCGAAATATAGTGTAGTGCGTGTCCTATGCTTTCTGCTCTAAAAAATATCCAGGCGAAAACCGTCAGTCCAAAAGTAAGCGACATGCAAGCAAACTCTTTTATGCTGGGGAAAAGCTTTCCTTGTGCTACTATCCCCAGGTTGTTTCGGCTATTGTTGGTTAATAAAAGGGGCAAAAAATAAATTGCATGGAGCGCGCCCCACCCAATAAATGTCCAACTTGCCCCGTGCCAAAAACCACTGACAAGAAAAATAATAAACGTATTTCTAACTTTCATCCAGGTACTTCCACGGCTACCGCCCAGCGGGATATAAAGATAATCTCTAAACCAGGTTGAAAGTGAAATGTGCCAACGCCTCCAAAACTCGGCGATGTCTCTTGAAAAATAGGGGAAAGCAAAATTCCTTAACAACTCTATTCCAAAAAGCTTGGCAGTGCCAATTGCAATGTCCGAATAGCCAGAGAAATCCCCATAGATCTGAAACGCGAAAAATATGGCACCTAACACCAATGTGCTTCCCGATAAGTCAGCAGCATTGTTAAAAATTTGATTGGCAAATTGTGCACAGTTGTCGGCAATGACAATTTTCTTGAACAAACCCCACAGAATTTGTCGCAAACCGTCAACGGCTTTTGAGTAATCAAAAGTCCGCTCTTTTTTTATCTGGGGTAACAAATGCGTTGCCCTTTCAATAGGGCCGGCTACAAGCAAAGGAAAGAAACTCACAAAAACAGCATAGTCAACAAAGCTTCTTTCTGCTTTAATTTTACCTTTGTAGATGTCTATTACATACGAAAGCCCGTGAAAAGTATAGAAAGAAATTCCAACGGGAAGAATAACGCTTAATGTCCACGGATCTACTTGTAAGCCGAAAAGAGAAATGGCTTCAGCAAAAGATTCGGCAAAGAAGTTGTAGTATTTGAATACGCCCAAAAATCCAAGATTTACAATTACACTTAACCAAAACCAAAACTGTTTTCCTTTTTGACTTTCTGCGGTCTGCATTTTCAGCCCCGTAAAATAGTCCAGGAGCGTTGAGAACATTAGCAAAAACAAAAAGCGCCAGTCCCAACAAGCGTAAAAAAAGTAGCTTGCTACAAGTAGTAATGCGTTTTGGCGCCTAAGGTTTTTGTTGGCCACAAACCAATAGAGTATAAAAACTATCGGTAAAAAGATCGCAAAGTCAATTGAATTAAATAGCATGAATTTGGCCTGTTCTTTTAATGTTTGTTATTTGCGTTGTGGGTCACCTTAATAGTTAGAGTCCATCTTTATTCCATACGAAAAGTAATCTCCAACTTCAAGTAGAGCTATTGCATCACCTTTTTTTGCTTTTAACAATAAATCTTTCCAAGCGGTTTGATCTAACATAGAAAAAATGGGCTATTCATTTGTAAAATTAATCTTTTCCCTTTTGTGCAATAAGCCTTTTTTCAACCCCTATTTACCGACAGCAAACTACTATTCACCGTTTTTATATAAAAATTAAGGGACAGGCAATATTTCTCTGTTACTTTTGGGGATAGAAAATATCCATTATTAATCACTAATTGGGTTTCGTTGCGTATTTTTATGAACGGATAAGGATTGGCATGGAAGATAAGTATGTAAATGGCTATAAGCTGAAGTATAAGCTGGGTGAGGGCGGCATGGCTGAGGTATGGTATGCCGAGAACGTGTTGGGGAAACCTGCGGCCGTCAAAGTGTTGCAAAAACGTTTTAGCGACGTGCCGGATATCGTGTCCCGGTTCGAGAACGAGGCTAGATTGATGGTTCAGCTAAACCATCGGCATATCCGCAGCATTTATGATTATGCCACTATTGATGGTCTTCCGTGCATGGTCATGGAATATCTGGAGGGCCGCGACCTTTCGCAGCGCATGAAAGGCGGCGAACATTTCAGCAACGAACAACTATCCCGGTGGTGGGACGAGTTGGTGGATGCGCTGAGATACACCCATCGCAAGAATATTATCCATCGCGATATAAAACCGTCTAACCTGTTTGTTACCGAGTCCGGGCAAATTAAACTGGTGGACTTTGGCATAGCCAAACTGCGCGACAATATTACTATTACACAGACCGGTTCGCGCATGGGCACGCTGATGTACATGAGCCCGGAGCAGGTTTATGATGTAAAAAACCTTTCTTACAAAACGGATAATTATTCGCTGGCCGTTACTTTTTATCATTTGGCGACAGGCAAGGCTCCTTACGATGCCGACAAAGTTTCTGATTTTGAAATTCAGGAAAATATTGTGCGCAAAAGCCTTGACACGAGCCTGTTGGTGATGCCCTGGCAAACGCTTTTGCCGCCTTATCTTGCCAAAGATCCCGAGCGCAGACCGGAACTGCACAAGATTACAGAACCCTTGCCACAGGCCGATACCACAATGATTTATGCACCGGAAGCAGTGGCTGCGCCTGTCACAAAAGAATCTTCACATGTTGAAGAAAAACCAATCACACCCCAACTGCCCGCCATTCCCGAACGGCAGGGTAGTCGTTTCGGTTATCTGCTAATACCCATATTGGTCGTGGCCACACTTGTTTTATTGGTGTTGAACAAAGACCGCATCGTTCCTTTGGCAAAAAGTTTTCTGAAAAAGGATGCAAAGAAAGAAGTTGTCCAAACAGCACCTAAACGAAATAAGCCAATCGTTCAGGAGAAAGAGGAGCCGGTTGCTATAGTGCCTGCTCCGGATACTACCGTTACCACAGGCGAGGATGGCACGGTGGACGAAGTAACTACCTCCGTTGATGCCAGCGCCAAGGAAGCGGAAGTGCGAAATATCATGCGTGATTATTACCGCAGCCGTTCGGACTGTAATGCCACTTACCGTTTTTTCAAGGATGTTGTTAAGCAATATTATAACAAATCAAACATCGGTGTGGGGGATGTGCTAAAGGAATGTGAGCAATATCACCGCAAATGGAAATTTATAGATGCCGAGATTGATGACAATTCTTACGTGTTCACACATCATAGCGATGGTAGCACCTATGCCGATTTTACCATGCGGTACAGCATCAAAAAAGAGGAAGCGGATGATTGGATTGTGTATAATATAGATGTGGCGGTCGTATTGGACGCCAATAACCGTATTGAGCGGATTGTGGAACGGCGTGTGGAAAAGCTTTAAATTCACGGATTAAACAGCACAATAATTATGTTGAACAAAATAAAAAAATGGCTTTTGCCCGATGATGAGGAATCCGAGGACACCAAATTGCTCACCAACCAGGCATTGGTTGACCAGGTGCTTGAGTCATTCAAGGAAACCATCGAACGGGAGTCTTTTAACAAACGGATGATGTATGATTGCAGCTACCTGATATTGATGCGCCCGGAGGATTATCATCGTGCGGAGTTGAGGCTGGCGGGCATTACAGAAGGCATATTGGACGAGTTTTATGAATACATCCAATTTAAAAGAACCCAATATCCAAAGTGTGACCCAATCGGCAATTTTTGGGATTTTCAATATTGTCCTGCTGAAAGGGGCATTGATAATGTGGATATAGAGCCGGGCACGATACAGGTCATCAGTACGCCTACATCGGAAAAATCGTGGACGGATTTGTCAACGGAAAACATAAAAGTATCTGTCAGCAGCAAGCATTCCAAGTATTCAAAGTATGACCTGAATCCCACGACCTTTGCCAATATAGATATTTTGTCAAAAGGTCATTTTCGGGTGAAATTCAACCGCGAATTGTTGGGTGCTGTGGCAAATACGCAGGTGACGTCATCCATTGCGCCGGGGCAGATGCCGGGCGGTGTTAAAAATGACGACCGTTTGGCAACCATACAATTCGTGCTGAACAAGCAGCGTTACAGTTTTCCCATGCGCGAAAAGCAGCTCAAAATCACGAAGGCAATTGATGGTGTGCCCAGCACACCCTCTTTGCTTTGCATCAACGAACCGAGCGGCAGCTTGCAAAAAGAGCATGTCATGATACGTTATGACGAAAATGCCCGTGCGTTTTACATCGCGCTTTTTGCGGATGCCTTTGTGAACGAAGAACGCTTGGCGTTAAGTCGGGTAGGCGAAAATCCCGTATGGCACCCGCTTAAAAACAATTCGGCGATTGTTTGCGGCGTGTTTCAACTGGATTTTAAGGTGAACGCATAATGATTGCTGATAGTAGCACAACCGTTGAACGGAGCGTCGCAAGTAAAGTGGATATTAGTGCAGGTGTTGATAAAATAAATAATCATCTTATCGTAAATGATGGTATCGGTCTTACTCATAGTGTTTGTAATATTTGTTTTTTACCTCCAAAGGAGCGTTAAATCATGAGCAGAAAAATAATTTCCTGTGCGCTTACCGACCTGGGTCGCAAACGCACCGAGAACGAGGACAATTTTGTTTGGGTGAAGGAGCTTTGGGGGAAACCTTCCGCAACGCTTTTGGGCGCGATTGACGGCGTGGGCGGTTATGAGGGCGGGGCAGAAGCGGCGCTGATAGCCAAGCAGACGATTGAGGAATACCTGCAAAATTTCAGTTTTGGCGCACCGCTGCAATTATTGAAGGAGGCCATCATAAATGCCAACAACAATATACATGTCCGTCGGGCGACGCATCCCGACCTTTCACGCATGAGTTGCGTGCTGTCCGTGGCCGTGCTGGATGCCGAAAAGGAGATGATGTACATCGGCCATGTGGGCGATAGCCGTGGTTATGTTTATCGCAACGGGCAGATGCTGAAGGTAACAAAAGACCATTCGGTGGTGGGAATGAAGGAGGATAACGGTTTCCTGACCGAAGAAGAGGCAATGCAGCACCCGCGCCGCAATGAGATAAGCAAAATGTTGGGCGAGGTGAACCTGACCAACGATGACCCGGAGCGCTATATTGAGATGAGCGAACACAGCTTTCTTCCCGGGGATATAGCCTTGTTTTGCAGCGACGGGCTTACGGATTTGGTGAACAAAGCCGATATGTCGGCCATCCTCTCGCAACCGGGTACTTTGCGCAAAAAAGCACAATCGTTGATTGCCCGCGCCAACGATCTTGGCGGGAAAGATAATATTACCGTGACTCTCGCGGGTTACAATGCGCCAAAAAAACAGACTGGTAAAAAAGCGGACAATAAAAATATCATCGAAGTGCCGATTATCGAAAGCGATGAAAGCGAAACAATCACAAACGCTTTGTCATCCAAGCGGTCTAAAAAAAAAGTATCCTGGGTTTTATACGTGGGATTGGCTGCCTTACTTGGTTTTGCGGCTAATTGGTGGGGCACGCGCAGTTGGCTGAACACGCCCGTACCTGTGCCGCTGAAAGATACGGTTTACCTGCGTGTGGACAGCCTCGGCAAGATTGACACGCTTTGGCACGATACGCTCATCAACGCTACGGATACGATATATAAAAACAGTTCTAAAGACAGCATCCCACAATACTGATATGGCAACAAAAACAAGCTTCACGCGCAATGTAGAAAGGCTTTTGCTGGCATGTGCCACAACGGTTTTGCTGGTTATGGCGCTGGTTTATTTCCTGAATATAAAAAATGATTTAGAAGCAACGGAAGAAGGCTATGCAAAGGGAACGGTGGTGAACTTGTGTCATCCCGTCAACAAGGATGCCTTGAAAAAAGTGCTTACCAACGGAGGTTATTTTACCGATGCAGTGTATGTGGATTTTATAGCTTCACAGTTACAAAAACAGGTTTCTGAAAAGAAAGTGTTGCCAAACTTAGGCAGCTTGAACAAATCCGCTTATTGGATAGATGCCAAACTATTTAAGTCTTCCGGCAGTGAGGCAGGGCGGCTCAGGTTTCTTAATTCTTTGGCGCATTTGGGTATGGATTCGGTTTTATATGCGCAGGAAAATGTCACTCCGCGTAATTATCCGTCGGAGGTAACTGTGCAGACTGAAAAGACAGGTATCTCCATTAGCGGAAAAATTGAAGGAAACAGACTGAACTCGCGCCAAGGCATACTGGTCAGGCTGAATGAAATATTGCCATCTAATTATTTTGATACGCTGCAGGGCAACACGCAACAATTTGAAACCGAGTTTTTTGCCCGCACCGATGCCGATGGTCATTATGCTTTTCACAACCTAAAGAAAAATAGTAATTACAGCGTGCTGCCCGTAAAGCCCGGTTTTGAATTTGGCAGGGCAAAGGGCAAAGTAGCTATCAAGGGCAACGAATCTTTTGACTTTTCGGCAAAACCGCACCAGTTAAGGATTTTGGACGCCACGGAATACCGTCAAATAAAGAACGACAATATATTGACGGTGCGCACGCTGCAGGAATTTTTGAAATCATTCGTGTGGAATGTGACTATATTCCTGTTGGCCTTCTGGTTGCTGCACATTGTGCTGAGCATTAGGAATTACCGTAGTGACCAATTTATATTGCCTTTGTTGATGTTTATCTCCGGCATCGGCGTTATGGTTTTATATACGGTGCAAGACCCTTTGCAGGGTGAAATTTACGGCGCGGGGATGGCACGTTATGCCAGCGTTGTATTGGTCGTTTTTGCTGTGATAGCTTACATTTTCAAAAACAACCCAATAAACAGGTTTTACCATTCACGTTGGTTTGACCCGATTTATAAGTACCTGCCCGGTGCAAATCCTTTAAAGTCGCCCCGTGGTTACACGTGGTTGTTCGCTTCCATTTTATTAATGATATTATTGCTGCTGTTCGGGGCAGGCCCGGAGGGCAGCGGCGTAAAAGTGAATCTGTTCGGATTTCAGGTGAGCGAGTTGTCAAAATTCCTGATGGTTGTTTTTTTTGCGGCCTATTTTTCCGTGAATACCGGCTATTTCAGGAACATTCCCGATAACCGGTGGCTGACAAAGAACAATCTCCTGATGCTTGGCCTGTTTGTGTTCCTGTTGCTTGTTTATGCAGCCTTAGGTGATTTAGGCCCGGCGATTGTGCTGTGCCTTACTTTCCTTTTCTTTTACGCTTTTGCCAAGGCTGAATTTCTGGCGATGGTGCTTTCCGGTTTGGGCTTTGGATTATTGCTTTTTATTCTATCTAAGATAGGAGAAAAATATGATGCCAATTACTTGCCTTGGTTTGCGGCAGCATGTAGCATCGGTATTTTTATATATGCGTATGCAAAAAGAAAATATGAATCGGTATTCTTCATCATCCTGTTGATATCTTCCTTCGTGCTGTTGGCGGTTTTGCCTTTTGATTTCACGCAGCGTCTGGCCGACCGTAACAGCATGTACGGTAATATTTGGGATAACGAGTTCATCGGTGGCGACCAGTTGGCGCAGGGTATCTGGTCGCTCAATTCGGGCGGATTTTTGGGGCAGGGCTTAGGCAAAGGGTTTTCAAACGTGATGCCTGCTTATCATACCGACATGATTGTTCAAAGCATAGGGGAAGAGTTGGGCATGGTTGGTTTGATAGCCATATTCCTTGCTTTTGGTCTGTTATTTTATCGTTGCATATTGGCGGCGCGGCGTACCGGAAAGCCATTTATGTTTTATTTGATGAGCGGCATTGCCATCGCCACGATGTTACAGTTCATCGTCATTGTGGCGGGCACATTGGATTTGATTCCGCTAACGGGGATTTCAGTACCGTTCCTGAGCAAGGGCAATGCGGGGATTATCGTCACGCTGTTTGCCTTTTTGTTAGTGCTTCTGATGTCGGGCGAAAAAGGAGATGTACTGGAAATGGAATATATCAAAAAACATTTTGATAATGTGAATGCCTCGGTAATACTCACATTTTTTGCGGTTATCATCGTCTTCACCAGCACGCTGTTTTGGTATCAATATAAATCTGACGAATATATTGTGAAACCAGCACTGGTGCTTAACAGACAAGGTGAATGGCAATATACCTATAATCCGCGTATTGCCCTGCTGATGCGCGAGATAAAACCCGGTAATATTTATGACCGGAATGGTGTGTTGCTGGCTACTTCTGACAAGGAGAAATTATTGTCGGATAAAGCAAAATTAATCCAGTCGGGGGCAGACGCGGCATGGTATAACCTGCAAGCCGGGCGCGAGTTGAAACGCTATTATCCTTTTGGAAGTGACTTGCTGTTTTGGTTGGGTGATTTCAATAAAGAAATTGCCAGGGAAGAAAGTAACGGGTATGCCGCGGAATACAGGCACTACACGATGCTGCGCGGTTTTGATGTGACATATTCCACCTCGGAGCGAACATCCTCAAGGTATAAGGAAAGCCGCTTCCTACCGGAAACAGACAAGCAAACCGAACTGGTTTTATACGATTATAAACAAATCGCGCCGTTTATCAAGGCAGGTAAAAATAGTGTGCTGATTGATGAGCAGAACCGCAAACCGAAGGATATACGGCTGTCTATAGATGTGGCGATGACGCGGCAGATAAGCAAGATTATCCAGCAAAAAGAAAATTATAAAAACTTCCGAACTTCGGTGGTCGTGTTGCAACCCAACACCGGGGATGTGCTTGTTTCGGCTTCAAACCCATCGCCATCATTTCAGGATTTGAAACTCATCAGTAATATTGACCCTTACGAATATCGGGATATATTCAAAAGTTTGTTCGATGCAAAGACGGTCGTTCCGCAAGACCTTGGCATTACTTTTAATTCAAGACCGGGCTCAACGATAAAGATTGTGGATGCTTTTGCCGCCATGAATAAATTTGGTACGGCAGCCGCTGATTTCTCTTATTTTATTTATCCCGGCGAAGTAATACACAAAGGCGAACCTGAAAACGAGAACGTGGACATGCGCAAGGCTATCGTGCGTTCCAGCAATGTATATTTTATAAAATTGGTGAACGAGAAAAACCTGCAAATGCCGCTGTTTGACCTGTACGATGCACTGGGCATCAACATTAGGAACAAAGGAGGATATCATTTTCAAAAACCTGCGGACTATGATAGTTTGTATTATTTTAAACAATGGGATGAGTTCCTTTCAAAAGGCAAAAACATATACAACTCAAAACGTCTGCAAGGTTCGCGCAAACGTTTTGCATCCAATTATTCAAATATCGCTTGGGGACAAGGAGAATTGATGGCCACACCCCTGCAGTTGGCCAGGATGAGCGGCACCATCGCCAATGAAGGTGTATTCCGCCCTTCAAGGTTTTTAATCAGGAACGCATCGGGCGATTTGCCCAAACCTGCCTCTGTCTCTTTAGCGAAGCATAACGGGATGAGCCGTTTGCTCGCCGGTTTCATGCAGGAGCAGTCTGTTTCTGTTTCGGCGGCCACGGGCTTGCAGGTGCATGGCAAGACAGGCAGCCCCGAGCGGGACAAAATCATCAAAAAAGGCGAAAGCTCCGTGCGCAAACGGGTTACGGATGCGTGGTACACTTTTTACGTGCCGTCACCCAAGAATGTTGCCCCGCTTGCATTTGCTATCAGGATAGAGGAAATCGGCAATTCGGAATATGCCAAGGAACTGGCAAAAGATATTTTAAAACAAATGAAGTCTATTGGGTATTTTTGATGGGTTTATTGCTTGATAGTCTAATAGCTCTTATCAATTTTTATATTTTATCAAAACACGCTATTATCAATAAAAATGAACTGGTTCAAGAAAAAATTTGAAACATTGTCTACGAAATTGAACGGGGAAGATGTTCCCGTTACAAGGGAAGTGACGAGCGGCAATGCACAGGAAACCACGCCCCGAACAGAGAATGTCGAGGAGCTAAAAGAGATTTCTATCGGTGCCATTACGCAATCGGTAAAGATGTTGGCACATGGTAACACGGTTGTTTCCGGCCTGCGTTTCCATACTATTTATGCACCTGCTGCGGTGGAAGCCGTGGGCTTTTCCTCCTTGGTGAAGGATGAGGATTTTATCAAACAGATTAAAAGAAATTTTAAGTCAATCGGTGTAAAGTACAGGGATGATTTGGCCGTAGAGATAGTGTATGAATCAAAACAATTATCAGCATTAACGCCCATTACATCCTTAACCGCCGTGGAAGTCATCACGCCAAACACGCCACAAACCGCGCAGAGAGCACAATTGCGGGCAACTGAGGGCATTACTTGGGAAGATGCCTATATATTGGAACCAGTCCACAAACAATATTTTATCGGACGGTGCAAGTCCCCGAAAATAGAGAACGGTCCCAAGATTCATAATGATATTGCTTTTGTGGGCATTGAGGAAAAAAATGAACCGCAATACGAAATCAATAATTACGTCAGCCGTTCTCATGCCTATATCGTTTATGACGCAGCGCTTGGCGTGTACAAACTGTTCCGCAGCCGGTTTTTGAACAATCCTTCCCACAAGCTGAAAATATATAATCCCGGCGTGGATAGTTTTCAGGAAATAAACCTTAACCAAAGCCTTGTGCCGCATGTGTTGAAGGACGGAGATAATATCTGTTTTAATGACAAGGTGGTGTTAGAGTTTAAATTAATAAATGAATAGGGCTGAGATTTTGTTGATGAAAGAAGACTTAAATAAGTAGAAAAATATTTTTAGATAACGATTGAAAGATAAAAATCATGTTTAAATTAAATAATCAAAAAGCTGTCATTACCGGAGCGGGAAGCGGTATCGGTAAAGCAACGGCACTGACTTTTGCCAAAGCTGGCGCAGAAGTGTATGTAGCTGATATTAACGAGGAAGCCGTAAATGCCACCGTAGAAGAAATTACAAAAGAGGGCGGCATGGCAAAACCACTTGTGTTGAACGTGGCGCATCAACCGGATGTAAAAGCAGCTTTTGCCTCCATCGGCAGGATTGATATTTTGGTGAATAGTGCCGGGGTGTCGCACATCGGAAAGGCAGATAATACCAGTGTAGAGGATTTTGAACGCGTATTTTCGGTAAATGTCAAGGGCGTTTATAACGCCTTGCATGTTGTCATCCCAATGATGAAGCAACAGGGTGGCGGCGTAATATTAAATCTTGCCTCTATTGCGTCAAGCGTGGGCTTGCCGGACAGGTTTGCTTATTCAATGAGTAAAGGCGCAGTATTGGCTATGACCTTATCCGTTGCCAAGGATTATATCAACGACCATATCCGTTGCAACTGCATTTCGCCCGCGCGTGTGCATACGCCTTTTGTGGATGGCTTTTTGGCGAAGAATTATCCCGGCAAGGAGCAGGAAATGTTTGAAAAACTTTCAAAGACGCAACCCATCGGCCGTATGGCTACGCCCGGCGAGGTCGCTGCCCTTATCCTTTATTTATGCAGTGAGGAGGCTTCTTTTATTACAGGATGCGACTATCCGATTGACGGTGGTTTCATAAAACTTAATAATTAGCGTGACATTGAAACAAAAGAGAGGAAAAATAATCTTACTTTTTATTGTTATGGCAACGATGGGCAATGCTTGCGTTGCTCAGGAAAGCAATAATGGTAAAGAGCTTTGGGCAAAATCGTTTTTGAACAAGAAGGCTCCTAAACTGGTAGTGGAAAAATGGTTAACCGAAGAACCCGAAACCACCGGAAAATTTGTATTGATAGATTTTTGGGCTACTTGGTGCAATCCTTGCCTGCGCTTTATTCCACAATTGAATGCATGGCATGAGAAATACAAGGATGATATGGTCATCATTGGCATCTCGGATGAAACTGAAGATGTCGTAAAAGGGCTCGTTAACCCTGAACCGCTGTATTATGAGGCGATAGATACAAAGGCAAGAACGAAGTCCAAACTGCGGGTAACGGGCATTCCCCACGCGATATTGATTGACCCGCACGGCGTGGTGCGGTGGGAAGGATTCCCTTTTTTACAAGGCAATTTGTTGAAAGAAGAAGTATTGGAGGCAATTTTTGAGAAGTATAAATAAAAGAAGGCGTTTAAATTTTAAACGCCTTCTTTATACCATTTTACCTGTTTATTTTCAGACTTATTTCTTTTTACCCGCGGCCATGGTTGCGGCGAGTTTAATAGCCTCATACGCGTTGACAATGCCACCTGTTTTAGAGATTTCGGAAAGCATCACTTCCTTGTGCGTGCCGGGTGTCTCCACTTTTTCGGTGGGTTTTACCACAGATTTTTCGATAATATCTTTTACCTGTGTGGCCGTTAAGGAGGGGTAGTAGCTCATGATAAATGCAGCAAGTCCTGCAACCACAGGGGAAGCCATGCTTGTGCCTTGCAGGTTTTGGTATGTGTTGCCACCCGGCACGGTGGAATATATTTGCACGCCCGGTGCAAACACATCTACTTCTTTTTTTCCGTAGTTGGAAAAATCTGCTACGAGACCTCCTATTTTCGAATCGCCGCTTGCACCCACGGTAATCCAGTTCACGGGACGTTTACCGTCCAGATAAGCTCTTGATGGAAAGTTAAAGACCGTATCAATATTTTTACTGTCGTTTCCGGCGGCATGTATCATCAGCACACCTTTACTGTCGGCATATCTTATCGCATCATCCACCCATTTCTTTTCCGGCGAAAAACCTTTGCCAAAGCTCATGTTTATTACCCGCGCGCCGTTGTCAACCGCATAACGGATGGCAAGGGCAACATCCTTATCATGTTCGTCACCGTCCGGCACGGCGCGCACCGCCATTATCCTAACGTTGTCGGCCACTCCATCCATGCCCAATCCATTGCCACGTTCAGCACCCACAATTCCTGCGACGTGCGTGCCGTGCATAGCAGCGTCTTTGCCAACGTAAAGATTACCATTGCCATAATAGCGGTCGTTTATGTCTTCGTAGTTATCTTTTACAATATCGTCGCGATATGCCTTGGGCGGTTTCATGCCCAGCGTCATTTTTTCGAGGTCTTTGTCCACTTCCTCAAGCAAAGTTTTGTTGGTAAGATCCTGCGAATTGTTATCCTTGCAAAAGCCCATTAAAATAGCCTTAAATTGCCAGGCATTAGGGTTAAAGGGATTGTAATTAACCAAATCTTTGCAAGAATACTCATCTTTTTTCAGGGCATTTCGGATGACAGCATCTCCTGCTTTAAGATTTTCTGCCATGCGCATAGTAAACTCTACTTCCGAAGGGTCTTTGGCATTTTTGAACACATCTTCTTTGGCGCGTAGCCAGGTTTTATAATCCTCAGCTTCTTGTTTGGAAAGCTTTGAGGAATCAACGTTCTCGAATTTCTCCTTCAACTTCCAATACACCCGCGCGGCTTCGTAAGAGTCTTTCTCCACATTCTCTTTACCGTCCCGGCTGCCGAGGAAATTCCATCCGTGCACGTCTTCAATATATCCGTTCTTATCATCATCAATGCCGTTGCCCGGTATTTCTTTAGGGTTCACCCAAAGCACGTTTTTAAGGTCTTCGTGCGTGGTGTCTATTCCGGAATCCACAATGCCCACGATGACAGGCTTGCTCTTGAGTTTTTTGGCCCTTACAAATTCGTATGCCTTGTCCATGCTGATGCCATAATAACCATCGGCCTTTTTATCCTTTAAATGCCATCCTTCGTTTTGCGAAAAACCGGTGGAAACTGTCAGTCCTGCAATAATGACGCCTATCCAATATTTATACATAATCGTTCTTATGTTTTTTCTAAACGCCAAAAATATGTATATATGCTCAAATATTTTCTTAAAACTAACTATAGTGTTTAAAGAACCTAATGCAGTGTTCGGGCTAACAGCTTCGCTCATTATTATTTACCTTTGCTTTTTAAACAAAACAGGCAAAAAGATACATGAAGTACCAGTTAGGTGATAAGGTATTAATCCTGCATTCGGAAGAGGAGGGAGTGATTGTGGATTTTATCAATGATAAAATGGTGTTAGTGGATGTCAGGGGCGTCAAGTTTCCCGTTTATCTCGACCAGATAGATTTCCCCTATTTTAAAAACTTTACCAAAAAGAAACAGTCGTTCAATAAACCGCAAAAAAAATATGTGGACGACATGCGCAAAGAAAAACCGCAAGCCCCAAAAAACCGCAAGGAAGACGGCGTGTGGTTGAACATATTGCCAGTTTCGGATATTGATGAATTTGGCGATGAGGTGGTGGAAGAACTGAAGATTAATTTGGTGAACAATACCTCGTTGGCCTATCATTTTATTTACAAACTATGTTTCTTTGGCGAACCGGAATTTGAACTGAAAAACACCGTTCAGCCGTTTGAAACTTTTTATGTGCACGATATCCCGTTCGGAGACATGAGCGATAGCCCTTCTTTTGAGGTGGAGTTCTCTTTGGTGAAGCCCGACAAGAAAAAAGCACCGCATCATGAAAGCATTATAAAGGTCAAGCCCAAGCAACTTTTTTCCCGTATAGAGGAACTTCGACAAAAAAACGAAGCTTCTTTTTCGTATAATTTTTTTGAGGTTTATCCAGATAAACCTTTTACTGTGGAAAACGACCTTTCGCTTAGCAAATTGGCTAACAAAGGATTTAAAATATATGAAGCAAAAGAAGCCCGAAAGCATTTGGAGCCTGCACGCAGCGTGGTGGATTTACATATCGAAAAGTTAACGGACAACTATACCCACATGAGCAATTTTGAAATGCTCACTTTGCAGATGAAAACCTTCGAGAAGTATTATGATTTGGCCGTGGCGCACGTACAGCCAACGCTTGTCATCATCCACGGCGTGGGCACTGGACGTTTGCGTGACGAGATACACGATACGCTTCGCCTTAAAAAAGAGGTGAGCTATTTTGTCAATCAGTATCATCCGGCTTATGGTTATGGTGCTACGGAAATATTTTTTAAGTATTAGTGGGATGTAGAGTGATTAGTTATAGATAACGAATATTGAATTGAATAGTAATAGGTATGATAAAGTCACTGCCTATTATTTGCTATTTACGACATAAATCTCAAATCATCATTCATCAATCCTTTGGGCAAGGTTACAAATACGATAGGATATGACCTGGTCATCCAATGGATGAACGCTGCAGGCATCCGCCCATTCCCTTTCCAGGAAGAGGTTTGGCAGCGTTATCATGAAGGATACTCCGGCCTATTGGTCGCACCGACAGGCTTCGGAAAAACCTATGCTGTTTTTTTGTCCCTGATAATAGACTATTTAAACCGTCCAACAGACTTTCAGGACGGGTTAAAGCTCATTTGGATAACGCCCTTGCGCTCGCTGGCAAACGATATTGCCAGAGCGATGACGGATGCGCTGTCGCAAATAGGGCTCGATTGGCAGGTGGCCGTGCGCAATGGTGACACGCCACAGGCCGAAAGGCAACGGCAAAAAAGAAATATGCCCGAAGTGCTCGTCATCACACCGGAGAGCCTGCATTTACTTTTTGCGCAAAAAGACAATAGCCGTCTGTTCCGCAGTTTGTGTTGCGTGGCGGTGGACGAATGGCACGAACTACTGGGCAATAAACGGGGTGTACTGACAGAGCTTGCCATCGCCAGATTGCGCGCCATCGCGCCAGCACTACGTGTATGGGGCATCTCCGCAACCATTGGCAATATCGATGAGGCAATGAATGTGCTGCTGCCACAAAAGAATTTTCGCAAAGCAAAAGTTTTGGCCAATGAGAAAAAGAAAACCGAAATCATCACCATCATACCCGAAGAAATAGAAATACTGCCGTGGGCAGGACATTTGGGTACAAAAATGGCCAAACAGTTAGTGCCAATTATCGAGAAAAGCCGCACCACGCTGATATTTACAAACACGCGCGGACAGTCTGAATTATGGTATCAGGTTTTGTTAGAAGCCTGTCCTGACTTAGCGGGGCAGTTGGCGCTTCATCACGGCTCGGTGGATGCCGAGCTGCGGCATTGGATAGAGGAAAGGCTGCAAACCGGCCAGCTCAAGGCAGTGTTGTGCACGTCTTCCTTAGACCTTGGCGTGGATTTTAAACCAGTGGACACCGTGATACAAATCGGCTCTCCCAAAGGCGTAGCAAGGTTTTTGCAACGTGCAGGGCGTAGTGGTCATTCGCCTTATGAAACATCGAGGATTTATTTTTTGCCTACTCATTCGTTGGAATTGGTTGAAGCCGCTGCGCTGAAAGAAGCCGCACTGAACCAATGGGTAGAAAATCGCGAACCGATTGTATTGGCATTTGATGTATTGGTGCAATACCTTGTCTCATTAGCCGTTGGCGAGGGGTTTGAGCGGGGAGCCTTGTTTCAGCAGGTTAGGCAAACGCATGCTTTCGCTGATTTACAGGAGGAAGAATGGCAATGGCTGTTGTATTTTATCACGAAAGGAGGCGAGTCTTTGCAGGCTTACGATGAATTTCAAAAAGTGGTGGTAGAAGATGGCATTTACAAAGTAAAGAACAGAAAGATTGCCATGCTGCACCGAATTAATCTCGGCGTAATCGTGAGCGACCCGATGTTGAAAGTAAAATTTTTGTCGGGCGGTTACATCGGCATGGTTGAGGAATATTTTGTGGCAAAACTTCTTCCCGGTGACACGTTCGGGTTGGCAGGCAAGATTGTGGAATTTGTGATGATAAAGGACATGACGGTGTTGGTGCGTGCGGCCAAAGCCAAGCGCGCCATCACGCCAAGTTGGTTGGGAGGCAGGCTACCCTTGTCTTCAAAGCTAAGCGCCCTGTTACGCGATAAGATATCAATGGCACTGCGCCCAGGTGTGAAGGATATCGAATTAAAAAAACTGGCACCACTTTTTAAACAGCAGGAGCACGATTCCCACATTCCGAGAAAAGGGGAGTTTCTGGTAGAAATGATACATACTAAAGACGGCTATCATTTGTATATGTACCCTTTTGAGGGCAGGCTGGTACACGAGGTGATGGCGGCGCTTGTCGCGTATCGCATCAGTAAAATAAAACCCATCAGTTTTTCTATGGCGATGAATGATTATGGTTTTGAACTACTGAGCGACCAACCTATTCCCGTTGACGAATCGAATATTAAAGATATCATCAATCCCGAAAACCTTACGGCCGATATTGCCAAAAGTATAAATGCCGCCGAAATGGCGGGACGGAAATTCAGGGATATTGCTGTTATCGCCGGACTGGTCATCCGCAACTATTCCGGCAAATTCAAAACGATGAAAAACCTGCAATCCTCGTCGGGCATTATCTTTCGCGTGTTTGAACAATATGATAGCCAAAACCTGCTCATGCGGCAGGCTTACGACGAAGTGTTTTATCAACAATTAGAAGAGCCAAGATTAGCAGCAGCCTTGCAGCGGATGCAGGCATCAAAGATTATGTTGGTACATGCAAGGGCATTTACACCGCTTAGCTTTCCGATAAAAGTGGACAGTCTGCGCCAAAGTCTTTCCAGCGAAGCCCTTGACGCGCGTATCCGAAAAATGCAGGAAGACACACTCGGTAAAAAGAAGTGATTGCCCTTTTTGCAAATCTGAATCATACAAAATTTATGTTTTGTACTTTTACTCAAGACATGAAGGAAATTGTTTGTAAAGGCGAGCGAATATTATTGTTACCACAACGGGCTCTGTATTGGCCGGGAATGCGCACATTGGTGTTGGCCGATATGCACCTGGGCAAGACAGCCCATTTCAGGGCGCACGGTATCCCTATACCATCATCGGTCATGAAGGATGATTTGCAATGTTTGTCTGCCATCATTGAACAGTTTGATCCAAAAAGGATATTGATTGTCGGGGATATGTTCCATGATAAATTAAACGGGGATATTGATATTTTCGGTCAATGGCGGCTTCAATATGCCGCAGATTTTGTGCTGGTTCCCGGCAATCACGATAAACTATTGCAAATAGATTATGAGCGGCTTGGGATAATCGTCACCGAAGCACGACATGTTATAAAGCCGTTTGTTTTTGTGCATGAATATCTTGATGCACCGGAGACAGATCACTTTTTTATTTCCGGGCATCTGCACCCCGGCTATCTTTTGCAGGGCAAGGCGCGGCAGGCGATGCGCTTGGCTTGCTTTATCGTGTCATCAAACTCTATGATATTGCCAGCATTCAGCGCTTTTACCGGATTATATACCGGATATGAAATCAATCCTTCACATCGTTATTATATTATTGGCAATAACGAAGTGTTAGAAGTCGCAGGAAGGTAAGCCTGAAAACAGCAACTTCTACCGTGAATCTTTTTTACTTTTTCTTTTGGGTTTTTATTACTTTCAGCGCATGGAAAAACAATATGTGTTGCCCTTGCAAATTCGTTGGGCAGATTTGGATGTTAACGGGCATCTGCGCCATACGGTTTATTATGACTGGGGAAGTTTTTGCAGGATTTCTTTTCTGAACCAACACGGGCTAACGCTCTCGCGTTTGCAGGAGTTGCAAATCGGGCCGATATTGTTCAGCGAAAACTGTCATTTTAAAAAAGAGATTTTCATGGAAGATGAGGTTACCATAAATCTTGAATTGCTGAACGCGAAACGAAGTTTCATTAAATGGAGCATCCGCCATCAAATAATCAAAAATGAAATGTTAGCCGCAGAACTGGTGGTGGTCGGTTCATGGATACACAATGTGCGGCGGCGCGTGGTAATGCCACCGCAACAGGCCGTTGATGTGTACAACCTCATGCCGCGTGCAAAAGATTTTGAATGGCTTGATTAATTAAATCCGAAAGCTAACCCCTTCCTCTGCTAATTCCGTTTGCGGGAAAACTTCCGTAGCTTCCGTTAAAAACGCATCAAGCGATTCGTACTTGCTGCTAAAATGCCCGATGAGCAATTTTTTTACGTTGGCTTTTTGGGCGATGGTAGCGGCCTCATGCGTTGTGGAGTGAAACCGCAGTACGGCGTTATCCTTAAAGTCACGCAGATAAGTAGTTTCATGATAAATCATATCCGCGTTTTGGATATGAGGTACAATAGATTCATCGTATCGTGTATCGGCGCAATACGCATATTTTTTGCCGGGAGGGGCTGCTTCCGTCAGCATTGCGTTCGGGATGATGGAGCCGTCTTCTTTTTCAAAATCCGCACCTGATTTCAACGCCTCTATCTGGTTGTAAGGCACATGATACTCCTCTATTTTTTCATGGATAATTTTACGTGGCTTTCTCTTTTCCTCAAACACAAAACCATAACATTCGATGCGGTGGTTGGTCGGGAAACTTTTAACGGTTATGCCGTCAAAAGACACCAACGTGCTGGCGCCCGTGATAGGGTGGAATATGAGGTCATAAGGAAACCGCGTACCCGCACAATTTACCTGGATATGGATAATTTCCTGAAGTGGTGCAGGCGCATAAATATGCAGGTCTTGCGTCCTGCCTAACAGAGCATAAGAAGTGAGCAACCCGATGAGGCCAAAATAATGATCACCATGCAGGTGGGAGATAAAAATATGTGAAATCTTATTACGCTTGATTTTGTAATCGTTCATCTGAAACTGCGTGCCCTCGCCGCAATCTATCAGGAACAACTGTTCCCGCGATGACACGATTTGGGAGGAAGGATGCCTGCCGTAAGCCGCCACTGCCGAATTGTTGCCCAAAATAGTAACTCCTAACATGTCCTTGAATTTCTCCTGAATTATTCTTTTATTATTTCTTATTGATTAATCCGTTTTATTGCTCGTGTCAACCGTTCATTCCCCATCCAGCAATTCACGTTCTATTTCCTCCATTTGCACGATGTCCCATGCTTCGCTCTCGGTAGGGGCAACGTTCAGCAATTCGCCGTTTTCGGAATCAGTTAAAAATGATTCCATCGCATCCGTCAGGTCGCACAAGATAAAAGAAGCGCTGGCCTCGTAAAACCGTTGCTGTATATCCAAAAGTTTTTCCACGGAAGCTTCGTCCATCTCCTGTACGTTTTGCATGTTCAACACCACGTTTTTAACATTATTTTGTAGAAAAGGAAGTAGGGCAATGTCCATTCCGTCTGCCATAGTAGCAGAAAGCGCCGTTTCAAGCGGCGTGATGACGTGAAATTTCTCTTTGGTATCTATTTTGACCTGCATAACTGGTAAAAATTTGTACTGGATTAAATTAGTATTCCTAATACGAGTACCAAATATATTTGTTAATATTGTAAATAAACATTTTATCTTTAAGGATGGATAATAATTTTTCAACACAGGTAAAAGAAATCATTTCTTACAGCAGGGAAGAAGCCTTGCGGTTAGGTAATGATTTCATCGGAACCGAGCATTTGCTTTTAGGGCTGATACGGGAGGGCGACAATGTGGCCATCCGCATCCTCAAAAGTTTTAATGTCAATCTTTTGGAGCTGAGGAAAGAAATCGAGTTGGCTATAAAGGATAAAACGGGCAAAAACATCGCGAACATCAATAGCCTGCCGCTTACCAAGCAGGCAGAGAAAGTCATCCGTGTGACCGTACTGGAGGCTAAAGCGCTGAAGAGCAGTATGGTTGAAACGGAACACCTCATGCTTTCTATTCTCAAGAATAAAGAAAACATCGCCACGCAGATATTGAACCAATATGATGTGGACTATGACCTTTTCCGTCAAGAACTGGGCATTGTCAAATCATCCGGTGAACCGCGCGCGGAATTTGGCGAAGAAGAAAGCGATGATTTTGACGATGAGAAAAAGTATGCGCAATCAAGAAGTGCCGGGTCAAAGCCAAACGTGAAAAGTAAAACCCCCGTGCTGGACAATTTCGGACGGGACGTAACCAAGTTGGCAGAGAGCGGTAATCTTGATCCCATCGTCGGGCGCGAGAAAGAAATTGAGCGTGTATCGCAGATATTGAGCCGCCGTAAAAAGAATAACCCGATACTCATCGGTGAACCGGGCGTGGGCAAAACCGCCATCGTGGAAGGTCTGGCACTGCGCATCGTACAACGAAAGGTTAGCCGTGTTCTGTTTGATAAGCGGGTTATTTCGCTTGATTTGGCTTCGCTGGTGGCCGGCACCAAGTACCGCGGTCAGTTTGAGGAGCGCATGAAAGCCATAATGGCAGAACTGGAAAAAAACCGCGATGTGATTTTGTTCATTGACGAAATGCACACCATCGTGGGTGCGGGCGGAGCCAGCGGGTCTTTGGACGCCAGCAATATCTTTAAGCCTGCGCTTGCCCGTGGCGAACTGCAATGTATCGGAGCTTCCACGCTTGACGAATACCGTATGTACATAGAGAAAGATGGTGCGCTCGACAGGCGTTTTCAAAAAGTGATTGTAGATCCGCCGTCCGTGGACGAAACGATTCAAATATTAAATAATATCAAGTCCAAATATGAAGATTTCCACAGCGTGGAATATCAGGACAGCGCGATAGATGCGTGCGTAAAACTTAGCGACCGATACATCACCGACAGGTTATTACCTGACAAGGCAATTGATGTATTGGATGAAGTAGGCGCACGAGTGCATCTGAAGAATATCAATGTGCCGGACAATATCGTGGAGCTTGAAAAGAAGATAGAGGAAGTAAAGAACGAAAAGAACAAAGTGGTCAAAAGTCAGAAATTTGAGGAAGCCGCTTCGCTGCGCGATACCGAAAAGAAACTGGCGGAAGAACTGGAACGCGCCAAGGCCTCTTGGGAAGAAGAGAGCAAACATAAACGTTACCCGATTACGGAGGAGGATATTGCCGAGGTAATCAATATCATGACGGGCATCCCGGTGCGCAAAGTGGTGGAAGGCGAAACGGAAAAGTTGCGCAAGATGGTGCAGGACATGCGCGGTATGGTTATCGGTCAGGACGAGGCCATTGGCAAAGTCGTGAAAGCTATACAACGTAACCGTGTAGGGTTGAAAGACCCGAAAAAGCCGATTGGTACGTTTATATTCTTAGGGCCGACAGGTGTGGGTAAAACCGAATTGGCGCGCGCATTGGCTCGTTACCTTTTTGATTCGGAAGATTCGCTTATCCGTATAGACATGAGCGAGTACATGGAAAAATTTACTGTCAGCAGGTTGATAGGCGCGCCTCCCGGATATGTGGGTTATGAAGAAGGCGGACAACTTACGGAGAAAGTGCGCCGCAAACCTTACAGTGTTATCCTTTTGGATGAGATTGAGAAGGCGCACCCCGATATCTATAACATTCTTTTGCAGGTGCTGGACGATGGCCAGTTGACGGACGGACTTGGCCGCAAGGTGGATTTCAAGAATACCTTAATCATTATGACCTCGAATATCGGTGTAAGGCAATTAAAGGACTTTGGCTCTGGCGTGGGCTTTGCCACCGCTGCACGTATCGAACACGAGGACGAAGAAAACAAAGCGGTCATCGAGAAAGCGTTAAAGCGCACCTTCTCGCCGGAATTTCTGAACCGTATCGATGATGTAATTATCTTCAACAGCCTGAGCAAAGAAAATATCTTTAGCATTATTGATATTTCGATGCAGGGCGTGGTGAAGCGTATCCAGGCGTTGGGTTATGAACTGGAAATGACCGAGGACGCAAAGGTGTTCTTGTCCGATAAGGGGTATGACAGCCAGTTTGGAGCAAGACCACTGAACAGAGCTATTCAAAAGTATCTGGAAGACCCGCTTGCGGAGGAAATCCTGAACAGCAACGTAAAACCCGGGGATATCCTTGTGGTAAACTTTGACAAAGAAAACGACAAATTATATTTCACCACGCGCAAACCAGAGGAGAAAACTTTGGAAGCGTAGTTAGCGGAAAATAAATTATACCCGAAATGAGTAAGACCTATAAGGTTTCATAAACCTTATAGGTTTTTGCTTTTATAAAATTCATAATCCAACAATAAAAGATAAAAGTATCCTTTATTTGTCTTATTTTTGTATCCTCAAAGAAAGAGTATGTTCTCTAAAGCATGTGAATATGGTATTCGTTCGGCTATTTTCATAGCCAAATCGTCATTGAAGGGCGAAAGGGTCGGTATTAAGGAAATCGCGCGGGAAATTGATTCACCGGAAGCATTTACGGCAAAAATTTTGCAAACATTGACAAGAGAGCAACTTGTGGAATCTACCAAAGGCGTTGGCGGCGGGTTTGAGGTTTCCGAAAAACAAATGAAAAAAGTATTGCTTGCGGATATCGTCAATGCAATTGACGGTAATAGCATATATGTTGGCTGCGGCTTAGGGCTTCCGTCATGCAACGAAAAAAAGCCTTGTCCTATTCACTATGAATTTAAAGAGGTCAGGAATAAGTTGAAAGAAGTTTTGACCAGCACTACCTTGTACGATTTAGCAATGGGCATGGCGGTGGGTAATACGTTTTTAAAAAGGGTATAAGATAATTTTTGCGATAGAAAACAAAAAATATTTTTTTAAATAAATAAAAGACATTTTTATCTTTAATTTTAAATTGTAATATAATGAGTGACTTATTGAACAAAACGATTGGCGAGATTGTGGCAAAGGATTTCAGGACTGCCGCGATATTTACCAGTAACAAGATGGATTTCTGTTGCGGAGGCCATAAAACAGTAAAGGAAGTGTGCGAAAAGAAGAACGTTGATGAAGCGGCATTGATAGCCAACCTTGAGGCGGTGTTGCGCACCAAACCGGAAAATCAGATTGATTTTCTATCTTGGCCGTTAGATTTACTTTCGGATTATATTGTAAAAACACACCACCGCTATGTGACGGAAAAGATACCGGTAATTCAACAATACCTGACCAAACTTTGCCGGGTGCACGGGGAGCGTCATCCTGAACTTTTGGAGGTGAACCAACTTTTCAGCGAATGTGCCGAGGCGTTGACAGCGCATCTTCAAAAAGAAGAAAATATCCTGTTTCCCTTTATTGCTGAAATGGTCGAAGCAAAAATACAGGGCGGGAAACCGGAAAACCCGCATTTTGGTACCGTTGATAACCCTATCAACATGATGGTGCACGAACATGAAGCAGAAGGAGAGCGACTAATAAAAATTGCGACACTTACCAACGAATATAATCCCCCAGTTGATGCTTGCAACACTTACCGCGTGGCATTTGCTATGCTGAAGGATTTTGAGCAGAATCTGCACGTGCATGTGCATTTAGAGAATAATATACTCTTTCCCAAGGCAATTGAAATGGAAAAAAGTTTCAGCGAACCAGTACTGAACTAATCATCAATATAGGGATTAATGGGCCATCACCTTTTATTGATAATTCATTTGCTCTGCGCCACGATATGGGTTGGCGGGCATTTATACCTTGCCGTGCGCATCCTGCCCGTGGCCCTGCGCCGCAAAGAGCCTGCACTTATCCTCAATTTTGAAAAGAGCTACGAAGTCTTGGGCATGTCGGCTCTTGTTCTGTTGGTCATCACAGGTATTTGGATGACACTTCAACTGGGTATCGAAACCCGCTTTTGGTTTTCGTTTTCCATACCGGTAGAGCGGGTAACATCCATCAAACTGCTGTTACTCTTTTCCACGGTCTTATTTGCGCTAAGCGCACAAATCCGCGTGATACCCAAGCTTAGGAAAGACCCGCGCAAATTACCGGAGATGGCCGTTCACATCATAGGCGTCACCTTATTGGGCGTGGCCATGTTGGTGCTGGGTTCGTTTGTCAGGTATGGTGGGTTATAATGGTTTCGTAAGCTTTTTAACGGAGCGATATAAATGGAGTGGTCAGTAAGAACGTTATGTTCGTTATTGACCACTCTTCTTATAATTATTTCATGCTGAATACCGTAATTTTACGGAATCAAAAATAATTTTATGTCAAGCTGTAAATGGTTGCTGATTATCTTATTTATGACATGTATACTGCCTTCTCAGGCGCAGCACAAACAACCCAATATTATTTTTATTTTATCGGATGATCATGCTTATCAGGCCACGGGCGCGTATGGCAACAAGCAAGTGCAGACCCCGAACATTGACCGCTTGGCACGTGAGGGCGCAAAATTCAATAATACGTTTGTCGCCAATTCCATTTGCGGGCCAAGCCGAGCCACTTTCCTGACGGGCAAATACAGCCATAAAAACGGATATACAGAAAACGAGCAGGAACATTTTGATGTCAGTCAATTCACCTTCCCGCGATTATTGCAGCAGCACGGGTATCAAACGGCTTGGATTGGCAAACTGCATTTAGGGAGCCTCCCCGTAGGATTTGATTATTTTAATATCCTTCCCGGACAAGGCCAATACGTGAATCCTGATTTTATTAATAACAACGGCGATACCACACGATACACAGGCTACGTGACCAATCTGATTACCGATTTTTTGTTTGATTGGTTAAAGGAACGCGATCAGGACAAACCTTTTTTTGCCGTAGTTGGAGAGAAGGCGACGCATCGCGAGTGGTTGCCCGACATTCAGGATTTGGGCGCTTATGACAACGTGAATTTTGACCTACCCCGTACGTTTTATGATGACTATGCCACCCGGCTTGCCGCACAACAACAAGATATGAGCATCGCCAAAACGCTTACTTTAAGATACGATTTGAAAGTGAACAGGCGGTTTATCCTGAAACCTTTTGAGGAAATGAAGCCATCGCTCATAGAAGAACTCAAGCAAATTTATCCTGATGGCAGACATTTTACGGAAGACTATCTGAAGCGTTATTATGGTACAGACGTCTTTTTGGCAAGTCGGATGAACGCGGAGCAGCAACAGGCTTATCAGGATTATTATGACAAAATAACGAAGGAATTTAAAGAGAAAAAACTGACGGGCAATGCCCTGACCGAATGGAAATTTCAGCGTTACTTAAAAGATTATAATGCCACGGCAAAATCTATGGACAGGAATATCGGACGGATTCTGCAATATCTGGACAGTACGGGATTAAACCGAAACACAATCGTGATTTATGCCTCCGATCAGGGATTTTACATGGGCGAACATGGTTGGTTCGACAAGCGTTTTATGTATGATGAATCTTTACGGACTGCCTTCCTGATGCGCTATCCGGGTGTTGTCAGTCCGGACACACAGGTAGACCAAATGGTCTCCAATATAGATTGGGCACCAACGATATTAGATATAGCAGGTGTCAAATCTCCGGCTGAGGTACAAGGAAAGTCTGTATTGCCTTTGGTGAAGCGAAAGGCTGTAAAAGGCTGGCGCGATGCTTTTTATTATCATTACTACGAGTATCCCGAGCCGCACAGGGTTTCCCCGCATTTTGGCCTGCGCACAAAAGATTATCTGTTGATTCGTTTTTATAAAGGCACGGATAGCTGGGAACTGTTTGATTTGAAGAATGACCCGCATCAGCTAAAAAATGTGTATGGACAAAGCAAATATGGCGCTGTACAAAAAAAGTTGAAGAATACGTTGCGCCAGCAGATTTTGAAATACGAAGACAAGGAAGCCTTGGGCATATTCGACAAGGAAATATAAATTAATCTTCCAGATTGATAAGGGAGAAAGTTGCTCCGATGTTTTGCAACTGTTCGGTCACTCTGGTGGCATGTGTATCGGTTATAAAAACCTGCCCCTCGTTTTCGATGCAAACCTTTTGCAAAAGATTGGTCATGCGGTTCTCATCAAGTTTTTCAAAAATATCGTCAAGCAAAAGGATAGGGGCGAATTTTTTCTCCTGTCGGATTACTTCCAGTTCCGTGAGCTTGAGCGCAAACAACAGACTTTTTCTTTGCCCTTGTGATGCGGTACTTTTAAACGGTTGCCCGTTAAGTTGAATGGTCAGTTCATCCCGGTGGATGCCGACCGTGGTGCGTTGCAGCAGGGCGTCTTTCTGCCTTGTCGCTTCAAGTAAGGAGGCCATGGGCGCTTCCGACAAGCGACTTTCGTAAAGCAGCACAAGGTCTTCTTCACGTTGGGCAATCTCGGTATAAAGCCGTTTTACTTTGGGCAGAAAGGATAATAAAAACTCCCTTCGTTTGGTAAAGATTTGAGTTCCCGGCGTGGCGAGTTGCTCATTGAGTACAGCCAGTAATGCTTCATCCAGAAAGCCGCTTTCGGCAGCGGATTTCAAAAAGGAATTACGTTGCTGTAAAACCTTGTTATATTGGATGAGGTTTTTTAGGTAGGTCGAATCAATTTGCGATAGCAGGGAATCTATAAAACTGCGGCGTCCTTCGCTACCGCCCGTGATAAGCACGGCATCGTCGGGCGCGATGATAACGCATGGATAACGTCCGATGTGCTGCGAAAAACGGCTGTACGGTTCATCGTTTATGGAAAACTCTTTTCTGCCCGTTTCGCGCAGGATGCACACGGCTTTTTCCGCATTATCCTGCAACAGGATATTCCCCTCAATCCGAAACCCGATGCGCCCGTGTTGAACGTTAGCCGCATCGCTACCGCCAAAATAACTTTTTGTGAAACAGAGATAGTGTATGGCGTCTAAGATATTTGTTTTGCCCACGCCGTTAGAACCACAAATGGACACTATGCGCCCGTCAAAATCAAAAGAACGGTTTGGATAGTTCTTGAACTGAAAAAGTTGCAGATTACGGAGCAAAAACATAAGTCGGACAAATATAAACTACAAAACCCTAATACCGGATTCGCAATCTCTATAATCCATACTTCCGCGTGCTGAACCAGAAATCCCTCACGGTGAAGCCCACATAAAACTGGTAATAGTTTTCCTGTATTAACTTTTTGTTGGAATTGATGCCCCGTTTCCCGGCTTCCAAGCCGGCGTTAATACTCAGCATCCAGGATACGTTATAGCTGCCGCCAAGCGTAACGGAATAATCTTCCAGGTGTTGTTGGTTGATGAGCATGTATGAACGTTCCATCTTTGCCCCTACGCCCACATGATATTTTTCATAACTCAGGTTGCCCTGGCTTACCCGCTTGGAGTATTCGGCCCCCGCACCAAGCCTGAAAGCATCTGATGTATAGCTATTGATAAAGGCTAATTTTTGTTTTGGCCATTTTTGATAAGACCCCTGCGCGCTCATAGAAAAACCGTTCTTGTTTGTGGCAGTATATCCCAATGCAGCCGTAACGGGCATTTTATACTTAGGGGCATCTTCATCCACCTTTGCATCGGCTATGCTTAAGCCGCTTTGTATATAGTCTATGTGGTTAGAGCCTGTAAGTTCGGTATAGATCCCGCCCGTAGCACCAATAGTATGTGCCCATTTTTTGCCGGCACGCGGGTGATATTGCAGACCAAGCAATGCACTTGCTCCGTTGTAAAAACGGTCTTCGTCTTTTGTAATATCTACATTTATATCGGGATTATAGTAAGAGGTAGTGCGTTGCATAGAGCCAAATAACCATGACCCGGTGACGCCCGCAGAGAATCTTTTACCCAACGCCTGGGCTACCGATAAAAATGCCTGATTCATTCCTCCGTTGCCTTCTACATTTTTTTGCAGTGTAGCGGGGCCATCTGTAATACCCGTGAGTGATTCATATTTATAGTTTACGCTGCTGAAAGGCCGAAGTCCAAAGGCAAATGCAGTATTCTTTCCACCCCTGAAGGCAAGGGCAATCTGCTTAATGACCAAATCTTTGCTCACTTGTGAAAAAGTATCTTTGCCCGGCTCTTTAAATTGGCTAAACCTGCCACGTGTGGAAAAATCAAACACAACAGTCTTGGGGGCAAATCCGGTAAGGGATGCGGGGTTAGAATGATTGTAATACAAGGCGTCCCGCTTGCCCAAAGAGTTGCCTCCGGTTGAGCCATACCTGCCAAATTCGCTGCTTTCAATGTCACCGATACCTAATATAGAATAAGGAGAGGACACATTTTGGCTGATGGCCGGTAATGCCGCTATGCTAAAAATAATATATGCAAAAATACGCTTCATAAACTATGGTTACAGCCCCAAAACATAGAGCTTAAGTTGCATGGGACTGGGACTGGATGATTGTTGGTTGTTCACAATGAGCCGTTGTATAGCCGCGTCATTTGATGACTGTGTTGGGCTTAACAACAACTTTGATTTAGAAGAAAGTCCCTTTGCTAATTTCAGATTGACAAAATAGGTAATATCAAATGTGTAACTACTGTTTTCGGGATATACGTTATCAATATAAGGAGATACTGCCTGTGCTGAAGCCCCGCTGGTCATGTTTTCGTCCGTTCCCGGCACGGCGATAAAAGCATTGCCATTATCCGGCTCGTCAACTGCAAGATAAAGACGCGAGGGCAAAGTATAAGGTGATACCAAAGAATGACTTATCCGGATGGATGACCAATTCTGCTTTTAATATATGTATATAAGGGTTCCTTTCTTTCAGACTAAGCAAATCCGTGAAATTGATTTGCACGGTGGTTCCCATGTAAGTGTTCAGATATGAGTGGTTATTGGTCTCCTCACTGGGGATAGTCTGTTTCTTGTCCGTTACAAATGTGGAGAGAACAGGGTTCGTATATCTGAAAGAGATGTTATTAAATTGCCGTTTTACGTCATACGAGAATTTAAATACTTTTTCTTCGGTCGTTAATCCTATTTCTTTATAGTGAATCCGCACCAGTGCAGTATCCGAAGCCGTGGAAAAATTCACGATTGAACCGGTACTCATAGAATCTGCGGTAATATAAAGCCCCTTGAAATATTCTTCAAAAAAGTCCTGTGTGGACACTTGTTCGTCTTTCTTACGGAACAGCTCCATCCATGCCTTGCCCATAGCATCCGGCAGGCGAATCGTAATCGCCTCACCACTGCGCCCGTATAAGTTTACTGTCCTGCTGGCAATGGGAGTGGGGTTGTACTCAACATTGCTGTTATTGTAATACAAGCCATCGGGATTATCCGTGGATATCTTGTTCGTTAGTTCGTGAATGCGGAAAGTGAAAGGTTTGCTACTGTCTCCGTATTGAATATTCTTGGGTGCTAAAACGACCACGATAGAGTCAAAGTGCAAATTTTCTTCGTCCTTATCAGCCAAATCATTGGTGGTTGGCAAAGATAGCGTGGCCATGCTTCCAGCTTTAGCAATGCCAAACACAGGGTCATTATGATAGCCTATGGTAAAAACCTGGTGACCGGATGTGGAAAAAGAATCCGGTTTATATGTCGCCACTTCAATCTTGCTGTTTTCAAGATAAGTGATATTCGGGTCGTTCGTTTCGTCCGTTGACTTAAACGGAATATCTACTTTATCGCAGGAAAATAATACCGATGCAATAAATAAAACAATGAGAAAACGGCCTTTGCTGTATATCTTTCTGTATAGATACATCAAAAGTTTTTTAGTAAACGTGAGTGTAGCAACATCGCGCATGTAAACCGGTCTATCGGTATATCCTCAAAGCCCGTCTGCGATAACTTGCTATAAAAAGAAAGAAGAATGTATCTTCTTCTTTCTTTTATGTAAGATTATTAATAATTATCGTCGTTGGACTGGGCAGCATCCGGGTCAAAACGCCATACGTCGTCAAAACGGGCAGAGCTATTATTACCCAAGCCCACAAATGCTTTATTATTTACCACAAATGCAACAGCACCTTCCCTGCCACTACTTGCTTCAAATGCGGTCTTCTGTGACCAAAGGTCTGAAGCAATATCATATACCCATGTCGTTTTCAGTACACTGCCATTGTTCCCTGTAGAGATGAATGCTTTATTTCCAAGAACAAAAGCTACTGCATTTTTACGTGTGATGTTGCTGCCATAATCGTCATCATAGGTTTCTTCGGAATTAGAACTATTGATGTTCCGCTTCTTTGTCCATGCGTTTGTAGACGGGTCATAAACAGCCAAGTCAACAGAAAGAGAACCATTGTTTTGTCCGGTTACTACATAAGCTTTGTTATCATATACAAATGCTACGGCTTCACTCTTTTTATTAGGAAGGTCAGCTTTTTGTTGCCAACCGCTGGCGGGGGTGTAAGCCCAAAGGTCATTTCTATAATTACCGCTGTTGATACCAACACCGTCGTAGCCTGTTGCCACATATCCGGTAGAACCGATAGTGAAAGCTACTGCATCATGCCTTACCCCGCCGGGGAAAGGGGCGATTGATACCCATGTATCGGTTGCAGGGTCATATTCCCAAAAATCATCCAACTTGTTACGGCCATTAGAGCCTGTGCCCACATAACCTTTTCCATTTACGCTGAATGCAACAGCTTTGGAACGGGCTTCGCCTGGAAAATTAGCAATTTGTGTGTACTTGTTGCTTTTTTCATCAAACACCCAAAAATCATTCAACATGTTCGTTCCGTCATTGCCAAGTCCGATATACACTTTGTCGCCAATCGTAAAAGACACGGCATCAGTCCTGCCTACACCGCTAAACTCTGAGCTTACGGCCCAGTTGCCCACTAAATCGCTACTGGAGGAATTAGAACTTTTGGAGCAGGAAAACACAGAAACCAATGTGGCCGCTAATAATAACAAAGCCAGGGATTTTTTTGTAGTCAATTGCATATTCAATTTTCTTTAATACTAATTTATTTACACAAAAATAACAGGTTAGACTTTATAAACAGGCACCGTCAAAGTTTAATTTAGCATAATTGAATGTTAAATTACAGTTCCGGCACACTGTAAAAACGACCCGTATTCAATAAAAGACGCAAAAATAACTGTTATGCTGCATTATCCGCCAAAAACTTTTTGCGCAAACCCGTCATTAAATAGGAGAAAATTACTTGTTGAAAGTTTATAGCGTATTGATACGTCTTAAACATTGCCTCACGTAACCGTTTACCTTGCCAACCATGACCGTGGGTCAACATTTCGTTCCTCTATCATGAGGATAAAATCAAGCTTGCCATTTCCGGTTTCCTCATCTGCACCTACTTTGCCCAGAATCTGCCCGCGACGCACAGTAGTGCCTTTGCTCACGTTCACACTGCCAAGGTTGCTGTATGCCGTAAAATATTTCCCATGCCGCAGGATGACAAGCGACATGCCGCCTATATTGGAAATGCCTGCTACTTCCCCATCAAACACGGCTTTCACCGGAGAGCCTGTGGGAGCGGTATAGGTAAGCCCGGGATTATCGCCCACAATGTCAGGGCCGACTCCCTCTATTTTATACCTGCCAAACCCTAAGGAAATGAAACCGTTATCCACGGGGCTGGGCAACCTGCCACGGTTTTGTTCAAAACTGCCGTTCAACGCGATGTCGCTTGCCTGCACATTCAGATAACCACCTTCGGGCTGCTTGTTTTGCACAACGGCAGGTGTTTCTGATTTTATAGGGTAGGCTTGCGGTTTAGGCGTGGACACTTTAATGGTTTTGTCA
Organism: Niabella sp.; assembly: GCA_047601605.1. GTDB lineage: Bacteria > Bacteroidota > Bacteroidia > Chitinophagales > Chitinophagaceae > Niabella. The sequence continues at coordinate 160,776 of JASGIU010000004.1, forward strand.
GCAGTAATGGCGGTAGGGCTATTGGGGACAGCCCTTGTTTTTACAGATGCTTCTACATCTGTTTTTTCCATTTTTCTTTCAGGGGATGTAATGGCTACACCCGTTTCTTCCGTCTTTGGATTGGAGTTTGTCGATGGGGCAGGCGTGGCCGTTATCTCTTTAGCTGCTGCAAGGGTACGAAGTCTTTCCTGCTCTTCGGCTACAATACGTGCTTTACGTTCTTCCTCCGCACGCTTTCGGGCTTCTTCCTGGGCTAATTTTCGGGCTTCCGAAATTTCCTGACGCACCACCCGGGCAATACTGGACTTCAATTCTTTGTCACGTTCCTTCTTTTTAGCTATCTGTTTTTGCAGATCGCCTGCCTGAATGTTGAGGGTAGATATGATGGAATCTTTTTCCACCCTTTTTTCTTCTAATACCTTGTATTCGTTAGAGCGCGTAGCAAGCGCATTTTCCTTATTATCCTTGCTCTCTTTTTGCTGATTGTAGCGTTTGGTGATAAGGTCACGGGTTTTCAGGATATCGCCCATTTGCTGCTGGCGATAGTTACGGTAGCTTTTCAGGTAAGCGATGCGCTTGATAGCATCGTTAAAACTGTTTGCCGAAAAAAGAAAGTTGAGGTAGTCGTAGCTGCTTCGATTTTTATAAGCATATACCACCGTGCGGGCATAATGGGATTTGAGCGTATCCAACTGTTTTTTGAGCTGGTTTATTTCGAGCGCACTGTAATAAATATCGTCATCTATCAGGTGTATTTCCTTTGATATATTATTAATATATTTTTCCTGTAGTTCCACCTTGCGGTTCAACATCGCTAACTGGCTGATGTTTTCCTTGGTAAGACCCTTTACGGCATTAAAGGATTCTTCTATCTGGCGCAATTCCTGTTGTATCTGCTTGCGTTCATCTTCCATATCGCTTTTGTCGCTCTTTTTTTGACCGAACGAAGGATTTGCCAAAAACAACAGGCCAATGAAAAATATACTAATGTTCTTTATCTTAAACATGTTTATCCGGTATGAGTCAATCGAAATATTAAAACGCCGTTTCGGAAAAAATATTATTTGGATATCTTTTTATAATTGCCTGGCACGGAGAATGGCGTGTTTATTTCCTCGTTGAACCTATAATTATTGAATTTCAACTTAATCGTTGTCTTGCCTTTATAGTCCACGGAAATATTCCTTTTTACGGAAAATTGAAAGTCGTTTACGGATGTATAATCATTATACAACAATACAGCCGAGCGGTTTTGCGTGCCGTCAGTGTCTTTTAACTCGCTGCTGGATACGGTATATTGCGGTTTGAGCAAGGACAGTAAATTGGTGAATACATCCGTTTGGCTATTAAGGGTAATGATATTGTTGCCGTTATCGGTGAAACTGCTTTTTTGCTCGTTTATGAACAAAGGGTTGCCGATGATAAGCTCCTGCAAACTGTGCAGGTCAAGCGGCAGGCCAAGCTGCTCCTGCACATAGGAAATACTTTCGGCCAGATATTCCCTTTGCAGTTTGTTGAGCACCTGCACCGAGTCTTTTGTTATCAGCACACGCGCCACCTCTATGTTGAACGGCCCCAATGCCGAAAGCCAGATAAGCTCGTCTTTCTGCATGTTTATTTTCACGTCAAAATTGAGGCTCTTGCCTTTGGGAGAGCTATATTCGACGTCAGCTTTGCCGCTAAATGTGTTGTAGGATACTTTGTTTAGTTTGGATAATACCGTGCTGGCCGTAACTTCTTCTTTTTTTTCCATAATGGGGGATTTGTCAATAATAGTAGTGTCCGCAGTGGGCATGTCGTTAGGCTGGGGGCGTTGCGATTTGCGCCCCGAGGTGCAGGAAAATAATCCGAGTGCAATGATGCAGGTCAATATACCGAGATGTAAATGCTTCATGTTTTTAAAGTTTAAGATTTACCGGTATGGCCAAAACCACCGCTTCCCCGTTGGGTATCTTCGAGTGCCGAAACGGGCTCCCAGGTTATTTGTTCCACTTTCTGGATGACCATTTGTGCTATGCGGTCACCGTTGTGCAGGGTTTGTTCTTCTGCGGAAAGATTGATAAGGATGACTTTTATCTCACCGCGATAATCCGCATCAATAGTGCCGGGCGTGTTCAGGCAGGTGATGCCCTGTTTCGCTGCCAACCCGCTGCGCGGCCTGATTTGTGCCTCGTAGCCCTGCGGCAGTTCGATGAACAATCCCGTGGGAATTAAGGTTCTTTCCAGCGGTTTTAAAGTTACCGGTATTTCTATGGACGCTCTTAAATCCATACCGGATGCACCGGAAGTGGCATAAGCCGGCAGCGGATGAGCAGATTTGTTGACAATTTTAACTTGCAGTTCACACATACGAACAAAGATAACGGTTGAGGGCAAAACATTGTGAATCGTTTTTAGGATTGGCAGCATAATTAACGATGACTTAGCACTTAAAACCTGAATGTAATCAGCGTAAGCACATTTTTCCGTTTCCGACAGAGCGCTTACCTTTGTGTTGAAATTTGGAACAGCCTGCAACTGTCCAAGGTATTTTTTCACTTGCCGGCATCTTTTTGTCCGGTTCAAATTTCAACAAAATATGGGTTTACACAATCGCATCTCGCGCAAGGAACTGAAAGCGCGCATGGCGAATGACAATACGCCAAGAACGACTATTTCTTTCTATTGTTATTTTTATATTGAAAATACAGAAGATTTTAGAAATCAATTATATAAAAACTTTACCTCTATTGGAGTTTTAGGTAGGGTTTACGTGGCGAACGAAGGTATTAACGCACAGATAAGCGTCCCGACAAGTAATTTTCAGGCTTTCAAAGAACTTCTTTATTCCACAAGAGAAGAACTCAATCAATTAAGGCTGAACGTTGCGGTAGATGATGACGGCAAGTCTTTTTATGTGCTTGATATAAAAGTGCGCCCCAAAATTGTGGCGGACGGTATAGATGACTCAACTTTTGATATGGCCAACCGGGGGAAATACGTGGACGCCGCACAGTTCAACGAAATGGTAAAAGACCCCGACACCATTATCATTGATATGCGCAACCATTATGAATACGAGGTGGGGCATTTTGAAAATGCAATCGAGATACCCAGCGACACTTTTCGGGAACAATTGCCGATGGCGGCGGATATGATGCAGCCTCATGCCGATAAGAACATTATCATGTACTGTACAGGTGGCATCCGGTGCGAGAAAGCCTCGGCCTATATGCTGCATCGCGGGTTCAAGAATGTATATCATTTGGAAGGTGGTGTGATTCATTACGTGAATCAGGCCCGGCAGCAGGGGCTGGAGCTTAAATTTCACGGAAAGAATTTTGTTTTTGACCAACGCCTTGGCGAACGGGTAACGGACGAGGTGATTTCCCGCTGCCACCAGTGCGGCAAACCCGCTGATACGCACGTAAATTGCGTCAATGATGCCTGCCATTTGCTGTTCATCCAATGCGACGAGTGTCGGGAGAAATTTGACGGCTGTTGCAGCAAGGAATGTCAGAAAGTCATTCATTTACCGGAGGAAGAGCAGAAAAAACTGCGCAGCGGGGTTGATTTGGGGCGTAATGTTTTCAACAAATCAAAGTCGAGATTGGACAAATTGGGGAAAATGTCAAAATAATTTTGCTTTAACTGTTGCGTTTTGATAAAAAATTACGACTATACATTAGGTAGTTGGCTCGCTTGTTTCGTTAATTAAAATATACCTTGTATGAAACGCTACGGAATGTTCTGCTTTGTGCTTATTCTTGCGGTAGTCCCATCGGTGCTTTTTGTGCAGTGCCACAAAAGTTCACAATTGACACACGAGCGGCAAATGATTGAAGCCCCAGTGGAGCGGGGCGGTATTACCAAAAAATAAAAACTGTTTGTTCTCGAACAGAGGAGTGCCCATTGCCTATTTATTTTATGCTTCTTTTGTGATGCAGTTTTTCCTTAAGCGATTAGCTATTCTGTTCATTTCTTATTTTCTATATAATATCTTTCCCGGATGTTTTAGCCGTCAGAGTAGGGCGGGGAATCATATAAAATTGATCCTAACAGAGATGATTTGATAACTAATATATTTAGTAAATCCAAAAATAATATGATTTTTTATTTTACCAATAAAATTGGTTTAAGATATATATATTATATTATTTATAAATAATAATTTAAGATTATTTATATAAAATTTATAATAATTATAAATTTACATTGTATTAGATAAAATGGCTAATTTATAAAATATATTTATATTCAATTTTTTATTATAATAATAAATTGAATATAAATATATTATGTTGTTATTATAAATATATACTTTATTTAATAACATGTATTAAAATAATATTTAAATTCACTTTTACAAAACGCTAATTTTTATATTTCTGAGGACTACCGGAATGTTATATAAGTGTCGTTAATTGATTTTGTTGCATATTTGCAGGATTAATCTAAAGTAGATGAACTTTGTAATTATCGGCTGTGGGAACATCGCGCAACGCCATGCGCTTGAAGCGACCAACCACGGAAACCTGCTTGCAGTCTGTGACATAAATGAAGAAAAGGCCAAGCAGCTTGCGCAAAAATTCAATTGTAAAAATTATACAAGCCTGGATGAACTACTTGCAAACGAAAAGGAAGTTGATGTAGCTTCCATTTGTACACCCAATTGGCTACATGCCCCGCAAAGTATCCAATGCCTGCAAAACGGTCTAAATGTCCTTTGTGAAAAACCGATGGCCATTACCGCTACTGATGCGATGGCTATGACCGAGGCTGCGGCGCAATCGGGCAAAAAGCTCTTCATCGTCAAGCAAAACCGCTATAATCCGTTAGCAAGGTATGTGAAGCAGTTGATAGACAATCAGCAATTAGGCAAGATATACAGTTTTACCGCTAATTGTTTTTGGAACCGTTCGGCCTCTTATTATCAGGACTGGCGGGGTAAAAAAGATCTTGACGGCGGGTCGTTATATACGCAGTTCAGTCATTACATTGATTTGATTGTCTGGTTTTGGGGAGAGGTAAAGAGTGCAAGCCTTCTGGCGGCAAACATGAACCACCCCTATATTGAGTTTGAGGACACAGGGGTTGTGCAGCTTGTCATGCAAAACGGCGTGGTGGGCAGCATAAATTATACAGTGAACGCTTTTCATAAAAACATGGAAAGCTCCATCGCGATTTTTGGAGAGAGGGGAACGATAAAGATTGGCGGGCAATATCTGAACAACATCGAATATTTTTGTGTGGACGGCATTACTGCCCCGCAAATACCCGTAGAGCAAGGGCCAAACGAATATGGTTTCTATCAGGGAAGTTTAAGCACGCACGACAAGGTTTATAAGAATCTGGTAGAGGCGCTTTCACTGCCGGGGCATGAAATGCTCGAAGGGGAGGAAGGCGTCAAAACCGTAAAGGCCATTGAACTGATTTATAACAACAAGGTTTCACTTTGAGGGAAAAGATAATATTTACCGTATCCACAGACCCGCTATTTGACCAACGGATGCAGCGGATTTGCGGCAGTCTGGCGCAGAACGGTTACGAGGTTGTATTATTGGGGCTTGACCACCGGACGGGCAAACCGTTGATGACGCAACCTTATCGCCAAATCAGGATGCGGTGTTTTTTGAGAACGGGTAAGCTTTTCTTTTTGGAGCTCAACATCCGCTTATTCTTTTTCTTGCTTTTTTTCAAAACCGATGCCATTTGCTCTATCGATTTGGAAACCATCGTGCCAGGATTACTTGTTTCCAAAATAAGGGGGCTAAAACGTATTTATGATGCCCATGAGCTTTTTACCGAAACGAAAGAGGTAAAGCGCCGCCCACGTATCGAAAAAATATGGAAATGGCTGGAAAGACATACCGTGCCGCATTTTAAAGACGGTTACACGGTTTGCGAAAGCATTGCCCGTGTGTTCTATCAAAATTACGGCGTGCGTTACGGCGTCATCCGCAACGTGCCGCGTGCCAAGCCGCTGCCCGATGATTCACAAAAGGAAAAAACATTTATTTACACAGGTGTTGTGAACGAAGGCCGAGGATTTAAAGAGCTGATGTCCGCGATGCGATATGTGCGATACAAACTCATTATTTGTGGTGACGGATATATCATGCACCTTGTAAAACAATGGATTGAGGAATATGGTGTGCAGGAAAAAATAGTGTTGAAGGGCATGTTGTCGCCGGACGAACTGCAAAAGGAAGTGGAAAAAGCATATATCGGTATTAATCTGGTGGAAAATGAAGGGCTGAACATGTATTATTCTTTGCCGAACAAATTCTTCGATTACATACAGATGGCACTGCCGCAGGTGACGATGGACTATCCCGAATACCAAAAAATAAACGCAGAATTTGATATTGCCGTGTTAATTGGCTCTTTAAATGAGAAGGAACTGGCTGCCGCAATGAACAATTTGATGGATGATACTGTTTTATATGAACGTTTGAAAAAAAATTGTTTACGAGCGCGGCAAGTGCTGACCTGGGAAAATGAGCAGGCGCAACTACTTCGCTTTTACGAGCGTTTATTTAATCAGTGACAAAACAGGTTCATATAGTATCCTTTCATGCCCCCTGGCCTGCGGACTGCGGGGTTTCCATTGATATGTTCAATCGTATAAGGGCGTTTCACAAAAACGATATAGCCGTTCACCTGCATTATTTCAATGCAGGCAAATGCGGCGTGCCGAACGAATTAAATCCTTATTGCGAAAGCATTCATCTGTACAAGCCAAAACCCTCGTCTTCCTGCTTTTCCGTACATAAACCCTTTATCGTAAACCTTGGTGATGACCCGGAACTGATAAGCCGTTTGAAAAAGGACGACCACCCGATAATTTTTGAGGGACTTCACACTACGGGTATACTGTCGCAACTCGATTTAAACAACAGAAAAATCTGCATAAGGATGCAGCGCGCCGAGTGTATCCATTATCAGGAGATGGCGCGTTGCACAATCAATCTGCCTAAAAAACTGTATTATCGTTACGAACGTTCCCTCATCAGGAAATATTTGAGCCAATTGCCCGCCGATTGCATGTACGCCTGCGTTTCGGAAAACGATGCGGCCTATTTTCAAAGCATCGGCCTTAAAAACAGCTGTTTTATACCAGCTTTTCCTACCTGGCAGGAAGTTGATTGCCCCAACGGTATCGGTAATCTTTGTCTTTATCACGGCAATCTTTCCGTACCGGAAAACGAACGGGCAGCAATATGGTTGTTGACCAACGTGTGTACGCGAATAAAAATCCCGTTTGTGGTAGCGGGCAAAAATCCGTCCCGACGCCTGCAAAAAACAGCGGATCTTTTGCAACACACCTGTTTGGTGAGCGACCCCACAGAGGCGGAAATAAATGACCTTATCAAAAAAGCGCATATCAATGTACTGCCTTTTTTCCATAAAGAAATAACGGGTATCAGGTTAAAGCTGCTGCACGCTCTTTATCAGGGCAGACATTGCGTGGTGACGCCGGCAACCGTGGCCGGCACGGGGCTGGAAGGTGCCTGTCATATCGGGAAGACATCAACTGCCATAGCCGATATTATCGCACAATTATACCATCAACCATTTGAAGAAGAGGAAATCCGCCTGCGCGAACATTTGTTGTATGGCAAATACAATAACGACCGCAATATCCGGCAGTTTATGGAGTACTTATGGTAGCGTTATCAATCACACGGCCGCCTTCTGTCCGGATAAGCCGTGCGGGATAATTGTTCACCACGGCATAATCATGAGTGGCCATAACGATAGCCGTGTTTGACTCCTTGGAAATGCGTAACAAAAGGCGCATGATTTCGTCCGTCGTGATGGGGTCGAGGTTTCCCGTAGGTTCATCAGCTAAAATCAGTTTCGGGTCGTTTAGCAAGGCGCGGGCAATGTCAATACGCTGCTGCTCGCCACCGCTCATTTCAAAGGGCATACTCTTGGCCTTGTGTTGTAGTCCGACCAAGTCCAACACCTCCTTGATTCGGTCATCCATCAGTTTTTTGTCCTCCCATCCGGTTGCCCGCAACACAAATTTCAGGTTATCGGCTACGTTACGGTCTGTCAGCAGCCGGAAGTCCTGAAACACCATGCCCAGCTTACGGCGCAGGTAGGGGATTTCTTTCCAGTGTATGCCGTTTATTTGATATCCAACGACTTTGGCACTGCCCTCGTTCAGGGGCAGTTCGGCGTATAACGTTTTTAACAGGCTTGATTTCCCCGTTCCCGTGCGGCCAACGAGGTAAACAAATTCCCCGCTATGAACCTGAAGGTTTACGTCTTCCAAAATCAGGTTATCGCCCTGAAATATCTTTGCGTTCTCTATATCAATGATGGGTTCTTGCATAATTTTCTGTAATGCTGCAAAGTAAGGAAATTTTTTTTCTGGTGAGTGGGTATTTCGATAAGGACAATCCTTCAATTAGCAATTATTTGCGATATGTATAAATTACTATCATTAAGCAAAAAAATCTTACTTTAGTCTTTTCTTAATCGGCAATGAATGACTAATAATATGCAGGGGAACTATTCACCATTCATCATTTGTGATTCACATATTACTTTTCACTTCTTGCTTTTTTCCAATTTAATCTTTTTGTTCCTTACCTCATTTGTTTGGGCTTTACTAAAATTATTTAATGGCGAACGCTTTATTCAGAAAAAAGAAAATTGACATTGCTATCCGCGAAGACGAGGAGGAAGCAGGGGATTTATCCCTGAAGAAAATACTAACTGTGCGCGACCTTACTTTACTGGGCGTGGCTGCAGTAGTAGGTGCAGGTATTTTTTCCACGATTGGCACGGCGGCTTATCATGGCGGCCCCGGGGTATCTATGTTATTTGTTATTACGGCCGTAACCTGTGGCTTTACGGCGCTTTGCTATGCCGAGTTTGCCAGCAGGGTGCCGGTTTCGGGGAGTGCCTACACTTATTCTTACATTAGCTTTGGTGAAATCGTGGCTTGGATTATCGGTTGGGCGCTCATTCTTGAATATGCTATCGGCAACATCGTGGTGGCTATTTCGTGGAGCGGTTATTTTAACAACTTATTGGTTCACGTTTTCAATATCCACTTACCGGATTGGATGCTGACCGACCCGCAAACAGCCGTATCGGCGTTTAAAGAAGCCACTACCGCGCTGGCAGGGGATACTTCTCTACTGGCCGCAGAAAAACTAAAGAGTTATCAATTCGCCATTCAAGCGTATAACGATGCCCCGATGATAGGCGGTATCAGGATGTTCTTTAATATGCCGGCTTTTATTATTACGGCGTTGATTACATGGATTGCCTATATTGGCATCAAGGAGAGTAAGACGACCTCTAACCTGATGGTTTATTTCAAAATAGCCGTTATTATTTTCGTCATCGTGGCCGGGGCGTTCTTTGTGGACACTAATAATTGGTCGCCGTTCATGCCAAATGGTTTTGAGGGCGTGCTAAAAGGTGTGTCCAGCGTATTTTTTGCCTATATAGGATTTGACGCAATTTCCACAACGGCTGAGGAGTGCAAAAACCCGCAGCGCGACTTACCCAAAGGGATGATTTACTCGCTGCTCATCTGTACGGCGCTGTATATCCTTATTGCGCTGGTGCTTACCGGCATGGAAAGCTACACTTCATTTAAGGACGTGAACGACCCGTTGGCCTTTGTGTTTGAAAAACGCGCCCCTTGGATTGAACGTATTATTTCTATAAGTGCTGTGGTGGCCACCACTTCGGTATTGCTGGTCTTTCAGATTGGGCAGCCTAGGATATGGATGAGCATGAGCCGCGACGGATTGCTGCCCAAGGTTTTTCAAAAGATTCATCCCAAATATAAGACTCCTTCTTTTTCTACTATTGTGACAGGTGTACTGGTCGGTATTGGCGCCTTGTTCCTGCAAAGCGGGCTGGTCACAGATCTTACAAGCATCGGTACCTTGTTCGCTTTTGTGCTCGTGTCCGGCGGTATTTTGATGTTGCCGCCCGTGCCAAAGGAAAAAGGAAAGTTCAAAATTCCTTATATCAACGGGCAATATATCGTGCCGCTGTTGTTGATTTTATTTATTTATGGTTTTCGTTATCGGCTCAGGGATTCCGTGTTTAACCTGACCCACGAAGGCTATCAGGAAGTGCTGTTCCTGTTGTTCATCATCATTGCTGTTTTTATTACGGTGAAAACCTTTATCAAAAAGTATTCGTTCATCCCTATTATGGGCGTGCTGTCCTGCTTGTATCTGCTCATTGAGATACCCGCCATTAGCTGGCTTTGGTTTTTTGTGTGGATGGCCGTAGGGTTTGTCATTTATTTCCTGTACGGATACCGCAACAGTCATTTAGCCAAACAGTCGATTGATAAATTGAAAAAAGATTAATCTTATTCAATGGACGTCTTTTTCGGCGTCAGCATATAGAAAAGGCTGATAATGCAAAGCCCCATCCAATAAAGGTAGATGCCTACATGAAAACGTTCGCCCAGCCAGCGATGGGAGAGGTCTTGCCTAAAGTCCCTGAAGGTGAGATAAAGTCCGGCAAGAAAAATAAGAAAGAATAACAGCATAACGATTTTGCGCACTATTCCTTTTAACGCCCGGTCAACAAAATACAAAATAACGGTCATTACAACCATCACCGCAAAACAAACCAATGCGGATTGCCACCAGCTTTTGAAGAACATATATTCTTTATAAAAAAAGTTGATGCCAAGCCGCCCTACCCATGACACGCCCGAAGTGAGCTTGCCGGAAAGTAATGACAATAACGCCAGTATAAACAATAACAACGGATAATTGCGTTTCATATATTTTAATTGTGAATAGTTGACAGATTCATAAGGATATTTGGTATTCTACTAAACGCCCGAGATTACTCATCTGTTTGTTTGGTGAAACTATACAGCAGATAAAACAATGCGGGAAGAATGAAGATACTGCCCAAAAGCAGTGCCATACCCAATGCATGGATAGTTTTTTCACTTGCCTGCGTTTCCAGCAAAGAGAGGCCGGGACTGTCTTTAAGCGCAATCAGTACGGGATAATGCTCATAAGTGATGGCAACCAAAATCAGCGTAACCTGTGCGCCCGCCACAAGCCGTAAACCTTTTGTGGTACGCTTGAACAACGAACGCCACATCCACAGGAGCGATACCACGGCCAGCGCCACACAGGTAAGGCTCACGGTATTGCCAAATAACCATTTGCTCATCGGGATATCCTCAAGTTCCGCCACTACCAACACTAATGCCGAACATGCGATGGCAGCGATGCTGAAATGTTTGGCTTTCAGGATAAAACGTTGTTGCTCGGTTTCGCTTTCTGTTTCTCCGATAATGAAAATAGCGGCAAGAAAGCCACAAATAGTGATGGTAAACAAACCGACTGAAATAGGGAAGGGGGACAGCCAGCAAAATATGTATGCATCTAAAAAATTATCGGCTTTCGGATTTATCAAACCCGAAACCGCGCTGCCCGCGATGACGCCCAAAAAGAAAGGCGTAACCAAGCTGGCATATACGAATATCTTGGAATAGACCGTTTGCAGGTTATCCTTCACGGCATCGTAATGCCTGAAAGTAAAAGCAGTGCCACGGGCTATAATCCCCAGCAGCATAATAGCCAGCGGGATGTGCAGGTGCACCGACATCAACGTATAAATGTTCGGAAATCCCACAAACAAAATCACGATCGCTATAATCAGCCACATGTGGTTGGCCTCCCAAACGGGGCCGATGGCTTCGTAAATAATTTTTTGCGTTTTGAGCTTGCTTCTCTTGGTGGAAAAAAATTCCAGTATGCCCGCACCAAAATCCGCCCCGCCCATAATGATATACAACAGGATAGAAGTCCACAAAAAGGCCATTACAACGTACACCATCTTTTATGCTTTTGATACAGGTTTATCATATAATTTGTCCACCATCTCTACCTGCCTGTAAAGCAGGAGTGCCACGATGATACTTAACGAAATATATACCGCCGTGAATATGTAAAAAGAATACACGATGCCCGGCATCGGCGTCACCGCATCGCGCGTGCGCATAATGTTGTATATAATCCACGGCTGCCTGCCCACTTCGGTGACCGTCCATCCGGCTTCCAGCGCGATGAAACCGGCAGGTGTGGCAAAAACGAACAGCTTCAGCAGCCATCTTTTGTGCAGCCATTTCTTTTTTCTCCATAAGGTAAAAAGATAAAAAAGGGCTATCAGCAGCATCAGCATGCCCAGTCCTACCATGATTTGAAACGCGTAGTGCGTCACGCTTACGGGCGGGCGGTTTTCTTTCGGGAAAGCGTCCAGTCCCGTAACCTCTGCGTTGAAATTGCCGTGCGCTAAAAAACTCAGTCCCCCGGGAATTTTGATGGCATATTTTACCGTATCATTTTTTTCATCAGGGATACCCCCTATTATTAGCGGCACTTTCTTTTCGGTCTTGAAATGCGCTTCCATAGCCGCCAGTTTTGCAGGCTGTCTGACGGCGATGTCTTTGGCTGATATATCGCCGCTGATAGGTTGCAGAATGGCGCCGACGGCTGCAAATATGGCCGCTATCCTAAACGCTTTGGCGTGGAAGATGATGTTTTTCTTCCTTAATATCATAAAGGCGTGCACTCCGGCAACCGCAAAACCTGTGGACACCGCGGCGGCCAATATCATGTGCAGTGCCTGCGAAAACCACGCATCGTTGAACATGGCGGCTATCGGGTCTATATTCAAATATTGTCCGTTGATATAATCAAAACCGGCGGGACTATTCATCCACGCATTGGCGGCTACCACCAAAATGCCCGATGCCAATCCGCTGATGCCCACGATAAGCCCCGTCACCCAGTGAAACCATTTATTAAAACGCTTCCATCCGTAAAGAAAAAAACCAAGGGCAATCGCCTCGATAAAAAACGCCGTGCCTTCCAAAGAAAAAGGCATACCAAAGATAGGGCCTGCATGTTTCATGAACTCAGGCCAGAGCAGCCCCAGCTCAAAGGACAAAGCAGTGCCGGACACTGCACCTGTTGCAAAAAATATGGCCACTCCCTTGCTCCATGCCTTGGTAATGTTTTGATAGGTGACATCGCCCGTGCGCAACCATTTATAATGCGATACGGCCATGAAAAAAGGCATAATCATACCGATACAGGCAAATATGATGTGGAAGCCCAGCGAAAGGGCCATTTGGGAGCGTGCGGCTAAAAAATCATCCATGTGAGCAAAAAATGATTGTCTATAAAATAAAGGACTTTCAAACACCGCGAAGATAGCAAAGCCTGTGCAGGTTATAAAAACATTCTATGGATTCGTGAATGATTTATACCATCATCTTTAAGTGGTGAATAATATTTTTATCCATGATGAAAAAAATAATGCTATGTGATTAATTTTAAAAAGATTAAACAACTTAAAAGTATAACCGTGCCGATATGCTTATTTTTGCGGCCTGTTTAAAACAAACAATATGACCGACCTGATAAAAGAACTTCGATGGAGAGGCATGGTGCAGGACATGATGCCCGGCACACAGGAGCAATTGAATAAAGAGATAACGACCGCTTATATAGGTTTTGACCCTACGGCAACCAGCCTGCATATTGGCAGCCTTGTGCCCATTTTATTATTGGTGCACCTTCAAAAAGCAGGACATAAACCCGTTGCACTTGTGGGCGGCGCCACGGGCATGATAGGCGACCCTTCGGGCAAAAGCGAGGAACGCAACCTGCTTAGTGAAGAACAACTGGAAGCCAATGCGGCGGGCATAAAAAGCCAGTTATCAAAATTTTTGGATTTCGATAGTAATAGCCCCAATGCGGCAGAATTAGTGAACAATTATGATTGGTTCAAAGGAATTTCCTTTATTGATTTTCTGCGCGATGCGGGTAAACATATCACGGTAAACTACATGATGGCCAAGGATAGCGTAAAAAAACGCTTTGAGGGAGAAGTGGGCATCAGTTATACCGAGTTTGCTTATCAACTGATGCAGGGGTATGATTTCTTCCACCTGTACAAAGAAAAGAATTGTAAACTTCAAATGGGCGGCAGCGACCAATGGGGCAATATTACCACCGGTACGGAACTTATACGCCGAAAATTAAACGGCGATGCCTTTGCCTTTACCTGCCCCTTGATTAAAAAAGCCGACGGTACAAAGTTTGGAAAAACGGAATCCGGCAACGTATGGCTTGACCCTGAAAAAACAACACCATACCAGTTTTATCAATTTTGGTTAAACGCCAGCGATGCGGACGCTGAATCCTGGATTAAGATATTCACTTTTCTGGACGAACCGACCGTAAACAATCTGATTGCCGCTCATAAGGAAGATGCCTCCAAACGCCTGTTGCAAAAGGCTTTGGCCAAAGAAATCACTGTTTTTGTGCACGGGGAAGCCGAATATCAAAAGGCCGTGGAAACCACTGAAAAGCTGTTTGCCAATCAAACCAAGCCTGCCGAAGAAATGTCCGTAGAAGATTTGGAAGACATGGAGGGTGTGGTAAAATCTGCTATTGAGCTTACAAGATTGCAAGACGGTATTGACATTGTGACCTTGCTGGCAGATACAAAAGTGGCCTCCAGCAAAGGAGAAGCCCGTAAATTGGTGCAGGGTGGCGGAATCAGCCTCAACCGTAAAAAAGTAGGGGATGTGCAGCAACAGATTACTACCGATAACCTCCTGCACGAAAAGTACCTGCTTTTGCAAAAAGGCAAAAAGAATTATTTTTTGGTGAGCGTGGAGTAGAAATTATGGGCTGAAATTTAATCGGAAGTATTTAAATACTGTTTTAATATTATTTGCTATTTAACCATTTTTATCCACCATTGTTGATATTTTAAAAAATAGCAGGAGTATTATCGTTAAGGATGAATATTTTTGCACATGCACGAAGCATGATATTGCCAAATGATGGAGCTAAGCGAAAAACTTTTTGAGGAATTATTTTACAAGTATTATGACAGGGTATATGCAGGTCTACTGTCAAAGAACTGTTCACCAACCGTGGCTGAAGAGCTTACACAACTCACGTTTATAAAAATTTGGGAATACCGTGCTTCTTTTGCGTTTGAAATCAGCCCAGAAGCGCAGATTTTCAAGAAAGCAAGACATGTTTTTATAGATTGGCTGAGAAAAGAGGCACATCAAAGAAAACTGATTGAAGAAATGAGGCATATATCACTAAAAATTCAGCAACCACAGTTAGAGCTTACTGATACTTTAAAAAATGCCTTAGAGCAATTACCACCGCAGCAGAAAGAAGTGTTCCGCTTATCATATATTGAAGGGTTTTCGCACAAAGAAATCGCTGAATCTTTGGGCATTTCCATAAGAACGGTTGATAGGCACATTTATAAATCTCTTATAAACCTTCGTAAAACACTTGCTTTTTTAGTAATAATGGAGCTAATTTCCCACTTTTTGCCTTGATCTTTAGCGAATAAGCCATATGATTTACAATTAAGATAATATACCCCTTCTGGGTATAATCAAGGCGTTTTATTTCGTGTTCCAAAAAATAAAAAAAAATATTTTCATAAAGTGAGTAGTTTTTGATTTTTAATCGTACTACTTACAGAATATGCATAAGGAATACGATAAGGATACCATTAAAGATTTTCTTGCCAACAAAAGTTCATATGTTGAAGCAGAAGAAATTGCCTCATATCTAAAAGAAAATGAACAGTTACTGGAAGATCTCATCCCATTTAGAGAAACAAATGAGGAAATGGTTTCTTTTGATGATAAACAGAAAATTCTACATAAAATAATTGGAGTAACACATCCAGGGGCTCGCGTATTTACAATCGCCCGGATGCTGGCCGCGGCAGTTGTAATAGGTATAATTGCCGGTTCAATTGTTTTGCTCATGCACACAAAAAAAGACCATGCTTTATCCCAACAGACTATTGCTGCCAGGCCTGTTAATATTAAGAATAATTCAAATAGACCATTGAGCATTTTATTACCTGATAGTTCTACAGTAACCTTGGAACCTATGGCCGACTTGGTATATGCTCAGGGTTTCGCAGATCAAAGAGAAGTCTTTCTAACGGCGGGCACAGCCTATTTCGAAGTAAGACGAGACTCTGCCAGACCTTTTTCAGTTCATTCTAAAGGCATTAAAACAACTGTGCTTGGTACAAAATTTCGTGTGGAAAGCCCTATGTCTGAACCTACTGTTACGGTACGATTGATGGAGGGAAAAGTAAAGTTGGCATCAACAGAAAGCTCGTTTAAGATGGACGAAGTCGTGTTAAAACCAGGTGAATTCTGCTATATTAATAAATACACTGAGACTGTAACAGTTTCAAAATCGAAAAACGGTAATAATTCCTCTAAACCTGCATTGTCCGATAAGAAGACTTACTTAAACAATCCAAGGCGCGTTTTATGGACGAATAGCGGCGTGAGATTTAACAACACAGGCTTAAAAAATGTACTGTTACAATTAGAAGCAAGATATAATGTTAAAGTTATCGTGGATGATAAGGTTACTGACAAAATAGTATTGACCGGAGAGATTTACTCAACGGATTCATTACAACCCGTTTTGAAATCAATCTGTGATATGAGCAAGTTAGACTACGAAATAAGAAATGATAGTATTTTTTTAAAAAAGAGGTAGTGTTTTAAGTCTATTTATTAATCATGAATTAAAAAATTATAGATAGTTAAAAGTAGATTGTAGATAGTTTTATTGGGTAGATATTTCTGAAATAGTATTTATTAAATATATAAAAACGATTGCAAATGTTAAGAAAAAACGTACACCATGGTTTTTTATTGACCCTCTTACTGTTTCTTTTTGCCTGTAAGAAAAATGACAATGTCTTTGATGGCTTGATTTATGGGCCGTCTGACAATACTGCTTATGAACCTATTTCGTCCAACCTGACATTAATAAACGATGTTTGGTTAATAGGAGACAACTCGGCATTTCCTGTAAAACTAAGCAAGTCTTTTCAGAAAGATGTGAAAGTTACGGCTGTTATTGACCCTTCGCTGGTTCGTTTATATGATTCGGCAAAAGCAACAAGTATGGCATATCCCGCTATTCCTAACGGTGCTTTAGGCTTAGCCAATGAAGGTGTTTTAACTATCAAAGCTGGTCAGACCCAATCGCAGGATTCTGCCCGTATAGTGGTAAAAAATGAATCTTTATTAGTAAAAGGTGTTACATATTTAGTTCCCATTGTTATTACTGCGGCCGATGTAGATGTTCCGATTGATCAATCAAAGAATATTACTTTTCTTAAATTGACGACAGGTGCTACGCTAAGCAGTATCTCAACAACACAATTCACAGATACAATAGTAGACTCTTTGATAAGAACGAGCCTTAGTTCAGTACCTTCTGGTGAGAATACCTTTTATCTGAGAGGATTTAACCAAATTGATGCCCCTTTTGACCAAAGGATGGAAATTGATATTAATAATACATTAGTAGACCAATACAATGTAAAAAATGGCACATCCTATAGTGTTATGCCTAACAATTCATATACGATTATTAAAAATACCGTAATCATTCCTAAAGGAGCAGCTATTTCTACGGATAGCTTTTCTGTGAAGCTCACCGATTTGAATTTGTTCGAGCCTTTAAAGCAATATTTACTTCCTGTTGAACTAAAAGACGTTACAGGTAGTGGATTCAACTGTCCGATAGATACTGCTAAAAAAGTTGTTTATATAATTGTTACTACGTTGGTTTCAAATGTTGACCCTGCAAATCCTGTAGTAGTCGGTACTGCAACGGACAGAACTTCTTGGATTGTTAAAGAAAGCGCTCATTATAGTAACAATGAAATATCTAGAATAAAAGATGGAGATTATGCCACCTCTTGGTTTACAAGTTTCTCAACCGTCACTCCGGCCTGGTTTACAATAGATATGGGAACTGAAAAAACGATTAAAGGGTTTGAGTTTTCTTCCCAGTTTGCATTCTCTGGCTATGTTCCTTTAGATATATCAGTGCAAGTTAGCGCAGATGGTTCGAATTGGAATGACATAGGTAAATATTATGGAAATGCTACTGCAGGAACAGTCGCAAATCCCGTTAAAAAGTATATATCATTTTATGAATCCGTCAATAGTCGTTATTTCAAATTCGTGATTACAAGATCAAGTTCTTCCGGATATACAGGGATAAGCGAAATATACTCTTACGAATAGTAATACAATAACTATTTATATAAATATCAGACAAGTTTTTAAAAGAAATAAGATGAGAAAATGTAAACAAAAATTACTAATGATTGCATTGCTGCTACTTTTCGGTAATGCCGCCATTCTTGCACAGCAGAAGGTAAATGTTACCGGCAAAGTACTGGCTGAAAATGGCGAAGAACTAAATGGTACGACTATTACAATACGAGATGTCCAGACCCACGTCAGCAGTTTCCTAACAGCTGATGCCAGTGGTTCGTTTGTTTTGCAAAACGTAACAGCAGGAAAAAGGTATAACCTTTATTTTGAGTATGTCGGTTATATCAAAGATTCAATGATGAACCTGGTTTTTTCAGCGACTGAAATCAATACGCTTTTAGTAAGGCTAAAACCTGATGCTTCAAAAAGTACTTTGGATGCGGTAGTGGTTACGGCCCTTGGCATTAAGAGACAGGAAAGAACCTTGAGTTATAATGCACAACAAGTTTCCAATAGTGATCTTACGAATGTGAAAAATGCTAACTTCGTCAACAATCTTGTGGGGAAAGTAGCAGGTGTTAGTGTTACTTCATCGTCGTCAGGTACCGGCGGGGCCAGTAAGGTGGTAATGCGCGGTGCTAAATCAATAGAACAAAACAGTAATGCATTATATGTGATTGATGGTGTACCTATGATTTCTATGACGTCTGAGCAGGGATCAGGTCAGTTTGCTTCTACAGGTTCTACGGAGGGGATTGCAGATATTAATCCGGATGATATTGAAAGTATCTCTGTGCTAACAGGGGCTGCTGCGGCCGCTTTATACGGCTCTGCCGCCGCAAACGGGGCTGTCGTGGTTAACACGAAAAAAGGTGTAGCAGGTAAACTGAACGTTATCTTTACCACAAATAACGAATGGGGTAAGCCATTTGTAATGCCTTCATTTCAGAATAAGTATGGCAGTGATGGCAAGGTCACCTCTTGGGGTGCTTTATTGCCTGATAATGCAGAGAAGTATAACCCCAAAGACTTTTTTCAAACCGCGCAGGTGCTTACAAACAGCTTGGGTATTATGGGAGGAACAGATAAAAATCAAACGTATTTCTCAGCAGCATCCGTAAATAGTAAGGGACTGGTGCCCAATAACAGCTACAACCGTTATAATTTTACTTTCCGAAATACAACCTACTTCTTAAATAACCGCCTAAAGGTAGACGGAAGTGCAAACCTGATTTTACAGGATCAAACTAATATGATAAATCAAGGCGAGTATATGAACCCTCTTACGAGCGCTTATCTGTTGCCAAGGGGAGATGGGTTATCTAAAACAAAAGTGTTCGAGATTTATGACCCCAACTCCAATATATATGTGCAAAACTGGGGCGATTTCGCCGGAACAGACGGATTATATAACGGCTCTTACGCAGGTGACTTTACACTGCAAAATCCATATTGGGCTGCTTACAGGAATATCAGGTCAGCAAAACGCAACAGGTATATGTTAGCATTTTCTGCAAGTTATGATATTTATTCATGGTCAGCGTCTGAAAAGTGGGATGTAACCGCAAGGGTAAGGCATGATAATACTAATTATAAAACAGAAGATAAGCGTTATGCATCTACCATAGCTGTAATGGATGTGAGCAAGAATGGATACTATGGACAGGGAAATGGCACAGAGACCCAAACCTATATAGATGTTATCTCTAATCTTAAAAAGAATTTCGGTGCAAATAAGCAATATTCATTATTTGCAAACATTGGCGCATCTCGCCAGATTACCAGTATGGATGGTTTTAGTTACGGTGGCCCATTAAGATCAGATGGTCAGCCCAATGGGTTCAATGCTTTTAACATTGACCAGACATTAAACGCCACAAAACCACGGCCTCAAGGGTATAAAGATATATTGCCTGCTGCATTTGCCAGTATTGAGTTAGGGTTTAAAAATTATCTGTTTTTAAATGCTACAACAAGAACTGAATGGCCGTCGCAGCTATATGGGCCCTACTCTGCACAAAAAAGCTATACATATTATTCCACGGGGTTGTCAGCGGTTATTACCGATATGATATCTAAAGAAGCAAAAGCAAATTTATCACCTGTACTTTCGTTTCTGAAACTTCGGGCTGCTTACGGGTATGTAGGTAACGCTTATCAGAGATGGTTAAGCAATCCCTCATACACTTTTGATGAGCAGGGCAAAGTATGGAAAACAGTTTCCTATTATCCAATGAAAGATATGCTCCCCGAAGGCACCAACTCTTTTGAGGTCGGCATCTCCTCCAAATGGTTAAAAAATAAGCTTTCTTTGGATGTGACATACTATAATGCGCTAACAAAGAACCAATTTATCAAATCCAGTATATCTCCTTCTTCCGGCTATGATGCATTTTACATTCAGAAAGGCAAAGTGTTGAATAGTGGTATTGAATTAGGGTTGGGGTACGATCTTAAGAACGCAGATAATTTCAGGTGGTCAACTTATTATACTTTAGGATTTAATAAAAATGAGATCAGGGCATTGGCTGAAAACTTCACCAATCCCATCACAGGAAATCCCGAAAGTATCCCTTACCTAGTGAAAAATTCATTTGGCTCTTTACAGTATGTGTTAAAAACCGGGGGCAGCATGGGCGATGTGTACACGCTCGCAGACTTCAAAAGAAATACGGATGGCGATATTTATGTAGATGCAGATGGAAACATTAGTACAGAAAATTATACTAACGTCTTAGGAACAAAACTGGGTAGCGTGTTCCCGGATTATACCATGGGATGGAAAAATGAGTTCAGTTATAAGAATATCAGTTTGGGGGCTACTATAACAGGGCGTGTAGGTGGTGTGGTAATATCCATGACCGAAGCCGCATTGGATCAATACGGTGTATCAAGGGGAACTGCAGATGCGCGTGATGCAGGTGGTGTAATAATCAATGGTCTATCTTACGATGCGCAGAAATATTATGAAACAAGAGGCAGAAACAGGTTGGCTCAATATTATACTTATGAAGCAACCAACTTTCGCTTACAGGAAGCTTATCTGGCTTACCGTATTCCAAAGAGGCTGTTACATGGGATAGTTGATGCCACACTTTCGCTTTCTGCGAGAAATGTGTTCATGATATATAATAAAGCACCATTCGATCCGGAGGTTATTTCTGCTACAGCCAATACATCTTCGGGAAGTTCTGTTGGCAACTATGTGCAGGGGTTAGATTACTTTATGCTCCCCAGCTTACGTAGTTATGGTATCAATTTGAAGTTGAACTTTTAAAGGAAATTAAAATGAAACGAATTACATATATTTTTATTGCAGTTACGCTGTTGTTCGGGGCGGGATGTACTAAGGACTTTGCAGATTTTAATAAAGATCCCAACGGTCTTACTAATCTGAATATGCCTCTTGGAGGCCCTGAACTAAGGGCTTTGCAACTATTGGTTATACCTCAACAGGAAAATTCTTATCAAATGTGCTTTGATCTCGGTTTGACCGGTTATGCAGGATATGCAACGCAGTTCCCTAATTTCAGAAATGATTATCCCGTATATAATCCACGCACATCTTGGGTGAATTATATTTATGATGATACATACCCTAAAATTTATACTTCATTTTTTGCATTAAGTTCTTATGCAAAGGGCGATTCAAGCCAGCTATATTACGCATGGGGCTCGGTGCTAAGGATTGCTATCACTACATGGATGACGGACATATTTGGCCCTATGCCTTATTCCCAAATGAAACCGGGACAGTTGAAAGTATCATATGATGCCCAGGATATTTTATATAAAACAATGTGCAAAGACTTACAAACAGCTATAAAATCGCTACAGGCAGTAGATCCCTTTAACCGTCAGTATAAAGAATACGATCTGGTATATGGCGGGGATATGACGAAGTGGATGAAATATGCCAGCTCGCTTTTATTAAGACTTTCTGTAAGAATGGCGAAGCAGTTGCCCGCAGAAGCGAAAGAGTATGCTGAATTCGCCTTACAAAGCGGAGTTATAACAAGCAATGAAGACAATCCTTTATTGGCAACCAGCGACAATCCTGTATTTAAGATGAGCGCGACTTGGGGCAATTCAGGTATCAACGCAGAGATTACGGAATACATGAATACCTGGAGCGACCCGAGACGTCCACAATATTTCACTGCAGTGAGCTCCCGCAGTGCAGGAAAACAATATTTCGGTATCAGGAGCGGTAACCCAATGGTTGATAATTATGCTATGGCGGATTATTCAAGACCAAACCTGAAGCAGGAATCTTCTATTATATGGATGACTGCCGCAGAAGTAGCCTTCTTAAAAGCCGAAGGGGCATTGAACGGGTGGAATGTGGGCGGCACGGCTGAAGAGCTATATAAACAAGGGGTTCAGCTATCGTTTGACCAGTGGAATGCTGGCACTGCTGCCACATACCTTACCAATACCTCTCAAAGAGGAGCACTGGCCGATGAGAAAAATCCTGGATTCAATACTGCATTCAGCTCTCCGATAACTGTGAGCTGGGAAGAGGGAGGCAATAGCAAAGAAAGCCAGCTTTCAAAAATCATTACGCAGAAATGGATTGCGATGTTTCCTTATGGTGCAGCAGAAGCATGGGCAGAGTGGAGAAGAACCGGCTACCCGAATATGTTGCCGGCAACCGTAAACAATAGCGGTGGCGCCGTTACTACTATCACTCAGTTAGGCGGCAGGGATCGCGGAGGTATGCAACGCCTCCCTTATTCCACTACAGAAGTTACTAATAACCCTGAAAGTATAGCAGCAGCAGTATCAATGCTGGGTGGTGCAGATAAAGGTGGTACGCAATTATGGTGGGCAAAATAAAAAATGTTTATTTAAAAATATTGTAAAAATGAAGATAATGCATAATAAGTATAATGCTTTCAATATAACGCAGGGGGTTATTGTTTGCTGCTGTGTTGTACTGTTTGCCGCATGTAGCAAAACAAGCATTGAACCGGTAAAAATTATTGAGCTCAAACGCGAAATTGACACAAAAGCCATGCAGGCCTACAAGTCTAACCTGTCTGACCGTTATGTTTCTATTGGTTATATATACGATTGGGGAAACACAGATGCCAGCATACTGATGCACACCCCGGATAGCTTGGACATTATTGTTGTAAAGAATGGATATGATCATTTAAGCATAGCTCAGATAACAGACCTGAATGATGTGAAAAGTAAAAAAGCTACCAAGGTGTTATTGGGGCTTGACTTTAACGCAAATGTAATTACGCCTTCGGATCTTGCTGATACGATCACTGTCAGGCAAGGCAGAAGACAGCAGGAACTTACGGCTGAAGGTGCAGGCCCGGCACAGATTACAACTGAATTGGCAAAAGTAAAGACGGATACTGAAAACTGGGCAAAAGCAATTGCTGTATATCAATATAATAATCTTATGATAAAAGCAAACGAGCTTATCCGGGAATATAAATTTGATGGTATCAGTATTTTATTACCTGTTAATTCCGGTTATCTTCAGGAACCCGTTAATATATTCTTTCAGAACCTTGGCGCAGATTACGGGTTGGGCAAGCAAAATATACTGGTGATTGAAAATCCGGATATAATATATAGTGATGTGCTTGTAAAAGCCAACTGGTTGGTATATAATAAACAAACGCCGGACTATTATCTTACTTACTTTACAGAAGATGCAGCGAAATTACCCGGCAGCAAATTTGTACCGTCAGCAGATTATACAAATGAGACCGATACTGATGGCTTTTTAGACAGCGAAACCTTTTCAGCTACCGGTATTTTACCAAGAACCAGGGATATTGTAAACTGGAAAGCCTCCAATAAGGGTGGTGCTGCTTTTTATCATATAGAAAAGAACTATACTGATATATCGGGAAATTTAACTTATAATAGTTTAAGGCACGCGATCAGGGAATTGCAATTTTCCGAATAGTAAAATATAGGTGAATGAATCTTGAGGTTAAGGTCTGAAAATTATAATGAAAACGCACAGCGAAAAATTCTACTTGACCGAAAACAATAAACAATATATACATGAAAATAAGAAATATCATAATAGGAATATTGGCTGTAATGGCTGTTTCCTGCAGTGAGAAAAAAGATATGGTAGAAGGTGGTATTTATGATCAGCAAGCGATTTTTTACTCCTTCAAAGATGGCGTAAAGAATATCGCATCTTTTTCAAATCTAATTCCACTCAGTGCGACAAAAGCAGAGGTGGGTACTACAAAAGAGTTTCAGTTTGTAGCTACCTTGGCAAAACAAAATACCCGTACATCAGGTGTTGATTTTAATGTGGCTACCTCTCCGGAAGAAGTAGCCAAATATAATCAGCTATATGGCACTAAGTACCCGGTATTTCCTGATAGCCTGATTACGCTTTCCCGAACACTGACAATAGATAGCGGCCTAGTCAGTTCAAACCTCGGATCAGTCATCATTAAGATAAGCGACAGCCTGATAAATAACCAACCTTATCTATTAGCATTAAAAATAGCTCCGGGTAATAATGGTTTTCCTATAATGTCTGGTACTCAAACACTATTTTATCGAATACAAAAATCGGTACCAATTGTTAAAACGTCCATTTCTCTTACCAGAGATCTTTATTTAAAAGTAGAGAACACTGGTTCTAC
Source organism: Niabella sp. (assembly GCA_047601605.1). Lineage (GTDB taxonomy): Bacteria > Bacteroidota > Bacteroidia > Chitinophagales > Chitinophagaceae > Niabella. The sequence continues at coordinate 185,505 of JASGIU010000004.1, forward strand.
CGTTGCCGATATCGGGAACACATTTACTATGGAAGGTCTGATATATGTAGAGCAATTCCGCAGTGCATCAGATGTCGGAGAAGCACAGATATCTACTTTTATGGGTACGGAGGGAAAAACTTTGTTACGCTTTGGAGATGCCGGTATTAACGGAAACCAGTTGCAAGTAAACGGTAAAACGATAGCTACATTTAATACAAAACAATGGTACCATGTTGCTATGGTACAGGCTACTTCCACCACATACGTTTATGTTAACGGCAATCTGGTTACCAGTTTTGCCAGTACTGGCTCTTTGGGAGAATTCTATATTGGAAGAAGTTACTCCGATGGCCGTGGACTATGGGGTCGGGTGGCTGAAATAAGGTTATGGAACGTGACAAGAACCGCCGAGGAGATTAAAGAAAATATGATGGGTGTGGGAACTGGTTCTGCAGGTTTATACGCCTATTGGAAAATGAGTGAAATTAAAGACAACAAAATACCAGATGCAAGCGGTAAGGGAAGAGATCTTTCTTTATGGGGTCAGGGAACAGATAAATCACGGAAAACGATAAAACTATTTACCGAACCGGCTGAGGTAAAAATTCCATAACACTAAATCAACAAGAAAATGAAACAAATATTTTATTTCCTTTTCGTGCTAAGCTTTTCAATAGCTTCCTGCAATAAAGAGGTAAAGCTACAGGATTCCAATAACGGAGATGATAAAGTAAACGCAGGCAAAGTTGAATTTTACAACAAGACTTATCCCACTGAAAAAGAAACTATAATTGAAGAAGATGGGGCTTATACGTTTACGTTTAAAACCAGTGTTGCCACGCAAAAAAGTGAAACGCTGTCCATTGATAAATCAGGCTGGGATATTCTGTTGAAAGACTATAATACGTTTATGCAGTCAACCGAGTACAAAATATTGCCTGATGCAAATTTTGAGGCGGAATCTGTGCAATTAGCACAGGGGGCTATATCATCTGACATTACACTCAAAATAAAGGGCATGGATGCCTTGACACAGGGGTATTATGTATTACCGCTCAAACTCAATTATGAAGGGGAATCCGTACTGCACATAGTGAAAGTGGTTAAGGATGCCTCTTATGTGGCACTCAGTGATACCAACAAAAAGTCTATGCCTCCCGGAACATATAATTGCCCTGACAGAACAGAGCCTATGAAAATGGTCGCTTATGTAGAAACCAATAACTGGGATATCCGCAATATGGGGCAGTTTGTTTTAAAGAACAGTCGAAAACCTGTTTTTGATTACGTAGTAATTTTTGCAGCAAACATGAATTATGATCTTTCAAAGAAAAAAAGATACCTTTTCTTTAATGATAAATTACAACCATTGGTAAGAGATCCAAAGAGATTTATTAAACCTCTTACAGACAGGGGAATGAAAGTAATCGTGGATATTCTTCCCAATCATCAGGGAGTGGGATTCTTTAATTTTCAAAGCTATGAAGATGCCTTGGATTTTGCCAGAGAATGTAAAGAATGGGCAGATAAATTAGGTATTGACGGGTTTGATATTGATGAGGAATATGCTGATTATAATGTACGTCCGGAATTGCCACAGAAAGGAACTCAGTCCACTTTTTGGTTTATGAGAGCCATGAAAGAGGTAATGCCGGATAAGCTTTTGACGTTATATGACTACGGCCATAATTTATCTGCATCAAGCAGGGATGAATTAGGGAAAGGCCCGGTTGATTACCTTGATTTTAGCTGGTCTGACTATAATGTAACCGGTGCTTCCCGGGTGGGTATGCCCGCTAACCGCTATGGGAACAGGTCTCTTGAAGCATCGAGAAATGCTTATTTTGATTCACCGACCATATATGCAACAACTATAAGGAACGCTGCACAAAATAATATAAATGCATGTAACGGGTATCATATGATTTTTAATCTTAAAGGAACTTCTGTAAAAAACGGGAATGCCGCTATCGGGCTAAGTTATATGACCCAGATATTTTACGGGGAAGATACTGAATTTGCAGGAAGCTATTATCCCGGCCCTAATGATTAGAACTACTGATGTAGAGTGATCAAAAATAACAATTGAACGATTAGAACCACTAATCAGTTGAATTTTTCGTCATGAAAACGGTAGAGAATTAGCTTGTTCTCTACCGTTTATTTTTTATAATAAAATGTATGTGATTTTACTCATACCCATTCTCAAAAACCACTCCTTGTCTTTTTTAAGGTTTATGGAAATAATATCATTATCGCTCCGTCTCTTTTGAGAATGGGCTTTAACGTTGGGTTTTTTCCCTTTTATAGCTTTTATAGTTCTTAATTCTTAATATTGCCACAAGGGGCATTGGTTAATAATGAAAACAGGTTTCCTTTGGGTTTACGAAGCTTAAAGAAGATATGTATTCGACAGATTTAACCAATACCCTTTATACTTTTTTATATTTTATTTTAAACAGGCTCTAAGGATATTTAATTAAATTTGAGGATGTACGATGAATAAATCGTCGTAAAATCTTTAATCAGTAACCCGTAAAAACATTAATTATGGCAAAGAACATAGCAGAGCAAATTGTAGAAATGCTCGAAAATGCAAATGTAAAAAGAATTTATGCAGTAACCGGGGACAGCCTGAACCATTTAAATATCGCCGTTAAAAAAAGCAGCATAGCGTGGGTACATGTAAGACATGAAGAAGTAGGAGCGTATGCAGCGGCAGCCGAGGCAGAACTTGACGGATTTGCGGTATGTGCCGGGAGTTGTGGGCCGGGACATATACATTTAATTAATGGTGTTTATGAGGCTCACCGTTCTCATATCCCTATGCTGGTGATAGCATCTGCCATTCCGAGTGGAGAAATGGGGATGGATTACTTTCAAGAAACCAATACGATAAAATTGTTTGATGATTGTAGCTATTATAATCAAATGATAACAAGACCTGAACAGGTAGAAAGAACGCTTCAGGCAGCTATGCAATATGCAACCTCTAAAAAAGGAGTAGCGGTGATAGGTCTTCCGGGGGATGTATCAGAGCTTGATGCGGAGGAATCAAATACTTCAAATAAAATTTTTAAAACCCAACCGGTTGTCCGTCCGTCTGACGAGGAGCTGCATCAACTGGCAAATCTTATTAATGAAAGTGGAAAAATCTCCATTTATTGTGGCATAGGGGCAGAGAATGCCAACCAAGAAGTAGTAGCATTATCAAAATATTTAAAAGCGCCTGTTGGGTATTCTTTCCGGGGGAAAATGACTATTCAGCCGAACAATCCCAATGAAGTCGGGCTTACTGGATTGCTTGGCTTTCCATCGGCTTACCATGCCATGCACGAGTCTGACCTTCTTTTGCTATTGGGTACAGACTTCCCTTATCAAAAATTTATGCCGGTAAAAAATAAAATTGTACAGATTGACGAAAGTCCGGAGAGGTTAGGCAGAAGGGCTAAACTCGAATTGGGTCTTGCGGGTGACGTTAAAGAAACCATTAAAGTCTTGCTTCCCCTTCTAAAAGAAAAAACAGATGCAGACTTTCTTCATCAACAGTTGGCCTTTTACGAAAAAGTGAAAGAAACCCAATTAACGTACGTGAAGGATTGGGGTAAAGAAAATGCCATTCAGCCCGAATATGTCGCTCATACATTAGACAAACTGGCAAAAAATGATGCCATTTTCACGGTAGACACCGGTATGTGTTGCGTATGGGGCGCAAGATTTATTACAGGAACAGGTGAAAGAAAAATGCTGGGTTCCTTCAACCACGGTTCTATGGCAAACGCCATGCCGATGGCAATAGGCGCATCGCTGGCACATCCGGACAGACAGGTAATTGCCATGTGCGGGGATGGAGGGCTTTCCATGCTTTTAGGAGATATGGCAACCATTTTCCAATATAAACTTCCGGCAAAGCTTATTGTATTTAATAACAGAGCTTTAGGAATGGTAAAACTGGAAATGGAAGTAGGCGGAATGCCGGATAATGAAACAGACATGATTAATCCCGATTTTGCAATGATTGCCCAGGCAATGGGATATCCCGGAAAAAATGTGCGTCATCCGGAGGATGTAGAAGAGGCGATTAAAGAGTGTTTAGAGCATGATGGCCCATATCTTTTAAATATTTTTACCAATCCGAATGCATTGGCACTCCCTCCTAAAATTGAGTTTGGGCAGATAATGGGAATGACCAAATCTATGGCTCAACTTATGCTCGGAGGAAAAATGGAAGAGGTTTTATATACTGTAAAAACAAATTACAAGCATATCAAAGGGCTTTTATAATGAATGTTTCCTATCTACTCATATCCATTTTCAAAAACCACGGTCTGTCCTTTTTTAAGGTTGATGGAAACAATCCCATTATCACTCTTTTTGAATGATTCCATCGGAGTGTTTTTTGACAGCCAGGTTTTAAAGGGCAGCTTAATATTTAGCACGCCATCTTTTTCGGCAACGACTTTGATGGTGGTAGGCACGCCGTTTTCCTTTTTTGCAGAAACGATAAAGGCGCCTTCGGCACGGAGATTGGTAAAAGCTACATCCTGCCAATCACGCGGCAGCGCAGGGAAAACTTCGATGTAGCTATCCCGGCTTTGCAGCAACAGTTCATGAACACCTTGTGCAAAGGCAAAATTACCTTCTAATGTAAATGGTCGGTAAGTAAACCTGGAATATTCACCACCCTTTTGGTCACCGTTCAAGTGAAAGCTGTTGGGGGAGCAGAAGTTGGACGCAAAAATTTGTAACTGTCGGGCAGCCTTATCGGCTTCATAAGCACGTGCATACAGGCAGGCCATCCAGCTAAAGGAATAGCCGCACCATTCCGTCGTGCCCAATGCTTCAATTCTTTTCAACGAATTTTGAATAATGGTTTTGTCTTCCGGTTTGTTGATATCCAACAACGCCAGCGGATATATGGACATATAAGGTGACAAGTGACGATGGGAACTGTTTGCATTTTGACCAGACGCTATGGTAAAACCTGTCTCGTTTGTATCAAAATCGGGCAACTGTTTCAAAATGCCTTGCCAATGTGCAGATTCACTTTTTTTGCCAGTTGCGGTAGCCACCTCTTCTGCGGCCTTAAAAAGGAACTTTGCGAGAGAAAGGTCAAAATTCGTCCATTCCGCGAACCAGGCGTTAATACTGTTATCATGGTATTCGGGGCTGGAACTAAGGGGTATTTTTCTGACACCATTCTCTAAGCGTGTGATATTTTCAAGATAAACAGCCGCCTCATGTATGTAAGGATAGGCTTGGGATTTAAGGAAGTTTTCATTCATCGAATACTTCCATTGCCAGTAAAAATGTTGTGCGCACCAGGCACTTACCGTCGGCCCTAATGAATATTGTATCCATCCGCCCATCGGGTCGCCGTTAAGTGTTACCACACCCGGCACGTTCAATCCCTTTACCCCAAAATATTGTCGGGTGTATTGCTCGTTTTTTTTCTTGATTTTCCAGAGCCAGTTAATAAAACTTTCTCCTTCTTTCAGGTGGTTTCCAGTATAGACAGGCCAATAGCTGAGCTGTGTATTAAGGTCGTTATGAAAATCGCCCTTCCACGGCGGGAGACTGCCGTTATCAGCCGTCCAAACAGCTTGCAGCGTAATGGCAGGGGTGGAGGGGCGCGATACGGCACCCAGTTTATACATCTCCAAATAGTATTGTTTTTCAATAAGCGTATCCGGCAGACTTATAGATGATTTAGACCAAAAGTTCTTCCACCATTTTGTATGGCTTGCCCAGTTAGCATTGCTTAAAGCATTAGTGAGGACGGGCATTTTAGCCTTACTATTATTGCTTATTGTCCAAGCTCCCTGTATTTTATCCCCTGAAATTTTTATCCAACTGACGACCACCTCAAAATAGTTTCCATTATAGGTGGGTTGATGGTAGCTAATGGCATGGGCCGTTTGGGTGACAGTACCTTTTGGATAGCCCAACTTTTCAAGTCCTTGTCCGGCGTGGCTGTTGTCATCCGCGCTTTTGCCGCTATTGTAATTTAGTACAACCAGTTGGGGAATGAGTGTGTTAAATACATCCCGAGCCTTTTGCCCCTTAATATTTTCAAAAGAAAAGTATCCGGTGTTTTGGGTGGCATGTATATAACATTTGAAAGTTATCCCGCTTTCAAATGTTATTGTATTGAGCGCGGTTTTGATATCCAATGTATTGGACGCAACTTTTCCAAGGCCGCTCAAATCAAACTCCATTGCGGCCGCCGGAAGCTTGGTAGGATAGGGGCTTTCATCATAAGGAGCATCGCCCAACAAATGGGCAGAGTCATACGTTTTGTTTTTTACCCATCTTTCCACGTCGGTAAAAGTGAATTTGGAAAGATCCAAGGCTTTTCGTTCATCCCACAAATCCACTCTGTCCAGCGACAAACGCAGTTTGCCTTCCTTCTGCCATACAAGCGCGCCCAACATCCCATTGCCCAACGGCATGGCCTCGTCCCATCGTTGGGGCAGGTGGGAGAATCGTAAATTATGTTTTTCGCTTACCTGCGCCATGCCCGCTAACGGAAATAACAGGATGGCCACAAAGATTTTTATATAAAAGGACTTCATACGATGTGGTTTGAAATAGATTTTAAACCTACTTTTTCTTCCGCAGCCCTTGGCTCTCCAGCATTTCACCGATTTTATTCACCATATAAACGGATGCCTCAATCTCGTCCTTCCTGATTGCCACGCTTTCGATGTTGAACCCAAAGGGTATCGCCTTTTCAGCGCAAAGCGTCGTGAGTTCCGAAGCAATATCAAGGCAAACTTTTACTGATTTTTCGAGCATGTTGTCCGAGTTTTTAAGTTCTTCCTTCAATTTTCCGGGGATGTGGATGCCCAGCCATTCCATAAACCTCAATGTTTTTAAAGACCCGCAGACCGAAAGGGTAAAAACAATTGTCGGGAATCGAACATTATTTTCCTGACAGGTTTTTGCAACATCCCCGATTAGTTGTTTTGCATAAGCCACATTAAAAATACATTGTGATATGAAATAAGAAACGCCTGCATTCATTTTGTCAAGCATTCGCTTGTCTTCATCTTTCAGTATTTCATGCCGTTCAGGAATTGTTACCGCGCCCATCACCGAAGATGCACTATATTTTTCCCAAATTCGATAGGCTTCCTGTAAAGTGGATTTGACCGGATAATCGGGCGCAGGCACGCCTACAAAGACAGGATGAAAACGATGTTTTTGCAAATTGCCGAGCCAGTCGGACAATTCTTCCGGTGAAAATTTTCCCGCAGGACGATAAATAACTTTATCCACTTTTAGTTCGTGCAGATAGTTGCTGGCAAACGCAAAAGGATCCAAGGCTTTGAGAAAAGGAAACGGCCGTTCCTCGGACGTGCGGGCTGATTCATCCTGTACATCATATACAATCAGTGCGTCAATGTCAAGTGCCGTTAATCGGGCGACTGTCTTTGCTGCAATCTCGGCAACCCGTTCCGCAGTTGTTTCTGATTTAGGCGGCGTGACGCCATACATTAATACTCCTGATTCTCCTGACTTTATTTTATCTACGAACATAAATATTACTATCTTTTATTTATAAGTAGTTTGCAAAAAACACAAACAGCGGCGAAAATTAAACTTTTATTTTCAAAAGCCTTATAAATGATGATTTGATATTTAATAATTAAATGTCAGGTTGCTTAAACTGCCTAAGACCAAGCACATAAAATTGTCGTTTGCATAATCATCCTCGTTTTTCCGACTGAGCAAAACGTGGTGGAATGAGCGGAGGAATCTTCTACTAAGTTGAGAAGATTCCTCGACTCCACTGCGTTGCGCTCGGAATGACGATCATTGAATGGAACTTGTCATTTCAAAGAATTTAAATACAACTTTTTTATTTCGGTCTCTGCATAGCGTTCTATGAAAGAGATTGTTCGACTAAGCTGTGCTTCACTTACAACAACAGCGAAAGGGAAGGATAGATATCTCACAGTCAGTACAACAAACTATATACATCTCCATATATTTCCTCATTCAAAAATCTCCAGTCCCTATTCTTCAAGGCAATGTGTCTGATGGCGTTCATGTTCCCAAACTCTTTGACGGAGATTGGAAGTTACTCCAAGATATAGCACCGTTCGATTCTTGTTGGTCATAAAATATATAAAGCCTCCTTTCTGCATGTTATATTTATGATTTTAAAGATATAGTTTTTGCTTATATCCTAATATTTTCTCTCGTCATTCCGACCGACCGAAACACAGTGTAGCGAGCGGAGGAACCTCTTAAATCCAAAGACTTTTCGGCTTCGCTCAAAGTGACGACTTCATTTCTTGTCATTCTCTCATTGATTTTGTTATACAAACTTTTGGCTCTATATGTTCATGATCATTCATAGCCGAGGGGCTGCACGATGCGCAGGGGAAGCCGCGCGACGAGAGGAGCGGAGCCGCAGCCCGCAGCAGCGTGGACAACAGTTGATATATGCACTAAAGCCGAGAGCCCCACTCAACTCACCATAAACAACAAACCCCGTGTTTCGGCGGGGCTTGCGACTCGGGTCATCGGGTGATTATTTGATGATACTGATGGTGTAAGTATATTTGTATTCCTTGTCGCGGAAACGGTATTGGTCGAGCGGCTTGGCGCCCCAAGAGTTGAGCCCAGCCACACCGCGCTGGAAGAGGTCTACGTTCAGGATGACGTTGTTGGCGGGCAGCACGTCGGAGGCATGTTGCTGCTTCTTGGTCGTGCCGGGATCCCAGTCCTCTGTGCGATAGTTGGTGGCACTCACGGAAAGAGGCTGTGCGCCTGTGATGCGGATGCCTTTGCCATCTTTGTCGGTAAGTGTGAGCCAACGCACATCCGTTTTGTTACCAGCTTCCTGTGGACGATAATAGGGGAAAGCCTGATCTTCTACCTTGCCGTCCCATACGCCCATAAAGGCGTCCGCATGGCGGTCTACATAGTTTTCCCACGGGCCGCGGCCATACCACGTGAAGTTGTCGTAATGCTTGGCCAGTTCCATATTCATGCCAAAGCGCATCATCTCCGGCAGTTTATCGGTGGAAGCCTTGTAATGTGCCGTAATGCCAAGGCTCCCGTCTTTGTTCACCGTGTAGGAGAGGGCAACCATCGCGTCCACACCAGCAGGTTTTACCTCATAGTTCACCGTGACCGTACCGTCTTTTTCTTCCACGCCCTTGAAGCTGGTGGATTGGGTTATGGAAGCGGCCTGCCACTGGCGCAGGTTATATTGCTCGCCGGAACCAAAATCGTTGTCGGTCGGCGCACGCCAGAAATTGATTTTCGGCAAATGGCTGAACAACCAATTTACTGGGCTTTTGACGGCCGTAAGCCCTCGCCAATCCTTGGAAAACTCATAAGAAATACCATTTGCAGAAAGAATGAGCTTGCCCTGCTCGTCACTTTTTTGCACGTCCGAGCCCTGGCCTTTGTCCGTTGATGCAAAATAGTTATTGCCGTTGAGCGCAAATTCGCCTTTTGCAGACTCAAATCCGGCAGGGAGGAAGCGGGTGGCATTTTTGGTATAGGCAAATACCTGTACGTAATATTCTGTTCCGGGCGCGGCACTTATCTTAGGCAGGTTCAGTTTTACATCTTTCCTTGAATCGGCTGCAAGGGTCACGTTAAAGTTTCCGGTAGCGGCGGTTTCTCCATTCTTTAATAGAACCCATTTGAAAGTATAATCCTTCGGGGTAATGGGAGTAAATCTGAAATCATTGATAACGGTAACCACGCCGTTATTGATATCCTTTGCCTCAAAAAGAATGTTCTGGTAAACCTTTTTAACGATATGTGTGTGGGGCATATACTGCTGGTCGGGCGTGATGAGGCCGTCCATGCAGAAATTGCCATCGTTCATCTTGTTGTATCCCTTCAAGTCGCCACCATAAGCCCAATATTCACGGCCTTGTTCATCCTTGGTTCTGAAACCGTGGTTGTACCATTCCCAGATAAAACCACCCTGCATGTTCTTGCTGGAGCGCATTAAATCCCAATAGTCCTGAAAATTGCCCATACTGTTGCCCATAGCGTGGGCATACTCGCACATGATGAAAGGTTTCTTCAAATCCCGGGCGGCATCGCGCACCATGCTTTCCCAAGAGGGGTACATAGGGCAGAGAATATCGGTGTTCCTGTCCCGGATGCCCTGCTCATATTGCACGGGGCGGCTCTTGTCACGAGCCTTTGCCCAGTCGTACATGGTAAAGAAAGCCTTGCCATTACTGGCCTCGTTACCCAATGACCAAAATATAACCGAAGCATGGTTCTTGTCCCTTTCGACAAGTCTTTTAACACGGTCTAAGTGCGCTGCCTGCCACTCGGGGAAGTTGGACACATTGTTGGGGCCGTAGCCGAGGCCGTGGGATTCAAGATTGGTCTCGTCAACCAAATAAATGCCGTATTCGTCGCATAGTTTGTACCAAAGCGGTTGTTGCGGGTAGTGAGAAGTACGTACGGCGTTTATGTTTAATTCTTTAAACAACTGAATATTGCGCAGCATCACTGTAGAGTCAACTACCTGACCGGTTTTGGTATTGAATTCGTGAAGGTCAACGCCTTTGAAATATATCTTTTTACCGTTGATTAGTAATTGTCCGTCCTTGATTTCGATTTTACGGAAGCCAACACGATGAGAAGTGCTTTCGATAACACCACCTTTGTCATCCTTCAAGGTTATCACCATGTTATACAGGTTGGGTGCTTCGGCTGACCATTGCAAGGGAGACTTTACCGTACCCTCAAACCATACGGAATCAATCGTATTAGGAGATATATCTAATTTTTTAGTTTGCGAAAAGACTTTCTTTCCGGCTTTATCCAAAATAACCACATCCACGGTTCTTTTCTCGTTTGAACTACCATAGTTCTTGATTTTTATGTCCGTGCTGAACAAACCGTTCTTATAATTTGCATCCAGATCCGCGTGGGAAAAGAAATCCCAGATACGGGTTTGCGCCGTGCTGTACAGATAAACACTGCGGTTGATGCCGCCCAAGCGCCACATGTCCTGATCTTCGAGATACGAGCCGTCGCTAAATTTATGCACTTCGCAGGCCAACAGGTTTTTACCTGTACGGATATAGGGTGTGATATCAAACTCGGCAGGGCTTTTAGAATTTTCAGTATAACCGACCTTTTTTCCGTTTACCCATACGTACATAGAGTTCGTGCCGCCCTCAAAATGTATGAAGACTCTGCGCCCGTCCCAATTTTCGGGAACGGTGAACTCCTGACGGTAAGCGCCAGAGGGGGAATCTTCCCGGTCAATAAACGGCGGTTTGGCACGGAAGCCGAAGCCAACATTAACGTACATGGGGATGCCGAAACCGTTGAATTCCCAGTTGCCCGGTACCGGCATGGTCGTCCAACCAGAAGGGGTAAAATTTTCTTCATAAAAGCCCGTGGGCAGTTCTGCGATACGCGGCACCCATTTAAACTGCCAGTTGCCATCCAGCGACCGGTAGTAAGGTGAAGCAGCATAATTATCGGCCACGGCAAGCGGCTCGCTCGGGTAAGGCAGGGACGTGGCACGCGTGTCCTCTTTGTTAATGGCAAATACCTCGGGGTTTTCCCAGTCGGGGTTTGCCTGTGCGAAAGCGTTGGACAATGCCATGCACGCCAACAAGAACGTAAAACTTTTTTTCATATTACAAAATGGATTATCTGACAAGTTTAGATTTGCGCCGGAAGGTACTTAAAAAACCGTTGCTAAACTACCGTACGATATTTTATTCATAGGGGGAGAAATTAAGAATATATAGGGGTGGATATGGTAAATTTTATAAGGGAGTTTGCTTGAGGTGAGGGTTGTCGGTTTTTATATTTAACATAATATAAATTATAGGACAAGATGATTATCTTTGAAATCCCACCAAAAGTCTATGTAACAATACTTATGAAGAACTACACAAAACTCTCTGTATTTCAATACGGAGAGTTATTATTTTTATCTGTCGGAAAATGCAATTACTATCGGATTACAAACCTTGTAGCATTATTTAGTTCCAATGTTGAACGGATTCGTTTACCTGTTTATAAGGAGCGAAATAATTTTTGGATATTTTTCCTAATGAATTTTTATTGGTGATTATTGAACAATTCATAAATATAACCTACAAGTAATGAACTGTCTGAAACTTACTATTCCGTTTACTAGTGCTTATACACTACTACACAGTAAACAAATAGTTGTCGCTATTTAACATAATGTTTCCCCAGTTTGATACAGATAAAGTTATATTATTCATATTCTTTAAACGAGGACTCAGCCAAATCAAGTACTTCCATTAACTCTTCAAAGTCCCAAAGTATTTATTTGAAATTAATCGGATAACCGGCTTGCGAGGTTCGGATATAATCTAATAAGACAGCTCGGATATTCTTATTAACTCTTTTAGGATGATGATATTCTAAATATGATTTGAATGACTCAAACCAGGGTTCTCTATTTAAAAGGTCTTTACTACTTTGACTTTGTCTGGAAAGTCTTACTGGTAGCGGAGAGAGTTTTATATCCTTATAGTGCTCATAATTGGGGTTATCTGAAAAAAACTGATGAACTTCTTTCTCATATTTCTTCATATTTTCAATAGGCTCAGGTAGTTTCCTGCAAGAATTATCTTTATCATATAAGAGTATTGCCCTACTTTGTATCCAGCAAAAGAATAATGAATGCTCGTTTAGCTGCTTTTCTACAAAATCAAAAGGATGTGCTACAAGATGAATATGCCTACAATCTTTATCGCTATTCAGTAATGTTTTCACCGCATTTTCAGGGAGATACAAATTTTCTTTTAAGATCAATACTAAACTACATGAAAAAGACCAGTGTCTTTTATTCCTAGGGTTATCAAAGCAATTACGCGCCAGTTTAGTTGAACTGATGATGCTGACAAGATATATTATACGCGGGTTATACAATGCTACAATTTTGTTTTTTAATTTCAGCAAAGCATGTTTTTCTCTTCCAGTAAAATGACTGATTGATAAATGTTGTTTCATATACATAATTTTAATTGTGAATTTTATCAGTTAATATCAATTTATAAATATCGTGAATTACTACTACTCATCTCCTTCTCCTGCATTGCTATCCGATTCTTATTGATTTTACAGAAATACTGCCCGACAAAGAATTAACGAATTAACGCGCAGAAACACCATGAACAATTCCCTATTTTGGAATTTTTTAACCGCTTTGTTCTGCAAAGTGCTCCTAAATGCAGTTTGAATGACGGTTTTAAAATAAATAATTGAGTCATTATTGAAAATATCAATGAGGACATCTTCCGGTATTTTCAGGGAATTTAAACACCACGAAATAGTCTCAAACGGATCTTTATTGTATTTCAACTGCATTCTTTTTCAGTTTTAATTATTTTTAACTATCATAATGCAAAATTCATCAACACAATCAGGATAAATCAGTTCTATAAAGGATACTTTATCCATATTGACAGGATATTTTAGTTGGTTTTATAGTATACTGATTATCAAAATATCAATTAACTTTGGCTACTGACAAAAACTTTGATAATGGAACATAAAATACATGAAGGGCGAAATGTAAAACGCTTCCGCGAAATGTTGGGCATTAAGCAGGAAGCCCTGGCTTATGAGTTAGGTGATGACTGGAATCAGAAGAAAATATCTCTTTTGGAGCAAAAGGATACGATTGACGCTCCCCTACTCCAACAAATATCCGATGCGCTGAAAATACCGGTGGAAGCTTTCCAGAATTTTGATGAAGAGCAGGCTGTAAATGTAATCTCTAATACATTTGGCGACCATGGTATCGGATATCAACGTAATGATAATTGTTCTTTTAATCCGCTTGATAAAATGGTTGAATTGTATGAAAGGATGATTCAACAGCAAAAGGAGATGATTGAGAAACTGGAGAAGTTGATTGCAAAATAGATAAAAATAAAGATCAAGGCATCATTCCGAAATGATATGTAATATTTATGGATATAAGAGACATTTTTGAAAATAAAATTAAGATTGAATCGAAAGTAATGTCGATTGAAAGTCTTTTTAATAATAAAGCTAGAGTTAGAAATACAGATTTTAAACCATCTTATCAGCGCAATTATGTATGGGATGATGAAAAGGCTTCTTATTTTGTTGAGAGTATCTTGCTTGGAACAGAAATTCCTCCGTTAGTTTTTTTTAGGAATGGTGATAAGGTTGAAGTTATCGATGGTCGTCAACGATATCAAACTGTTCTCAGATTTAAAGATAATGAATTTAAATTACGAAAAAACGGTTTACATAAATTAGGAAATATTGGAATAGCTAATAAAGCATTTAAAGATATTGATACTGAACTTCAGGATTTATTTTGGGATACTAAATTACGTATCATTGAATTCAGTTTGCCATCTAGAGAAGGAATCAGTGATGATGTGGAAGAGCTAGTAAAAAGGGAAATATTTAAAAGGTATAATTCTGGAATTACTCCACTCAAACCATCAGAAATAGACAATGCAGTCTATTTGGAAGACGATTTGAATGCCTACTTAAAGAAAAAGATCCAAGAAGATGAAATTCTAAATCGAGATATTTCAAATGTATTTAATTTTGAGAAGAATGATATAGAGATAATACTTAAAAGGGTACGGCAATTACTTGTTCAACACGAAATTCCGATTAAATATTATGCCGTCAAAAAGCAAACCGTGGTTTCAAAGTTTTACGAAGCTTTATTTGCTAAAATTGATACTTCGGAAATTGAAGACATCTACCAAGGTTTTGTAGCAAAATTAAATCTATTGGTAAAAATCAAGGCTACTTTTTTAAAACAGAGTGATTCTTATAATAGGTTAGTCTCAGAATGTTTATTTTGGGTATTTTCAGCTCTTGAAAACGAAGATATTAAATTAAAGAAAGTAGACAGTCCTGAACTAATAAATAAGCTCGTTAGTTATTTGATTAATAACATAGACTCATATAGTCTTCAAAGGAGCTCTTTTGCAAAAGAACTTTATGAAAGGTACAGTACTACGACAAGATTTTTTGAACAACAGTTTGGAAAATCACTGAATCTTTATCTAGATACTAATCAAGATTTTATACAGAAAAATAAAGGAATCAATCCTATTGATGAAGAGTTGAAGAGTTTTGAGGAGTTAAGAATTAATAAACCAGAACCATCGTCTATTGCCATAACTGATATCATACGTTTAATGGATCGACAACGCTTTTTAATTCGTCCTCAGTATCAAAGAAAAGAGGTGATAAACAAAAAGAAATCTTCTTCAATTATTGAAAGCATTCTTTTAGGAATAAAAATTCCACCAATTTTTGTATTTAAAAGAGAAGATGGAGTAAGGGAGGTACTGGATGGGCAACAACGGATATTAAGTATATTAGGTTTTACAGGTGATCCCTATCTGAATGAAAATGGAGAGAAAACTTATTCCAACAAGAATGGATACTCATTATACCTAAAAAATGGCATTTTAAGCAATTTACACGGAAGCAAGTTTAATGATTTATCACTTGAATTTCAAGACCGAATAAAGAATTTTGACTTATGGGTAATTGAGATTGATAAAAAATATAATAAAAATTTTGAACCAATAGATTTATTTGTCAGATTAAATGACAAACCATATCCTATAAAAGAAGACACCTTTGAAATGTGGAACTCTTATATCTCCAGAGATATCATTGATACCATAAAAGCTGTCCATAAGAATCACAAAAACTGGTTCTACTTCAGGAAAAATAATTCAAGGATGGAAGATGAGAATATATATACTTCTCTAGCATTTTTACAATACTCTTTAAATAAGAACAAAAACAAAGAACCTAATTCACTTGAAATTGATATATACAAAATAGGTACTAAAATAAATTTCAGGTTAAGGTCAAAGAATGAAATAACCAAAACTTTGGAAAGCATTGAAGACAAAAATGCTTTTATAAATGCCATTAATTATTTTGAATTCGAGTTTATTCGTAAGTTAAAGGAATTACTTTCTAACGATGAAGATTCGACTGTTACAACTCTTAATGAAAATTTGGATGAATTATTATTAACTGGAAAAACTGGTAGAAGAACTCAACAAAGTTTTTATGCACTTTGGCATTTTCTATTCGATGTACCATATGATACTATTCTGAACGATAAGTTGGAAATCCGAGATAGTATAAAGCATCTGTTTGCTCTAATGGCAAGTATAGACGAGAAGTCCACATTTGAAATTGCAGTAAAATCTTTTAAAGTTAGTTATTCAGACATTCAACTTAACAAAAATAACATCACGGCTTTTCTTAAGGAGATAGCAACAATAGAGCTTGGCATTAAAGAAAATGCAAAAAATTTATCTTCTCCAATATCAAGTGATACACATATTACTTATAAATGTTTGACACAAAATATTTTCAAGAACTATACTATTAATAATAAGCAATTAGATTCAATCACTATTGATATAGACTCTCGTTTAAAAGAGATATTTGAATCTAAGGAAAAAATTCTAGTATCTAGAAACTCTAATTCATTGTCACGTTTTAATATGGCAATTACTAATGGTACGGTAGCATTTAGAAATAATATTATTGGGTTGGTATTAAATAGACCGAATTTTATACCTAAGTATATTTTAGCTCTTTTATCTAGCAGATTTTATTATCATAAATATCATATTCAAAAGCAAATTAGACTGGAAGACACAAAACCATTATCATTAACTGACCTTAATGAAATAGAAATACCAATTAAAGATTTGGAAAGTCAGATTCAAATTGCAAATGTTGTTGACTACATTATTAATAGTGAGATGAATTATAAAGCAACACTATTTTTTGAAAGAGTTCTTGATGCCTTAGTCTATGAAATATTCTTCGCCAAAGAGTTTAAAGAAAAAGACATCGAAATAAAAACATACATCTCAACATTTCCTAAATTGGAGGACAAACCAGATAGTTCCCAAAAAGCTGAAGCCGTTGAAAAACTATATGCAGAAATCAGCTCCCCAGAACATAATTTAGGAGGAAGATTTGTATCGCTCTTAAATATTCCACAAGTTATTGAGATTGAATCTCATTATTAAATGTTTTCTTAAAAATGGGTAAGAAAATAACATCGATAGATATAAACAACTTTAGGGGGTATTTCGGAAAATATGATGCTATTGAGATATCAAATGGTGAAAATTTACTAATTTATGATGAAAATGGCAGTGGAAAAAGTTCTTTATATAAAGCCTTAAATAATTTTTTCTCAAGCTCTAGGGATACCTCTGTACAGTTTGTAAAAAATAGATATTTACCTAATGATCCAGGTGAAATAAAATTACAGTTTTCAGAATATGATACTTTGACAAACCAAATCTTGGGTGGAACAGAAATCTCATATACGTTTTCTAATGTAAATTCTGACCACGATGTCCTTTTCATTCAAAATACAGCTCTTATCAAGGGGTTTCTTGACTATACTGATTTACTAAGGGTCTATTTTCATAACGAATCCGAGCCCAACTTATTTGAATTGATAATTTTAAATCTATTAGGAGAGCATATACCACATAGTACAGGAGGTAATTTTAGATTTAAAGAAAGGTGGGAACAATTACAAGAAGACTTAACAAGTAATGCTTATAATAGGAATGATCGGCGTCATAAAAATGCAATAGCATTTCTTCCTACTTTTGAAACTCATTTAAGAGGCACGTTAGATGAAGTTTTTGTCATTCTAAATCAATATTTATCCAACTACTTTGAGGAGTTAAATATTAAATTAGACTATTCACTAGTTCCATTGACATTTAACTATGGACATAAATGGGAATGGCACACTACAAAAGTCTTAAAATTACAGGTGATCAAAGATGGGATCCCAATTATTGGAGGATACAATGATTTTCTAAATGAAGCTAGATTATCTGCTATTGCCATCTGTTTATATTTAGCTTCACTGCGTACCAATCCAGCAACAGTTGATTTGAAAGTTTTGTTTTTAGACGACGTCTTTATTGGTCTGGATGCAGGGAATAGAATTCCGATATTAAACATACTTAGAAATGAATTTTCCGACTATCAAAAGTTTATATCCACATATGACAGACATTGGTTTGAGCTAGCAAAAAAACATTTTGAAAGCAATAGCAATGAAAAATGGAGAGCAATTGAAATGTATGTTGGATTTGATACCGACCCTATCTCAAATAATAAAATAAATAAACCAATTGTCGTAGAAGGAGACTCATATTATAATAAAGCAATTAGATATCTGAATCATAGATCAACCCCAGATTATCCAGCCGCAGCCAATTATTTTAGAAAAGCATTGGAAGAGTTAATTCAGAATTTTATTCCTCAATGGGAAAGAGTGGATGCAGAAAGTACTCAATTGCCAGAATATCAGCTAACCCAACTTGTATTAAGAGCAAAACGTTTTTTATCCAATTCGGAAAGCTCAACTGAATACATTGATAATATAAATCCTCTACTTTCAGCTTTACTACATCCACTTTCTCATCATGAAATAGCGTCTCCACTTTATAAAGGAGAATTAGCAATTATTGAAAGCAATTTCATAAAGCTGAAGGAGCAGCTTATAAATTTAGACATCTCAAATAATTTTAAATGTTGTTTAGAACACGGCAAACGGCTCAAGATAACTTTTGAAATTGATGCAACCGAGGAGAAGGCATCGATCGCCAGCACGTCGAATGACATGATGCCGTCGCCTTGGCGAGCTCCAGCCGCGCGTCGCCGAGTTCGACCTTGGGGCCGGTCGGCGCAGTGGGTCAGGTAGGTGAAGGTCCCTGTTGGTCGAGAGCTTCAGCACCGCCGGATCGATCTCGTAGAAGCGCCAGCGCTGCCCCGTCTGGTAATAAGCCGCGAGCGTCCCGGTGCCGAGCCCGACGACGCCGATCCGCGCCGCCGGCCCGTAGAGCGCAGAAGCGTTGCCCATGACGATACCCGCGCCCGAACCGGCACCGTAATAGGTCATCGGCGCGCACTCAAGATCGTGATCGAGCGACTGCTGGCCGTGCAGCGTGGTGCCGTGCGCCAGCGTGCGCAGGTTCATCGAATGATAGTCGCGCACCGAGTAGATGCCGAAATAGCTGCGCGTCCGGTGGCCATCGTAGGAACCGCGCAGCGTCTCGATCCCGCCCTGGGCGATCATGAGCAGCACCAGCACGCCGGTGAAGGCCACTCGCCAGGGCACCAGCGTCATGCCGACGGCGACGATGCCGAAGGTGAACCACAGACGGTTCAGCGACGGGTTCTCGAGCATCGTATATTCGCGGAGCTGCGCGGCGAGGAACAGCGCCACGGCGAAGCAGCGCTGCGGCGATCCGCGCCAGCCCCGGATCGAGATCGGGCAGGCGGCGCCAGTCGTAGAGCGGATAGAGCGGCATCAGCAGCGCGGCGGCGATCACGAGCAGCGGATGCTCCCAGACCCAGTCGAACACCACCGGCGCGATCAGCGCGGTGAACAGCCCGCCGAGCGCACCACCCGCCGACATGACGAGATAGAACAAGGTGAGCTGTGAAGCCGCAGGACGCGAATCGTAGAGCCGCGTGTGCAGCGCGACGGCGACCACGAACAGCATCGCCACCGCGCCGAGCGCCAGAGTCGATGCTGCCCGAACTGCGCGAGACCATGGCCATCGATCCTGCCAGCAGCACGATCAGCGGCGCACAGCGCGTGACGGCATCGGCGATGTCACGCTTGTCGGAAAAGGCGATGGCGAAGCTCAGCAG
Source organism: Niabella sp. (assembly GCA_047601605.1). Classification (GTDB taxonomy): domain Bacteria; phylum Bacteroidota; class Bacteroidia; order Chitinophagales; family Chitinophagaceae; genus Niabella. Next base: position 205,209 of record JASGIU010000004.1, read on the forward strand.
ATAGAGACCGAGCGAAATCACCCGTAGAGCAGCGGCATGGCGAAGACGTCGGTCGTCAGGTGCGTCGTCGTCGAGAGCATCAGGCCCGAAGGCACCGCCGAGAGCGCAAGCCACAGCACGATGCGCTTCCAGCCGACCGCGTCGACTTCTTCCGCGAGCGGTTCTTCCGCGACCGTCGCGGCCGTCTGCACATTCCAGCGCGCCCGCGCCCTGAAAGCGCCACCAGCACGACCAGCAGGCCGTAGCCGATGGACCAGGTCCAGCTCTGCGCATGGATCGACAGCAGCGGTTCGGCCAGGATCGGATAGGCGATCAGCCCGACGAAGCTGCCGATGTTCGAGGCGGCGTAGAGCGCCCACGGCTCGCCTGCGCTGGGATTCAGCGCGAACCAGCGCTGCATCAGCGGCGCCTGTGCCGAGACGAGCAGGAACACCGGGCCGATCGTCGCAGCGAACAGCGCGGGCACCCACAGCACTTCCCAGCCCGGCGTAGGCGCGGGCAACGCGACCAGCGAGACCGGCAGCGTCACCGCCGCAACTGACGAACAGTGCCAGATGCAGCTTCGCCGCACGGCGCAGCGGCATCCGGCCGAGGCGGTGCGCATAGGCATAGCCGGCGAGCAGCAGCGCCTGGTAGACCAGCATCGCGCTGTTCCAGCAGGTTGGGCGCGCCGCCGAAGCCGCGGCAGCGCCATGCGCGCGACCATCGGCTGGACGAGGAACAGCAGGAAGCTGCCCGTCAGGATCGTCGCGACGAAGAGCGCACGATGGACCGGCGCCTGGAGCCGTGCGTCGGCCGGCGCATCGACCGCCATATCAACTGGCACATCGACCGGCGGGGCGCCGGCAGCCGTGTCCCCGCTCATTGCGGACGGGTGATGCGATAGAGGATATGCGGGCCGCAGCGGATCGCCCTCGGGCACCGCGGGGTGGTCAAAGTCTTCGTTCGGATCTCGCCTCATCCCCAGCCTCTCCATGAGCCCCCAGCTTCGGGTGTTCTCGATATTGGTGATCGCCGCCACGCCCGGCGCGTCCAGATGGGCCCAGCTCCAGTCGAGGCTGGCCTGCGCCGCCTCGCGCGCATAGCCTTTGCCCCAGGCATCCGCGCGCGCAGCCGCCAGCCTATCTCGATCTGACCCTCGATCGGCGTGCGCTCGGCGCCCGGCTTCACACCGCAGAAGCCCAGGAACAGGCCGTCGTCGCACCGCTCGACCGCCCAGAAACAATAGCCTTTCGCTGCCTGGAACGCCTGCTGCCGCGCCACCCCTGCGGCCACCTCCTCGCGGCTCTGCAGCGGGCCGAGGTAGCGCATCACCGCGGGGTCCGAACACATCGCATGGAACGGCGCTACGTCGGCCTCGCGCCAGGGACGCAACCGCAACCGTTCCGTTTCGATCATGCGCCGAGCAGCCGCGCGGCATGGGCGGCATGATAGGTCAGCACGCCCGAGCAGCCCGCGCGCTTGAACGCCATCAGCGTCTCCAGCACCATCGCGTCGCGTTCGGCCGCGCCGACGCGACCGCAGCCTCGATCATCGCGTATTCGCCCGCACACCTGATAGGCGAAGACCGGCACCTGGAACCGCTCCTTCACCAGCCGGACGATGTCGAGATAGGGCAGCCCCGGCTTGACCATCACGCTGTCGGCGCCCTCGGCGAGATCGAGCGCCACTTCGCGCAGCGCCTCCTCGGCATTGGCCGGATCCATCTGGTAGCTGTTCTTGTCGCCCTTGAGCAGGCCGCGCGAGCCGACCGCATCGCGGAACGGGCCGTAGAAGGCCGCTCGCATATTTGGCGGCGTAGGACATGATCTGGACGTTATTGTGCCCGCGCGTCCTCCAGCGCGTCGCGGATCGCGCCGACCCGCCCGTCCATCATGTCCGACGGCGCGATGATGTCGGCCCCGGCCTCGGCCTGGACCAGCGCCTGCTCGACCAGAACCTCGACGGTCGCATCGTTGAGGACATAGCCGGCGTCGTCGATCAGGCCGTCATGGCCGTGGCTGGTATAGGGATCGAGCGCGACGTCGGTCAGCACGCCGACCCATCGCGGCACCGCATCCTTGATCGCCTTGATCGCGCGGCACATCAGATTGTCGGGATTGAGCGCCTCGCGCCCGTCTTCGCTGCGCCGGTCGTGCTGGCGTGTTGGGAAACAGGGCAAGGCAGGGAATGCCGAGCGCCCGCGCTTCCCTGGCGCGCTCGGCGATCCGTCGACCGACCAGCGCGACACGCCGGGCAGCGATCGCGATCGGCTCCTCCACGCCCTTTGCCGCTCGGTGACGAACAGCGGCCAGATCAGATCGGACGGGGTCAGCACGTTCTCGGCGTGCATCGCCCGGCTCCAGGCCGCGGCGCGCGTGCGGCGCATGCGCAGCGCAGGATAGGTCGCAGTCATGACAGGGCTTCTAAAGCATTGCGCGGGAAAGTGGGTACCGGTTTTCGCAAGTAGCGATGCGGCGATAAAAACTCGCAGCATCGCGCGGAAAAAGTAGATACCGCTTTTCCTCAATCGCTCCCGGTAGATGCGTAGCCCGGGATCAGCTTCTGCAACGCCGCGCCTGGCGCGACGCGCTTGAGCTGTGCGATCTTGCCCTTGACCGCAGCGAGTTCGCCCTTGTCGACCGTCGGCGCGCCGCGGAAGGCGAAGCTCACCGACATCGGATTTACCGTGCGGCCGTTCTGGTAGAGCTCGTAGTGCAGGTGCGGCCCGGTCGACAGCCCGGTCGAGCCGACGTAGCCGATCACCTGGCCGGCCTTGACCGCGGAGCCCTGCGCCACGGCGATCCGGCTCATATGGCCATAGCCGGTGCCGAGTTTCCGCCGCCGTGGTCGAGCTTGACGTAGTTGCCGTGGCCGCCATGGCGCCCGGCGAAGGCGACGATCCCGTCGCTTACGGCGAAGATCGGCGAACCCCAGGGCGCGCCGAAATCGACGCCCGCGTGCATCCGCACATAGCCGAGGATCGGATGGCGGCGCGCGCCGTAAGGCGAAGTTATCCGCCGTCGACGGGCATGATCATGCCGCCCGTCAAGCCCCCGGTCGTATAGGGCGCGGCCTGCGGCATGGCCATCTCGGCCGCATCGACGAAGCGGCCGTCCTTCCAGCGCACCAGCTGGGCACGCGGCTTGCCCGCGTGCTCGAGCCCGGCATAGACGAGATCACCCACCTCGCTGCCGCCGCCGGCCGAGCGCTTGTAGGTGACGATCATGTCGAACTGGTCGGCCGGGTCGATATCACCGTCGAGGCTCAGGTGCGCGGCGATCGTCTGCAGGTACTGCTCGATCGCCTTCATCGGCGCGCCAGCGGCGCGGGCCGAGCGATAGAGGCTGGCGCCGACGGTGCCGCGGATGCGCAGCGGCGTCGCATCGACCGCCACCGGCTGCTTGACGATCGTAAGCCCCGCGCTCTGACGCACGACCGCGAGATCGAGGTCGAAGCGCGCGCGGAAGCGCAGCTTGCCCAGCGGCCGCGCCGCAGCAGGCGTCAGACGCCGGCCCAGCGTCACGTCGAAACGCGTTCCCGGTTTCACCTCGCCCGCGGGCATCACCGCCGCAATCATCGCCGCCGCACCCGAAGCGTCGGCCGCGTCGACACCGGCACGTTGCAGCATGCGTGCCAGGCTGTCGCCTTCGCCGAAGGTGGTGACAAGCTGGATGGTCGCTTGTTCAGGCACGCTGGCCAGCGGCACCACCTTGGCGCTCGGCGCGAAGGCGGAATTTCCCTTCCCCCGGCGCGCGCGCCAGCGGCTGGGTCCGCTGGCTGCGATACTCGTCGCGGGTGCGGGTGTCGGTCGATACCGTCGTGGCGGCCTCGACCGCCGAAAAGTCGGGCCAGAACGCCAGCGCCAGCGCGGCCAGCGTCAGCACGGTCGCGAAACCGCGATACCAGCGCGCGCTGCCCGATCTCTTCGGCAAGGTCGTGGGCGATGTCGAGCGCGTGGAAGCCGCATTCGATGCGGCTGCGCCAATCACGCCCGCCACCAAGACGCGGCGCCGGTGCGGCAGACGCCGACGGCGCTGCGCCGACCCTGGGGCCGGCACCGATGCCGTCGAGCTCGTCGCTTGGCTTGTACAAAGACCCGGTTCCCCGCGTGCGGCCGCAAGGGACCGCCGATCACCTTCAACCTCTGCACGATCAGGGTTAATCTTTGGCTAAATCCTGTGGATCTTGCGGCCGGCCGCGGCGGACGGACGCGCGATCGCCTTGCGGCGTCCGAGGGCCGATGCCACATTGGTCGGTGAAATGGCCACGTTCCCGCCTGTGCCGGCGCGCAAGAGCGCCGACTCCCGGGTCAAGGCGGTGCTGGGACCGACCAACACCGGCAAGACCCACCTCGCGATCGAGCGGCTCTGCGCGCATTCGAGCGGCGCGATCGGCTTTCCGCTGCGCCTGCTCGCACGCGAGGGTCTATGACCGGGTCTGCGCGATCAAGGGCGAGAACCGCGTCGCGCTGATCACCGGCGA